>CAVPYG010000063.1:0-103532 GCA_963709835.1 uncultured Acidobacteriaceae bacterium
TACCCAGGTGGCGGAATCCACCGAACAAGCCTTCCGGCTGCTCGACGGCTCCAGCACCGACGCCGTGCTGCTCGACATGCGGCTGCCGGGCGCGGGCGGCCTCGAAGCCTTGCACGCGATCAAGCAGCGTCGCGCCGACGCGCTCGTGATCGTGGTGACGGGATACGGCACCGTGCAGTCGGCGGTGCAGGCGATGAAAGACGGCGCCTACGACTATGTCACCAAGCCTTTCAGCAGGGAAGAATTGCGGCTGCTGCTGGCGCGCGCGGCGGAGCATCTTCGGCTGAAAACCGAGAACCGCGTGCTCCGCGAAGCCAGCAAATCGCGGCAGGGCTTTGGCAATATGGTCGGGCGCGCGCCCGACATGGAAAAGCTGTATCGCATCATCGCCAAAGCCGGCCAGAGCGCCCATCCTGTCCTGATTCTTGGCGAAAGCGGCACGGGCAAGGAACTGGTCGCCAAGTCCATCCACTTCGCCGGCATCTTCCGCAACAAGCCGTTTATTCCTGTGGACTGCGGCTCGCTGGTGCCGACGCTGATCGAGAGCGAACTGTTCGGCCACGTGCGCGGCGCCTTCACCGGCGCCACCAATCCCAAGGACGGCCTGCTGGCCATCGCCGACGGCGGCACGGTGTTTCTCGACGAGATTGGCGAGTTGCCGACCGACTTGCAGGCGAAGCTGTTGCGCGCCATCCAGGAGAAGGAGATTCGTCCCGTGGGCAGCGTGAAGCGCGTTCCCATCAACGTGCGCATCCTGGCCGCGACCCATCGCGACCTCGAGCGGTCGGTGGCCGACGGCTCCTTCCGCCGCGATCTTTATTTCCGGCTCAACGTGCTCACCCTGCGCATCCCTCCCTTGCGCGAACGCCGCCAGGACATCCCGCTGCTGGTGGCCCATTTTCTGGAGCGCATCGGGCGCGATGCGGGCATCGAAAAAACCATTGCAGACGAGGCCCTCAAGGCCCTTCTGAACTACGACTGGCCGGGCAACGTGCGCGAACTCGAGAACTCGCTGGAGCGGGCGTGCGCGCTCAGCAGCGCCCACGAAATTCAGCTGCGCGATCTTCCCACTCAGATCCACAGCGCACCGATGGAGTTGCGAACGGAGTCGCGAACAATGACCGCTCCGGCGAATGGAGCGATTGTGCCCATGGCGGAGTTGGAGAAACAGACCATCCTCAACGCGCTCACCCAGGTCAATGGTGACAAGTTGGTGGCCGCGCGGCTACTGGGGATTGGCAAGACCACGTTGTACCGCAAGCTGAAAGAGTACTCTTCCCAAGACTGGTCGGTCGGGGCCAGCGTTGGTTCCAGATCGGGAGCGTAGAGCCGAACGGCGCGCAGAAAGCATTTGTTTTCAGGCTGAACCGATTGGCCCGGAAGTTGCAAAAGGATTCGCCATGATCCTTTTAGTGACGGCAAGCGCGCGGGCCTCCGAATGCGCCGCGGCGCTGCATGAGGCGATGAGTGAAGAGATCGTGGTGGCGGAAAGCCTGTCGCGCGCCGCCACCCACTTGCGAACGAAATGCTGCCTGGCGGTGGTGCTCGATCAACTTCTGCTCGAAGCCGGGCCGATCGATCGCAGCGAAGCCGAGATTGCGTTCGAGCAATTGGGCACCGCTACTTTAGTGCAGGTGAATCTGGCGATCAGTGGAATGGAGCGTCTGGTGCGCGAGGTGCGAGCCGCCCTCCAGCGCCGCCAGCGCGAAGAACTAAGGGCCCGCTACGCCGCCATCGGGAGGCTTCACAGCGAACTCAACGACACGGTCACGGCGCTGTTGCTGTCCAGTGAGCTGGCCCTGGGAGCCTCCGGCTTGCCCCCGGCGGCGAGCGAGAAATTGCGCTTGGTACACGAGTTGGTGGAGAAACTCCGGAGGCAATTGGTGAGTGCAAGCCTGACGGAAGCAGCCGGAAGGGCTGCCGGCGTCTGACGTTTTTCGGGGCGAAGCCACCAAGAAACAATATCGAAACCCAGGCCCTCCGAGGTTCGCCCCGGCCCTAAGTAACCTGCCTCGCGCCGGACAACGGCATTCGTTCTGCCGATCACTACCCACAGGTGCTAGGAGTTTTTTCATGCATCGGCTTTGGGTGGCGCACAGCTCCAATCATGGCGCTTAGGGCCAACAAGAATGCGGTTTTCGATCCCTAAGGTACGTACCTTCCGGCCTGAAAAGATTTATGAGCAACGCAATATGAGTGACGCTATATGAGCGATCCCGATCCTCGCCTGGTTAAGTGGCTCAATGCCTTCGCCTCCGCCAGCGCCCTTTTTGCGGTCGCGGTTGGACTGTTCGGCCTGGCGGGCTGGAAACTGCACAGCATCGCTCTCCTCGCCTGGGGAGCCCTGCCCGTCAGGCTTGCGCCGAACGCCGCTGCCGGCCTCGTTCTGCTCGGCGGTGCTTCTTGGCTGCTCAGAAAAGAGAACGCGTGCGGCCATCCTTTCTCGTGGCCTGCCTTAATGACTCGCGCGTGGGTGCAAAAGCTCGCCGCTCGAACCGCGGCGGCCATCGTCTGCCTGATCGGCCTGCTGGTTTTGGCGGAACACTTTTTTAGCTGGGACCCAGGCTTCGATCAGATGCTGATTACTGTCCCTCTGGCGGAGCGGATTCCGGGGCTGCGTCCGGGTCTGATCGCCAGCAGCGCGGCCTGCGATTTCATTCTTCTCGGCGCCGCCCTGCTGCTGCTCGACTGGAAGACGCGGCAGCAGGCTTGGCCCGCCCAATACCTCTCTTTGGGGGCCGCGATCGTCGCCATATTTGGGATCTTCGCTTTGTTTTTGGCGCCCGGAGCAACCGGCCTGACCATGGCTTTCCCCGCCGCTGTGGCCTTCTTTGTGGTGGCGTGTGGGCTGCTGGGCTCGCGCGCTGCCTGGGCCGTAGGCGGGCTTCTGGTCAGCCAGAGCGCGGGAGCGAAGTTGTTGCGCAAAGCGATCCCCGCCGCTCTGCTCGTCCTCGGTTTGATCGCCTGGTCGATCTCAAGAACCCTGCTCACTGAGGCGCACTTTACCTGGATTGAAGCGAGCTTGCTGGCGATATTGTGCGGCGCTTTGCTGGTCGGCTTCATCACCTGGATCGCTTTCATCGTCGACCGCAGCGATACGGTCAACGCGCGTCTGGAGCAGCGTGTGGCCGAGCGTACGGCGGCCTTGCAATCCGAGATCGCCGAGCGGGAGTTGGCGCAAGCGGCCTTGCAGTCAAGCCTCGCCGCCAGCCAGCGCGCGCGCCAGGAACTCGCCGACCAGAAGTTTGCCCTCGATCAGCACGCCATCGTCGCCATCACCGACGTCCAGGGCGCGATCACCTACGTCAACGATAAATTCTGCGCCATCAGCCAATATTCCCGGGAGGAACTGCTGGGCCAGAACCACCGCATCGTCAACTCGGGTTACCATCCGAAAGAATTTTTCCAGAAGATGTACCACACCATCGCGAATGGAAAAGTCTGGCGCGGCGAGATTCGGAACCGTGCCAAGGACGGGTCCATTTACTGGGTGGATGCGACCATCGTCCCGTTCCTCGGCGCGGATGGCAGGCCGTGGCAGTACGTTGCCATCCGGGCCGACATCACGGAGCGCAAGCGCGCCGAGGAAGTGCGCGAACGCTTGGCGGCCGTGGTCGATTCCTCCGACGATGCCATTATCGCCAAGACCCTCGACGGCATCATCACCAACTGGAATTTTGGCGCCGAGAAAGTGTTCGGCTACTCGTCGGCGGAGGCGGTGGGCCAACCGATGCGGCATGCTCTTGCCGCCGGAGCTCGCCGATGAGGAATCCGACATTCTGGCGCGCATTGCACCCGGCGGAAGTGCGTCCGTTTCGAGACCGTCCGCGTGCGAAAGGATGGCAGGCACATCGACGTTTCCGTGACGATTTCGCCGATCAGGGACAGCAGCGGCGCGGTCATTGGCGCTTCAAAAATCGCCCGCGACATCACCGAGCGAAAAGCGAGCCGAAGTTAGAATTCAGAAACTCAACGACGAACTGGAAGAGAGAGTGTCTCTGCGCACCGCGCAACTGGCGACTGCCAACCAGGAACTGGAGGCTTTCAGTTACTCGGTGTCGCACGACCTGCGCGCGCCTTTGCGGCATATCAGCGGCTTTTCCCAGTTGCTGCTGGAAGAATTCGGCGCCACCCTCGATCCCGACGCCCGGCGCTACGTCGAACGCATCCAGGCAGGGACACAGAAAATGGGCCTGCTGGTGGATGAATTGTTGAATCTGGCGCGGGTCGGCCGCCATGCCGCTGAATCGGCGGACCACTAAACTTGAACGAGCTGGTCGCGGAAGTGATGGCGATGCTCGAGCCGGAGAGCGAAGGGCGGCAAGTGGAATGGGCGATCTCGCGATCTGCCGGCGGTCGAGTGCGATCCGGTATCTGGTCAGGCAGATTTTTCAAAACCTGCTGACGAACGCGCTCAAGTTCACCCGCCCGCGCGCCCGCGCGGTCATCGAAGTCAGTCACTGGAAGGCAGACGGCCAACCAGTATTCATGGTCCGGGACAACGGCATCGGCTTCAACATGAAATATGTCGACAAATTGTTCGGGGTCTTTCAGCGGTTGCACCGCGCGGAGGATTTCGAAGGCACGGGCATCGGCTTGGCGACGGTGCAACGCATCGTCCACAAGCACGGAGGCCGAGTCTGGGCGGAGGCGGAACTGGACAAGGGCGCAACTTTCTATTTCACCCTCGGCGTGGGGAAAGAAGCTAAATCGAAAAGCAATGGAGCAACGGCTGGAGGCCGATTATGAACTCAGATGCACTGGACATACTGTTGGTGGAAGACAGTCAGGACGATGTGGATCTTGCCCTGCATACGCTGCGGCGGGAGAAGCTGGCGAACAACATCTTCAGTCGTGCGCGATGGCGAGGAAGCCCTGGACTTTCTCTTCTGTCGCGGGGCGTTCGCGGACCGATCGTTCGAGCATCCCCCCAAGCTGGTGCTGTTGGATTTGAAACTGCCCAAGGTCGATGGGATGGAAGTGCTCAAACAGATCAAGAGCGATCCGCGGACCAAGATCATCCCGGTCGTCATCATGACCTCGTCGAAAGAAGAGCGGGACTTGGTGGCCAGTTACCACCTGGGGGCGAACAGCTATATCCAGAAACCGGTCGACTTCGAACAGTTCCGGGAGACGGTGAAGACCGTCGGACTGTACTGGCTGGTCATCAATCAGCCGCCGGTAGTGGGAGGCTCCAGCATTTAGCGGAGGCTGGCCGATGACCGCCACTAACGACTGACGATCTCGCGACCGCACCGGGCCAACTCCGGGTGCTGCACGTCGAAGATAACGAGCTGGACGCGGAACTCGTGGCGCAGGCCCTGCGCCGAGGCGGCTTCTCGGTTTCCGTGGTGGTAGTGCAGGAGGAGAAGCCGAGTTTGAGCGGCAACTGCGCTCGCACCCTCCCGACATCGTGCTCGCCGACTACAACCTGCCGCAGTGGAAAGGCATGGACGCGCTGGATGTGCTGCGGCGCGAAGGGCTGGACATTCCGCTGATCCTGGTCTCGGGCGCGTTCGGCGACGTACGCGCGGTGGAATGCATCAAGCGGGGCGCAACCGATTACGTTCTGAAAGACGGACTGGCGCGGCTGCCCGAAGCCGTCCGGCGCGCTTTGCAGGAGAAAAGTCAGCTGCGCTTGCGCCGGCAAGCGGAAGAGGATTTGGCGCGGAAAGTCGAGGAGCTGGCCCGCTCCAACGCCGACCTCGAGCAATTCGCCTATATCGCATCGCACGATCTGCAGGAACCGCTGCGCATGGTGGCGGCCTACACGCAACTGCTTGCCGAACGCTATCGCGGCCGGCTCGACGAAAACGCCGACAAATTCATCGGCTATGCCAGCGAGGGAGCTCTGCGCATGCAGACCCTGATTCAGGATCTGCTGGCCTTTTCGCGGGTGGGCCGGAGTTGTGCCGCATGCCGAACGCGTCGATTGTGACGCGGCGATGGAAGAGGTCCTGCTGAATCTCGGCCCGGCGATCGAAGAGAGCGGCGCGGTGGTCACCCATGCCGCGCTGCCGGTGGTGTGGGCGGACCGCTCGCAGATGATGCAAGTTCTTCAGAATCTGATCGGCAACGCGATCAAGTTTCGCGGGAAAGAAGCGCCGGCGATTTCCGTGCAGGCCGAGAAAGCGGGCGCGCAATGGTTGTTCAGCGTGAGCGATAACGGGATCGGCATTGCGCCGGAGCAGGCGGAAAATATTTTTGTCGTCTTCCAGCGCCTGCACACGCGCACCGAATATGCCGGGCAACGGAATTGGCCTGGCCATCTGCAAGAAAATCGTCGAGCACTGCGGCGGGAAAATCTGGGTCGAGCCGCAGGCCGGCCATGGCTCGATTTTCAAGTTCACCATGCCCTGCGACTTTCCCGTGGAGAAAGATTCGCGCGGCGCGCCCACGCCGCTGCCGAGCGCCTAGTCGTGCAGCACCACGCTGAGCAGCGAGCTGTGGACCTGAAGGCCGCCCTCCGGGCCCCCCGAGTAATCGACAAATCCCATCTTCCGGAACCGGTTCATGAAAAAGCTTACCCGCGAACGGGTGGTGCCAACCATTTCAGCCAAAGTCGCCTGACTGATTTTCGGGACCACGGGTTCGGGCACGCCTTCCTTGCCAAAATGCGCGAGCAGCAGAAGCACGCGGGCCAACCGCTTTTCGCTGGAGTTAAACAACTGGTCAACCAGGTCCTCTTCATAACGGATATTGCGCGCCAGCAGATACGCGACGAACAGATCTGAAAATGCATGTTCGCGGTGCAGCGCATTCATCATCGCTTTCTTGTCGATGCGCAGAATTTCACAATCCGTCATGGCCGCCGCCGACCCCATGCGCTGCGCCTGGCCGGCCAGCGCGCCTTCGCCAAAAAAGTCTCCGCCGGTCAACATGCCGACGGTCGCTTCCCGGCCCGTCTTGGAGACCACGCTGAGGGTCACTTTGCCTGCCTGGATATAGAAGACGGAGTCCGCCGGATCTCCCTGGGCGAAGATGCCCTGCTTCTTGCTGAAAGTCAGGTTCGTCCTGCCCTCGCCAATGGTGGCGAGGAAGACCGCGGGATTGAACTCGCGGCTCTTTTTATTCACTAGTACAGGGGACCCCATGCACTCTAATTTTACTCCTGGCAAGTGCTCGGTTTCAGCAAGCGCAAGGCCGCCCCCGCCTTCCCTGGCGCGCTGAACATGAGCCGCTTCCGAAGGGGCTTTGCAAGCAACGTGAAACGTTTTATAAACAGGGATGGCAGCTGCGGCGCGCAGAAAGCAGCTCGCTGTGACACACCCATCCGCGCTCCGCTCATTGGAAGCCAGGAGGAACATGAAAACCACTAACATGCAGGTAGTGCGCATTGCTTTCACCGTGATGTTGTTGGCTTGCGCCTTGCTGGCGCAGGTCGCTCCCAAACCGGCCCCCGCCGCATGGCAGACCACCGTGCAGCACCGCCTGCCACTCTACGGCCACCGCAATTGGATCGTCGTGGCCGATGCCGCCTACCCGGCTTACTCGCAAAGCGGCATCGAGACCATCGTTGTGAACCAGGATCTGCCGTCAGTCGTGAAGTATGTGGCCCACGCCATCTCCTCGTCCAAGCATGTACGCGCCACCGTCTTCGTCGACCAGGAACTTCAATTTGTCCAGGAGACCGACTACCCGGGAGTTACGGCTTTGCGCGAGGCCATCACCCAAACCTTTGCCAAGAGCAGTCTTTCCACTGTCCCTCACGCCGAATCCATAGCCAAGATCGACGACGCCGGGAAAACTTTCCGCGTGCTGTTCATCAAGACCAACACAACCATCCCTTACACCTCTGTCTTCCTGCGCCTCGATTGCGGTTACTTGACCGATGAAGTAGACAAAAAGATCAAAGATGCAATGGCGGCTGCGAGTAAGTAAGTAGGTAAGTAAGTAAGTTACCGGACGAACCGAAGATCCAACCGGTGGTTAGTTGACCTGCAACCGTAGTTAAAACCGCGATACTTCACAGTTGCATCGTTCAGCGTCTCTTCTGTGTAGGTCGGCCAGCACCAGCGCCAGTCCCACCTTCGATTCAGTTTTTCATCGCCGCGCGAACCCGTTTTTCGGCATCGCCATTCCAATAGGCGCAATCCAGTTCGAAGAACACCGATGTATACGGCATCGTCATTGTGCTCTTGACGATCAACACCCGAAATGTCTGCCCGGCGCGGTCCAGCTTCGAGATGATTTCCTCGTGGGGAAGGACGCTGACATTTCTAAGCAACTGGTTGAGCCAAGCCCGATAGGAAGTTATCCCTGGAGCGTCCTGCTCCTCGGCAAATTTCAATTCCTGATCGGTGTAAACCACCGGCTTTACGTGGCGGGACGACCGAATCATCTTAAGGACCGTCTCCACGACGGCCCTATGATCGGCGCTGGCAACGATGGTTTCGATTCCATCCCGCGATTGTGCGGGATACGCGGAATCCGCCACCACGATCCAGTTCCGGTGCCCGTAAAGCGGCAGCCGGTCTCGCAATATTTGTTTCCAATCCGAGAGTGCGCCCACGCGATTGGAGCCAGCGGCCGATTTGCTCTTCATTCGCTCTCCTTAGTAACAGAGTTCAGCAACAAGGTTCATTTCGCGACTAACTCTTCCTCGCAGCAACCTGCTTCATTCCTTGACTGACTCGCCCGTCCGCGAACTGCCGGCATCACTCCCACCCTCGCGCCTTCCCGTGAAATGAATCCTGAACACGCAAGCATAACTGCCCGACATGTTTTCCGGCACTTGCATGTGCAACCCATCCGCTTGTTGCTCAAAAGTAATCTTGGCATCGGAACCAAGAAGTTCGACCGACTCCACACCTTCCTCGCCAACCACTCCTCGACCCACCGAGTGAATCACCACCTCGCGATTTGCAGGACGCCGAAGCTCGATCGCGTAGAGCGCGTCTCCCTTGGTCGTGAACCGAAAATCTTCGGCGGTGTAGGGCGTAGTGTCCGTGTCATGAAACGCCCCCTCCACGACCTTCGTCGGCCCCTCCCCAAACACTCTCCAGGGGCGCGTTCCATAGATCGCTTCTCCATTTACTTTCAGCCACGATCCAACCCCGCGAAGCACTTGCTGCACTTCATCTGGAATCGTGCCATCGGAACGCGGGCCGATGTTCAGCAGCAGATTGCCGTTCTTACTCACAATGTCCGCCAGTTGCTGAACGATGAACTCGGGCGATTTGAAGGTTTCGTTCTCGATGTAGCCCCACGATTTATTTCCGACGGAAGTGTCCGTCTGCCAGTACAGCGGGCGAATGGAAGAGAGTTGGCCGCGTTCAATGTCGAGCACTCCCGCGTTCTCCTGCATCGCGTAGTCCTTGTAGTTGATGATGCCGGCAACGTCCCCCTGCTGCGACGTGTTGTAGTAGAAAGCGGCGAAGCGGGTCAGGTCCGCGCGCACCGACGGCTGCCCGATCCACCAATCGAAATACATCACGTCCGGATGATACTTCTCGACAATTTCAGCCGACCGAGCCAGCCAGTCGCGCGTCCAGGCCGACGAAACGAAAGTGTAATCGTTCGCAACCGGCGTGCCCTGCTGATTGGCCAGCCAAGTGTGGGCCGGACCGTAAAACGCCGCATATTGCGGGTCGTTAATGTCGGAACGAATGCTGCGCCCGACGCCTAGAAAAAAATCATGCTCCACGCGGTGCGACGATGCTCCCAGGTGCAGCCCTTCGGCGCGCACCGCCTTGGCCAGATCGCCCATTAAATCTCTATGCGGCCCCATCTTCGCCGCCGTCCAATCGGAAAGCCCGCAGTCGTACATGGCGAAACCGTCGTGGTGCTCAAATACTGGAACTACGTATTTCGCTCCCGCTTCTTTGAACAAGCGCGCCCATGCCGCCGGATCAAACTTCTCCGCCGTGAATTTTGGGATAAAGTCCTTGTAACCGAACTTGTCCTGCGTGCCATAGACGGCGATGTGGTGTTTGTATTCACTCGACGCCGGGTCGTACATCTCGCGCGGATACCACTCGTTGCCAAACGCCGGGACCGAATAAACTCCCCAGTGAATGAAAATTCCGAACTTGGCGTCCTTATACCATTCCGGAACTTTGTGGTTGCGCAACGATTCCCAGTCCGGCCGAAACGGCCCTCCGCGATTGACCTGGTCCACATGTTCCAGAATCGCCGCCCGCGCCGCATCATATTTCGCGCTGGCTTTCTGCCAGGTCTCGTCGATTGCCGCTGGATTCACTGCCGCAGTGGGCGCATTCGGGTCGTCGCCCTGGGCCACACTCAAGCAAGGCGCAGCCACCACGCCAAGCGCAATCACACTGGACAAAAACGCTGCAACTCTACATTTCGCAAAACAGTTGGCAAAACAGTTGGCAAAATCATCGGCAAAAATCATAACGCCTGCTCTCCTCGCTGATGTGAAGCCTGGACGGACTTATTGGTCGAGTGCTCGCCTTCGGGCGCGCATCCCCCGGGCATCTCCCGCCTCCGATCTGCCGAAGCAAACGGAAACGCCTTTTCCAGTCGGCCATAGTGTATACGATACGGCCGAGTTTTCCCGCAGCCTCCCGGCAACAGCGGAAATTTTCCCCACCCGCACCGCCGCTTCGCCGTGTACTCTTTTGAGCGACGACGGAGGACGATTCACATGCGTGTATTAACACTAGTTGCCTGTCTGACTATGTCCGCGGTTTTTGCAGCGGCGACGATCACCGTGGTTCGCGAGCCATCCGGAATCGTGCTGCACAACGGCGACGAGACGCTGCGCCTGACCGTTTGCAGCCCGACCACCATTCATGTTGTTGCCGGCCCCGGCGATCCCGTGGCCGCTTCTCCGCAGCAGCCCTGGATTGTGAACCCCTGCCAGCCCGGCCAGTTTGAGTTTGCGCAGGACGAAAAAGATGCGACCGTAACCACCTCGGCGCTCAAGGTGACCATCGATCTGGCCGAAGGCAAACTGATTTTCAAGGACGCTGCCGGCAAGATCCTGCTCGCCGAGCACACGCCGCGAGAGTACGTCGCCGACACCGTCAATGGCGAAAAGGTGTACCACGTGGCCCAGCGCTTCTCTCCCGAAGCGCGCGAGGGCTTCTACGGACTCGGCCAGCATCAGAACGGCGTCTTCAATTATCGCGGCACCGTCGTCGAGCTCGGCCAGGCGAACACCGACGTGGCCGTGCCCATGCTCATCTCGTCCAAGGGTTACGGCATCTTATGGAATACCGCCGGACTGTCGTACTTCGACAATCGCTTTGCCACCGAGTTGAAGCTGACCACACTCGCCGCCGACGCCATCGATTATTACTTCTTCTATGGGCCGGAGATCGACCAGGTTATTCACCAGTACCGCCAGATGACCGGCCACGCGCCTCTTTTCGGCGAGTGGGCCTACGGTTTCGTGCAGTCGAAAGACCGCTATAAGTCCGCCCAGCAACTGCTCGATATCGCCGGCGAATACCGCGCCCAGCATGTGCCGCTCGACTTCATTGTGCAAGACTGGTTCTGGTGGAAGCTCCAGGGCGATACCGATTACACCGAGGAATACCTGAAGCCGCATCCCGATGTTCCCGGAGCGCTCCGTCAACTTCACGACGAGCATGTGCACGCGATGATCTCCGTATGGGCGGTCATGGACGCGAAGTCGAACACCTTCCAGCAAATGCAGGCCAAGGGATTCACCATTCCCGGCACGCCCGACTACGACGCGACCAATCCCCAGGCGCGCGATGCCTACTGGACTCTCCTGGTGGGCAAAATCTTTGCCCAGGGCTGGGATGGCTTCTGGCTCGACAGCTCGGAGCCCGAGGGCCACGGCTACGCCAGCGATGCCGCGCTCTTTGATCGCCAGCTTTCGATCGGCAGCGGCGCGCGCTATACCAACGTCTTCCCCCTGCTCCATACCCAGGGCGTTTACCAACACTGGCGGGCGGCGAACGAAAACAAGCGCGTCTTCATCCTCACTCGCTCCGCCTTTTTGGGACAGCAGCGCAACGCGGCGACCACCTGGTCGGGCGATGTTTACGGCACCTTCATGACCTTCGCGCGCCAGATTCCGGCGGGTTTGAATTTTGCCGTCTCCGGCATACCCTACTGGACCACCGACATCGCCGGCTACGGTTGGCCGTTCGAGCGCGACACGCGCGATCCCTCCTACCAGGAGCTGTACACGCGTTGGTATGAATTTGGCGCGTTCTGTCCCATCTTCCGCACTCACGGCCATCGCTCGAACGACACCAACGAGGTCTTCAGTTATGGCCCGCAGACGCCGACCCTGATTTCCTATGACAAGCTGCGCTACCGGCTCTTGCCCTACATCTACTCGCTGGCGTGGCGCGTTACCAACGACGACTACACCATGCAGCGTCCGCTAGTAATGGATTGGCGGACCGAGGAAGCGGTGCGCGACATCGGCGACCAGTTCATGTTCGGCCCCTCGATCCTGGTGAATCCGGTGACCACCGAGTGCGCAACGAGCCGCTTCGTCTATCTGCCCCCGGCGGCCGCTTGGTATGACTTCTGGACGGGCGAAAAGCTCAGCGGCGGTCAGCGCATCCTTGCGCCCGCTCCGCTCGATCGCATTCCACTCTACGTTCGCGCCGGCGCGATTTTGCCCATGGGCCCGGAGATTGAATACGCCGGCGAGAAGCCGGATGCGCCGCTCGAGCTCCGCATCTATCGCGGCGCCGATGGCAGCTTCAACCTCTATGAGGACGAAGGCGACAGCTATCGGTACGAGAAGGGCGCGCATGCCATTACCCCGATGCACTGGGACGATGCTGCGAGCACGCTGACGATTGGTGCGCGTGAGGGTAGCTATCCGGGCATGGATGCAGCGCGCACTTTCCGCGTAATTCTGGTGGACCCGGCGCACGGCATCGGCGGCAACGTGGCTGAGGATGCTGGCAACGAGATCCACTACCAGGGCAAGGAAGTGCGCTTGGTCGTGAAGTAGGCCGGCCGGGTCTGTGGCTCCGCCATCCGCGGCACGGCGCGATCACTCAGCTGAGTTGTCGAGGGATTTGGTGGACCTGGTCGGGATCGAACCGACGACCTCTTCCATGCCATGGAAGCGCGCTCCCAGCTGCGCCACAGGCCCACTACTTTCATTTTCGCTTAGCTTCGCCGCCGCGTCAAACTCACGGACTGCGGCGGCATCAAACTCAACTAGGATAGGATTGGCAAAATACCTGAGACACAATCGGAGGTCCATGTTGAACTCGCGGAATATTCCGGCGCGGCTGCTGCTTGGTTTGATGGTTGCGCTTGCGCCGTTGGCGGCAGCCGCGCAAGAAGCTGCCGGCCCGTCATCCGGGGCACAGCCGGCCGTGGCCTATGCATCGGTCAATGAATTGAATTCGATCCTTTCCGGATTGCAGCAGACCGCCGCCAACATGCAGACCGATCTGGCCAACACGCGCGTCGAAAAATGGAAGACGGACGGCGCCACCCGCCGCCAGGCGATCGGTAACGTGGACGCGATCCAGCGCAACCTGCGCTCGGCCCTGCCGGAAATCATGGCGCAACTGAGCAACGCGCCGGAAGACTTGGGCGTGAGTTTCAAGCTCTATCGCAACCTCGATTTGCTGTGCGATGTTTTCGGGTCGGTGGCGGAATCGGCGGGAGCGTTTGGCTCGAAAGACGAGTTTCAGAGCCTGAGCAACGACATGAACGGACTGGAGTCAGCGCGCCGCGCCTTTGGCGAGCGCATGCAGAAATTGGCGGTGAGCAAAGAAGAGGAGTTGTCGCGATTGCGGACCCAGGTGAAAACGCTGACCGCCGCGCCCCCTCCGCCTCCGAAGAAGATCGTAGTGGACGACACCGAGCCGCCGAAGAAGCCGGTGAAAAAGAAACCGGCGCCTGCCAAGCCGCCTGCTGCAACGACAACGCCCGCCAAGCCGCCCGCGGCAACAACGACAACCCCTCCGCCAAGCGCCGCGCCGGTGAAGTGAGGCAGACGTAAGTTCAATTTCACCACGGAGACGCCGAGAAGGCACCGTCCCATGTGGTAAAGTGTGCTGTCGAGGCGCTCAATGAGCACTGCTCCTGTAAGTTCAACTGAATCCGAAGTCATCAAAACTGTGCGATGGCGTTATCGAGTGTACCGGTACCTGCAAATCACTGGGTCGATTTGGTTCGTTGCTGGGGCTCTCTTATACCTCTACGCAACTGGGGTAGCCAATAAACCTCTAGGGTTTTGCTCTATCGCTGTCTTAGGAGTCGGCGCCGGAATTTCGACCGCTTATTACGCTGTGTACCTTGCGATCTATCGTTGCCCCGCCTGTGACCACCGACTTAGTCTGCGCAAGGATCTCTGCCCTGGCTGCGGAGTGAGAATTCGCTAAGTCACTTGCTCGCTCGTGCCTTCCTCCGTGTCTCCGTGGTGAACCCAATTTGTGCTAGCCTTACTTTCCATAAACTGCTCCGGTCTTGGTCGTACTTTTCGGAGACTAGATCATGCGATTGCTGCTTCTCGGGTGCGGGCTTCTGATGCGCGAGCTGAGCGACGCGATCGTCCGCTCTCCGCATCTGATCGAAGCTCAGTTCTTGCCCGCTGGGCTGCACGACCTGGGCGCGGAAAACATGCGCCACCGGTTGCAGGCGGCGATCGACGCAGCGGACCCCAACTACGACGTCATCGTCCTGGGATACGCGCTCTGCGGAAACGGTCTTGCCGGTCTCCGAGCGCGAAGAATTCCACTCGTCGTGCCCCGTGCCCACGACTGCATCACCCTTCTCATGGGGAGCCGTTCCAAATTCCAAACATACTTTGAGGCGAACCCCGGAGTTTATTACCGCTCAGTGGGATGGGTCGAGCATGGCGAAGAGTTGCAGCAGCAGATTGCCGGCCTCGCCATCGCTTGCGACCGCAACGCGCTGATCGAGCGTTATGGCGAGAGTAACGGCCAGTACCTTTTCGAGGAGTACACGAAATACCTTCATACCTACCGCCAACTCACCTACATCGAGACCGGCTTGGAACCGGATGGGACATTCCTCCAACGAGCCCAGGCGGAAGCGGCGGCGAAGAACTGGACTTTCACCAAACTCACCGGCGACCTGACCCTGTTCCGCCGCTTGTTGTCGGGCGATTGGAATGCCGATTTTCTCGTCGTTCCGCCGCGCAATCGCATTGACCCTACCTACGACCACGAAATCGTGAAGGCGGTTCCCGACGCGGGATTCTGAACCTTACCGCAGCTTCACACCGCGCCTGCCAGCTTTCGCGCCAGCGCTACGGCGGAGTTCGCATTCTCGCTGTAGCCGTCGGCGCCGATTTCGTTGGCATACTGCTGGGTCACCGGCGCGCCCCCAATCATCACCTTGATTTTGTCGCGCACGCCGGCGGTTTTCAAAGCGTCGATCGTGGTCTTCATCGCAGGCATGGTTACGGTCAGCAGCGCCGACAGCGCCAGAATTCTGGAGTTCGACGCCTGCAACGCGGCAATGAATATTTCCGGCGCCACGTCGGTCCCCAGATCGACGACCTCGAACCCGCCTCCCTCGAGCATGGACGCGACCAGGTTTTTCCCAATGTCGTGCATGTCGCCTTTCACGGTCCCGATCACGACCCGCCCCGCCGGTTGTGCGCCGGTAGCAGCCAGCAGCGGACGCAGTAGCTCCAGCGCCCCCTTCATCGCGCGCGCCGACAGCAGCAACTCCGGCACGAAATACTCTTCGCACTCGAAAAGCCTCCCCACCTCGGCCATCGCCGGGACCATGGTGCTGGCGATCAACTCCGACGGATCCAATTTCTCCGCGATGGCCTGCTGCGTAATCGCCACCGCAGTCTTCAGGTCGCCGGTCAAAATCGCATCGTGAAGTTTCTTCAGCTCCGCCATCTCTTCTCGTTGGGATTGGATGAAATAAAGAGTGGATAAAATCGCTGCTCCATTCCCGTCGCCGAGCACTGCACGGGGTTCAGTATATCGAAGCCCGCTTCGATCAACGACGTTATGAGTCCCGCCACCGAGCCCCAGGAGTGTCTGAACGTCGTCCCCGGCGGCGCGGCGGTCGGGAACACTCCGGTCGCATCGTAGAGGTCCGCCAAAACTACCGGCCCTTCCACAGCAAACTGCGCTATACTTCGCCTCAACGCTGATTTTTTCCGAAAGCGAGTGCCCATGTCCGTGAAAATGGTGGATGAGGTGTCAGAGCAGGTTCCTGCCGAAGATTTTGCCGCGCTGGAAGAGAAAGTTTATCGCACCATTGAGTTGTACAAGGCGGCCAAAGAAGCGCGAACTGCCGCCGAGCGCGACGCCAAGCGCCTGCGCGAGCAACTCGAAGAGCGCGACGAAGAAAACGAGCGCATGCGCCGCGAACTGCTGCAACTGCGCAAGGACCGCGAGGACATACGCGCCCGCGTGGAAAAAATGTTGGGCCAGATGGACAGCCTTGCCGATGAACAGGCGGCAAGCTGAGCGATTCCCGCAAACTCGACGGCGGCCACCCTCCGCCGGAGAGCGGTTCGCCGAGGAGCGACATGGCCAATCCGAGCAAACAACCTTCGACCGACACTGCGTCCGACGCGCCGCCCAGCCCCAGCGGCAGTGGCAGTGGCAACGGCAATGTCCGCGTCGAAATCTTCGACCAGGTTTATAACCTGCGCGGATCCGACGCCGCCTACATCATAAAGCTGGCCGAGTACGTGGACGGCAAGATGCGCGCCGTATCCGAACAAACGGCCACCGTCGATTCGGTCCGCCTGGCGGTGCTGGCGGCGCTGAACATTGCGGATGAATATCATCTGCTGAAGCGCCAACTGGAGAAGCCCTCGCCCGAAGCGCGCCAGCGCGCCAGCAAGTTGGCCACCGCCCTCGACGAGGTTTTGCAGGATACCCGCCGCACGGGCTGAACAGGCCGCGGAAAAATTCTAATCCGCGCAGGTTTTCGGGAAGGGCACGACGTCACAGGCTGCGGGAGAACTCGTATTCTGTATCAGGGTATCGCTTTAGCGATACCACAAGTCCGAACATTGACTTTTTCCGCAGCCTGCCAAATCGTTAGTAACCTGCCGTTCACCTTCTTTTACACCTTTGGACCGGACCCTCCAGCACGCATCTTGCCAACTATTTTCCATTTTCCTCTTGCGAATCTCTTCCCAATTTCCTAGCATCCAAGGTGAAAGCCGACCTGCGACGTTGGTGATGGTGGCAACCGATTTTTGAACCAATGCCGAATGAACGGGGACGCGACTCGCATGATCCTGTGTGCTACGTTCCGCCATGCGGAAAAGCCTAATGGGCTGCGGCGGGTTCCCACCGTCTGAGACGGGTTCATTCTCGGCCCACCACACGGCTAAGTGGGTCGGCTTGTTTTAGCTGTCAGCCGTCAGCTTTCAGCCGTCAGTTCTCACGGGCACTTCCTTCTTCCCGAACAGTCCGCGCCAAATACCACGAAGACCAACCGCTGGAAACCGGCAGTTACAACTGATAGCTGATAGCTGATAGCTGACAGCTGACCCCCGGTTCCTGCTAAACTTTTCCTGAACTCATCCCACAACGGAGCATCCAAACTACCGTGTTCCCTCGACTGATTCAGATTGGAAGTTTCTACCTGCCGACCTACGGTTTCCTGGCCGCCTCGGGCGTGCTGATGGGGATCTTTATCAATGTCCGCAATGCCGAAAAGAAAGGCATCAACGGCGACGACGCCTGGAACCTTGCTATCTTCGTTGTCCTCGCCGGATTGCTCGGCGCGAAAGTCCTCTACGTGATCAACGACTGGAGCACCTACGCCAACAACTGGCGCGAGATTTTCAGCCTCAACACGCTCCAGGCCGGAGGCGTATTTTCCGGCGGCCTGATTGCCGCGCTCATCACCGCCGTCTGGTACGTGCGGCGCCATCACATGCCGCCGCTCGGCACCTGCGACGCCTTCGCCCCCGGAGTCGCCTTTGGCCACATCTTCGGTCGCCTAGGTTGTTTCGCCGCAGGATGCTGTTTCGGCAAGCCCACCAGCCATTTCTGGGGCGTCATCTTCACCAATCCCTTGGCCAATGCCATCAGTGGAACTCCGCTCGGCGTCCGGATTCAGCCGACACAGTTGATGGAATCCTTCGCTGAGTTCTGCAATTTTCTGGTGCTCATGTGGCTGTTCAAGCGCAAGAAATTCGATGGACAGGTGATTGCCGCCTTCATCATCCTCTACGGAATCGAGCGTTTCTTCATCGAGTTCCTGCGCGGCGATCCCGGACGCGGCGAAGTCTTCGGCGGCCTGATGTCGGGCACCCAGCTCATCGCGATCCTCTTCGTCGTAACCGGAGGCTTGATCTGGTGGCTGAAAAGCGGCACCCCCATATCCGCACCCAGCACCCAGAAACCGGGCCCGAGTCACTAACGTCGCGGCCCGAAAATACACGTTAATAGTTCAACTGTCATCCTGAGCGAAGCGAAGGATCTATGCAGTTTCTTTGCACAACTTGGACCTTCGCCTCGTCGGGGCGGCGGCCTTGGATCTTATGTCTTGAATTTCTGGGACACAACACTAAGGGTCTGCGGAAAAACTAGTTGTCGCCGTCGTTTTTGGGTGGCGCAGCGCCGGGGTCCCCGTCACGCCCGCTTTTGGCGTGATGGGGTGGAGCGCTTCAGTGTGTGCGTGAGAACTCATTTTCGAACAACGCGGTGGAGCAATCCATCCGACAATCCAGCCCCGGAGGGGCGACCAAACTTAGCCCAGCGCTTCAGCGCTGGGTAGAGTGGAACGAACGATTCAAGTCCCGGAGGGACGACCGAGTTCTCACGCGCACTCTCCATCGCTGCGGTAACTGCCTTGTTTCGACTTTGGCTTTAGCCGCTGCGGGCACACTTTCTGATTGCGCACGACTTTTTTCGCAGCCTCCTAACCCCGTGCATGTCCTCCCCGTACTTACCCGCTGATGCTGAAGCCCGAGTGCTATCCTGAGTTCTGCATGCCAGACTTTCCCATCACTCTCGCCGCCTCTCCCGAAGCTGCGGGACAGCGCCTGGACCAATATCTCGCGACACAACTTTCCGATGTCCATCACGTAGAGATCAGCCGCGCCCGCGTGCAGCAACTCATCGCCAAGGGTGAAGTGCTGGTGAACGGAGCCGCGGCAAAAGCGTCGCTTCGACTGAAGGGCGACGAACAGATCACGGTCACCGGCCCGCCGCAAGCTCCGCCGCTTCGCGCCATTGCGGAAGAAATTCCACTCGACATTGTCTACGAGGACGACGATCTGGCCATCGTCAACAAACCTTCGGGCATGATGGTCCACGCCGGAGCGGGAGCGACCGACGATGAGCGCAATCGCGGAACCCTGGTCAACGCGCTGCTGCATCATTTTCAGAAACTTTCCGCGGTCGGAGGCGCACTTCGTCCGGGGATCGTGCATCGCCTGGATCGCGCGACCAGCGGTCTGATGGTGGTGGCGAAGAACGACGAATCGCACCGCCGTCTGGCAAAACAATTCAGCGGACGCGAGGTGCACAAAACATACATCGCGCTGGTCCACGGCTGGCCGAAGCAGGAGCGCGGCACCATTCAAAGCGCCATCAGCCGCCACTCGCAGCGCCGCACGCGAATGACAACGAAGGGTTTCGGCGGCCGCGAAGCGGTGACCCATTACGAAGTGAAACGAAAAATCGACGCGCCCTATGGCAAGTTTGCCCTCGTCGAAGTCCAGATCGAGACGGGACGCACCCACCAGATTCGCGTGCACATGTCGTCGCTCGGGCATCCCGTCGTAGGCGACGCGCTCTATGGCGCCCCCGGAGAATTGCGCTCGCAGTCGAATAAACGCCGGTCCGCAGGCATGCCCGCGACGCTCGCCCTCGAGCGAAATTTTCTCCACTCCGCATCGCTCGAGTTGACCCATCCCCGAACGAAAGAATTGCTCAAGTTCTCCCGCCCGTTACCAAAGGAACTGGAGAACTTGCTCAATAGCCTGGAGAATGCTCGACAGGAAGGCCCCCGCCAGGAACCTGGCCGGTAAGATCTAGAGCTGGCTTCATAAATCGGTTTTGGGTAGTCGAATACACATGCACTCCACACTGGGCAACCTTTAGCCGAATCTGTGCTAAGAAAGGGGATTTCTGATGAAACGCTTTGCTTCGTTCTTTCTAGCGCTCTTTGTTCTCCTCACTGCCGCACAGTTGGCCGCCAAAGATCCGCATCCACAATTCAATACCATCGTCGTCAATCGTTTCACCAATGCAAACGGAATGAATCTGTCGCAGGATCTCATCAAATATTTCAGCGATGGCCTCTGTTCCAGGCTGGAGAAGGAAAAGGTTGCCGATCGGGCTGTCGAAGAGGGAATTACAGTGGCAGAGACTGTCGCCGCTAACTCGCTTTCGATCGAAGGCAAGTTCACTGCTTTCGACAAGGGAATCAAGTTCCTGAAACCTGGTCAGTTGAGCATGGAAATTAACATTTACCGAATTGGTGATTACGCATTGGTCAAAAACATGACGGCGAAAGTCACATTCAGCTCGATGCCGGGGGATAAGGACGCGCTCGTCTGGAAGTACCTTGGAGAACAAACCTTTTACCCTCTCAAGAAGGAACTCAGAAACATCAACTTATCCAGCATTCCGCTCGGGCCGCCCGTCGCCAGAACCGTGCCACCAAGCGCTGCGGCCATACGGTTTTCCTCCCTTCCGCAGGGTGCCTCCACAACGTTCGCCTCCGTTCAGTTTTCTTCAAACCCCACGGGCGCGGAGATCACAATCGACGGCAACTATGCGGGAAGCACGCCAAGCCTGATCAAGCTCAAACCCGGCACTCACTCGGTCAAGGTCGCGAAAAAGGGCTATATGCCATGGGTACGGTCAATCAATACCGATGCCGGAGAGTCGCGGAACATGGCTGCCGATATGGAAAAGACAAACCAATGATTTGAAGCCAGATCTACGCTCAGAGGGGTTTTCTGATGAAACGCTTTGTTACATTGCTGATTCAATTCTCGATTTTTTTCGCGCTCACACCGCTGGCCGTCAAAGCCTCTCAGCCGCAATACAACACCATCGTCGTAAAGCACTTTACCAACGCGAATGGTATGAACCAATCGCAGAATTTTATCAATATGTTCTGCGACAACCTTCGCACCCAACTGGTGAAGAACAAGTATGCCAGCCAGGCAGTGGAAGAGGGAGCAACGGTGCCCGACTCTATCGCCACCAATTCGCTTTTAATTGAAGGCAAGTTCACCGGCTACCAGCATAGTGGGATGATCGCGCCTGGAAAATTGCTCATGGACATCAGTATTTACCGGCTCAGCGATCACGCACTGGTCAAAACGGCGCCCATAACATCGATGTTCGTTCACAATGGTGAAAATAACGAAAAGGTCTACGCTTATTACACGGGGACGCAAACCGCAGGTCTGATCCAGGAGGCCCTCAAAGGCATCAGCCTTTCCAGTATTCCTCCGGCGCCTCCCGGAGCCAATCAAGCGGCCATTGGCGCAACCGCCACGCCGTCTTCTGGAATCGCGCAGACCGGCCCTGAATCTGTAGCATCCGTTCAGTTGTCTTCAGACCCGACAGGAGCGGAGATCACGATTGATGGCAACTATGTGGGAAGCACTCCGAGCCAGATCAATCTCAAGCCGGGCACCCATTCGATCAAAATGACTTTGAATGGCTACCTTGTGTGGGTGCGTTCCATCGATACGGAGGGCGGAGAGTCCCGCAACATTGCCGCTGACCTTGAAAAATCAAGTCAATGATTCGGGATTGATAATCGTGGGTAAGATGCCGAAGCTGCTCTATGCCCAGCACAGGGGCTGCGCGCAAGGAGGTTCTCCGGCTCCCGAGCCGAAAGGCATTTATGAAACCAGTTCTAAGATTGAGACTTCGTCCGAACGCCGGAGCAAAGGCTATAATAAACAAATAAACTCAGAGCAAATCGTCCCCATGAAATTGCGCATCTTCCCGTTTCTGGTTGCTGTTCTTTTGCTGGCTGGCCCGGTGATCGGCCAGACGGCGCCGCCGCCTCCCGCCGCACAGAATCCCGCCAAGCCCAGTTCCGACGACTCCATAGCAACCATCAGGACCTCCGTCAACGAAGTCCGCTTGGTGTTCACGGTCACCGATCGCCATGGCCATTACATCAAAGACCTGACGAAAGACAGCTTTCGGGTGATCGACGATCAAAAGCCCGCGGAGATGCGCAGCTTCCGCACCGAGACCGATCTGCCGCTGCAAGTGGGTTTGCTGATCGACGCCAGCAATTCGGTGCGCGACCGTTTTAAGTTCGAGCAGGAAGCGGCCGTCGAGTTTTTGAACGCCATCATTCGTCCGCACTATGACAAGGCGTTCGTGGTCGGCTTTGACGCCACCCCGGAAGTCACGCAGGATTTCACCGACAACACGGAAAATCTTTCAGCCGGCGTGCGCATGTTGCGCTCGGGCGGAGGCACTGCCATGTACGACGCGCTCTACTTTGCCTGCCGCGACAAGCTCTTGAAGCAGGAGCAGACCGGGCCGGTGCGCCGCGCCATCATTCTGCTGAGCGACGGCGAAGACAACCTCAGCCACGTGACCCGTGAAGAATCCATTGAAATGGCGCAACGCGCGGAAGTGATCGTTTACACCATCAGCACCAACATCAGCGGCACCAAGGGCAGCGGCGACAAAGTGCTGGAGCGCATCGCCGATGCCACCGGCGGCCGCTCGTTTTTCCCCTTCCAGATGCGCGATGTGTCGGATGCGTTTGTCTCCATTCAGGAGGAGTTGCGCAGCCAGTACGCGGTGGCTTACAAGCCGGCAAATTTCGTCGCCGATGGACGCTTCCGCACCATCCAAGTCCTGACCCAGGAAAAGGGCCTGAAGGTGCGCACCCGCAAAGGCTACTACGCTCCGAAGCAGTAGACCCTGAGCCGCACGCCAAAGCAACCGCCTCCCAACCCTGCCGATGGGGCACCTGTGATCTTTCAAGACGTTGCCCATTCGATCGAAACCATGGGATCGCTGCTATCGTCGTAAGCCTAAGAAAAAAATGCACTTGAACCCTCTCTCGGCCTGAAACGCCTGGGCCTCTTGACTTTTTGATCGGGATGAAATGGGGGTCCGGTGCCACCAGAACGGATCTTGCCGAAGCTAAGCCCCACGCTTTCAATGCCTTACCTAGAAGTCCTTTCCGCTCAATATGTTGAATAGATGTTTATCTCTAAAGTCTTGATTCCCATAGACTTGGCATGTACAACCAGTAACCGCAATCCACCAGAAGTCTCCAATATGGCCTTCCTCGAAAGCAATCGCCAAAAATTTATTTTTTGGCGAACAAAAGAAGAAACTTGAGCGGCCACGTTTGCCGTTTCGAGCAAAGCGCAAAATCCCACGCAACTTCTCCACCGCCCGGCTCATCTAAATCTTGACAACGATACGCTCAAGTTATAGCATGTACCAGAGCGTAATAATAATTTGTTGATTGTAAAGCACTTATATCATTTGGAGGATGTTTATGAGCAAGATTATCGGTATTGACTTGGGGACTACCAACTCCTGCGTGGCTGTAATGGAGGGCGGGGAGCCGAAGGTTATCCCTAATGAAGAAGGCGGCCGGACTACGCCTTCGATCGTCGGATTCACCAAAACCGGCGAGCGCCTGGTCGGCCAGGTCGCCAAACGCCAAGCCATCACCAATCCCGAAAACACCGTCTTCTCGATCAAGCGCTTTATGGGCAGGCGTTTCGACGAGGTGAGTGAAGAGATGAAGATGGTCCCCTTCAAGGTCGAGCGGGACGGCGACCACGTGGCCGTGATGGCGCAGGGCAAGAAGTATACGCCGCCCGAGGTCTCGGCGATGATCCTGCAAAAACTGAAGAAGGCGGCGGAAGACTATCTGGGCGAGAAGGTCACCGAGGCGGTCATCACGGTGCCGGCGTATTTCAACGACGCGCAGCGCCAGGCCACGAAAGATGCCGGCAAGATTGCCGGGCTGGAAGTGAAGCGCATTATCAACGAGCCGACGGCGGCGGCGCTCGCTTACGGGCTCGACAAGGGCAAGGACGAGACCATCGCGGTGTACGACTTTGGCGGCGGCACGTTCGATATTTCGGTGCTGGAAGTGGGCGAAGGCGTGATCGAGGTGAAGGCCACGAACGGCGACACGCACCTGGGCGGCGACAACATCGATCAGCGGCTGGTGGATTGGCTGATTGACGAGTTCAAAAAAGATGAAGGGCTCGACTTGCGGGGCAAGGGCAATGAGATGGCGTTGCAGCGTCTGCGGGACGCGGCGGAGCGGGCGAAGATCGAGCTTTCGACGACGATGGAGCACGAGATCAATCTGCCGTTCATCACGGCGGACGCTTCGGGGCCGAAGCATCTGGTCAAGAAGCTGACGCGGGCGAAGCTCGAAACCATGATCGAAGATATTTTGCAGCGGTCGGTGGGGCCGTCGAAACAATGCTTGAAAGACGCGGGCATCGATGCCAGCAAGATCAACGAAGTGGTGCTGGTCGGCGGACAGACGCGCATGCCGCGCATCCAGCAGATTGTCAAAGAACTGTTTGGGCGCGAAGGGCACAAGGGCGTCAATCCGGATGAAGTGGTGGCGATTGGCGCGGGAATTCAGGGCGGCGTGCTTGGCGGCGAGGTAAAGGACCTGCTGCTGCTGGACGTGACTCCGCTGACGCTGGCGATCGAAACGCTGGGCGGGGTGGCGACGGCGATGATTCCGCGCAACACTACGATTCCGACGAAGAAGACGGAGACGTTTTCGACGGCGGCCGACAGTCAGACTTCGGTGGAGGTGCATGTGTTGCAGGGCGAGCGTCCGATGGCGGCGCAGAACCGGACGCTGGGGAAATTCCACTTGACGGGATTGCCTCCGGCGCCTCGGGGCGTGCCGCAGATCGAAGTGACGTTCGACATAGACGCCAACGGTATCCTTAATGTGACGGCGAAAGACAACGCCACGGGCAAGGATCAGAAGATCACGATCACTTCGTCTTCGGGATTGTCGAAGGAAGAAGTGGAGCGCATGGCGAAGGAGGCCGACGCGCATTCCGCCGAAGACAAGGCGCGGCGCGACGAGATCGAGGCCAAGAACCAGCTCGACTCGATGGTCTATAACATCGAGAAGATGCTGAAGGAACATGGCGACAAAATCTCGGGCACCGAACGCGGCGACGTGGAGAACGCGGTGGCCGACGCGAAGAAGGCCATTGAAAGCGGCGACAAGAAGCAGATGGACCAGGCGCGCGAGAAGCTGACCGCGGCTTCGCATAAGCTGGCGGAGCAGATGTACAAGGCGGCGCAAGGTACGCCGGGGGCGGTACCGGGCGGAGCGGGGCCGACGCCGGGCGCAGAGTCCGGCGGAAACGGCGAAGCCAAGAAGAAGGATGAGGGCGTGATCGACGCCGAGTACGTGGATGTGGATGAGAAGAAGTAAGCCGTCAGCGAGTAGCACTTCAGTGGGGACGCGAATGCGTCCCTGCTTGCATCACATAGGTAAGGAGTTGCGATTCCGGGCCCAGGAAAGAGGAAAGCGAATTGAGATTTGAAGTCAACGGACAAGCGTTTTTCGTGAATTTCGTTCCTGAAGAGGGGCGCTGGTATTGCTTCGCTCCTACCGCCACGGGAATGCAGCGGATTCCTGTGTCGATGGACACCACGCCGTTCGAGGAGTTCACCGTGTCGCTGGAGGAGCAGGCGAAGGAAATTGTGAATTAAGGAAGCAGCTGTCAGCTATCAGCCTTCAGCTATCAGTTCTCAGGTTCACGGATGTGCGACACTCATAGAGCGGTAAAATCCAAAGAGTCATCTGCTTCGTAGACTGAGAGCTGACGGCTGATAGCTGACAGCTAGACCATGGCCACTTCAACCAAAGACTATTACGGCGTTCTCGGAGTTAAGAAGTCGGCCTCTACCGACGACATACGCAAAGCGTTTCGCAAACTTGCGCGCAAGTACCATCCCGACGTAAATCCTGGCGACAAATCGGCGGAAGAAAAGTTCAAGACGCTTTCCGAAGCCAACGACGTCCTCAGCGATCCCAAGAAGCGGAAGATTTACGACCAGCTCGGGTTCTACTCCGACAACATCGATGCGGCGACGGCGGACGCTTACGCGCGCGGCGGTGGACAGCCTGGGGCAGGCCAAGAGGGCTTTGGCGGAGGATTTCCCGGCGGCTACCATCCTGGTGGGTCGAGTAACGTCGATTTCGGCGGCTTCGATTTTTCCGATTTGTTCGAAGGCGGGCGGGCTGGCGGACGAAAAAGTTCGAGCGGCGCGAGCGGCGGCTTCCGCGATATTTTCTCCAGCATTTTCAGCGGCGGCGGACACGGCGAGGCGGCGGGCGAGGGTCCGGAGCCGGGCAGCGATCTTGAGTATCAGGTCAACGTGCCGTTCTGGACAGCGATCCGCGGCGGCGTGATGAAGCTGAACATTTCGCGGCGCGATGTTTGCGAAAATTGCCGCGGCCACGGATTCACGGAAGCGCCGGGGCAATGCTTGCAGTGTCATGGCAAGGGCACGATCGAACAGACCGGCGGGCGCATGAAGTTCAACGTCACTTGTCCGCGTTGCCATGGGACGGGCAAGAACACTACGACCTGCGCGGTCTGCCACGGCGAAGGCAGCGTCGAGCGCACCGATCCGCTGGAGATCCGCATCAAGGCGGGAACTCGCGACGGGCAGCGCATACGCATCGCGGGCAAAGGCAATGCCGGACTGCGCGGCGGCGGGGTCGGCGATCTCTACGTGATCATACGGATGGGCGAGCATCCGCTCTTCCACCGCGAAGGCGACGACATTCACATCACCGTGCCGGTGACGGTGGTCGAAGCGGCGTTGGGATCGAAGATCGAAGTGCCGACGATCGACGGCCGCAGCATGTTGAAGATTCCTCCGGGAACGCAGTCGGGGCAGAAGCTGCGGCTGCGCGAAAAAGGCGTGCCCTCGGCGACGAAAGACGGAGTGCGTGGAGACGAGATCGTCGAAGTGAAGATCGCGGTCCCCATGCCTCGCGACGAGAAGACGAAGGAACTGCTGCGCGAACTGGCCAAGCTCAATCCTGAGGATCCGCGAGAGGAACTTTGGGGAAAGGTCTAACAAAACCAAAATCTTTACCACAGAGGACACAGAGGAACACAGGGGACATCCTTAGGATTCATGCACACTTCCATGCGCCCACTGTGATTTGGAGTTACGTTTCCCAGTCTCATCCGTCTAACCTAGCTTACAATTAATGCTCAATCGATCCGCTTGGAGGATGAATGGCAGCTGCGTCCGTGGTTGCGAGTCCTGCTTCTATGTTGCCGTTGCGAATTGAGGGACTGGTCAAGCGCTTCGGCGAGTTGACGGCGGTCGATGGCATTACACTTGAATTGAAGAGCGGAGAATGCCTCGGACTCCTCGGCCCCAATGGCGCGGGCAAGACTACATTGATTCGCAGCATCGTTGGCCGCGTCATTCCGGATGCGGGCACGGTGTCGATTTTTGGCGAGCAGGCCGACTCGACCGGCGCGCGTGCGTCGCTGGGATGGGTTCCGCAAGAACTGGCGCTCTACTGGCGGCTGACCTGCCGCGAAAATCTGGAATCGTTCGGCCAATTTCATGGACTGCGCGGCGCTTCGCTGAAAACGGCGGTGGAATGGTGTCTTGACTGGGCCGCGATTAGCGACCGCGCGGATGAGCCGGTGAAGAATTTGTCGGGAGGAATGCGGCGGCGGTTGAACATGGCCGGCGGATTGATCCATCGTCCCAAAGTGATTTTGATGGACGAACCGACGGTCGGAGTCGATCCGCAAGCCCGCAACCGCATTTTTGAGATGATCGAGAAGCTGCGCGGCGAGGGCGTCTCCATGATTTATACGACGCACTACATGGAGGAAGCCGAGCGGCTCTGCGATCGCATCGCGATCATCGATCATGGACGCATCATTGCGCTCGGAACCAAGGACGAACTGGTGCGAAACGCTTTCGCTTCGCGCAGCGAGGTGCTGGCGCGATTCGCGAAGGCCGACGACGCGGTCGCAGCCTGGGTAAAGGAGCGTGGAGGAGTCCTCGAAAACGGGATCGCGCGCTTCACCATCGTTCATGCGACTGAGATAGCCGAATTGCTCGACGCCGCGACCAAGGCGGGACATGAACTGGCCGACATTTCGCTGCGGAAACCCAACCTTGAATCCGTGTTCCTGCACTTGACCGGAAGGGAGTTACGCGATTGATTTTCGCAATTGTACGTACCGCCCTGATTGCCCTGCGCCGCGACCGCGGCGCTCTGGCGCTGAGCTTCATCCTGCCGATAGGTTTTTTCACTATCTTTGCCGTGATCTTCGGCGGGCGGCATGACACCATGCCCAAGGTCAGCCTGATGGTGGTCGATGAAGACCACAGCGCCACTTCGCAGAGCTTGATCCGGGGCCTGGAGCGCGAAGGGTCGCTGTCGGTAATGCGAAGACCGGGACCGAAACAAGGAGTGGAGCAGCCGGAATACACGGCCGCGACGGCGGAAGCCGCGGTGAAAGCCGGAGTTGCGACGGTGGCCTTGATCGTCCCGCATGGCTTCGGAGAAAATCCAATTTCGTTCGGCGGCGGCAACGGGCCGACCATCCAGTTGCTCAGAGACAGCAGTGACATGGTCGCGCCACAAGTGATCGCCGGGATGCTCCAGAAAGTTGCCATGACCTCGATGCCGGAGGTCGATGGCGGAGCAGGGATCGAAGTACATGGATAAATACGCCGGCGGATTTACTCCGGAACAACGGAAGAGAATTGACGCCGGCTCTCGAAGCACTGCGCCGGCGCGAAAGCGCGGAGAGCAGCGGCCAGCCAACCGCGCCTGCCGATCCCAACCGTGCCGATTCCAACCGGGGCATGCCGATTCCAGTAACCACCCGCGATGTGGTCGGCGAGAACAAGAACAATGGCATGGTGTCGTACTACGCCGCGGCCGTGAGTGTGATGTTCCTGCTCTTCACCGCCAGCGGCGCGGGCGGTTCTCTGCTCGACGAAGCCGAAAGTGGAACGCTCGACCGGGTGCTGAGTTCGCGCGTGACCATGGGAACGCTGATGACCGGCAAGCTCTGCTACTGCGTGTTGCTGGCGTTTTCGCAACTGGTCGTCATGTTTGTCTGGGCATGGCTGGTTTTCAAAGTCGATTTGATTTCGCATATTCCCGGCTTTGTGGTCATGGGCTCTCGACGGCCTTTGCGGTGGGAGCTTTAGGCATGTTGCTGGCCAGCATTTGCCGCACGCGCGCGCAACTGGGGCCGCTATCGACGCTGGTGATCCTGACCATGTCTTCGATTGGCGGAAGCATGTTTCCGCGTTATCTCATGCCCGAAGCGATACAGAAAGCGGGCTTGCTTACCATCAACGCCTGGGCCATCGACGGGTTCACGAAAATATTCTGGCGCGATGAGCCGGTTTCGCATCTCTGGCCCCAGGTCGCGGTGCTGTTGGGGGCCGGCATTGTGCTGTTCGCCATCGCTCGCAGATTTGCGCGGCGGTGGGAGTATTCGTAAACAGCCTGTTAACGGTAATGATCCACATCCGGTTGTTATATAATCCTTAGGCCATGCGGTCGCGCATTATGTATATCGAATCGAAGGCCGAGGGTCTAAACGGTCCCGCTCGGATAGGCCGTGTTACTTTCAACAAGACCGGATGCACGCTCCACTACAAGGGCCAATCGTTCCAGAGCCTGAAGGGGCGCGGTTTCAAAGCTAACTACCGCGAAACCGGAACCGGGGAGGAATTCTGGATCTCAGGTCCTCGCCGTGATGGATTAGACCGACTCTACGGGAAGAGTGCGCTAGTGGTGGAAATAGATGACGATGTTCGGGAAGAGTACTGGACGGAAATCCGCAAGAAACCAGGACAGAAGAGCAAGTCCCATACATAGTTGGTGTAGGCTCGATCTAGCCACGACCCAACATCTGCTGTCCTTCATCGAACTCTCGGCGTCTCGGCGGTGAAAAAGCTTTCTCGGTGTTTCCGTCGTATCTCTCCATGCTAAAAATTATCGAAATAATTCTTGCATCTGTGAAAAATTGCCGTAATCTCACAACTGCGAACTAACTTCGCCGAAAATGCCCGGGAATCGCTGTTCAACCTGGGAGCCGCGAACACAAAGTCGTGTTTCAGAAACTCGGAGACGCGGTGGTGAGAGTGAGTCGCATCGAGGAGGAAGCCATAGAAATTGGCAACAGCCACCTCACGCACTAACCCGTCGCAGCCTGGTATTAGTCCTCCGGCAGTCCCACGAAAGAAATCCGCTCACCTCACACTCTGGCCGCTGGTCGCCGCGACCTTCTTTATGGTCTCGGGCGGAACCTATGGGACCGAAGACATCGTGCATGGCGCGGGATATGGCAAAGCGATTCTCATCCTGCTGCTGACCCCGCTTCTTTGGAGCCTGCCGACCGCGTTCATGATCGGCGAGCTTTCGAGCGCGCTGCCCTTCGAAGGCGGCTACTACGCCTGGGTGCGCCGCGCTCATGGGAAATTTCTGGGGATTTCAGGAAGCCTGGCTGTCGCTGGTAGCGTCCATTTTCGATATGGCGATTTATCCCACACTGTTTGTCGCCTACCTCACGCGCATGTTTCCCTGGTTTCAGGAGAACCATCGCGGCGTGGCCGTTGCGCTCGGCGTGGTGATCGTCTGCGCGATTCTCAACATTATGGGCGTGAAGGTCGTATCAACGACTTCACTGTGGCTGTTCTTCGCCCTGTCGGCGCCATTCGCGGCTATTTTTGTGCTCGCGCCGTTCAAGATTCACGCGCTGGCGAATGCGGTGACCAAGCCGACAACTTCAAATGTGGACATTTTCGGCGGCCTGCTCATCTGCATGTGGAACTACATGGGATGGGACAACGCTTCTACCATCGCGACCGAAGTGGAGCGTCCGCAGCGCACCTATCCTCGCGCCATGCTGGCCGCGGTGGCCATCGTCTGCCTGAGTTACGTTCTTCCGTTTGCCGCAATGTGGATCACGGGCCTTCCGGCGAGCGCGTGGGAAACTGGCGCGTGGGCCGACGTCGCGCAGTTGATGGGTGGTCCGGTGCTGCGGATCGCGCTGGTGGCGGGCGGGATGATGAGCGGCTTCGGCATGTTCAATGCGCTGGTCATGAGCTATTCGCGGCTGCCGCTGGCCATGGCGCAGGATGGCATGCTGCCGAAAGTTTTTGCCAAGCTGCATCCGAAATCACGCGCGCCGTGGGTTGCGATTCTGGCGCTGGCGGTTGGGTGGGGATTGGCTTTGAATCTCGGCTTCGAACGGCTGGTTGCGCTCGACATCATGATTTACGGCGGCAGCCTGGCGCTTGAGTTTGTGGCCTTGATCTGCCTGCGCATTCGCGAACCGGAATTGAAGCGGCCGTTCCGCGTGCCGGGCGGGATGTTGGGGGCGATTGCGGTCGGCATTCCTCCAGTTCTGATGCTGGGATTTGCCATCCTGCGCAGCGAACATGAAGTTGTGCTCGGCATGAGCTCGCTCTGGTTTGGACTGATTGTGATTGGCGCGGGCGTCGTCGCCTATCTGATCAACTCTGCGCTTAAGCCTGCGGGCTGGGACTCAGAACAACCGAAGCCGGAGATGGCGGGATAGCCGCTTGGGCGGGGACGGAGCTTCGCTCCGTCCTGGCGGGGCATAGGCCCGCCACCACACAACCGCGCTTCCAAACCTCGCGGGCTGTTGTACATTAGTGAATAGCGGCAATGACCAAGCGTAAATCCAAGGGCGCGTACATGATCTCGGCGGTGGCTGAGATGTATGAAATTCATCCGCAGACTTTGCGGCTCTATGAGCGCGAAGGGCTGCTCAAGCCCAGCCGCACCGAGGGCAATACGCGGCTCTATACCGATGAAGATTTGCAGCGGCTGGAATTCATCCTTTCGCTGGCGCGCGATCTGGGAGTGAACATCAGCGGCATCGCCATCATTCTGCAAATGCGCGAGCGCATGGAAGAGATGCAGCGTCAGATACAGGAGTTCGTCCAATACATTCAGCACGAGGTGCTGGCGCGGGCCTCCGCGGCAGCCGATCCGTCGAAAGGCGCGATCGTTCCGCTGCGGCGGACGCTGGTTCCGGCCGTGGATTCATCCCGGCGCAAAGACTCGTCTAAGTAGTCAGGATTTCCCTGTGAGCTTACTCTCGGTTCCGCTGTGATCTCTGGGGTTACTGGCGGAGTTTTTACCACAGAGGTCACAGGGGGGCACAGGGGAAATCCACAGGGGGAATCTGCGCCGCTACTTTTCCCGCTGGAAGCGATAGCGGCCGCCGCGGTCTTTGGCGATCTGCTCCGCCACTTTCAGGAACGCTCGGCCCGCGTGCGAGAGCGCCGGATTCCTGGCGATACACCAGACGCAGCTTGCGTTGAAAATGCAGATCGCGCACGGGAACGCGCACCAGTTCTCCACGGCCGATTTCGTTTTCCACGCTGATCTCGGGCACCAGCGCGACGCCGTTTCCCATGCATACGAAACGCTTGATGGCTTGCAGGGTGGGCAGTTCCACGTCCATGTGCAAAGTAGTCTTGTGCTGGCGGAAGGCTTCAATCACTTTGTCGCGATAGGGCGACGCGACAATGTGGGCGACGAACGATTCCGCTCCCAGTTGGCGAACGCTGACTTCGCCGGCCGAGGCCAGGGGATGGCCGGGAGGAACGACCAGCACCAATTCGTCCAGATAAACCACGGCCGAGCGCAACTGCGGCTCCTGCGGATCGTAAGAAAGCACGCCGAGTTCTACGTTGTGCTTGAGCACATCATCGGGAATGTGACTGCCGAGCGAGCGCCGCACGGTGATCTTGATGGTGGGATACAAGCGGCGAAACTCGCCGAGCACCGGCAACAGGTAGAGCGCGGTGAATTCATTGGCGGCGATGGCCAGCTTGCCCTTCTGCAACTCGCGCATTTCGACCAGAGCCGTCTGCGCGTCCTGGCGGAGGTTGAGCAGCTTCTCGGCGTAATCCTGGAGGACGCGTCCGGCGTCGGTGAGCACGCCCTCGCGCGAAGAGCGGTCGAAGAGCGGCTCGCCAATGTCAAGCTCAAGTTTGCGGATGGTCTGGCTGACCGCCGATTGGGTGCGAAACAGTTTCTCGGCCGCGCGGGAGAACCGCCGTTCGCGGGCCACGGTGAGGAAGACTTCGAGTTGGGAAAGGTCCATGGGTTCAGGTCTCAGGTGCCAGGTCTCAGGTTTCAGATCCGAGGTTCCCGACCGCGATTGTCTGAATGAGGGATTCCTGAGACCTGGCAACTGAGACCTTTTATCAAATACTGATACTGCATCAGCTTCCCTAATACTATCACTTCTTCTAATGCTTTTGTAAATATAATAAACTTTTCTTTCACCCCGATCCGCCGATAAAGTAGAGAGATCAGTTTACCGGAGGTACGAATACTATGGATCGGCCACATATTACCATCTTCGACACCACGCTCCGTGACGGCGAACAGTCGCCGGGCTGCAGCATGAATGTGCAGGAAAAGTTGCGTCTAGCGCAGCAACTCGACCGCCTGGGCGTGGACGTGATTGAGGCCGGGTTCCCCATCGCCTCCGATGGCGACTTCGAAGCGGTGCAACTGATCTCCGCCACGGTGCGGCGGCCCATCATTGCCGGCCTGGCCCGCGCTTGCAAGGGCGACGTGGACCGCGCCTGGCAGGCGTTGCAGGGAGCGGCGCACCCGCGCATCCACGTATTTCTCGCCACCTCCGACATTCACCTGAAATACAAGCTGCGCATCACGCGCGAGCAGTGCCTGGAACAGGCGGCGGAAGCGGTGCGGCACGCGAAGTCGCTTTGCGCCGACGTTGAGTTTTCGCCGGAAGACGCTACGCGCACGGATATTCCGTTTCTCTGCCAAGTGGTCGAAGCCGTGATCGCGGCCGGCGCAACCACCGTCAACATTCCCGACACGGTCGGCTACACCATGCCCGAGGAATATGGCCAGCTCATCAGCACGCTGTGCGAGAAAGTCGCCGGCATCGAGAAAGCGACGATCTCGACGCACTGCCACAACGATCTTGGTTTAGCGGTTGCCAACTCGCTGGCGGGAGTGCTGCACGGCGCGCGACAAGTGGAGTGCACGATCAACGGCATCGGCGAGCGCGCGGGCAATGCTTCGCTCGAAGAAATTGTGATGGCAATGCGGGTGCGGCCGGATCGCTATCCTTACCAATCCGCAGTCACCAGCGAACAGCTCTTTCCATCCAGCCAGATGCTGGGGGAGATCACGCGAATTCCGGTACAGCCCAACAAGGCGATCACGGGACGCAACGCGTTTGCGCACGAAGCCGGGATTCATCAGGATGGCATGCTGAAGAATCCGCTGACCTACGAAATCATGACGCCGCAATCGGTGGGCGTGCCCGATTCGCGGTTGGTGCTGGGCAAGCACTCCGGGCGCCACGCGCTAGCCATGCGCTGCGAACAACTGGGACACAAGTATGAGCGCCGCGAACTGGATGAGATCTATCGCAAGTTTGTGGTGCTGGCCGATCGCATCAAGAAAGTCCAGGACAGCCATTTACTGGAGCTGATCGAAGATTTTGGCAAAAACGGCGGCAACGGCAAGACCGGTAGCGTGAGCATTAGCGCTGCCGCCGGAGCCGCTACCCATGACTCTGGTCCGGCTCCAGTGGCGGCCAGCGCCGTGAAGCCGCCGGTCGAGAAGGGCCGCCCTGCGCCAGCCAACTGGTTCGGCGGAGTGCCGCCCGCCCGTGCCGATCGCCAAAACGAGCAGGAAGAACGCTTGTGGGGCGCGTAGCCGTCCACCGGTAGAGGCGGGGCTTGCCCCGTCTCTACAAGAAGTTTACAGCCCACGGCAGAAAGTCTCGCCGCACGCGAAACGGGGCTTCCACAGCGCCCTTTCGTCGTATATCCTATCGATAACAAATCGTATCGAGGATTTTATGCGCCTTTCTGTCACTTCCCTCCCCGGAGACGGAATCGGTCCTGAGGTTACGTCCCAAGGCATTTGTGTGTTGGAAGAAGTGGCCAGCGGCTTTGGCCACGATCTGGAACTCGACGAAAAAGAAATCGGCGGCGTCGCGCTGGAGAAATTCGGCAGTCCGTTGCCGGACGCGACCATTCAGACTTGCCTGGCCTCGCAGGCAGTGCTGCTCGGGGCCGTGGGCAGTCCGGCCTTCGATCACAACCCGCGCGAACTTCGGCCCGAGGCTGGGCTGTTGCGGCTGCGTCAGGCGCTCGGAGCGTTCGCCAATCTGCGTCCCGCGGTTTATTATCCGGCGTTGGCCGCCTGCTCGCCGCTGCGCGAAGAGATTGTCAAGGGGACCGACATTCTCATCGTGCGCGAACTGCTCGGGGGATTGTATTTTGGCGAGCCTCGCTCGATCACGGGCGGCATTGACGGAAAGTCCGGCCCTCGCCATGCGATCAACACCATGCGCTACAGCGAGCCGGAGGTCGAGCGCATCGCCCGCGTCGCCTTTCAACTCGCGCAGACCCGCCGCCGCCGCTTGCTCTCGGTTGACAAGGCGAATGTTCTGGAGTGCTCGCGGCTTTGGCGCGAAGTCGTCACCAGCGTTGGCAAAGATTATCCCGATGTTCAGCTCTCTCACCAGTACGTGGATTCGGCCGCCATGGCGCTGATGCTCAAGCCCGCCGAGTTCGATGTGATTCTCACCGAGAACATGTTCGGCGACATTCTGTCGGACCAGGCGGGAGGAGTCGTGGGCTCGCTTGGCCTGCTCGCTTCGGCCAGCATTGGAGGCCCGGTCGGCCTCTACGAACCGGTGCACGGATCGGCCCCCGACATTGCTGGGAAGGGAATTGCCAATCCATTAGGGGCCATTCTCTCGGTTGCCATGATGCTGCGCCACACTTTTCATCTATCCAGGGAAGCGGAGTGCGTGGAGGCTGGCGTTACGTCAACCTTGATGGGAGGCTTCCGCACCCGCGATCTCGCGCGCCCCGGTGAGCGAAGCGTCTCGACCGAGGAAATTGGCGCGCAGATTGCCGACTTCGTGCGCCTGGCGGCGAGCACGAATAATCGGGCTGCCTCGTAGCCGACATTCTCTTCTTGTCGAGACGGGGCTTACCCCGTCTCACTCTGCGGCGGGAGACGCGGCAAGCCGCGTCCCTACAGGGAATCGCCGGCACTGGCGGGACGACCTTCTACAATTTCTGTGGAGCGGTGGCAGCCCCATCCGCATACTCCCCAGCCATCGCATTCCAGCGGATTCGCAGAACTTCCATGAACATCCGCATTCCGTCGCGGAAGGGATGCAGCCGCGTGCCTTCGCTGTGCGCCCAGAGCACGGGGACTTCTTCCACGCGCAGGCCCGCTCGCCGCGCCAGAAAGAGGATTTCCGGATCGAATCCCCAGCGTTCGATTTTCTGCAGCGGAAAGATGCGCTGCGCGGCGTCTCGCCTAAAGGCCTTGAATCCGCATTGCGTATCGGCGAAACGCAGGCCCAGAATTGCGCGCAGCACCAGATTGAAGATCCGTCCGAATAGCTGGCGGTAGAGCGGCTGGCGTTCGGTCTGCATTTCCGAGCGCAGCCAGCGCGACCCAATGGCGATGTCGGCGCCTCGGCCGATCACAGCGAAGAGTTTTTGCGCCTCGGAAATCGGCGAAGAAAGATCGGCATCCGTGAACAGGCAAATCTCGCCGCGGGCCTGCAACATCCCGTTGCGGACGCTGTAGCCCTTGCCGCGGTTCCCGGGATTCTCCAGCAACCGAACCTGAGGGTGCACCTTGGCGTATTCGCGCACGATCTGCGCCGTATCGTCGGTCGAGCCGTCGTTGACCACCAGAATCTCCGCATCCCAGTTTTGTTCCTGGGTGTAGCGGAGAAGGTCGTCGAGAGTGGGCCGGATGCGGGCGCTTTCATTGTAGGCGGGAATGACGAAACTGTAGGTCAATTGGCCATCCATGGAAGAAATCGGGTCATCGGGTCATCTGACCATCGGGCCATCTGAATTCAAATGCCAAAGCTTTTCGATTTTCAATCACCCGGTGGCCCGATCACTCGATCTTCACGCGGCTTCGCGGGCCTTGTCGAGCATGCCGAAGAATTCCGCCACCAACTTCTCGTCCCAGAGTCCGCTACGGGCCTCGGCGCGCATGGTGACCGCGGCCTGCTCGTGGCCCTGCGCCGGCTTATAGGGACGCTCGGTGCGCAAGGCATCGTAAATGTTCGACCACCTGCAGAATGCGCGGCAGAAGCGGGATCTCGCCCGACAGCAGGCCGTCCGGGTAGCCGCTGCCATCCGAGTGCTCATGATGATGGCGAATGATCGGAAGCACCAGGCGCAACGACCGCAACGGGCGGCAAATCGCTTCTCCGGTCGCCGGATGTTGCTTCATGATCTCCCACTCGGCGGGCGTGAGATCGCTACCCTTCATAAGGATTTTATCCGGCACCTTGATCTTGCCCAAGTCGTGGAGGTAGCCGCCCCGGTGCAGGGCGACGATACTTTCTTCGTCCAAACCGAGAAAGCGCCCGAGGTCGCTGGCATGGCGCGCCAAGCGTTCACAGTGGCCTTCGGTGTAGGGGTCGCGCGCTTCGACGCTGCGCCCCAGCGTGCAGAGAACAGAATCGGCCGACTCCAGTTCGTCGGTGAATTCCTTCAACTTCAGCAACGAACCCACGCGCGCGTACAATTCCTCGGGACTGATGGGCTTAATCAGAAAATCGTCGGCACCCGCTTCAATTCCCTGGACGCGGTCTTCGCGAGCGCTGAGGCCGGTAATCATGACAATGGGGATCAGGCGCGTCTTGGGGTCGGCTTTGAGTTCGCGGCAAAGTTCATAGCCGCATTTGCCGGGCATGACCACATCGAGCAGGATCAAATCCGGGGCCTCGCGCCTGATTTCCGCCTCGGCCGCCGCCGCGTCGGGTACCGCCATGGTCTGATAGCCGCGGCTGGCGAGCATGTCTTTGAGCATTTCGGCATTCAGTTCATGGTCGTCCACCACCAAAATCGACTGTTTCCGGCGGCCCGCCAGCAGATCGCCGAGGCCGGAGTAAGAACTCACGGGCAGCGAAAAAGTTGTCCGGGGCTGTCGAGGCGGAAGACCCATCACATTACCTGGCTGTGTATTAGATGGTAAATGAAATCAGTACGTTGCGATATTGTAAATTAGCAAGAAACACACCAATCAAGATGTCTCCCGGATAGCTTTTCCGGGCTTAACTTTGAGGTGCGCCAGTTGGCAGGGGCGTGGCGACAGCCATGCCGTTGTAATCCGCCACCGCGGTTGGAAAACTCGCGGTGAGAAAACTTGCGCCCTGCAAACACTACCCCGCAACCTTAGAAACCTCTTTCGCCGCCGGTGCTTCGCTCTTTGCGACCTCGCACTTGTGTGCGTTGAACTGGTGCTGCACTCCCGCCTGCCCAAGTTGGCGAGGGTCGGCCCAGAACTGCGCATGGCAAGCTTCACAAATTCCCCGCGCCGGGATGCCGCTCACTCGTTTCAGTATCCGCAGACTGCGCTTTACCATGATCACAGTCTCCCACAGCCCGATCAACCGCGCCACCCCAACCTGCGTCCGGCAAGAAAACCGAACATTTCTTGTGTTCAGGCGTCATAGCGGCGATTTAGGTCCCGTGCCAGTCTTTACGTTATGAAGCGGAAACTCTTGCTGATTATCGCCGTGCTCGGGTTGGCGTGGAGCGAATGCGCCGCCGTTCCAAAACCCCACGTCATCTCTTTTGGAAAATGGATTTCCGCGAAGTGGCCTAACGCTACCGGAGAGAAGCTGCTCGACCTGAAAGTGCGTCCGCTGTTTGTGGATATACGGCTCAAGGAATACACCACCGGAACTCCCCATGAGGTGACCGACCGGCTGTTCGTAGTCCGGCGCGCTTTTCGTGTGAACGATGCACTGCCGACTGACAACGCTAACGCCATCGCAAACGCCAGTGTCAATGCCAACGCCCCACGCTGGCAGTGGCAACGCGGCGGCTGGCTGCTGGTCGATCGCCTGACCGGACGCGTCTCCCAACTCAACCTGCCCGAATTCGATCCTTTTTATTCGACCGCCAGTTGGTATCGCGATTACATCGCCTACTGCGGAGTCTCCGAGGACGGCAAGAAACTCTACGCGGTCGTGGCCCAGGTAGGGCGCCGCAAGCTGATCCTGAAAAAAGATGCAGGCGAAGCTTTGGCAGGCGACGATCCCGACTCGGAATGCCCTGCTCCTGCCTGGGAGCGCAGCCCTATGCGGGTAGCGTTTCAGCCCGCCGGAAAACAGACGTTAGTCTTCTCCATCCGAAGCCGGGTCGTGGACGTGGTCAACGACGCCGAAGATCCGGAAGAATAGACGCAGGCTTATGCCGCCCATCCGGGAAAGAAGCGGAACACCAATCGGCATTGCTACGGCGCGTGCTTGACGTGTAAATTTGAATGTCCGTTTCTCCGCCTATTTTTGGACGCAGGTTCTTCCGCAAAACATGGCTCGGACACCGCCAAAAGACGACCCCTTCGCCGTTCTAGTATCGCGCTTGTCCGAGGCAAAGATACTTGGGCTGGACGGCGTGCGCGCGCTCGCCATTTCCGTGGTCGTGGTGTTTCACCTGCATTTTCGGGCCTTTCGCAGCTGGGAAGAATCCCTGGGACGAACCGGCGTCACCCTGTTTTTCGTTTTGAGCGGTTTCCTGATTACCTGGCTTTTGTTAAAGGAGAACCGGCGTACCGGCGAAATCTCGCTCTGGAACTTCTATGTTCGCCGCTTCCTGCGGATCTTCCCCGGCTTTTACTGCTTCTGGATCGTTTACGTTGGGCTGGCGGCGCTCGCGCACAAGCACATTGCCTGGGCCAACTGCATCGCGGCGCTCGTCTATCTCAATAACTACTACTGGCCACTGCGCGGAGGAGGAGAAGGCGGAATGCTCCTGACCTGGTCGCTGGGAGTGGAGGAGCAGTTCTATCTCATCTGGCCTTCGATCTTTAAACGCTTCCGCGCAAGCCTGGATAAGATGTCGCTAGTCCTCGCGGCGTTGTGCGGCATCGTGCTTCTGCACCGTATACTGCTCCTTTACGTCTGGCATGCGCCGCCGCTCTATCTCTACTCCGCCTTCGACGCGCGCATGGACTCGCTCGCAACCGGCTGCCTGCTGGCCATCTCCATCAGCACACAAAGGGCGAAACGCTTTGTGCGTTTCGTGTGCGCGCACAGGGCTTTGCCAGCCATCACCTTTGCGCTGTTCGCGCTCTCCATGGCCATGCCGTCGCTGCTGCGCAATTTTTCCTATTGGAACGTGGAAGGATTCACGGTCGAATCGATGCTGTCGGCCGTCTTGATTGTTCAGATGGTGGTCTTGGGCACGGAATGGCCCTGGAAGTGGATTAACTGGGGGTGGGTGCGCTTTATCGGGCTGGTCTCGTATTCGTGGTATCTCTATAACGCCATCGGGCCTGACGCGGTCAATCACTCACGGTTGGGCCACACTTTATTGCGCGCTCCCGCTGGCCTCGTCGCCGGACTTCTTCTGGCTAGCGCGTCCTATTACATTGTCGAGAAACCGTTTCTCAAGCTGAAATCGAAGTATGAGGTCAAGGCCACGCTAGTGGGCCCGCCGGAACAACCTTGCGGCGTATCGAACGCGGCGGAAAAATAATTTTCAACGGGGCCCGTGGGCCAGGGGGTGCTTGACCACCGGTCTCAATCTCCCGCCGCTTCGACCGCTGGCAATTCTTCCGCCGCTGTTCGCTTGGAGACCTTTGCGCTGGTCACCAGCACCACTGACGCTATGATGATCGCGCTTCCCATGGCGATGTAGCGGTCGATGCGTTCGTGGAGGACCAGCCATCCCAGAAACATGGCGACCACGGGATTGACATAGGCGTAAGTGGAAACCTTCGAGGTCGGGACGTGCTGCAAGAGCCAGATATAAGCCGTGTATCCGATCCAGGAACCGCACACGACGAGATAGAGAATCGCGCCCATTCCGCGGTAAGTCCAAGTTACGGTCGAAGGCTTCTCGACCAGCAAGGCGAAAATCAGGTTGCCGATGCCCGCGAAGGTCACCTGCCACGCCGTGGCGCTGAAGGGATCGGCAGCCGCGGTCTGCCATTTTTTCGAGAGCACGGAACCGAGCGCCCAACTGAGCGATCCCAGTTGCAGGGCGAGCGTCCACCAGAGTTCGCGACGGCCCAGGGAATTGGAATGCGAAGTGGACTGCAAAAGATCGGGCCAGATGAGCACGACCACTCCGGCGATGCCGATGGCGATGCCGATCTTGCCGCGGCGGGAAATGTGATGGTCGCCCAGCAACAGGCTGTCGATCGCCAGAAACCAGATCGGGGAGACGGCAATCAGCAGCGCGGCCAGGCCGGAAGGGACGATCTGCTCCGCGTAGGCAAGCGTGAGATTGCCGCCGACCAGAAGCAGAATGCCGACCACCGCGAGATGGCCGAGCTGGCGCGCTGAAAAAAGGATTCGGCGTCCGGTCACGGCGCAGTATGCGAGCATGACAAGGCCCGCAATCAGGAAGCGCGTGGCGCACATGACGCCCGGGGGAACTCGCTCGACCGCGATGCGGATTCCGAGATAGGTCGAACCCCAGAAGACGTAAACCAGCCCGAAGGCAACGACGATCTTCCAGCGGCTGGCGGATGGAGTGGTCATGAGAGCAAGAGTGCTAGGAATTCAGAATATCAGAATGGGGCAGGGCGGCTTCGAGCTACGAGCCGCGAGCTTCGAGCAACCCCCGGCAGCGGTTCGCTCGAAGCTCACGGCTCGGAGACGATTTTCACGCCGCCGACCACATGCCCATCTCAGCGAGGATTTTGCTGGCTGCTTCCACGCCGGAGCGAACGCAGTCGGGGACGCCGATGCCGTTATAACCGTTGCCGGCGAGCGCGAGGCCGGGAAGTTGCTGGCGGAGCGATTCGATGCGCTGCAAGCGTTCGAGGTGTCCGACGGAATACTGCGCCATGGCGGACTTCCATTTGTAGACGCGCGTGAACAGAGGTTCGGCATCGAGCCGGATGATTCGCCGCAGTTCGGCGCGAACGATGGCGAGGATTTCTTCTTCGCTGCTGTCGAGGATCGGTTCGTCGCGCGCGCCGCCGAGAAAGCAGCGGAGAAGGGCGCGATCCTCGGGCGCACGGTGCGGAAATTTGTTGTGGACGAAAGTGGCCGCGAGCATGCGGCGTCCTTCACTGCGCGGCACCAGGAATCCAAAGCCCGGCGGAAGCGAGCGACGCACTTTTTCGTCGTAACCGAGCGCGACGGTCACCGAAGAGGTGTATTGAATCTCTCCCAACTCGCGCGACAGGTCATCATCTGCGGCCTGCAGAACGGAAGACGCGACGTGTGCTGGTGTGGCGACGATCACTGCGTCGAATTGGTCGCTCTGGTATCCGGCGGAAACAGTCCAGGCGTTATCTTGCGGGAGCAGCGACTGCACCGTCGAAGAAGTCTTGAGCGCGTTCGCATCCAGACGCGCTACCAGGGCATCGACCATCTGCTGCATGCCCTCTTGCAGCGAAGTGAATAGCGGGCGCGCTGGAGCCTTCGGCGCCACGGCCATTTTTTTGCGAGCGGTCTTGCGAGCGTCAACCATGGCGCGGCCCAGACTGCCGTGTTTCGATTCCATGTCGGCAAAGCGCGGCAACACGGCGCGCACGCTCAAATCCGAAGCTTCGCCGCCGTACACCCCCGAGAGCAGCGGATCGGCAAGCAGTTCGACCATCTCCACACCGTAATGGCGTTCGACCATCTGGGCCACGGTTTCGTCTTCGGAGGCTTGGTTTGGCGAATGAACGCGCGGCGGATGAAACCATTCCGCCGCCATGCGAATTTTTGTGCGCAAGGAAAAAAGCGGCGAGAACACGGTGGGCATGATCTTGGTCGGCACCATGAACATGAGTCCGTCGGGCATCACCCGCAGTTTGTTCTTCTTTACGATGTAGGTCTTGCGCTTGGCGTCGTTCGAGCCGATCAGTTGGTCTCCCAGCCCAATCTTGCGGCAGAGGTCGGAGGCCCATGGCTTCTCGGTGAGAAACGAATCGGGGCCGGCTTCAACGAGGCATCCGTCAACCCGATCGGTGACCATGACGCCGCCGAGGCGCGGGCTGGCCTCGAATAACACGTACTCAACAGACGCGCCGGACTGGCGCTTCTCTTCAATCGTGTGCGCGGCCGAGAGGCCGGATATTCCACCGCCGATGATGGCGATACGTTTCATAGAATGCAGCGATTGGCTGTTGGCTCCTAGCTCTTAGCTAAATGCCAAGTGCTTTTATTCGGCTCGTTACTACTTCTGCCAGGGCCGCTGTTAACACTTTTGAATCGTTCAACGACTCGGATCGCCACAGGCGTATGCCCTCTTTTTCCGCGAAGTGTCTAAAGGCTATATCAATATCGTAGAGCACTTCTACGTGATCGCACAGAAATCCTATGGGCTGCAAGAAAACGCCGCGATGGCCTTTGGTTTTTAGATTCCTGATTGTGTCCTCTACGGTGGGGCCGATCCATGCGCCTCCCGACATGCCTTGACTCTGGAAAGCGAACGTCCAGTCTCCGGCTTGCAGACCAGTCTCTTTCGCTACTAATTCGGCGGTTTCTTTGGCTTGGCGCTCGTAAGGGTCTCCTTCTGTGATCGTGCGCCGGGGAACGCTATGCGCGGTGAAAATTACCGGGAGTTTGGCTCCATTTTCAGCGCTCGCTGTCTCCCAACCCGCGCGCAGTTTTTCGACGAAGGCTCTTATGAGCAATGGATGATCGTGCCACTCCTCGACGAAGTCCAACTTGAAGGGGAGATTTCCGTCGCCGACCACGGCGCTGCTGTAGAGGCCAACGCTGGTGCGCGAATTCTGCGGCGCGAGGCAGATGGCGATGACGTTTTCGTATTTCTGGCTGGCAATTGCTTTTACCGCCTCGGCGATGAAGGGCTTCCAGTTTCTCATGCCGACGAAGGCCGGCATCTTCAACTTCTGCGAAAGTTGATCGGCTTGCAGAAGAGTCCAGCAGGGGAGCGGCGAGAAACCGATCAGTGAATAGCGACGGCGAATCTCTTCCACCACCGCTGCCGGCAGCGGGCGTCCGCCGGTGACATAACTAAGGAACTCGGGAACCTGATCGGGGTTCTCGGGGCTGCCATGCGCTAGGAGAAGCACAGCGGTTCTCGCAGGCTGATCCGAAGACTGATCCGGCGCGGCAAACGAACTCACACGGTTCGCGCAATAGCACTGGCTGGCGAGGCCCAGCGGGCAGGCCGTCATTTTTTTTACAACGTCTTCAACTCTGTTCGGCATCGGGCGATTGAATTATCGGATGATCTTTGTCGTCTCCATATATTTCACTGAACCTGTATCCATCGGACATAGTGCGTCTTTATTTTTGTGGAGTTGTCGCTGAAGTGGCGGCCACTCTCTTCCGAATCGCGGCGATGGCTTTGACCGCGTACTCCCTAATCCATAAGTTGTGGTCCAATTTGTCAACGGATGTATCCGTCTTGGAAACTTCCTCTAGAACAGGGATCATATCCTCTCCGCCGAATTTGCCCAGAGCACGCACGGTGTCGGCCCTGACGTTGTAGTCGGAATCATGAAGCGCACTCAGAATAGTGTGATGCACAGTCTGTGTTGTAGCGGCGTCCAAGTCGTTTCTCCCTTTTGCTAAGGCTTGCACGAGCATGGCCACAACGTCCCCTCGTAACAGAGATGGGGCTGTCTTGAACCTTTGCAAGAGACATGGGATCGCAACTTTCGCATGATCAGCAAGTTCCTCTGGAAGATCTACGCTATACGCAAGGATGCACACTTCACGATGGTCACTCCAATCAACAACTTTTGCGACGGTATCAGCAAGCCAGCTAACGTAGCTCGCATAGTCTTCCTCTTCGGCATAAAGCGGCTCCTGATTCTCGCGATCCAATTGATTGACAAGCGCCGCCTTAACCTTGGGATCGCGAAGGGCGACCGGATCGGTGCGCAACTGGTCTAAAGCTTCACTCCTCACCTCCGCATTGTTCGAACGGAGTAGCGTTAGCAATTCCGCCCTGTTTGATTTGTTCGTTAAGGTCTGCTGGCCCCGAACAGTCGTGATTGCAGCTAAAATCGCAAGGGTTATAACCGTAATTCGCATTATCCCTCCTAAGGTAAATGTCCCGGTGATCCGATCACTCGATACTCTCCTCATCTACGCTCCGTTTTGTACTTTGTTCTTGAACTAAGACGAGTGCTCGCGGATGTAATCGCTGAGCGCTTTCACATTGTCCACCGGAGTTTCGGGAAGAATACCGTGGCCTAGATTGAAGATGTGGCCGGGGCGTTCGGCGGCCCGCCGCAAAATATCTTCGGCGCGCGACTTGAGTTCTTTCCAATCGGCGAAAAGCAGCACGGGATCGAGATTGCCCTGCACCGCGCCTTTGAAGCCGAGACTCTGCCATCCGGTGTCGAGCGGAATGCGCCAGTCGAGGCCAATGACTTCGGCCCCGGTCTCTTGCATCGACGGGAGAAGCGTGGAACTGTCGGTGCCGAAATAGATGACTGGCGCTCCGGTCTTCTTCAGGCGCTTCACCAAATCGGTCGCGTGCGGCAAAACGTAGCGGCGATAATCCTCCACGCTCAGGCAACCCACCCAACTATCGAAAATCTGTATGGCGTCGGCTCCGGCGCGCACCTGCTCGGCGGAGTATTCGGAGGTCACCGCGACCAGCCTCTTCATCAGCTCGTTCCACGCGGTGGGCGCGGAGTACATCATCTTCTTGGTGAAAATGTAGTTGCGCGAGCCTCCGCCTTCGATCATGTAGCTGGCGAGAGTGAAGGGCGCGCCGCAGAAACCGATGACCGGGAGCTTGTCGCCAAAGTGCTTGCAGACGAGCTTCACGGCCTCAGAAACGTATCCGAGGTCGGCGGCATGATCGGTGCGCAGGCGGGCAACGTCTTCGGCGGTGCGGACGGGCTTTTCGATTTTCGGGCCCTCCCCGGCGGAAAAGTGAAAGGGCAGGCCCATGACTTCGAGGGGAAGAAGAAGGTCGGCGAAGATGATGGCGGCATCGACTTTGAGGATCTCGGCGGCTTCGATGGTGACCTGGGCCGCGACCTCTGGCTTCTTGCAGATCTCGATCAGGGAATACTGTTTACGGATGGCGCGATACTCCGCCATGTAGCGACCGGCCTGGCGCATGAACCAGACCGGAGTCCGCTCGGTGGGCTGGGCCTTGGCGGCGCGGACGAAGAGAGAATTGGGCGCGGACATGGACGATCTAATTTAGCATTTTCGAGGGCAAGGGAGCTGCATTTGCGGCAAACTGCGGAGTTCTCCCCGTTGGATTAGCTCAAGGTCGGGACTACCGTCACAGCGGGTTCGGAAGATCAGGTCCGGCGATATGCAGAGGGATCGGGTCAATTTAGAAAGAGCTGAACCACAGAAGTCCCTTCGACTCCGCTCAGGGCAGGCTCCGAGCGTCACAGAGGAAACCGGAGAGCAAGCTCATTGTTCATACGTCACAGACTTCCCGAAAATAATCGTGCTATATTTCGATTGCAAGCTGGGAAGTGGCTGTGGTTCGCGATTGCGGGCCGGGCCATGTAGTAGCCGCAGACATGCTGGTCGAGGAGTGGCGCATGCCGGGAGTGAGCGACAAGGCTCCGCGATTGGTTTTCATCGCGCTTCTGTGCGTGTTTTGGGCAAGCCCTGTCCCGGCGCAGCAAATTCACCCTCCAGAAAAAATTCCATCCAAGTTCAGCGCGGATACCGAGTTCGCCGCCCGGATGAGGTCCCGGCTGCTTCCCTATACCGCACCCGCAACCGGGCAGTATGCGACCGGCGAGAAAGTCCTGGAAACGCTGTTGCGGCAACTCCCCGTCGAGCGCGCGAGTTTTTCCTGGAACCTGCGCATCGCGAAGGGCGCGGGAAATGTGTTCTCTTCTCCCGACGGAACCATTTTCGTGGACGAACATCTCGCTCAGATGATGGGGACGCGGGCCGGCCTGTGGGCGGCGGCGCTCTCCCATGAGATTTCCCACATCGTTCGGCGCGACTGGGCGCGGCGGTATTTATTTCAGAAGGCGCTGGACGAGGCCGCAGGCTCGCAAGTGACACTGGGCGACGCGGGTATGGTTGCCGACTCTTGGATGGACGCGCGCGACGCATCGAACCAACTGGCCAGTTTCTGTCAAAGAATGGAGCTGGACGCTGACGCCGAGGGACTCATGTTGATGACACGCGCGGGTTTCGATCCCGATTTCGTGCCCGCGTTGCACCACTTGCTCGAAGGCCAGCCCGAACCTTCGGACGAAGAGTCTTTCGATCCCTCGCACCCGAGCTGGAAAGAGCGCGAGCAGAAGCTGCAAAAGGTCTATGTTGCGGCCGGCAAGGAGTACGACAGGCTGTGGCCGGAACGCTATGCCACCCCGGGAGGGAATTCGCCCACGGTGGTGTACACCGGATTGCCCAGCGCAAAACGCGTCAGCGGCGATGAAGTGGAAGTGATGCTGCCGCTGCACTGCCAGAATCTCATCGGAGCGGTGGAGGTGGTGCTGCGTTTCACGGCCCCGGACTCCACTTCCGAAGCGCCCACTGAACTGCGCCAACTTACCGGCTGCACTTCGGACCGGACGATGGTTCAGTTTGACATGCCGCAGCCCAAGGCTCGCCGAGGCAGCTCGCGCATGCGAACCGAAATTCTGGTGCTGGACAACAGCGGTACACTGCTGACTCACTCCCTCGCTCCCATATCTGTAAGGTGAATTGGCGGCGCATGGCGCAGGACTCCCCTTGAGATTCTGGTTGAGACGCAGATTGCCACCTCTCCCGCCGTGCCCAGAGGAGACGGGGCAAGCCCCGTCTCTACGGGAGTGTCTGATACGCGATCAGGAAGCTATCGGTTGGGCTTTGGAATTGGAGTCCTCGGGAGTTTCGAGGGTGGTTGCTTTCGATTTCAAGTAAGCGTCCACGGCGGCGGCGGTCTTGCGGCCTTCGGCGATTGCCCATACGACCAACGACTGGCCGCGGCGCATATCACCCGCCGCGAACACTCCGGGGACAGAGGACATATTGTTTTGATTGCTGGAGACGTTGCCGCGCGGGTCGAGGTCCACTCCCAACTGAGAGATCAGGCCATTGCGCACCGGTCCGAGAAAGCCCATCGCGAGTAGTACGAGATCCGCTTCCATGGTGAATTCGGTGCCGGGAATTGGCTCGAACTTTGGCGGCGGGCCGACACGAACGGCATGGAGTTGCTCGACTTCAGCTTTATTGTTGCCGGTGAATTTTGTGGTGGCGATGCTCCAGTTGCGGACGCCGCCTTCTTCGTGCGCGCCTTCGCTGCGTAGTTGCAGCGGCCATTGAGGCCAGGGCGTCAAGGGCGAGCGCTCGCTGGGAGGCTTGGGCATGATTTCGAACTGGTGCACGGACCGTGGTTTCTGCCGATGAGTTGTGCCGAGGCAATCGGCGCCGGTGTCACCGCCTCCGATGATGACGACGCGCTTGCCGGTTGCCAAGATTTCCGATTCCGGGGCGATGGTGTCGCCGAGATTGCGGCGGTTCTGCTGTGCCAGGAAATCCATGGCAAAATGGATCCCTTTCAACTCGCGTCCGGGGACATTGAGATCGCGGGGCTGCTCGGCTCCTCCGGCGAGCACAATCGCATCGAACTCGCGTTGCAGATCTTCTACCGCGACATTTTTGCCCACCTCCGCGCCGGTAACGAATTTCACGCCCTCGGCAGACATCTGTTCCAGGCGGCGATCGATGAGGTGCTTCTCTAACTTGAACTGAGGGATTCCGTAGCGCAGCAAGCCGCCGATCCGGTCTGCTTTTTCGTAGACGGTGACGGAGTGTCCCGCGCGGCAAAGTTGTTGGGCCGCAGCCAATCCCGCGGGGCCCGAGCCTACCACGGCCACTTTTTTCCCGGTAAGGAATTTTGGCGGCTCGGGACGGATCCAGCCTTCCTGGAATCCGCGCTCCACGATATTCTTTTCGATCTGCTTGATGGTGACGGCGGGCTGCGTGATCCCCAGCACGCAAGACGCTTCGCACGGCGCCGGACAAATGCGCCCGGTGAATTCCGGAAAGTTGTTGGTCGCGTGCAACTGCCGCACTGCCTCTTTCCAACGTCCGTGATACACCAGATCGTTCCAATCGGGGATCAGGTTGTTGACGGGGCATCCAGTCTGGCAAAAGGGCACGCCGCAATCCATGCAGCGAGCGCCCTGGGTGCGAAGCTTCTCTTCGGGAAAATTCAGATAGATTTCGAACCAGTCGTTGACGCGCTCAGTAGCCGGGCGCCGAGGTGCAAGCTCGCGCTCGTATTCCAGGAAGCCAGTGACCTTACCCATGTTGCACTTCCTCAAGCTGGGCCAAGGCGGCGATGGGCGGACCTGGGATGTAAGGCTGGCGGGTGCGTTCCACGCCGAGCACCCGCTTGTGCTCGTGGGGATAAACTTTGATGAACCGAGACAGCGCGTCGGCCCAGTTGTCGAGCAGCCAAGCGGCACGCGGGCTGCCGGTGAGTTCCAGATGCCGCGCGATGAGATCTCTGACAAGCTTCGCATCGGCAAGCTGGTTTTCGAGGACGGGTTCGAGGTCAACCGAGTCCAGATTGCAGCGCTTTTCGGTGAAGTCGCCGCGCTCGTCGAAAACGTAGGCGATGCCGCCGTTCATGCCGGCGCCGAAATTTCTGCCGCAGTCCCCAAGTATCACAACCAAGCCTTTGGTCATGTATTCACAGCCGTGGTCGCCGACACCTTCGACTACCGCAGTGGCTCCGGAGTTGCGAACCGCGAAGCGCTCGCCCGCGACGCCATTGAAGAATGCCTCGCCGCTGGTAGCGCCGTAGAGAGCGACGTTGCCAATCAGAATATTGTTTTCGGGTGAGAAAGTGGAACCGCGCGGCGGATAGACGATCAGTCTTCCTCCGGACAATCCCTTGCCGACATAATCGTTGGCCTCGCCTTCGAGGGTGAGCGTGACGCCCTTGGCCAGAAAGGCGGCTAGGCTCTGGCCCGCGGATCCGTTGAGATGAATTCGAATGGTGTCGTCGGGCAAGCCGTCGGCGCCGCGGCGGCGGGCAATGGCGCCGCTCAGCATGGTTCCGACGGAGCGGTGAACATTGCGCACCGGCAGTTTGATTTCCACCGGGGTAAGGGTTTCGAGCGCAGGCTGCGATTCCGCAATCAGGCGATGGTCCAATGCCTGTTCCAAGCCGTGGTCTTGCGCCTGAATGCAGCGGCGCGCCACGCGCGAGGGCACGGACGGGTTATAGAGAATGGCCGACAAATCCAGGCCGCGCGCCTTCCAGTGATCGACGGCGGGCTTGACGTCGAGCAGGTCAACGCGCCCGATCATGTCGTCCATGCGGCGGAATCCAAGTTCGGCCATGTAGCGGCGCACCTGCTCCGCCAGGAAAAAGAAGAAGTTGATGACGTGCTCGGGCTTCCCTTGAAATCGCTTGCGCAGCACGGGGTCCTGGGTGGCAATGCCAACGGAGCAAGTATTGAGATGGCACTTGCGCATCATGACGCAGCCCATCGAAACGAGTGGCATGGTGGCGAAGCCGAATTCTTCGGCGCCGAGCAGCGCGGCGACTACAACGTCGCGGCCGGTCTGGAGCTTGCCGTCGGTCTGCACTTTGATCCGTCCGCGCAAATCATTCAACAAGAGCACCTGCTGCGTTTCCGCCAAGCCCAGCTCCCAGGGAATGCCGGCGTGCCGGATGGAACTCAGGGGCGAAGCTCCGGTGCCTCCGCTGTCGCCACTAATGAGGACCACGTCGGCGTGCGCCTTGGCAACGCCCGCTGCCACCGTGCCCACTCCAACTTCGGCGACCAACTTTACGGCGATGCGGGCTTGCGGATTTGCATTTTTCAGATCGTAGATCAGTTGCGCGAGATCTTCGATGGAATAGATGTCATGGTGGGGCGGGGGCGAGATCAAACCCACGCCGGGAATGGAATGGCGCAGGCGCGCGATGACCTCATCCACTTTGTGGCCGGGAAGCTGGCCGCCTTCGCCGGGCTTTGCGCCCTGTGCCATTTTGATCTGTAACTCGTCGGCGTTGACGAGATAGTGGGCAGTAACTCCAAAGCGAGCGGAAGCGACTTGCTTTACGGCGCTGCGACGCAGGTCGCCATTCGCATCGCGCTTGAAGCGCTCTTCATCTTCTCCGCCTTCGCCGGTGTTGGACATCCCGCCGATGCGGTTCATGGCGATGGCCAGAGTTTCATGCGCTTCTTTGCTGATCGAGCCGTATGACATTGCGCCCGTGGTGAAGCGCTTGACGATTTCTTTGGCGGGCTCGACTTCTTCGATGGGAATTGGCTTGGCGCTCGTCTTGAACTGCATCAAACTACGCAACGTGGCCAAGTTGCTGCTTTGGCGGTCGATGAGATCGGTGTATTCCTGGAACGTCTGAAAGCTGTCCTGGCGCACGGCTTGCTGCAGCTTACCGATGGTCAGCGGATTGAGCAGGTGATACTCGCCGTTCGCCCGCTGTTGATAAGTTCCACCAACCGCAAGTTCGGTCTCGGACTCGGTCAGTGGACGGAATGCGTAGTCGTGCTTGAGCTTGGCCTCGCGGGCGAGCACTTCGAGGCCGATCCCTTCCAGACGCGATGCCGTGCCGGCGAAATACCTATCCACTAGTTCCTTGTTTAGTCCGATGGCTTCGAAAACCTGGGCGCCCTGATAACTCTGTAACGTCGAGATACCCATCTTCGAGAAGGTCTTGAGCAGGCCCTTATTCACCGCTTTGATGAAGTGCTTCGTGGCAAGTTCGGGAGTCACTCCATCCGATAACTCTCCGCGCCGCGCCAGGCTTTCCACGCTCTCCAACGCGAGATACGGATTGATGGCGCTGGCGCCATAGCCGCTGAGTAGGGCAAAGTGCATCACCTCGCGGGGCTCGCCCGATTCCGTAATCAACGCGACCTGGGTGCGCGTCTCTTCCTGCACCAGCAGGTTGTGGACGGCGGCCAGCGCTAGCAGGCTGGGAATGGGAGCGTAATCTTTGTTCACACCGCGGTCGGAAAGAATCAACAGGGTGTAGCCGGCTTTTCCCGCGAGCGACGCGCGCTGGCACAACTCTTCGAGGGCGCGCTTCAGCCCCGCCTCGCCCTCGCTGGCGCGGAAGAGCGCGGGCAGGGTGATGGCCAGCAGGTCTCCAGTGGAAACGCGGCGCAATTTTTCCAGTTCGATATTGGTCAGAAGTGGATGGGCGAGCTTCAGTTGGTGGCAGTTCTCAGGCACCTCGGAGAGAATGTTGCGCTCGCTGCCGATATAGCTGGCGAGAGACATCACGATCTCTTCGCGAATCGGGTCGATGGGAGGATTGGTGACTTGCGCGAAAAGTTGCTTAAAGTAGTTGAACAGCGACTGGGGACGGTCGGAGAGACAGGCGAGCGGCGTGTCGGCGCCCATCGAGCCCACGGGTTCCTGGCCCGTCGAAGCCATGGGGGCGAGAAGCACGCGCAGGTCTTCATCGCTGTAGCCAAACGCGCGCTGGCGGCGAAGCAGGGTCTCGGTATCGGCTTGATGCATGCGAGTGGGCGTAGGCAAATGATCGATGGTGATCTGATTTTCCTTGAGCCACTGGGCGTACGGCTGCCGCGAAGCCAGCCGATGTTTGATTTCCTTGTCGGGAACGATGCGGCCTTCGACCGTATCCACCAGGAACATTTTCCCCGGCTGCAAGCGGCCTTTCAGCTTTACGTTTTCCGGTTCGACGTTGAGCACCCCGGCTTCGGAGGCCATGATGACGAGATCGTCGTTGGTGACCAGGTAGCGTCCGGGGCGCAAGCCGTTGCGGTCGAGAATGGCGCCGATGACCCGGCCGTCGGTGAAAGTGATGGCTGCCGGCCCGTCCCACGGCTCCATCATGCAGGCGTGATATTCGTAGAAGGCGCGCTTTTCGGGCTTCATGTGGGGATTGCCGGCCCACGCTTCCGGAATCATCATGGCCAGGGCGTGAGGCAGGCTGCGCCCCGCCTGCAACAGCATTTCGACGGCGTTGTCGAAATTCGCGGAATCGCTGCCGTCCGGGGCAATGACGGGAAAGATCTTTTTGATATCGTCGCCAAACAAAGGGGACTGAAGGATCGACTGGCGCGCATGCATCCAGTTGACGTTGCCCTTGAGTGTGTTGATCTCGCCATTGTGGGCGATATAGCGATAGGGATGGGCCCGCTGCCAACTCGGAAATGTGTTGGTGGAAAAACGCTGGTGCACGAGGCATAGCGCGCTGGCCAAGTCGGGATCGGAAAGTTCTTTGTAGAAATTGGTAATCTGCGGGGCGAGCAGCAGGCCTTTGTACACAATGGTGCGACAGGAAAGCGAAGGGATGTGAAACACGCTGGCATCCTGAATGCCAGAGACTAATACTTCATTTTCGGTCCGCTTGCGCACCACGTAGAGCTTTCGCTCGAAAACGTCTTCATCGGTGAAGGCGCCACAGCCCACAAAAATCTGCTGGATGTAGGGTTGCGAACCACGGGCCACACGGCCGATGGCGCCAGGGCTCACCGGCGTATCGCGCCAGCCGAGAACTGTCAATCCTTCTTCGCGGATAATGCGCTCGAGGATTCCTTCGCAGAGCAGGCGCTCGTGTTTTTCGACGGGCAAGAATGTCATGCCCACGGCATAAGCTCCGGGCGGGGGCAGTTCGAAGCCCAACGTGGCGCACTCACGGGCAAAGAACTGGTGGGGAACCTGGATGAGAATACCGGCACCATCGCCAGTCTCGGGATCGCACCCGCAGGCGCCGCGGTGGGTCAGGTTGAGCAGCACCTGGATTCCCTGGCTGATGATTTGGTGACTTTTGTGGCCGCGGACGTTGGCGACGAATCCGATGCCGCAGGCATCATGTTCCTGCGCCGGATGGTACAGGCCCTGGGCGGGCGGAGGACCGGCCGTTTTTTTTTGACGGGTCGTCATGGGCGGATGGGCGGCATTGGCATCTTCGGCGGGCTTAGCCGCTTTTCATTTTCCAATCGATTGTTCTTGAGTTGGGAGCTTGCCCGCACAGGAGGCGGGGTATCGCACACTTCTGCTCAGGAACACGCTACTCTAACCTTTTAGCCTATCGCCAGGCGGGCGTCAAAGTACAATTCAGAATTTCGATGCAAGGTATTCAAATTTCAGAATGACAGAGTTTCAGGGCGAATTCGGGGTAGCGGCCGAGTTTGCCTTCTTTCACCACGGAGACACAGAGTCGCGGAGAAAATCTTGAACCTGGAAGAACCAGGAGGGGGAGGTTTTGCAAAGCAGTTGGGTTCCTCCAGGTCTCCGTGACGCTCTGATGGAAGAACCAAATTAGGACTGTACCGAATCCAGCTTAATTTACCGCTAGGCCTGTTCCGTCCGTTATAATCCGGAAATTACCGCCATGGACTTCGATCAGCTCACTACGTTCTTGGAAGTGGCCAAACAGGGCAGCTTTTCGCGCGCGGGAGAAAAGGTTTTTCGCTCGCAATCGGCGGTCAGCGCCCAAATACGCCAACTAGAGCAGGAGTATGACGATCGGCTGCTCGACCGCTCTGGCAAAACGGTAAAACTGACGCCTGCCGGACGAGTGCTCTTCGACTATGCGGAGCGCCTGAAAAAGCTGCGCGAGGAATCGCTGATCGCGGTGGCGGACCACAGCAGCACGCCCCGGGGCACGCTTCGCGTTGGTGCCAATGAAGCCACCTGCCTGTACGTTCTGCCGGAGGTATTTGCGGAGTACTGCCGGCGCTACCCGCCAGTGCAGATCAACATTTACCGGAATTTCAGTTACAAGATCATAGAAAAGCTGGAGAACGGCTCTATCGAGGTGGGCATTGTAACTTTGCCCATCCAGTCTCAGAGCCTGGAAATCCAACCGATTTTCCGCGACAAGTTGATGCTGATGGTGAGTTCCAACAATCCCCTGGCCAAGCATAAAACGGCGACCGTTCTCGACCTCGTGAAGCAGCCGCTGCTGTTGCCCAAGACCGGCCACAGTCGAAGGCTCATGGATAAACTGCTCCGTCCTCATCGCGACGAGCTGCAAATTCGAATGGAACTGCCTAGCATCGGCATGATCAAAAGCTTTGTGGCAGCCGACCTTGGAGTTTCTCTGATCAGTTCGTCGTTCGCTCGGGATGAAGTGGCGTCCGGCAGAGTCAAGCTGATCGATCTCGAGGATGTGGAGCTGTTTCGCGAATTGGGACTGGCCTATCGCCGGGACCGGACGCTTTCCTGCGCCACCACCGCGTTTATCGGCGTCTTGCGCCAACTGACCATGTCAACGAAGAAAAAGCACGTTTCTCCGCCGGCGTGAGCAGCCCTCGTCAACCGGCCAAAGAACCGCCTGAATCGCGGCGAAAGCTCAGAAGCTACTACGCGGCCTCCCCGCCAGGCGTTACAATTGCAGGCGGTAATCGCGAGGGCCCTGGATTGCAATGACGAAACTCAATGTGTTGGTTTCACTTACCACAAAGGACAACGACTTTCAGAGGGAACAAGCGGCGGCGGCCGAGGTTGCCGCCCGAAACCTGGATACGAACATTCAGATTGTGTATGCCGGCAACAGCGCCATCGAGCAAAGCCACCAATTGCTGACCAGCATCCAGGGCTCAGCTGAGCGTCCGGATGCAATTCTAGTTGAACCGGTTGGCACTGCCATGCCTCAAGTGGCTGCCGCTGCCGCCGCCGCAGGCATCGGGTGGGGAATGTTGAATCGTGAAGCGGAGTATGCCGCCACGCTGCGGGGAAAATGGAAGGTCCCAATATTTGTCGTCACCACCGATCAGGAAGAGGCTGGAAGACTCCAGGGAAAACAGTTCGCGGCGCTCCTGAAGGAAGGGGGATCCATCCTGTATATCGAAGGACCCTCGACCGGCGAGGTTGCCCGGCAGCGCACTTCAGGAATGCAATCCACCAAGCCTGGGAATGTAACCCCGAGAATACTCAGGGGAGACTGGACGGAGGCTAGCGGGTACAGGGCCGTCAAGTCGTGGTTGGCATTAGGTACATCCCAGCAAATGGCGATTCGCCTGATCGGCAGTCAGAATGATGTCATGGCCATGGGCGCCAGGAAAGCATTCGAAGAAGTACCGGAAATTCTGGTGCGGAAAGGCTGGCTGGGCCTACCGTTTACAGGGGTTGATGGTGTACCAGAAACTGGCCAGGAATGGGTGCGCCGAGGTGTGCTTGCGGCGACGGTTATCACTCCGCCCACCACCGGCTTGGCTCTCGAAATGATGGTCAAGGCCATTCGCTCGGGCGTACAACCGCCAGAACAAACTGTCGTTAAGCCCAGTTCCTATCCGGCACTCGAAGAGCTGACCGATAAATGGAGCAAGTAGCGCGACCAACAGCTGGTTCATGCTGTCGATCAAAGCGCACTGCTGGAGAACCGGGCGGCCCCGCAACGCTGAAGGGACTAGACGCCCGTCGCTCCACTCGTAAAGGGCACGGGCGCGACTGATGCCCGCGCGGACCGCTTCCACGATCTGCGCCACCACCGCATGCCGTGCCGTCTTGCACCAATTGACCATGTCAGCGAAGAAAAGGCACGCTTCCACACCGGTGTGAGCATTCTTCGTCGACCGGCCCAAGGGCCGCTTAATGTGCGGCGAAAGTTCTATAGCGAATACGCGACCTACCTGCCACGCGTTACAATTGCAGACAATGATGTCGAGGTGCGTGGACCTCAATGACAAAACTCAAAGTGCTGGTGTCACTCATCACAGCCGACAATGACTACCAAGCGGCCCAGGCGGCAGCCGCCGTCGAAGCCGCGCGGCGCATGGATGCAGAGGTCGAGGTAGTGTATGCCGGCAACAGCGCCATCAATCAGTGCCAACAACTGTTGACGAGCATTCAGGTCTCATCGCACCGTCCGCATGCGATCCTGGTGGAACCGGTTGGCACCGCGATGCCTCAAGTGGCTGCCGCCGCCGCCGACGCGGGCATCGGTTGGGGAGTTATTAATCGCGATCTGGATTACGTTGGCAAAGTTCGCGAAACCACGCAGGCCCCAATTTTTGACCTCTCCGCCGACAATGAAGAGGTTGGAAGAATCCAGGGAAAGCAGTTTGGCGCGTTACTGAAGGAAGGGGGATGCATCCTGTATATCGAGGGACCGTCGACCGGCGAGGTTGCCCGGCTGCGCACTGCGGGAATGCAGTCCACCAAGCCTGGGAATGTCACTCCGAGAATACTCAGAGGCGACTGGACAGAGGCCAGCGGGTACAACGCCGTGAGGTCGTGGTTGGCGTTGGGCACAGCGCAGCAAATGGCCATTCGCCTGATCGGTTGCCAGAACGATGCGATGGCGATGGGCGCCAGGAGAGCGTTCGAGGAAGTATTGGAGAATCACGCCCGGCAAGACTGGCTGAGCCTGCCGTTTAGTGGCTGCGATGGCTTACCGGAAACTGGCCAGGAATGGGTCCGCCGAGGGCTGCTCGCGGCGACGGTTGTCGCGCCGCCCCTCATGGGCCTGGCTTTGGAGACCATGACCAAGGCCATTCGCTCGGGCGTACAGCCGCCGGCGCACACTCTCATCAAGCCGACCTCCTATCCCGCTCTTGAGGAGATTGAGGCAGGACCAAGCTAGAGCGGTAACCAAGCGATGTTACTGCTGGCGACCCAAGGTTACGGGTGGAGAGCCAGGTATTACCGGCAAGCGGTACAATTGTGAACGGTACGTTAAAAGTATCCGGGCCCCAATGACAAAGCTCCATGTGCTGGTTTCACTCATCACCGCTGACAATGACTACCAAATGGCCCAAGCGGCGGCAGCCGCGGAGGCCGCCAAGCGTTTGGACACAGACATCCACATCGTCTACGCCGGCAATAACGCCATCAATCAAAGCCAACAACTGTTGAATAGCATCCAGGCCTCATCTCAGCGTCCGGATGCAATTCTAGTGGAACCGGTAGGCACCGGAATGGCCCAAGTGGCTGGCGCCGCGGCCGCGGCGGGCATCGGCTGGGGAATTGTCAATCGTGAAGTGGATTATGTTACCAAACTTCGGGGAACCGGCCGGGTTCCGGTTTTTGCCATCACCACCGATCAGGAAGAGGCTGGAAGAATCCAGGGGAAACAGTTTGCCGTATTCCTGAAGGGAGGGGGCAGCATCCTGTATATCGAGGGACCCGCGACCGGCGAGGTTGCCCGGCTCCGCACCGCGGGGATGCAATCCACCAGGCCTGCGAATGTTACGCCGAAAATACTTAAGGGAGACTGGACCGAGGCTAGCGCCTATAAGTCTGTCAAGTCGTGGTTGGCGTTGGGTACATCGCAGCAGATGGGTATTCGCCTGATCGGGAGCCAGAATGATGCAATGGCCATGGGCGCCAGGAAAGCATTCGAGGAAGTGCCGGAGATTCAGGCGCGGAAAGAGTGGCTCAGCCTGCCGTTTACCGGCATTGACGGCGTACCGGAAACTGGCCAGGAATGGGTGCGACGAGGTCTGCTGGCAGCGACGGTTATAACGCCGACCCTCATGGGCCAGGCCTTGGAGATCATGACCAAGGCGATTCGCTCGGGCGTACAGCCGCCACCGCACACTTCCGTCAAGCCCGCTTCCTATCCCGCGCTCGAACAGCTCACCGCTGGATCGAAATAGAGGCTCAACCGCGCCTCTAGCTCTTACGTGGTCAGGGCGCGACTGATTTCACCGCCAATCTGTTGCGCGGCCGCTGCTCCAGCAGCATGGCCCAGCGCGCGGTAATTCTCAAAATGCGTTTCGTCAAACCACTGGTTGGCTGTCGTGTCATTCGGGAAGCTGTTGTTAGTTTTGGCATAGGCGAGAACATCGTCGGGATCGCCCTTTACCAAAGACGGCTTGATATAGATGATGACGCCGTCCTCTTGCCTGGAATCCTGGTTGTAGCGGATTTTGCCGGGGACGAAGTGGGCCTGCGAAAGTAAGACGTTCTCGTCGGAAGGATCTTTTGTCGGCTGCAGCGGGCTGAGGTCGTCGAAAACAATCTCCACTCCGAAATCGGTGCGGCAGCGCTCCATGGCATTGTGCAAGTCCCCGAATCCACGGCCCGGATCGCACGACGCATCGCACGCCACTATCAACTTACACCGGCGGCGCACCAGTTCGTAGAGTGCAAGGTTCTCAAAATGTCCACCGTCGGAAAGATAGACATAGTTGCTGTCGTCGTTGGTCGCGCCCAGTAACTCGCGGAGCAGCCAGTCAAAGCCGCTCCCCGGACTGCCGTGCCGCCAAAAACGGTCACGGATTGGATTGCCAATCCACCAGCCCAGCCTTACGTCGAATAGCGTCATCAGAAAAGCCAGTGGCGGCTCCGAATAGGATCCCATGTTCGGACTAGCGGCGGCGCCAGAAATGGCGACGGTGGTTCCGAGCGTAATACCATCCTTGAATGCAGGCAGATGGCAGCACGCTTTTTCCGTGAGCGCAAAACAGGGCTCCCATTGCTTCTCGCCCGCGCGCTGGCGCGTGAAGCCTCCATGGAGCGGCGTAAAGGCAAACGACCGCGCCTTGCGCGTTTGCAGCGCTAATTCCTTGCCGCGCACAACATTCAGTGTCGTGTTCACAATTGGGATCGGACGCGCATCCTTCGCGTGCTTCGAGTCCTCGGGAATTTGTAAACTGGCGAGCGGCAAATTGTCCGCCTCGGAAAATCCGGTGAACGGCTGGGCGATACGGTTCGGCACCGACGCACCCAGATAACATCGTATCAGCCGGTTGCGATACAGATAGTGGATGGAGAAATCGTTGACATCCACGCGCCAAGAAAGAACCCAGGCGGCGGCGAACAACGCCACGCATGTTACCGGCACACCCCAGTGAAAATAGATGTCGCTAGGCAGGGCCAGCGTGGGCCATTCGAATCGAGTGATGCTATTGGAAATCTTCGAGGCCAACAGCGAAAGCCCCAGAAGCAAACCAAGGATAAAAACGTACGGGGCCATTTTCGCCAGATAATGCGGCAACTTCTGTCCAAACGAGGAATCCAAGACTGGTTTGGTTGGCCTGTCGCTCTTACCGAAAACAACTCCGTAGGCGGTCGAGGCAATCCACACTACAACACCGGTGAATGTCAGGTGAAAGCCGGGGTGGCTGTTCTGTTCCCAGCACAATAATTGCCCCAGGCCGGCGGGAAAGTAGATCGCAATCAGAAACAGGAAAAACCAGCAGAAGGCGTAGATCATCATCCAGCCTCCAAGCCGCGCCCACCATTCACGGTACGCGTCAGGCATGCCGCGCCCCATCAGGCCAACGTGCATGACACCTGCGGCCAGCATCATGCCGATCATCAATGGCGTTCCGAACGTCATTACGTGCCATTTGGTAAACGCAGTTCCGGTTGATCCGCCCGCGGGAATCAGAACTCTGGCAAAGGGCACGAAGAGGTAGCCGATGATCGCCCCCGTCAAGGCGGCTGTCGCCAGCAGGAGCCACTCCTTGGGCCCGCCGTTTCCCGTCCTTTTGATTAAGAATCGCACGATCCGGCGCACCGCGAGAGCGCCCGCCCACGGCACGAAATACAGAACACTGCCCAGTAGTGGCGCGCGGTACAGCGGATGCTCTACAATCTGCCACTCGGTGAAGAATTGGCCGAGCCCGTAGGTGAAAAGAGCGGCCGATAAAATGAGAGGCGCCACGATCCATGCTTGCACGGCCCATTGCCGCGTGAACCACCAGTCTCTTCGTTTTTTATTCGGATCGACCGAGAGAAGGTTCAGCCCAATAAAAATAACCGCCAGGGACGCGAGCGCAAACCCCATCCCCAGCGCGAAGTATTGGGACTCCCAATAAGCTTGCACAGCGTCCGAGAAACTTCCGCGCACACTCTCTTCCACAATCTCCAGCAAGTGCAGGAGATACACAAAACTGCGTGGCAGCAACAGCAAGGAAAGCAGCGCCAGCAAAAGAATAATCTGGTTTAAGAGTGTGTTGCGAATGTAGCTGACGACGAAGGCCCAGAAATCGGCGCCGAGCACGCCTTTTCGCGGGGTCAAATAATTGCTGTAGTCGCGCAGAAAATGAACTTCGGGAGGATCGGATGCCTCGCTCGGGGAATAACGTTCCGGCAACGGCGCGAGTTTCGCTTCAACCTCTTGGATTCCGATTGCCTGATGGTGCATCCACGCCATCAGCCAGCCGCCAATATAGCCGCCACCTGAGACGGTCGAGACATAGTCGAAGGCGCGCAGCAATCGCGCGCGCGCCAGCGCCTGTATTACGCCCAGGTTGAACGTAGCGCTGCGGATTCCTCCGCCGGAAAACGCCAGTCCGATCAGACTTTCTTCCGCAGTCGCGCGCTGAGCATCGGGTCCAAGTCGCAGGACGCGCGATGTCTCCACCTGCCGCAATTCTTTGTGCAGGACTTCTTCGACGGTTGGCGAGGTTGTCGCAGCCATGACTTGCCTCCAAATAAACAGTGATTGTTCACGCTGGATCGTTACGGCGCTCATCGCGTCGTTCGTCACTACGCTATGTATCGCCAGTCACAGATCGCGGTAACATCCAATGATGTACTGATAATGGAGAAAACTGCCGTGTGCCTCGCCATACCAGGGAAAATCCTCGAAATCCAAGAGACGGGTTCCTCGCGTTCGGCCCGCGTGCAGTTTGGCGGAATTATACGCCAGGTATCGCTGGATTTCATTCCCGAGGCCGGTCTGGGCGACTATGTGATGGTCCATGTGGGCTTTGCCATAAGCCGCATCGACGCGTCCGAAGCTGACCGTACTTACCAGCTCCTCCGAGAGATGGGAGCGCTGGAAGAGGAATCGCCGCCGACAGAATAGTTGGTATAGCGGCTTTTTGCCGGGGCTCATTCTATGAAGTATCTTGACGAATACCGCGACCATCGTATTGCGCGCGCCTTGGCGGCTGAGATCGTCGCCTGTACCACCCGGCCCTGGGTGCTGATGGAGATCTGTGGAGGCCAAACCCACACCATCATGCGTTACGGCATTGATGAACTGCTGCCGCGCTCGATCGAGCTCGTGCATGGCCCGGGATGCCCAGTTTGCGTCACTCCGCTCGAAACCGTGGACAAGGCCATCGCGTTGGCGCTGCGGTCGGATGTCATCCTGGTTTCTTATGGAGACATGCTGCGCGTGCCGGGCTCCGCATCGGACCTGTTGCGCGCCAAAGCTCAGGGCGCGGACGTGCGCATTGCCTACTCCCCGATGGAAGCGGTGAAGATTGCCCGTGCCAATCCCGATCGTAAGGTCGTGTTTCTGGCAATCGGATTCGAGACCACCGCTCCCGCGAATGCGATGGCGGCGTGGCAAGCCCGGCGCGAAGGTCTCACCAACTTCTCGATGCTCGTTTCGCACGTGCTCGTCCCGCCGGCGATCCGCTCCTTGATGGATTCTCAGACCAACCGGGTACAGGGCTTCATCGCTCCGGGACATGTCTGCACCGTCATGGGATGCAAGGAGTATGAGGGCCTGGTCCGCGATTTTCGCATTCCAATTGTGGTTGGAGGATTCGAGCCAGTAGATATTCTTGAAGCAATTCTCATGCTGGTCCGGCAACTCGAGGCGGGCGAGGCTCGGCTCGAAAACCAGTATGTCAGATCGGTGAGTTACGAGGGGAATCTGCCGGCGCAGCAGATCATGGCCGAGGTGTTCGAAGTTGCCGACCAGAAATGGCGCGGAATCGGGGCGATCCCTCACAGCGGGTTGCGCCTGCGCGAGGAATACGCCGCTTATGACGCCAACCTGGTCTTCGATTTGGGCGAGCTTACGGTGGACGAGCCTGCCGAGTGCATCAGCGCCCAGGTGTTGCAGGGATTGAAAAAGCCTACGGATTGTCCCGCGTTTGGCGTGAGATGTACACCGGAAAATCCATTGGGCGCGCCCATGGTTTCGAGCGAAGGGGCATGTGCGGCATACTATCATTATCGTCGCCATTCGGTTGCGAGTTAGGAGGGCGCGTGTCAACGAAGTCCAACGCCGAATTAAGATTCGAACTTAGTTGCCCTGCGCCGTTCGCTGCCAAAGATACGATCCTGCTGGGGCACGGCAGCGGCGGCAGCTTAAGCGCCGAGTTGATTCGCGGCATCTTCCTGCCTGCGTTCCACAATCCCATACTGGCTCGTCTCGACGACCAGGCCATCGTCAATGTGAATGGCCAGCGTCTTGCCATTACCACTGATTCTTTCGTAGTGAAGCCGCTGTTTTTTCCCGGCGGAGATATCGGCTCGCTCGCCGTCCATGGGACGGTCAACGATTTGGCGATGGGCGGCGCGACGCCGCTGTTTTTGAGCGCCGCTTTCATCATCGAAGAGGGATTCTCGATGGACGACCTCCGGCGCGTGGTGAATTCCCTGCGCCAGGCGGCGGCGGACGCTGGTGTGCAGGTCGTTACTGGCGATACCAAGGTCGTCGAGAAAGGCAAGGGCGACGGACTCTTCATCAACACGACAGGCATTGGACTTGTGCCCGAAGGTGTCGAACTTTCCGCCGACCGCGCCCGTTCTGGCGACAAGGTGCTTCTAAGTGGTTCGATTGGCGATCACGGCATCGCAATTCTGGCGCAACGCGAAGGGCTGGAATTCGAGAGTAAGATCCAAAGCGACAGTGCCGCCTTGCACACGCTCGTGAATGAGATGCTGGGTGTAACTCAAGACATTCGTTGCATGCGTGACCCGACACGAGGCGGAGTTTCCAGCTCGCTGAACGAAATCGCCGCACGCTCGCGAGTTGGGATCGAACTGGAAGAAAGTTCCATTCCTATTCACGAAGAGGTTCGAGGCGCGTGCGAGTTACTTGGCCTCGATCCTTTATATGTAGCCAACGAAGGCAAGCTGATCGCGATCGTGGCGCCCGAAGCCGCCGATCTGGTGCTCGAAGCAATGCGACGTCATCCCTTGGGAGCGGAGGCGCGGATGATTGGCACGGTCAAGGAAGAAAACCCGGGGCTGGTGACGATGCGAACGCCGCTCGGCACGACCCGCATCGTGGACATGCTGGCGGGCGATCAATTGCCGCGCATTTGCTAACGGAATATGCACGAACTGGGAATTGCGAATTCGGTGCTGGAAGCGGTCAGGGCCGAGATGCGCCTTTATCCGGGGACCTATCCGTGCAAAGTCGGTGTCCGGATTGGCGAAATGGCGGCCATCGATCAAGAGGCGTTGCGCTTCTGTTTTGAAGCTATCGTCCAAGATACCGATCTGGCGTCGCTGGCGTTGGGGATCGAGTTGTGTCCCCGCCGCCATCGTTGCCGGACCTGCGGACGCGAGTTTATCGTGTGTAACTACGATTTTCGCTGCCCGCAGTGCGCGAGCATGGAATCCACGTGCATCAGCGGCGATGAGTTGGAGTTGGCTTATCTGGAGGTGGAAGAACATGGATCGAGTTCCGTTGGAGCGAAAAGTTCTCAGTGAAAACGACCGCATCGCCGCTGAGCTGCGCGCCCGATTTCAAGAGCACGGAATCTTTTGCCTGAACCTCATCAGTTCGCCCGGCTCGGGCAAGACCAGTCTGCTGGAGCGCACGCTGGAGGCTTTGCCGCAGCATGATCGCGTGGCTGTGCTGACGGGTGATATTCAAACGGACAATGATGCCAACCGCTTGAAGCGATTTCGCTTCCCGGTAAAGCAAATCACAACCGGCGGCACTTGCCATCTGGATGCTCGAATGATCGACCGCCACCTGGCGGATTGGAACTTAAAAGACCTCGACCTTCTTCTCATCGAAAACGTGGGTAACCTGGTTTGTCCCGCCAGTTATGACTTGGGTGAAGCGGCTAAGGTGGTGGTGTTGAGCGTTACCGAAGGCGAAGACAAACCGCTGAAATATCCTTCGATATTCTTCAAGTCCGACTTACTCGTGCTGAATAAGATCGATCTGCTTCCCTATGTCCCCTTTGACATCGACGCAGCGGCGGAGAACGCCCGCAAAGTGCATCCGGGGATGGAGATTGTGAAAGTATCTTGCCTGAACAAGAATGGATTGCAGGATTGGATGATGTGGCTAAAGCAGCGGCGCCGGGCGCGAAAACCGCAGCCGCAGGAGACTGCGAACTGACAAAGTACTGACAATGTATGCAAGTTCGCCGCCAGATAGAAGTTTCCGGCATCGTGCAGGGGGTCGGATTCCGGCCTTACGTCTATCGCCTCGCCACCGGCCGCCAACTGAGCGGCACGATCCGCAATACCTCAGCCGGAGTCACCATCGAAATACAGGGTCCGGTGGAGGCCGTGCAGGATTTCGTCGAGCGCCTGCCCGCCGAAGCGCCGCCTCTGGCGCGGATTACCGGTCTGGCCGTCCGCGCCTTGTCTTGTAATGACGATCAAGACTTCCGCATCGTTCCAAGTCGTGAGGGAGAAGAAGTCCGCACCCTCATTTCGCCGGACATCGCCGTCTGCCCCGACTGCTTGCGTGAAATGTTCGATGCGAATGACCGGCGTTATCGCTATTCGTTCATAAACTGCACCAACTGTGGACCGCGCTTCACCATCGTTCGCGATATTCCTTACGACCGGGCGAGCACCTCCATGGCCGCGTTTTCCATGTGCGCGGCGTGTCTCGCTGAATACGAGAATCCGCTGGATCGCCGATTTCACGCCCAACCCAACGCCTGCTGGCAGTGTGGGCCGCAAGTCGAACTCTGGGATAAATCGGGGAAGAAGGTTGAGTGCCGCGATCCAATCGCCGAAGCAGCCGGCGAGTTACAAGCCGGATTAGTTGTTGCAGTAAAGGGACTCGGCGGATTTCATCTGGCTGCGGATGCGATGAACCACGCGGCCGTAACTCTGCTGCGTCAGCGGAAGCGCCGAGTCAACAAACCGTTCGCCGTGATGGTTCCGGATTTACAGGCGGCTCAGGAAATCTGCGAATTGAATGAGACGGCGCGTACGGTCTTGCAGTCGATGCAACGATCGATTGTCCTATTGCCGAAGAAGCAACCGAGCGCAATTCCGGACGAGGTCGCTCCCTTCAACCACGATTTGGGGATTTTGTTGCCCTACACACCGCTTCACTATTTGCTGTTCGGTGAGGGAGGGTTCAAGGCCCTGGTGATGACCAGCGGAAACCTCAGCGAGGAGCCGATTGCGATTGATAACCGGGAAGCGGTCCGCCGATTGAACGGCCTCGCCGACTATTTTCTCGTGCATAATCGCGACATCCTGCTGCGCTGCGACGATTCGGTGGTGCGAGTTGCGGGCGGCATGGCGCGCCAGTTCAGGCGTTCCCGCGGTTTTGTCCCGGTGCCGGTGTTCCTGAAAAACGACCAGCCTGCGGTGTTGGCCGTCGGGGGCGAACTCAAGAACACCATATGCCTCACCAAAGGAAAGCACGCGTTCTTGAGTCAGCATGTCGGAGATTTAGAGAACGTCGAGAGTTATAGTTTCTTCCACGAGGCCGTGGAGCACCTGGAGAGGATTCTTGAAATACGTCCGGAGATCGTCGCCTACGATCTTCACCCCGACTATTTCTCGGCAAAGTGGGCATTGCAACAGAGCGCAGTGAGTCTAGTTGGCGTGCAGCACCACCACGCACATATTGCCAGTTGTATGGCGGAGAACCATCTTGAAGGCCGCGTGATCGGATTCGCCCTCGATGGCACTGGTTACGGTACTGACGGTAATATCTGGGGCGGGGAAGTGCTCATTGCCGGCTATGGAGACTTCGAACGTGCTGCTCATTTCGAGTATGTGCCTTTGCCCGGCGGAGCGGCCGCGATCCGTGAGCCATGGCGAATGGCGGTAAGTTACCTGACACATCATTTCGGGCGCGAGTATCTGAAGAACGAGTTACTGAAGCAGGATATCAAGTTCACGCGCCAACTAAGCCCGCTAAAGGTGGATCTCCTCTCGCGCATGATGGAACAAAGCGTGAACTCGCCGCTTACGTCCAGTTGCGGGCGTCTGTTCGATGCAGCGGCGGCGTTAGTTGGGATCCGTCAAGAGGTCAATTATGAGGCGCAGGCCGCGATCGAGTTAGAGATGGCGATGGGTTCTTCAGAGATTACAACATTAGAAGATGACACTGCCTATCCGATGAAGCTTGTGCCCGACGGCGACCACTGGATCATCGGTACTCGCCCGCTGTTTGAAGCGTTACTGGCTGATCTCGGTCGAAATGTCCCGGCCGGAATAATCAGCCGGCGTTTTCACAGCGGGTTGGTTGAGGGGTTCGTCGAGATCGCAACGCTCCTGCGAAACAAGACTGCGCTCCAACGCGTGTGTCTGAGCGGCGGGACATTCAACAACGTCTACCTCTCGCAGCGGCTCGAAACGCGGCTGTCTGAAATTGGATTTGACGTGTTCACGCAGAAGGAAGTGCCGTGCGGCGATGGCGGCTTGAGCCTCGGACAAGCCGTGGTAGCCGCAGCAAAAGTGCTCGCGTAGGGATGCGTGACATCACCCGAGCTAACGGTGCATACTTCGATAACGAAGGAGGTGTTCATGACGAGCGAACAAACTGGATCTGGTGAAGGTTCAGATCGCAGAGCTCATTGGCCGTCAACCGTCGCTTCGCTGGCGGTAGGTGCAGCATTCTTTTCGTTGTGGTTCTGGTTGCTGCCTTCGTGGCTGGGCTTTCACGTTGACACGGCGCGATGGCGCTGGATTGCGGCCGTGCCCTCGGTGCTCGGTTTCGCGGTGGCACTGCGTTGTGTGTGGGATTTCGGACGGACGGGGCACGGAACGCCGGCGCCGATTGCTCCGCCGAAGAAGCTGGTTGTGGTCGGGTTCTACCGCTACGTGCGCAACCCGATGTACCTGGGGTTTTGCGTGGGCTGGGTCGGGCTCTGGGTGGTCTTCGGACGGACGAATCTGCCCGCCATCGCCGTGGCGTGCCTGACGGCGTTGGCCACAGCTTTGTTTGTGCTGGTGTATGAGGAACCAAAGCTGGGAAAGATGTTCGGCGCCGAGTATGCCGAGTACTGCAAGAACGTCCGCCGATGGATCCCGCGGATGCACGCCTGGAAGCAGTAAAAGGGCTGGAAGCGGAAACACCTGCCGGGTCGGCCGTCCGTCCGATGCGTGCCAGTCGCGTTTCGAACCCGGTGCTCGAAGTCCGGTCACGGGTGCTGGCGCGTTATCTTTCCAGTAAGTTCGATCTGGGCGGTTGCTTCGCCTCGCAGAGCAACTCGCTCGGTACGCTCCTTGTTCTTACGCTTCGGGATCCCGCTCGGATGGCAGTCGGCGCACTTCACAGAATGAATATTGTGTCTCGAGGTCTTGTCCTTGAAGGTCGTGTCCATCGTTTCCACGTCGATTCCGCAGTTCGACAACTGAGGATGACACGTCCGGCATGACGCCCGCGTCTGCTGCCCGTGCTTGAGGTGGCACGCCAAGCAACTCAATCCCTCATGCACTCCAATCGGCGTCCGGTCGTCGCCCGATCGCACCTGTGCCATTGCCAATGGCGCATGGCATTGGTAACAGAGCGCCTGTCTCTGATCGGGGCTGATCTTCACCGCGCGCTCTCCCTCATAGACTCGAGGCAGAGGCAACTCCGCGACCGGAACATGACGCTGCTCCCGGCGGTCGAATAATCCCAGCGAGGGTCGGTTGATCTCCTGATGGGCGCTGGGCAGTTCCTGGCCGGCAGGAGGCTTCTCCAGCGGCAAGCCCTCGTGATGAATCTGATGACAAGTCAAGCAGGGAATCGCGGGCTCGGCGGCCAACTCCGACTTCAGCAGGCGCCACGGCCCGGTGGTATTCAGGGGCGTCACCAGATCGCGCATCGGTCCCTGAAAATGCATGCCATGGCAGCGCAAACAATCATCCATCGGCACTTGCCGGTGGTTATGTTCGGAATTCAGAAAGAGCTGCCGGTAGGTCGCACTGTGCGCGCTGGCGCTCCAGCTCGCAAACTCCTCCTGATGGCATTTGGCGCAGCGGGTCACCATCCGCAGCACATCGTTGGTGCGCAATTTTGGTGAGTCCGGCGCGCGTCCGCGCAAGTGCGTGATCACCCGCCGCATGTTGTTCACATGAAATCCCGCCTCCAGAGTGAACACATTACCGTGGCAGTCCTGGCATTTCACATTGCGGTGCGCGGAACTGTGCCAGTCTGAATAGGGCTGCCAGATCTCGTGGCAAGTTGCACAAGCGCTCCCGCCCGACCGTTCGTAGTACAACGACACGCTGAAAATCATGAGGCACGGCGACATTATGATCGCGAGCGCCAGCCAGGAGAGCCGCCGCCATTTCCGGCCAATCTTCGTCGCTGTATTCTGGTCGCTCATGCCCAACTCTTCCAATTCTTTGCGATGAACTCGCCGGCGCGATAGGCGTTCGCCAAAATCGTGAGGACGGGATTGAAGCCGCCGTTGGTCACGTGGACGCTGCCGTCAACCACGAAAACATTTTCAACGTCGTGCACTCTGTAATTCCGATCCACTACCGATGTTTTGGGATCGTTCCCCATGCGGCACGTACCCGCCTGATGCTGTCCTCCGCTCAATCCTCGGCTTGGAAGAAGCAGCCACGTCTTGACCGCTCCTGCCTCTTTCAGCCAGAGTTCCGCCTTGCCCGCGACATACCCGCCGACAGCGAGATCGGACGGATGGCGCTGGCCCGACAGCCGCGCCACCGGCACGCCCCAGAAATCCTTGACGACCGGATCCACCTGCACGCGCGCCTCGAAGACTGGAATCTCCTGGATCGGGCCCATCACGATGATCGAGCGCTTATAGTATTTCCTCATGTACTCTTTGTGCGCCGCTCCCCAGCGCGGCACATCCGGCGGCACCATTGACGAGAAATGGATGGGTAAGCGGATAAACTCGTTGCAGAGCGCGCCTCCGCTGACGTACCCCTTGTTCCCGTGGTTGAACTCGCAGATGGCGATGGACGCGCCCGGCCCCAAGTCGTCGTAGACTTCGTGGTCCATTAGGCCGATTGCTCCCACATAGGCGTGGCCTTGCAGGTTTCTTCCCACCCAGTCGAAGCGGTTCCCAATGCCGGCGGGGTGCAAACGGCTTTTTGAATTGAGCAGCAGCCGGGCCGACTCCGTCGCGGACGCCGAAACCACGACCACATCGGCGGTCTGGTTTTGCAAGCGGTTGTTGTGGTCGAAATAGGCTACTCCCGTCGCCCGGCCGCGCTCGTCGGTCAAGATTTCCTTGACCATGCACTCGGTTCGCAGATCGCAGTTGCCGGAGGCAAGGGCCGTGGGAATAACCGTGTTCTGGGTCCCGTTCTTGGCATCCACTTCGCAGGCAAAACCGACGCACCACCGGCATCTCATGCACGGCCCGCGCCCGTTGTAGGGCACCGAGTTGCGCAGCATAGGAATATAAAAAGGATGCCAGCCGAGACGTTTAGCCACGGGTTCGAGCAAGCGGTGCTCGGCGTTTGGCGAAAGCGGGGGCATGGGCAAGGGCCTTTTCCTCGGCGCCTTAAAAATGTTTGCCGACACGTCTCCGGAAACGCCCATCTCCCATTCCGCTTTTTCGTAGTAGGGTTCCAGATCGTCGTAGGAAATCGGCCAGTCCTCCAGCGTTCCTCCCTCGACCACGCCATACGTCGTGCGCATCCGGAAGTCTTGCTCCATATAGCGCCAGGCCATGGCCCCGTAGCTCTGCGTCCCACTGCCGACGCAGGCCGCGTTGTTGTTGTATCCCCAGTTCGAGGGTTTGACGATCTCCTCGCGGCCCGTTTCATCCACAATTACTCGCCGGTAGCGTTCGTCGTCCGGCCCAAATCCGCAGCCCAGAACCGACACGCGCTGGTTCCGCAGATCGTCTTTGCGGCAATCGAACGCCGTATACCACTTGCCGCGTTCGAGCAACGCAACGCTCAATCCCGCGCAGGCCAGTTCCTTCGCCACCACGCCGCCACCGGCTCCGGCTCCGACCACCACCGCGTTTACGTGTTTCAATGCCACGTTGCTATCCCTCGCACTCCGCTGGGAAAAGTTTCGTCGCTAGTTCTTGCTTCCGTACTTCTGCTGGCCGCGCACGGGAGGATAGGGCAGGTCGACCATCTTCCAACTGACTCGCTCCCGGTTGCCTCCATGGCGCGGATCGCCATAGAATCCCTGCATCGTGTGTGCCAGCACCATCTGAAAGAATGACTTCTGCGCGCCGCCATTCCACGTCCCGCAGGACAAGCTGCCTTGCTCCATGGCTTTCATCAACGCCAATTGCGACTCGGCTCCGATGGCGGCAAATACTTTCCCAAACTTCGTCCTGCTGTATTCCTCGAGCGCAGCAATGCCACTCCGATAGTCCGGCCGCAAATCCCGAAACGGCCCGCACAATTGAATATCGACGTAGTTAACGACGCGCGCCCACTCTGCTCCAGGGGCACTGTCCGGCGGAATCATCTGGTCGCAGATCGCCGCCAGCGTGCGCGCCTCGTCAACGCTCAGGAATCGCCATGGAATTCTGGGGCTGGAACAGGAAGTCGCGCCGCCCGCCACGGCCGTCGCGGCTGCGATGTAGATAAAGTCCCGGCGAGTTAGCCCTTTATACCAAGCCATTCGGCGCTCCGGCACGGCCGCGCGTAGCACTACGGCCCAGTCTCGCATTCACACACCCGAATGAGGAAGGTGCGAGGAGCGACTGGGCCTGTAGGACTGCGCAGTGCACAGGCCGGTGTGGAGATTAGCATTCCGCGACTAGACAATCTGTGACGCACCTCACAAGTCCGCGTGCGCTTGGTCAACCGGTGCCGCTTTTCCCTTCACCTCGGGCGCTTCCCTCACATCGAGGGCCGTGCCCTGGCCTATCCGCTCGCTACCTGCCGCAGCGGTGGACCTTGATGCCCATCTCGATCATCATCGCGGCCTTGGCGGCAAGAGCCTTATCCGCGACTTCGGCTGAAGGAGCATAGGCAACGTTAACGTGGTTCGCGCGGTGACGGGCCATAAACTGATCGCGCGAAATGCCGTGAAGAATGGCGTGCATAATGGGCCACTGCGAGGTGGTCTCGCTCCAGCGCCGGTTTGTCTCCTCGATGGGCAGTTCGACCGCGGTGGCGCGGCCGATATCGGCGTGCACACGCCCGTCTTCAGCGAATATGCGGCTCCAGACAACCTCGCCTGGTTTGCAGATCCCTTTCAGCGTGCCTCCGCCCAGGCGGAAATACATGGCAGGCTGACGCTCGCTACAGGCCTTGGCGTATCCGCCCTGGAGGTGCGACGCGGGCACGGCGCCGGAGATCTGGAAGACCCAAACAAAATCGTCAATATCGCCGCCCTTATAGTGCTCGCCCCAGCGCACGTCGTGTAGTGTAGTCGCCGGATCCAGGCCCATTGCCGTCCACACGCGATTGGTCACCAGCGCATCCAAGCCGGCGCATTCATCCACCTCATTGAAGTGCGGCAGAGGAGCCCCGGGATAGAGTTCGCGGCCGTTGTTTGCGGCGTTAACCGGCGGGCGCTCGACGTTGTTCAACAGGCCTTCGACCAGGTCGGAGGCGGGGGCCATATCCTTCAATCCCTGCTGATACTGGATTCCGATGAGATCACAGCCGAACTCGTCGGCAATCCGCAGAGCGGCAATGTACATCTTGCACTGCTCCAGGATCTGGCCGTCGGTCAAATCGGTTTCCGGGTCGGGACCGGTTTTGAAAGTGAAGCCGCGCTGATCGAGCCAGCGACGGACCTGCTGCGCTTCGTGATCCGGCACCAGGCGCATGGCGGCGACCAGAGCCGACTGGCTCAGCCGCTCTTTGTAGACACCGAGCGGGTTGAGCAGTTCGTCCTCGAGGATGGCGTTGTACATTCCCATGCAACCTTCATCGAACACTCCCATGATCGCCTTGCGGAAGCGCAGATACTCCGCCAGTTGCTTGCCCAGTTTCCGTTCTTTCGGGCCGACTGAAGCCGGACGCATGTCGTGGACGTGGCTCATGTCATGCGTGATCGTTCCTTTCTTTAACCACTGGCGAAGGCCGCGCCGGAAAAACTCGTCATCGAAGTCCTTGGTCCAGAGAGTGCTGAACTTTACGCGCGCCTTGTGCAGACATCCGTTCAGGTTCAGCATGCCGACCAGGCCGGGCCACTGGCCGGACCAGTTCGCGAGGGTGAGGATCGGACCCTTGTGAGCCCGCAGTCCAGCCAGGATGTTGCCGCTGTACTGCCACACGGACTCGGCAACGATGAGCGGAGCCTTGGGATCCACGTTCATGAAGACATCCATGCCCATGCGCTGATTCCAGATGAACCCGTGGCCGACATCTTCGCGGAAGGGATGTGCGCGACGAACGGTAATGCCCTCTGCTGCCAGTGCCGCGACAATCTTCTTCTCGGCTGCGGCTTGGGCGGGCCAGCACACTTTGTTGGCGGATTGGCGCAAATCGCCGCTCGAGACCAGCAATACCTCTTTTCGATGGACCGCCTTCGGATGTTTTACTTCGGGAACTGAGTATGGCGACATGGTCTAATCCTCCTGGTCTTAGTTTGTCAGCGCCGCTGGCCAATTCGCTTACCTTATCATTGGTTGCGATCAAGGAGCGAGAGCAGTTGCCGACGTTTTGCTCTTTCGGAATCTCTCAAACGCTTCTGAAAATGAGTCGTCACGGCTCGGTTCAAACCTGGCGAGTTCGCATGAGCCAGCGATACTCTCCCTGCCTTCCTCGACGCTGTTCAGGGAACCGGTTGCAACCGCCTGCAACATGACGTTGCCCAGCGATGAGGCCTCGGCTGGGCCGGCGACCACGGGCCGCTGGCAACAGTCCGCCGTGAGTTGGCACAGCAGTTGATTCCGGCTTCCTCCGCCGACGACACGTATTATTTCGAATCGCCTTTTGAGCAACGACTCCAGGTCATCGAGGACCTCCCGGTACTTGAGGCTCAGGCTTTCCAGACAGCACCGCGCCATTGCTCCGTCATCCTGCGGCTCGGCCTGGCCTGTGCGTGAACAGTAGTTGCGGATGGCGGAAGGCATGTCGGCCGCAGCCAAAAAGTCCGACGCATCCGGATCAACGAAGCTGCGAAGAGGCGGTGCCAACCGTGCCATTTCGACGAGAGTCTCCCAGTTGTGGTTCTGCCCCTCCGATTCCCAATGCCGGACGCACTCCTGTAGCAGCCACAGCCCGTTGAGGTTCCTCATGAGAAGCCTGTCGCCACGCGCGCCGCCTTCATTCGTGAAATTCTTGGCGAACGCCTCCTTGGAAGTTATGGGCTCGGGAGTTGCCACTCCCATGAGGCTCCAGGTGCCGCTGCTGATGAAGACGCTCTGGCGATCGAGGCCGGGCACTGCGGCAACGGCACTCGCCGTATCGTGCGCCGCTCCGGCAATGACCGGCACAGGGCCATCGAAACCACATTCCCTCGCGACTTCGAAGCGCAGATTGGCGAGCACGGTTGCCGGCGGGACGATCGGACCCAGCATCTCTGTCGGGATACCCAATTCTTTTGCGAGCTCACGGTTCCAGCCGCGCTCACGGCATTGCAGCATCTGCGAGGTCGATGCAATCGTGTACTCGACGCCTTGCTCTCCCGACAGCCAGTAGTGAAACAGGTCCGGAATCATCAGCAGTCTCTTGGCAGCAGCCAAGCGGCAGTCCGCCGACTCGACCATGCTCACGAGCTGAAACAAGGTGTTGATCTGGAGAGACTGAACCCCGGTCCGCTGGAAAATGTCCTCGGCCGGCATTCGCCGAAATACCTTCTCGGGGATTCCGTTGCTTCGAGGGTCGCGATAGTGGTGGGGATTGCCGATCAGCATCTCCGACGCGTCGAGCAGGGCAAAATCCACGCCCCAACCATCCACACTGATCCCATCCGGGGAGATGCGATACCTCGAAGCAAATTTCGCAAGGCCCTCCTTTATGCCCGACCAAAGCCGCAACACATCCCAAAACATGCTTCCAAACACGTGCACCGGACCATTTGGAAAGCGATGCAATTCCTCGAGCGTAAATCGATGTCCGTCCCAGTTACCGCTGACCACCCGGCCGCTGGAAGCGCCAAGGTCAACCGCAACAAAATGTTTAGCTGGTTTCATCGGATCCGCGCGTACCGCTTGTTCATGGGAAAGCCCCTGAGGTCGATTCGGAAAACGGCTCAGTATAGCTCAAGCTCCAGACTCACGCGAGACGCTCGCCCGCGCCTTCGACCAGCGCACGATCAGATTTGTGCCTTGGCCTGGACGCGGCATGAGAAAGGCTTTCTTATGTGATCTGGAACGGCGGTCTCAGGGCCCGGCGGGATCGAACCAGGCCACTGCACCCTTGGCGATCTCCGGCAGATCGAAGTGCGTGCTCCCGTTTTCGAAACGGCCCGTGATCGGCGTTTCGTCGCCGAGAAATGGCAAGAAGTGCCCCCGCACCTTGCCTGGCACAGTTACCTCGGCGTGTTTCTCGGGAGTCTGCACCGCGTTTTCTTTGCCGCGCAGGCCCATGAAGTTGGCGAAAAACACATGCGGTCTGCCGTCCACGGACGCGATCTGCGCCGCCACCATCGGCGATGCCTTGACTCGAATCTCGCCCTCACCCAGGCCGTCCAGAAAGAGCTTTTCACTGTCGGGTGAGCAATCCTCGAAGTGACTTTCCGCCAGCGCCATGTAGCGGGCGCCCGGTGAATCCGCAAGGTGGATCACGTTGGCCTGCCCCAGCAATTCTTCGCTCAAGGAGCCGATGGCGACAATCTTTCCAATGTTCCCGGCATACTTTCGCAAGGCAGCCGCCTCCTCTTTCGAGAGGATGCGCACATCCGGCAGAATCAAAGTCTTCCCACGGAACGAACCGAGCGTCCTCGGGGTCACGATCTGATACTCGCGGTGACTCTGCATCAGGAGCAACAGCGTGCCCTGGTACGAACTAAGGAACTCTTTCGTGAAGTAGTTGCGCGTAGCGGGAGAGAAGTAGACGCCAACTGGATCAATCGCCGTCCGCGGACGATAGAACGTCTTCTCGTGCGCTGCAATCCATGCGAACACTTGCTTCCGCGTGGCCATGTCGTTCGAGCCCGACATCACATGCGTCTTCGCATCCCACACATTCGCTCCCGCCATGACCTCCGACATAAATAGATTCTTCATCGCCTCGGGGGCGCGAACCTTCGGATCGCCATCCCACGAGTAATTCAAGATCCAGGTCGCCTTGCCCTCGGCAAACGCGCGGAACGTCTGCATGCCGATCTGGTAACGGAACCAGTCGAACGGCGTTCGTGATGCCGCCATGTGATCGCCGCCGCCAAATTCGTACTCGTGCGCAATCGCATCGTTCACGGCGTACAGGCTATACACATCCGCGCCCACGCGCACCGCTTCTTCCTCGATGCCCGGGTAAATCTCTGGAATCGTCTTGATCTGCGGATTCACAGCCTTCGCCGTCTGATCGATCTCCCGCATGAAGTCGGTAAGCGACTGGATTCGAAAATCGACCCAGCGGCGAAAATTCGGGTCCGAGAAATCGCCCAGCTTCAGGTCGTGGCGCGCGTCCAGTCCAGTCTGCTTGCGGAACGCCGCTACGGTCGCATCATCGAAGCTGGCCCAGGTGTCTTCCCAGCCATCGAAGTGCGTCATCCAGTACGGGATATCGACGTAGATGCCGTCAATGCCGGTCGCGGCGATCTGCCGCACGCGCTCCATATAAGTCTTGCGCCACTCCGGCGCGTAGGGGCTGATCCACACATCCTCGTCGCCTTTTGCGATCCAGAAGGCATCACCACCGCCAAAGACCGCGGGCTCGCCCGTGATCTTGCGCTGCAACCACTCCGGATGGTCCTTGACCACCGAATGCGGCGATTGTGCGGCGTTTGCCGTGATGCACTCCAACCCCGCAATGTAAACGAATGCGTGGTTTCCCGCTTTGTGCGCGCGCTCGGCCACGGCACGAATCGCGGCGAGTTTCTCCTCCGGATGCAGGAAGCTCTCGTAGCGGCCCGGGATGTCGTTGTCCACCTCGATGCCGAAGACGTTGCTATCCTGCGCATTATCGTCACAATCTGGTCTGCGTTGTGGCTCTGCAGTCCGTAAGCCGCGATGCGCACAAAATTCGTCCAATTCTGCTCCGGCGAGTCGGGAGCGGCCGCCAGCATGACGGCGAACAGCATCAAAAAGAACATGGCGAGACAGCTTTTTCGTTTCATGCCGGGACCTCGTGATGAGAATTGCGAGTGCGACATCCGTTACTACCACGCACGCTTTCGCCATCCATGCGCTGTTGACGATGTGGACTAGAAACCAGTGGTTGGCACGCCGCCCGTTTCGTCGTTCTGGCCGAGACCGGCCGTCGGGCGCAGCATCAAACTGCCATCCGCATTCAGACCTTGCCGGCAAGCCCAACGCACCGGGTAGCGTTGCCCTTTGATTTCGATTTCCGCTCGGAGTCTCAGCCCCTTCCAATTCGTTCCCTTGGGTAACGGCAACTTCGCCTGACGGACTTTTCCGGGAAGAGGGTAGCCAGCGTCAAGACTTCCTTCCACCCTCACTTTCCCATCCTCGCTGGCCACCGAAACGCGCAACACGCCGGGGACGCGCGGCAATCCCGTCGTTCGCAAAGCCGATGATCAAGCCCGGATAGCCCGCTTCCTCATAGCTCCACACCCAAGAGGGCCGAACCCGGTAGCCAATCTTGCGGGCCAGTCCGTCAATCGCGCCAGGAAACTGGTGGTAGTAGTTGAGGATTCGATCGGCTTGGATGCGGTGCCAATTCCACAGCGAGAAATAGCAAGCGCCCACATCCTGCACGTGGTGGATGACGTTGTCGGTATAGGTCACGCCCTCATCCATCCTCAGGCTGTGCGGCGACCCATCCGACATCCCGACTTCCACCGTAACTCCCGTCCACGGCGGCCGGTTGCTCAGTTCTTCAATCTGCTCGTTTTCAATGAAGATGGTATCGGTCCGCAGCCAGTTGAAACTCCGGACGGTACGTTCGAGCAGCTCAGAATTGCCCACCTTGCTGAAGTCCGGCTGCGTGTTAGTGGCCAGCGGCGTTCTCTTCCATCGCTCTGCCTGGTGCTGGAACATACTCACGAAGGTCTTCTCCGCAGTGACGGAGTCGGGAAAGGGGTTCGACTCGAACGGCCAGGTGTGTCCCTCGCCCCAGAATCCGTACATGAACGTGTCAACATACTCCACGTCGGGATGGCCGTCGTACTCCGCCGCCAGAAGGTCCACTAATTCCCGAAATGCAGACTGGAATGCGGGATCGTCATAGCGAGGTTCATATCTCGCACGACCCTGCCATTCGCCAAGCTTTACCATTGGGATCTTCTGCACCAGGAAATCAGGCAGGGTGGGGCCAGGGATGTCGGGATTACTGATCATCACGCGGAAGCCGACCCGCTTCTGATATCTTCGTGCCAGATCGAACGTCAGCTTCCAGTGCTCGCAAAGGTCGAGCTTTCCGGGCCGCTGCTGCACGTCTTTCCAGTTCACGCGAATGTAGAGCTTGCTGCCGAGCGGCAACTTGACCAGGTTTTCGATGGACTGAGCCAGCGTCTCTCCCTCTTTCTTCGCTGGCCCCACTTCATCGCAGACGATAGGTGATGAGGCCCATGCCATAGTTGGGCACGATGTCCTCGGAGGGGGTCAGGGCCATCACCACATTCCAACTGGGATAATCGTCGGCGGAAAAAGGTCCCTGATAGAGCCGGTCAGACACCGGTGGCCCGGAGCCGAAGTCGTACTTATCGAAATTGTGAGTGGGAACATGTCCCCGAAGCTGGCTTGCTTCCAAGTCCTGCCGCTACTGCGATAGCACCGCCAGCCTTCAGAAATGATCTTCGTTGCATACTCAGCTTCTCCGGTCGAATGCTCGGGGTGATGCCTCGTCTCGCGCACGGCGACGGCGCGGGGTTCCGGGGCCGTGAGCCCGCAACTCAGAACTCGAACCTCAGTCCGAACTGGAAGTACCGCGGCGTGTAACCTCCCGCGTCGCCGGTGATTATCCCGAAAGGGGGAGCGAGCACCGTAGCCGGCACACCCGAATTCGGCTGGCCAAAGCGAGGATGATTGGTGAAGTTGAACATCTCCGCTCGCACGTCCAGCTTCATGCCCTCCTTGGGCACAAACGACTTGTAAAGATTCAGATCCATGTTGTGGATGCCGTCGACGCGCAGGCCGGAAAAGTAGCGTGGAGCATTGCCCGGATTCTGGTCGCCAGGATCGGCAAAGCAGTTAGAGTTAAAGAAAGGGGCTGGCGGTGGTTGCCCATTGTTGATCGCGTTGCTATTGTTTTGCCAGTTCATGGCTACGTCATTCATGCTGATCCCAGACTTGAGTTGGGGGCACACGACGTTGGGACGCTGGCTGCCATTCGCCAGCCGCGCTGTGGCCATTCCAATCGCCATGGGTTGACCCGATTGTTCCGTGATCATGGTCGCGATCGACCAGCCTCCGACGACGGCGTCGAGCGCGCGGTTCATATTGCCGCCAATCCATTGCTTGCGGCCGACGGGCATGTCAACGATGACGGCGGCCGCCAGACGCTGCGGCGTGTCGTTGGCGCTGATGCTGTGCTCCAAATTCAGGCGGTCCAGTTGTTGCACCGTGCCGTTAGCGAGCGACCCCACCCAATTGTTCCTGCCTGCCGAGGAATCGTCGGTCGACTTCGACACCGTGTAACTGCCATCGAAACTGATGTGGTGCGTAGTGCGCTTCTGGAAACGAATCTGCATCGCGTTGTACCAGGAACTGGCTTCCTCCAACATCAGGCCTTCGAAGTCTCCGGCGAATTGTGGGTAGGAATTGAGCAGATTTCCCAATGGGAGGGTCGGCTGGCCGTAGTTCGAATCGGGCTCGTTGAAGCACGGCGTTGGAGGGGGAGGGCGTACAAGGGGCGTTGAACATGGTGTAGAACGGGTTGGCCACATACGTGTCTGAAGAAAGTTGCTCACGCAACTGTCGGTCTGGCAGGTCGGGTCGGTGGGAGTTACCGCGGCTGAAATCTTCGCCAGCAGAGCCGACGGGATGAAATCCCGGTTGTTCGTGCCGGACCAGGGCAGATGGGTGCTCCGGTTGGCGGAGTAGTCCACGCCGAGCACGATTTGGCTGGGCAGCTCCCGCTGGATTCCAAGATTCCACTGGTAAATGTTGGCGTCTCGCGCCGCCGTCGTGCCCAGATCGTTATTGTTGACGTATCCCCAATTCGCCAGACTGCCGTACTGCGTACCCTGCGGACCGGTAAATCCGCTCGGAAACGGATTTTCCAGGGTCGCGGATTGAGTTGCAAAATTGTTGTTGGTAAAGAACATGGTAGCGGTCTTGCGGTAAGGCGGTGCCGGGATACTGGAAGTTTGTGGCCGGGCTCATTCCGAAATACACGCCCGCCCCGCCGCGCACCACCGTCTTCGAATCGAGCTGGTAGGCGAAACCCAGTCTCGGTCCAACGTCTTTGCGGTACGTCGGAACACTCCTCGTGCTGGACGTGGGGAACACCGTGGTGCCGAGCAACTCCTCGGAGGAAGGGAAATTCACGCCGTACGGCTGCAGCGCCGCTTGGGCGCCGCTCAGGTCGAGATTGACGCCGGTATCGGCGGTGAAATCGCTGAATTCGATCCGGTTGTGGCGCTCGTTGTAGGGCGTACTCCACTGGTAACGCAGGCCGAGATTGAGCGTGAGTTTCGAGTTCACTTTCCAGTCATCCTGGAAATAGAACCCCGTCTCTGCCGAACGGTTGGCCACCGAGGGATAGACAATGCAGGTCGGTAGAGGCGTTGATATTGTCGGCGTAACCAAAAAGAAGGCTGGCGAACGGATTGCCGGTTGCAGTGCAAGTACCCGGCAGTGAATTCGGGTCACAGTCGCTGTTCGGAGTCGGCGACGTAACGAAATCGGTAAAGGTGAAGAGGCCAGTCGGATTCGGCGGCTGAAAGAAGTTGTTGTAGAAAAGTCTCTGCTCCCCGCCGAACTTGATCAGGTGCGAGCCCTTGGAAATCACGAACTGCGACGAATAACTGTACAGGGTGTGGGCAAAGGTGGTGTTGATGCAGCACTGGTCGAAAAGATCGGTCCACGGCGACGCCCCCGCCATGTAGAACGTTGGCATCTGATCCATCCCGTTGGCCTGCTGGAACACGGCCGGCAATCCCTGAGCGCCGCTCGGCAACGAAGCATTGAAGCTGGAGATCGAGGGAATACCGGATGTCGCCAGCTTCGTGCACCCGGTCCACAGCCACATGGTTGGTCCAGACAATCCGCGGGTTGATGGTCCAGGAATATTCGAACGAGCCGTTTTGCGCCGTTGTCGGACTGTTCGCGATTCCGTCCCTAGTTATCAAAGCTGTCTCCCAGAATCTCCGGCGTGGTGTAATTGCTCCAGCCCCGGCTGTAGCGGCCGTTAATGCGCTGCTTATCATTGATCTGGTGGTCCACCTTGATGTCGAACTGGTAATCCGGCGCATTCGCTGTAGTGCTGAAATTTAAGTTATCGAATTCTCCCGGGAGGTTGGGTTTCGGATAGAGATTGAGGATGGCCTGCCCGATGGGGTCGATTTCGGTCAGAGGTATCGCATTGCCTTGAACCGGTTGCCTGCATAAACCGGTCGCGGGCGGGGTACAGGCAACCCAAGGTTGCGTCGGGTCATAGATCGGGTTGGGATTGGGATCGTTGGCAGTTGCGCCGAGAAATTGCCTGAGCGCTCGATCCATGGTGGGCACGGACGCTAGCGCACTGGTTGAAGAGATGCTGCGGACTTTCTCAAAATCGACGAAGAAAAAAGTTTTGTTTTTCCGGATCGGGCCGCCGATGGAAAAACCACCCTGGTCGCGCTTGCTGTCTGGTTTGGGATTGGGCTCGGGATTGAAGAAATCGCGGGCGTCCATCTGCGGACGCTGCAGGAAATACCAGCCGCTGCCATGGAAGGCATTGGTCCCGCTCTTCATGGCCATGTTTACGACCGTGCCGCCGTTGTTGCCGAACTCGGCCGAGAAGCTGTTGTTCTCGACTTTCACTTCCTGCATGCTCTCGACCAAAGGCTCGTAGTAAACATTGGAGTTGCCTCCCTCGCCCTGTTCCGGCGCGCTAATCAAGGCGCCATCCATCCGCACCTCGGCAGTCGCGTTGCGCTGGCCGTTGGAAGTGAAGTTGGTCCCCGAAGGGTAATTATCCGTCGTGCCTGATCCTGCTACTTCGGTCACGCCCGCCGCTAAGAACATCATGCCAAAGTAGCTGCGGTTGATCAGTGGGAGTTCCTTCACGTACTCGCTGGTGATGTCCGTGCCCAGCGTCGCGTTGTCCGTATCGAGCAGCGGCGGCGCGGCCGTAACGTCGATCGTGGTCGATACGCCGGCGGGGTCGAGCTTGAAGTTCAGCGACGACTCCTGATCGACCGCCAGAACCACGCCCGTCCGCTCCGCCGGACGAAAGCCCGAGGCTTCGGCCTTGACGGCGTAGGTGGAAGGGCGCAAGCCGGTGAAGAAATACGAGCCTTTTTCGTCGGTTCGCGCGGAACTGGCGATGTTGGTTCCCACGTCCCGGATGGTTACCGTCGCATTGGCGACCACCGCTCCCGTCGTATCGGAAACCACACCGCGCAACTGCGCCCGGTACGCTCCTTGGCCCCAAACGGGCAGAGCCAAACCCAGGATTGCAACCAATGAAATCAGAACGGTGGAGAGCGACTGAAAGCGAAGCGGCAAACACTCAACTCTTGGAACTCGCATGGACAGCCTCCGGCAAAGATCGAAGCACGCAGTATTCGAATACTTGCGTTTGATAACTTTTACTTTCGCTTGTGCTGCTTTGTCAAGCGCAAAAAATGCAACTCGCGCCTCCGCCCGGGCCTTGACCTCGCCATGCGGATTCCGGCCCTGCGCTCACCCTCGATTTGCGAACCGGCGGCTTCCTTTGAAAAGCGGTTCACTGGCGATGGTGGGACCCATCCCGGCGCAAGTCTCTCTAGCGCTATCCAACAATAGAAAGTAAACGAATCAACTCGCAATTCGTCACCCTACGGTGTGCCCGGCGAGATTCTCCAACGCAGGCAGATGGCCGGGTGGCCGGACTCATCTTGCCCGGCTTCAACCGGCTCGACTACGATTATGATCATCAGGGAGGATTTTCCCCTGTCAATTTCAGCCGTGCCGCCATCAGTCAACAAGAATGCGGGCTTTAGCCCGTGAGGGATGGGCTGTGAGACCCGAAACGCATTTTTGAAACACGCTCTCGCATTTCACGAAAATCATGTTTTGTTTCGATTGATGTTGCTAAGCCGTAATCTACAGGTTTCCACTCCAAGTCTGAGGAATCTTCCTTATGAGTTTCTCGGGATCGACAGAAGTGCCTGTAACTCCAAACAGCAAAAGTGGCCATACTTTGTTTCCAGCCGGCCAACTGGTGCCGTTCATCCTGGTTACTGCCTTGTTCTTCCTTTGGGGAATTCCCAATAATTTAAATGACGTGCTGATCCGTCAGTTCATGAAGTCATTTGCCATCAGCCGATTTCAGGCCGGGCTGGTGCAATCGGCTTTCTACATGGGTTATTTTCTTCTGGCTATGCCGGCTGCTCTTCTCATGCGGAAAGCAGGCTACAAGGTTGGATTCGTGATTGGCTTGTTACTCTACGGAGCTGGCTGCTTTCTGTTCTGGCCCGCGGCCCTCGCGGGAAGCTATGGATTCTTTCTGGGCGCGCTGTTCGTGATTGCCAGCGGCCTCTCATTTTTGGAAACAGCGTCCAATCCCTTCATCGCCCAACTCGGCGACCCCGATACCTCGGAAAGGCGGCTGAATTTCTCGCAGGCATTCAACCCCTTCGGCTCAATCACAGGGGCCCTGATCGGAACGGTTTTCATTTTTTCCGGAATCGAACTTACCCCGCAGCAGATTGCCGCGCGCAAGGCCCAAGGGTTATACGAGGCTTACCTGCGGACGGAAACGCTGCGCGTCATCACACCTTACCTGGTCCTCGGCGCGGTCGCGATATTCTGGGCCATCCTGATTGCGCGCTCGAAGTTTCCAGCCATTCAGAGCGAACACGAGAGCAGCGCCGGCGATCACGGCCGCTTCAGAGACCTGTTCCGCTATCCTCATTTTCTGTGGGCCGTCGTAGCTCAGTTTCTCTACGTCGGAGCCCAGGTTGGCACTTGGAGTTATTTCATCCAGTATGTGCAGGAATCCACGCACCAGCCGGAAAAGATCGCCGGTTATTTCTTGACAGGCACGCTGGCTGCGTTCGGAGTGGGAAGGTTCATCTCCGCCTATCTAATGCGTTTCATAGCCCCTAATCGGCTCATGGGCGCCTATAGCGTGGTGAATATTGTGCTCGTGTCCATCGGAGTTTTGCGCCCGGGATGGATCGGACTGTGGTGTATCTTCCTGACGAGCTTCTTTATGTCGCTGATGTTTCCCACCATCTTCGCGATGGGATTGAAAGGGCTGGGTCCCAACACCAAGATCGGCGGATCACTCATTGTCATGGCCATCGTCGGCGGCGCGGTTTTGACGCCGCTCATGGGACTTATCTCGGAACTCGGCCGCGGCGTCCGCTTGGCCTATTGCGTTCCGCTCGTCTCCTACGTCTGTATTGCTTTGTATTCCTTCTTCGGCTCCAAGCAGCGAGTGTCCTTGAAATCCGAAGCCTAGGAACCACTTGGACTCAAAGGTGTTTCTGGGGGCACCAGGCCGAAGAAATGATCGGCTAGTAAGTCAAGGCGGCCCTAGGCAAAATGCAGCCGACACCGTGAACGTCAGCGATGGCGAATGCGGTCGCGGGCCACGATCCCTGAACGACCCTTCTATGCGATTGTTGCCATCGCCAGATGCTGCTTTCTCCTTTTCCCAAGGTAATACAGAAGAGCGCCTGCCCCGACGAGTGCGCCGCTTAGTCCAACTACCTTGATGACGGCAAGAACCTTGTTAGTCTCTTCGGGCGAGGGCACAACCGATAGAAGGATGGTAAACATAGTCGTCGCAAAGCCCACGCACGACACCACCTTCGCAACTGGCGCGCCGCCAGGAACGCGGATGACTTCCGCCCCTGCTTTCTGTCGTTGCAGCTTGAACAAGGCGGCAAATACATACAGATACGGAATGAAATAGGTGATGATGCTCATGCTCACCAGAACGCCGTATGCACCCTTGACGCTGGTTCCAGCTTGGGCAAGAAATACGAATAGAACGGCGCAGATCAATTGCGCGATCAAAGCTATGTGGGGCGTGTGCCAGCGCGGGTGAAGTTTCCCAAATGCGGGCGGCAAGAAGCGATCAATACCCGCAACGAACGGCAGGCGGGCAACTGACGCGAGGTAAGCTCCGGCGGCTCCAAGATTGCTGATGGCGATCAGCGCAGCGGAAATCGGGATTATCGCAAACCAGCCAAGTTTGCCGGCTGTCCTGCTAATCGCCTGCATCAACCCCTGTAAGTCATTAACCTCTGCGCTCGGTACAGCCAGCAGAACACAGACGGTGCCCATGATGTAGCAAAATGCGACAATTACACCAGCAACCAACAGAGCGCGGGGAAGGGTACGGCGCGAGTTCTTGATCTCGCCCGCGATCAGCGATCCGGTTTCGCACCCGGCGAAAGCAAAGGCGAGTGTGGCCCAGAACACCATGTCTTTGAGGTGCGATCCAGGTATAAGGCTGGCCCGCGTGAACGAAGTCGCCGCCCCAAAGCGGTGCCAGGCGTAGAACCCCATGACCATTACTATCATCGCCGGCAGCCACATTCCCAGGGCGCCCGCATTGTGAAGCCACTTACCAATGTTCAGTCCGACCACATTCATAGCGGTGATCAGTAAGAGGGCTAAGATCGAAAACCAGATATGGAAATTCGCATTATTGGAGAGACGGCTCCAATTTCCTTGACGAATATACAAAGCGTTGCTGGCTGCGAAATAAAGAACGGATGGAAAATACGGAAGGTTACTCGTCCAATACGCCCAACCCGCCATATAACCGGAAAAATCGCCGAAGGCCCGCTGGCTCCAAACATAAAGGCCTCCCTCTTGCGGATGCCTTGACGACAACTCAATGACCGCTAAGGCCAAGGGAGTGTAAAAGCAGAGCAAGGCGCCGATCCAAATCACGATCGAACTCGGGCCGGATGCAGCCGCCGTAGCGATCCATCGCAAGCTAACGCCGGTGACCACGTAAAAAAGGACGAGGTCGGAGAATCCCATTACACGAGGCGGCTGCGGCCGCAGCTCCGCCGAAGCCGGTCCTGGCGGAGCACTCGCGGTGGAGTCAGATTGCATATGGCGTGACCTTCTGTCTGTTTACGTTGATGTGCTCTGTCTGGCCCGGACTAACTCCTCTGGAGGCACGAGGACGAGTTTACTCTCCTCCGCCGTCAATCTATCAACCGCCGCCACTTCCGAGCAACTCGCCAAGTGTTGGCGCTCTGGATGACTCGATCGCGCACGGATTGGCCGACGCGTGTGCTATCAACAATCGGGGATGTGCGATGGGTCACAGTTTTTTGACTCCGGTCCGGAGTACAATTCCGCCCTGGTCGCCTTGTTCCCAAGGCTGATCTGTAGGAGGCTCTTTGTCGGACCAACTCTTCCAGGCAATGCGCCAAAGCATCATTGACGGCGCGTCTGACACGGCCACGGAATTGGCGGAGCAAGCGCTGGCCAACGGCGTCGATCCGCTCGAGGCGGTGAACCAGGGATTTGCCGCGGGGATCACGTTCGCCGGCGATCAATTCGGCTGCGGCCAAATGTTCCTGCCCGATCTGCTGGCGTCGGCCGAGGCCATGAAAGCCGCCATCGGCATTCTTGAGCCGGAGATGCTGAAGCGCGGCTCCGCGCGTGAGGTCCTGGGCAAGGTCGTCCTCGGCACTGCGCGAGGCGATATTCACGACATCGGCAAGAATCTCGTCGCCACCATCCTTTCCGCCAGCGGATTCCAGATCTTCGATCTGGGCACGAGCGTGACTCCCGAGCGGTTTGTCGCCAAAGCCAAGGAAGTCGATGCCGATATCGTCGGCATTTCTGCGTTGCTGACCACGACCATGGCCGGGCAGAAAGCCGTGATCGAAGCGCTCGATAAAAACGGTTTGCGACCGCGAGTCAAAGCGATCATAGGCGGCGCCGCGGTCACTCAGAAGTGGGCGGCTGAAATCGGCGCCGACGGCTACTCCCGCAATGCCATCGACGCCCTCGAACTGGCCAGGAATCTCATGAGCCAAGGGACGAACAAAGGAACGGCCCCGGCATGAGACCTAGAATTCAACTGCTCACTCCCGAGCTTGTCGGGCGCATTCTGTGCGAAGCGTTCGAACTGCTCATGAGCCCTGGGGTTCGCGTGGGTTCGCCGCCGGTAATCGAGCTATTGCGGTCGGTGGGGGTTGTGGTCCATGACGACGTGGCGCGTATTCCAGAGCCGCTGGTGCGAAAATGCCTGGCGTCGGCCCCACGGGATTTCTACTTGTACAACCGCCAGGGAGAAAAAACGGTTCATTATGGCGGCGACGACGTGCAGTTCGATCCCGGCTCCTGCTGCGTGCAGATGCTCGATCCCGACACGCTGGAAGCGCGGCCCTCCGAGACTCGTGACCTGGTGCGGCTCGTCCAAGTCACGGAGATGCTGTCGCAATTCGCCGCGCAGTCCACTTCCGTCGTGTGCAGCGATAGTGGTATGCCCAGCGCGATCGGCGATCTCTATCGGCTGCTTATAGTCCTGCAACATTCTCACAAGCCGGTAGTGACCGGGTCGTTCTCCGCGGCTGGATTGCAAGGCATGATCGACCTGCTCGCCGCCGACAGCGGCAGTCGAGACAATCTGCGCAAGAAGCCGCGGGCGGTTTTTGATGTCTGTCCATCCCCGCCATTGAACTGGTCGGAATTTGGGTCGCACAATCTGCTTGAACTGGCGCGCGCTGGCGTGCCCGCGGAAATCGTCTCCATGCCACTGGCCGGCGGCACCGCTCCCGTAACCCTGGCAGGTTCCGTGACGCAGCACGCTGCCGAAACGCTCGCAGGCATCACTCTGCATCAACTCGCGGGACCGGGTTCACCCATAGTCTGGGGCGGCGCTCCCGCCATCTTCGACATGCGCACCGGAGGCGCGCCCATGGGCGCGGTGGAAACTGCCATGCTAAACATGGCCTGCGCCGAAGTCGGCAAGCATCTCGGCCTGCCGACCCACGGCTATCTCGTCGCCACCGACTCCAAGTTTGTGGATGCCCAGGCTGGCGCCGAGAGTGCCCGCTCCGCGGCGCTCGGAGCGCTCTCGGGTATCAACATGATCTCGGGAGCCGGTATGCTCGACTCTCTTGCCTGCCACAGCGTCGAAAAGCTGATCATGGATGCCGAGTCGATTGCCTCGGCCTACCGTTTGCTGCAAGGCGTTGCCATGCGCGGAGACACCCTGGCCACCGCTATGTTCGCGCAGACCGGGCTCTCCGGAGAATTTCTCAAGCTGAAGGAAACGCGAGCGCTTTTTCGGCAGGAACAGCATATCCCCTCACCTGTCATCGATCGGAGCGCGAGAGGCTCGGAGCCGGCCAGCGACGCCTTCACGCGGGCCCGCGCCCGAGTGGACGAACTCGTGAGTCTGTATCAGAAGCCATCTCTCACCGAAGACCTGCTGCGGGAATTTCAATCAATCGTCGAGCGCGCCATGCTCACGTGCAGGCCGCCGTCTTGAGCATGCGGCGTGGATCAGCGTGCAAACCCAATGCAGGTACTCAAGCTATCGCCTGACCTCAGGGGGCGGCGTGGCATTACGCCCAAGTTGTGATAGGATTCCGCCTGTTTTCTGGGCTGCCGTAAATCTCCGGCAAGACTCCAGGACCAAACAGGAGGTATCACATGAAAACCGTCAAGGGAGGTTGGGTAATAGGGGCCGCGATACTTGCCGGGCTGCTGCTGTCGTCGCCGGCAAAGGCGCAGAGCCCGGCGGACGCGACTGGTGCGGCAAGCACACTCAGCAAGCGCCTGGTCGGCGATTACGGGTATTGGAGCAAATACCAGGACCCCCCATATGGGGCGAAACAGATTCCCTATGGAAAGCTCACTCATATCAACCACGCCGGAGTCGGTCTCAACGCGGATGGGACGCTTTCGGTGCCTGACGGCTTTCTCGAGCCGACGCTTCTCCGCAAGGCACATAAGGCGGGAGTCAAAGTGATGTTGTTGCTGGGAGGCGACTTCACCGGCTTGGAAACTCCAGGCGTGCTGGATCTGGCCGTGGGCAACCTCTGGACATTGATTTCTGAGAACGGGTACGACGGCCTGGACATCGACTGGGAATATCCGGAGACCGGCCAAGACCGCAAGACATTTTTTGCGCTCATGGCCGCTTTGCGGTCGGCATTCCCCAGTCCCAACTACACCATCTCCGCCGATGTTCCGCCCTGGGGAGGGTCGGGCTACGACTTGAAAAACGTCGAACCGCTGATCGATTACTACAACATCATGATGTATGACTGCGCCGGGCCCTGGACCGACGATGCGCAGCTCAACTCGCCGATCTTCTGGGACAACCACGACCCTCAGCCCTGGGAGTGTGAACCCGGAGGCAGCGCGAACCAGGCGATTGCGATCTTTGTAAAAGGCCACGGGATCGCGCCCGAGAAGCTGAACATGGGAACGCCGTTCTACGGGTATTACTACACCAACGTCCGCCAACTCTGGGGCGTGTGCCCGAACGCCGCCCATACCCCCGACGGCAACTGCGACGGTGCTGTCGCCTCTCAAAACTACGGAACTTTTATCAAACAGCGCATCAACCAGCATGGCTGGGAAACCTTCTACGATCCGATCGCCCTGGTTCCTTACATGCTTCGCGCGGATGGAGGTCCGGGTTTTATCACCTACGACGATGCCTTCTCAACCTATTACCGGACCTGGTATTCGGACTGGAAGCGGGGGCTGGGCGGGACCTTCATGTGGTCTCTCGACGCCGATTATGATGGCCAGTCGCAGGATCTGCTGGATGCCGAGTATGCCGGGAGCCTGACGCCAACCGAATAGCCGAGCGAGAAAAGCGACCGGGCGGCCAGATTCCGTGCTGACCTGCCCGGTTGGATATTCCGGAAGTCGCGGGATGACAATCCCTTGGGGCCGGGGCGGATTACTTTGCATTATCATCCGGCAGCAGGCCTCGATACTTGAGCATGGGCTCGATGGCGGGTTCTCCGCCTAGCCACGCGGCGTACATTTTGCCGAGCTCTTCGGTGTTGCCGCGCGAGAGGACCATCTGGCGGAAGCGGTCGCCATTGGCGCGCGTCATGCCGCCGTGCTCTTCGAACCACTGGTAGGCAGCGTCGTCGAGCATCTCGCTCCACAGATAAGCGTAGTAGCCAGCCGCGTAGCCGCCCAGCCAAATGTGCGCAAAATAGCTGGAGCGATAGCGGGACGGCACCGCGCTTAATAGAAGATGCTTCTTGGTGAGCGCTTCGACTTCAAACTGGTCGGGGTTTTGCAGCGGCGCGCTAGCGGGTAGCGTATGCCACTGCATATCGAGCTGAGCGGCTGCGACCACCTCGGTGAGCGCATAGCCGCCGTTGAATTTCTCCGACTTCTTGATCTTGGCGACCAACTCGGCCGGCATGGGCGCTCCCGTCTGGTAGTGTTTGGCATAGTGATCGAAAACGGCTGGATAGAGCGCCCAATGTTCGTTGAACTGCGATGGGAACTCGACGAAGTCGCGCGCCACCTGCGCGCCGGAAAGAGAAGGATATACGGTGTTGGCGAACATGCCGTGCAAGGCGTGCCCGAACTCGTGGAACATGGTCGTCACGTCGTCGAAGTTGATGAGCGCCGGCTGGCCGGGCGCGGGCTTGCTGAAATTGGCGACGTTGTACACCACCGGCATAAGGCCGAGTAATTTCGATTCGTTCACAAAAACGTCCATCCAGGCGCCGCCGTTCTTGTTGTCGCGCTTGAAGTAGTCGCAGTACCACAGCGCGAGCGGCTTGCCGTCGGCATCGAAAACTTCAAACACGCGCACGTCCGGATGGTAAACGGGAATATCGGTGCGCTCTTTGAAAGTGATCCCATAGAGCTGATTGGCCGCGTAAAACACGCCGTTTTGCAAGACATTGTTCAGCTCAAAGTAGGGTTTGATCGCCTCTCGGTCGAGGTCGTACCTGGCCTTGCGGACCTGCTCGGCGTAGAAGTTCCAATCCCAGGGTTGGAGCTGGAAACCGCCTTTTTGGGCGTCGATTACGGCCTGAATATCTTTGGCCTCGGCATCGGCCTTGGCGGTCGATCCGGGCACGAGAGCGTCCATAAACTTCAGCGCCGCCTCCGGATTTTTTGCCATCTGGTCTTCCAGCCTCCAGGCCGCATAATTGGAGAAGCCGAGCAGCTTTGCCTTTTGGGCGCGCAGCTGCGCCAGCCGGGCAATCGTGTCGCGGGTGTCGTTGGCTCCGCCGCGTTCGGCGCGATTCCAGGAGTTTTCAAAAATAGTCTGGCGCGTGGAACGTTGGCTCAGCGAGACCAGATCGGGCTGCTGCGTGGTGTTCTGCAAGGGGATGACGTATCCATCGACCTTGCGTTCTTTGGCCGCTTGCGCGGCGCCGTCCAGGCTCTTCTGACTCAACCCCGCCAGCGCGTTCTTGTCCGTGGTGACGAAAGCCCCGTCTTTGGTTGCGCCCAGCAGCTTGGTATTGAACCCGTTCGAGAGCGTGGACTCTTCTTCGTTCAGCTTCTTGAGTTCGGTTTTGTCGGCGTCGGAGAGTTTGGCGCCCGCGTGTAGAAACTGATCATAGTAGAACTGAAGCAGACGCGAGGCTTCGGCGTCCAGGCCCAACGATTCGCGCTGCTTGTAGATGGCGTCAACCCGCTGGAACAGCTTGGTGTCGAGGAAGATCGCATCCTGATGCGCCGCCAGCTTGGGCGCTTCAATTTCCTGAACTTTTTGCAACTCCGGACTGAGGTTGGCGCCAGTGACGCCGCCAAAGACCTGCATCACCCGGTTGAAGAGTTGGCCGGATTTCTCCATCGCCACGATCGTGTTCTCAAAGGTTGGAGGGGTTGGATTATCAGCGATCGCTCGCACTTCCGCGCGCTGCTGCGCCATGCCCGCTTCAATGGCGGGCTGGTAATCGCCGTCCTTGATTTTGTCGAAGGGCGGCGCTTGAAACGGCAAGGGACTCGCCGCATAAAAGGGATTGGTTGGGCCGAATTCGTTATTGACGGCCAAGGCTGTAATCGTAGTGGAACCCATCATCAACATAGCAGTAATGACAACCCCCATCTGCAAAAGCACGGCCTTTCGCGCATACTTCGTGGTCTGGCTCATATTCCCTCGTTTCGGACTCGTTTCCTGAAGAGTTGATCCGCCCAAGGGGCCCGTCACATTCGTCGGTATGGTTTGGACGAACAACCGCAATCAGCCATTGGCCTGCGATTTCGGCCCCGCTTGCATTAACCCACAATTGTAAAGGACGTGCCACAAAGTTTGCAGTGAGCAACGGGGCGTTTACTGCGTGCAGTTAACTCACGGTGAGGTCAGGGCCTTCGCCCAATGGCTGATTCCTTTTGCCAAACGGTGAAGAGATAGTACCCATCTATTGAATTTAACACCAGACCGCTATTAGGACGGCCTACAACCGTACCTTCAGACATTCTGGCGGCGCAGTAGAACCCTAAGCAGCAATAGCCAGCGTCGCACATTGGTGGTCATTAGAAAATTTTCCTTGACATGTTCTGCCGCCATTCGCGTACAGTTTGGGCCGCTTCGCCTGGCTCCGCACGTTTAGCGCTCCGAAACCGTTCTTGGAAACTGCCTCCGCGCCCTCCCAGCGTTGCCTTCGAGACCCAAATGGATGCGGCAGAATCACATGATCTTTCTCAACGAACTCCGCGACCAGACTGTGCGTGAGGCAATTCGCGGCAACGTCACCTTGCACAATTGCAGCCAATGCCACAAGGATAAAACCCAATTTTGCGACAAGTGCCACCAGGCTGCGAACCTGCACCCGCATTGCTTCGAGTGTCATTCCTATTCGGCGTCCGGTAGCGCGATCGTTCTTTCGCAAGGTGGGCCATGAGTTCTTCGCGAATGCTTTTCTCGCTAACCTGGGCGGCCTCGCCGTTGCCGGGTCTCTGACGCCCGTGTGGGCCCAATGCTCGGAGAGGCCGGGGCGGTTGGCGCTGGTGGTGGACCTGGCCCGTTGCCGGACGAAACCCGGATGGCAGATCTGCCGCCAAGCCTGTCACTCCGCCCACAATGTCCCATCCATCCCCGATCCCGCGCACCAGATCAAGTGAATATGGAAGGAGGAATTCGAACGCGTCTTCCTTACCGAGGTTCGCCCCGGATTGCCGCAGGAGATCGGAGCATCGGCCGTTCCGGTTCTAGGCAACCACTGCGACAATCCGCCGTGCGTCCGGGTGTGCCCGACCGGCGCGACGTTTGTGAAGCCGAACGGAATCGTTGGCGTGGGCCGGCATCGCTGCATCGGTTGCCGCTATTGCATGTCAGCCTGCCCTTACAGCTCCCGTAGTTTCATCTTCGTGGATCCCAGGCCGTTTCTGCGGATGGAGACCACGGAGTGCCCGAACCGCACGAGGGGGGTGGTTGAGAAGTGTACGTTCTGCGAGGAGCGGCTCGCCAGCGGGAGGCGGCCAGCCTGCGTGGAATCGTGTCCGGTTTCGGCGTTGACGTTCGGAGGCATGGACGAACCTGCGGCACGAGACCGTCTCGCTTCCTCACGAATCCTCCGGCGACGGCCGGAACTTGGGACATCGCCTTATGTCTTCTACATCCTCTGAACCGGTTCGCTTGTCTGGATTGTCGCGAGTAATCTATGCTCTCGCGATCAACATTTTTTCCTCCTGACGGAAGTCTTCACCGATTTCTACAGCGGAATTCCGGCACATAAAGAGCATTTCAAATATCTTTTCCTCGGCGTCAATGGCGAATACCATCTGGCGCCTTGGATGTGGCTCTCGGTGCTGATTTCGTGGGTTTCATTGATATTGCTGCTGCTTCGCGCGAGTCAGGCCACAGCGACTTGACCGGCGGCGTTGTCGTCGTGAAGGATGCCGCGTTGGCCAAGCAGATCCGCTTTCTGCTGAACGCCGAGGGCAGCGCTCTCGGTCCATTCGTTTGTTTTCTGCTTCTGCGTGGACTCAAGACCCTGAAGCTGCGGATCGATGCCCAGCAGCGCAATGCAGCGGCGATCGCGCAATTCCTGAAAAACGATCCGCGCATCGAGCAAGTGTTGTATCCCGGACTCGACGGATCGCCCGGACATCAATTGCAGCAAGCGCAGGCGCGCGGAGCCGGATCGGTCCTGTGTGTAACAACGGGTTCCGTGGCAGTCTCAAAGGCGCTGGTGGACGCTGTGCGTATGTTCCACATCTGCGTCAGCTTCGGAAGCGTCCACTCAACCATCAGCTTGCCGGGACGCATGTCGCACGCCAGTTTGCCGCCGGAGATAGCGGCGGCACGCGCGCTGCCGCCGGATTTAGTGCGGATATCAGTTGGCATCGAAGACGCAGACGATCTCATCGAGGACTTGTCTGAAGCATTGAGCAAGGCGTGCCCAGCCGCAGATTCAGCCGATATCGCTTGACCTCCTGTGGTGAAAGTAGGGGAGTAAAGCGCGAGCCGGACTTGTCATGAATTGTTATCCCGAGTGAAGCGCGGGATCTCCCATTCACTACCGGCTGCGAGGGCGCGTCGCATGCGGCAACTGCCGTTGGAAGCTTAGGAATGCTTTCTCCCCGGCAAGTCCCATAATTTGTTCACGCTTCTTTTTCAAAGGCATACTCGCACTCAAAAGCTGTTGCCGGAGTTTTCCGATGTGCTCCACAAACGCTCCCCACTCCGGCCCGAATTGCCGCTCCAATTCCTTGCGCAGTCGTGCCGCCAACGCAGGGCTGTTTCCGCTGGTAGATATCGCTATCTGGAGCGGCCCACGGCGCACCACGGCGGGGTAAAAAAAATCGCAGTGCTCCGGATCGTCCACTACATTACAGAGCACGCCCCGAGCCTGGCAAGCGCGAAACACGGCGTGGTTGGACGCCACGGAATCAGTCGCTGCCACCACCAGAAACGCACGTCGCAGATCTCGGGCCGAAAATGCCCGGCGTCGCCAAACCAGTTTGCCAGCCCGCGCTTTCTCACGAATCCAGCGGACGGCGTTCGGGGCGACGACCACGACCTCGGCTCCGTGACGCAGCAAACCTGCCGCCTTCGCTGCCGCAACTCGCCCCGCGCCGACGACCACGCTCGCGCGTCCTTCGAGTCTGAGCATAATCGGAAAGCAATTCATCTGGCCTCCGTTGGGGTCTCCGGGCCATCGTATCGTAGAGACCTGCTCGTAGGAAAGCTCGGGCCGTTTAGCCCTCCGTGGAGATCAGCTCATCGCCCCCACCCTGCCCATGAACAATGCGGGGAAATTGATGGTTGTGGTTCTGCCCTCGTTCGCCGAGCGCTACTTGAGTAGTATCCTGTTCGAAGGACTCCGGAACCAAGCGTTGCAGATTCCGACCACGCAACTTCCGGGCTGATCCTTATTCAGGGACCCATGCCGCATCTGTTATCGCTAATTCGCGAGGACGTTGCCACTGTGCTGGATCGCGATCCGGCCGCAAAGTCGCGCCTGGAAGTTTATCTCTGCTACTCCGGACTGCACGCGATTTGGTTCTATCGCATGAACCATTGGCTGTGGAACCACAGTTTCCTTCTGCTGGCGCGCTGGTTGTCGCAGACCGCGCGCTTTCTTACCGGCATCGAAATCCATCCGGGGGCGCGGATCGGCCGGCGATTCTTCATCGATCATGGCATGGGTGTGGTGATTGGCGAGACCGCCATTGTCGGCGAAGACGTAACCCTATACCAGGGAGTGACCCTCGGTGGGACCGGCAAGGAGCACGGCAAGCGGCATCCGACAATTCTCGACAATGTGGTGATCGGCGGAGGCGCGAAGATCCTCGGCAACATCACCGTGGGACGCAATTGCCGGATCGGCGCCGGTTCGGTCGTGCTGCGAACTGTGCCCGACGATTCGACCGTGGTGGGCGTTCCCGGACACATCATTCTCCGCGAAGGCAAGCGCGTCGTCATCATCGACCCCAAGCAGATCAACGACCCGCTCTCCGAGGCGCTGGCCGCGGTCGCGTCCGAGGTGCGCCGCCTGGCGGAACGCGTGCATCAACTCGAGGGCACGGGCGGCAGCGAGCCGCCCTCCGAATCCCTGCAACGCATCATGGAAGATGCCGATTACCAGATTTAGGTTTGCGGAGGGGACGAGTGAAGAGGTGTTCCCGTGTACCCTGCTCGGATTGCACTTTGCGGGGCCCCCGGTTCGCCTGTAGCCACGGTAGCGCAGCAACCAGCACGCCGATGCTCTCCCAGGTGTTGTAGAACGCAGTGAAAGACGCACCGTGCCCTCGACGCCCCTACACCGCAGAATTGGCTGTGCGCAGTCGTGCCCCTTATCGAGATGCTTCTGCGGTGTGATTGAACGGGATGAAACGATGGCATCCGCCGCTAGAATATCCAGCCGGAAGTCGTCGGAATTCCAAGTGCAATCACCGGGGTATTCGACGGTGACGGGATACGCTGGATCGTACTTGCAATTCAGGAATCCCGGCACCTGCGTCGCCAACCCCAAGGAGATTAGTTTGGCTAAGCGAACGCGGCATTAGTACGGTAGTGTTGAAATTGACAAACGCGTAACAGGACCAAGCGTATGGCTCGTTCGCTGGTGGGAACCGACTTCAGACGGACGCAAGAAACGAAGGGGGTTTACCGTCGGAACAGTAGAACAGCACAAGACAGAGTCGCATGTTTTGAAGGCAGCAGAAGGCATGAGGCTGCTGATCAACGATGGCATCACACGCCGAGAACCGGTTCTCTTCTTTGGCCTCCTCGACCGTTTTCTTTTCGATCAGAAACAGGAATAGGAAGCCGAACAAATCACCCACAATACTTTAGCCTCCCAATCGGAGCGTGATCTGCCAGCACATCCGGCCCACGTGGGGCGACGCCTATATCGAAGACGTTCGGCCCGCCTTGGTACAGGACTGGCTTCCTAGGCTCGACCTCTCGCCCAATTACAAAGGCCACCTTCGTTCGCTGAGGTACCGTCTTTTCGACAAGGCGATGCTTTGGAAATTGCTGGATGTGGAACGCAATCCTATGGATTTAGTCGAAGTACAGGGCATCGGCAAACGCAAGAAACGTCCTCGCGTCCTCCAGATCAAGGGTGCTTGGCAAATCCTCGACGTGCTCGTTCAACCGTCTCAATTCGTGCCGAATATCTAGTCACGCCAGGTCTCCAGTTGGGACTTGGCAGAATCGCGTTTCACACGAGTCGCCACAGCTGTCGTGCATGGCTGGACGAGACCGGAGCGCCTGCGGGCGTGCAGCAGAAACTCATGCGACACGTGCAGGTTTCCACCACAATGGATCAGTACGGCAATGCCTCGGCCCTGGCCAAGCGCAAAGCCAATCGGCCGATCGTGCAACGCCTCTTGAGAAGGCCAGCCAACCAAGAGGTCGCCATTCGATAAATAAGGGGAACTGTGAGGCAGTTCCCCTCATTGGACAGTTTTGGACAGTCGCTGCCAGTGCCCAATTGCCCGTAACCTTATGATTGCTTTGGTTGCGGGGGGTGGATTTGAACCACCGACCTTTGGGTTATGAGTGCGGCCAGATGTTTCTAACTTGTTGAATGTGGGGCATGGGCGATGCCTTACAGGTTCTGAAAATCACGCTCGGGAACGCGCGGGAACAATGAATCGTGAGCGAACGTGAGCGCGTCTTGAAGCGGAGTAGAAGCGAAACAACGCATTCTGACGAGCACCTGAGCAGCTTTGCTCGAAAGCAGCAACTTGGCCCTTTCCTTACAGCGGGATCCGGCCGCGCCACGGCGAGCGTGAGGTATTCTCGATAGACTTTCTGGTAAACGTTCCGCATTCGCTCCGTCGTCGCGATGCAGTCGATGAGCGGGAACGACTTCGAGTGTCTTGCACGCACCGGTGTGAACACGCCTGAGACAATGCTTCCTAATTCGTAAGCATCCGCCGGAGTACCGGGTGTTGTCCGGTGTTGCTTTCTGGACGTTGGGTTGAACGAAGGGAGTATCCTCAGGAGTGGGGACATGGGTGATGGTGTCTGCGAGGGTATGGTTGACAGTTCGGACAGGAAGTCTTGGCCGCAGCTTTCGGCGAGTAGAACGGTGGTGGCTACGGCGAGTGCGCCGGCTCCATATTCCATTTTACTGGCCCCCTTTTCATCAGAATCTGCGGTCGGGCGCCGCGACCGCCTGTTCCGTGCTCGAGTCAATCAGCTTTTGAATCGACGGTGCAACCATGATCAAGAGTTGCGCTTTTTGTTCTTGCGCCTGCTTCACCAGCGCGAGTTGTTGAGTCTTCCAGGCATCAGAAGGATGGTCGCCACGGGCGAGATAATCCATTGCCTCCAAGCCCGAAGCTGCCAGTGCTGAGAGATTGTATGAGAGTGGCGCAACTTCTTTCAGCAAAAAAGACTGCTCTTTGAGCTGAAGTTTTGCATCATTGTCCTTCCAGAGAGTGAGCCACTTTCGTATCTGCTCTTTGGTGCTTGCATCGGCTTGTCCTGAAAGCAACGAATTCACAAGATCCGCGAAGTGCCGGGCAGTCGCACTTTCCGGACGAGCCGCGTCTATCAGGCGATTCAGCGGCATCAGGCTGGTAGGCTCGACTGGACTGGTTTCTTCGCGGCTGTAGCCTTTCACCGGCTCCACGACATCGGCGAGAATACGCAAAGCTGAAATGTCATCCGTTCCGGCTATGCGACGCAGCATGGGAACATAACTCGAGTTATGCGTGAGGCCCAGCCATTCCAGGCGGCGGCTGATTTCGTCGAGGCGCTGGTACATGGAATTTACATCAGTCACGTTTTGCGGCGACCAAAATCGTTCCGCAATCGCTGCCGTGCGCGGCCAGATGCGGGAATCAATATTTTCGGGGGAAATATATTTCGTCCACATCGAGGCTTCGCCGCCGAGGATTCGTGCGCTTTCTTGCGATCCCAAGTTCGCTGCGTCGCCAGACATGGGATCCACGGCATAATGTTGCGCGGCCGATTGGATTAAATCGATGTAATAACCGGCGGAAAGCAGACCGCGGTTGCCGAGCCTGGCGGCTTGCGCCAGGGACTCCTGGCCGCGCCACGATTGAATGACAACGCTCTTGGGACAACCTGGTTGAAGAATTTCATCCCAGCCGAGCATTGTTTTTCCGTGCTTGCTCACGATCTTCTGAACTCGCGCGGTGAAATATGCCTGCAACCCAGGGTTGTCTTTGATGTCGTGCGAGTGCATGAACTCCTGGATCTTGGGATTCGCGTCCCACTGCTTTCCGTTCACCTCGTCGCCGCCAATATGAAAAAACTGATCGGGGAAGAGCTTTGCCATCTCACCGACAAGTTGGTCGAGAAATCTATAGGTGCTTTCTCTGGTCGGGTCCATGGCGGGATCGAAAATTCCCCACTTGCGTTCGATCGAATAGGGCCCTGGTGCGCTGGCAAGTTCCGAATATCCCACGAACCAAGCCGTGCTTTGCCCCGGCATATCGAACTCCGGAATGACGCGAATGCCACGTTCGTGAGCGTATGCGATCAAGTTGCGAATTTCGTCCTGAGTGTAATAGAGTCCGTCGGAACCCATTTCCTGCAGTTTGGGAAATTTCTTGCTCTCCACGCGAAATCCCTGGTTGTCGGAGAGGCGCCAGTGAAACACGTTCATCTTCACTGCTGCCATGCCGTCCAAATTGCGCTTGAGAACGTCAAGCGAGATGAAATGCCGGGGGCTATCAATCATCAATCCACGCCAGGGGAAGCGAGGTTTGTCCTGGATGTTCACCGCCGGTACAGCAAAGCCATCCGCGGTGGTGCGTACCAACTGCAGGAAGGTTTGCAGACCGTACATGGCGCCCAACGAAGTCGGGGCGGTGACTTTCGCGCCAGAGGCATTGATCTCCAACGAATAGGATTCATCCTCGCCCAGCACCTGCACGCCGTTGTTCTTGTGGTCGGCGTTGACAACCAATGTCGCCGTAGAGATGTCGCCCACTTTCATATCCAGGGGCAGCATTCCGGTTTGCCGTCGAAGATCATTCAAGAACCGGTTGACCGCACGCTGCAGCAGTGGGTCACGGGAGCTGCTGATGGCGACAGAGAAAGAAGCATCCACCACAAGCTGGCCTGTTCCCACTTGCAGGTTTTCCGGGACCGGCATGAGACTGAGTGAACTCGGCGCTTGTGCGTCCGCCAGCCGGGCGAACGGTACGAAAAACATCAGAATTGCGAATATTGAAATCGTGAAGATTGAGCGCATGAATTTTCCTCTGAGTGAATCTCGAAGACGTTGTAGAGCCGCCTCCTTTGTCGCTACACGCCGCTAGTGCCTGATCGCGATGGTGCGAGGCTTCGATATTCCAGCCATCCACTACCAGTTCCAGGGGTCTTTTGAGGGCTTTTTTACTGAGGTAGCGTGCAGTGACGGTTCTGGATTCGCCGGGCATGAGGGTCAGATAGTTGTCCTCCCACAACACAGGCAGAATTTCTTCTTTGGAGCCGAAGTGCGGATTCCGACATGCACCTGAAAGGCAAGACTCTTCGATGGGTTGTGCAAGCTTACGCGAACCTGATCGTTGGCCGCGGTCTTCTCTCTCGTGGCCGAGGCTTGCAGTTTGATGCTTGGCAATTTGTTCAGCGCAGTCAGATCTTCGAAGGCCTTGACTGGAGTGAAGGCGGAATCGGGCGTGTTGTCCCAGTCAATCACAGCCAGCTTGGCGGGCAACCAATAGAAGTTCGAGCTGACTTCCTTGCCGGCAGAGTCGGTTAGCGCCAGCTTCACAAAGTAAACGGGGCTCGGCGATTGGGAAGAGAAATCCGGCAGCGTTAGCACAGTCGTTGAGCTGTCGGGTCCAGCGTCTGCCTTCACTTCGCGCGAGAAGAGCTTTTCCAGATTGAAGTCGAACGCCTGCGCGCTGACCGTCAATCCGGCGGCGGATTGTTGGCTGGTGTTGATCACGACCACGCCGCGATCGTCATAGGAATACTGGACGTGCAGCGGCTCGCAGGCTTTCCGGGTGCCGAAATAGCCGCCGGCCGGATACATGTAGTAATCGTAAAGATGCCAGTAAGTCGATGGCCACGCGTTGTTCAACGTCCACTGAATCACGCCGGTGGACGTGTACTTATTGCGCCCATAGGCTTCGAACATGGCGCGCTCTCCGTCATAAGCAATGGCTTGCGCCTTGCGAAGATAGTCTTCGAGGTCTGACGGGGGACCGTACGTCGCGTTCATGGCTTCGTTGAAACGATGCAGGTCCTTGAAGCGCTCACCGGCACCGTGGAAATTCCAGAACTCGTCGACTGGCCAGAGATGCTCTTTGGGCAGCATTTTCTTCAGGCTCTCCAGCGGAGGAATCGCCGGACCGGGTCCGGTCTCGGTGTTGTAGCCCCATCCGCCGCCCCACTTCGATTTATCTTCCAGCCAGTAGGATGGAGGCTCGTAGTCATAAGGCCCCGTCATCTTCACACCGGACTTTCCCGTCAGGGTGGTGGATTGGTCCGACGCCGAATTCACAACCGGATTCGGCCAGCCCACCTGTCTTTCGACATCAAGATATGCCTGCTCCACGTCCGGCGGAGGCGGGCCATCGCTGCCATTCAGCCAAGTCAACATGCTGGGGTGCGACCGCATCTTGAGCATCTCGGTACGCAGGGAGTCGGTCGCGATAGCGAGCGTGCCGGGAAGCCATTTGTCCCACTGCTCCCAGACGTCGCAGCAACACCAGCCCGCCATGATCAGAATGCCGTACTCATCGGCGAGATCGTAGAACTCGTCGGTTTCGAGTTGGCCTTCCTGCCTGATGGTATTCAGGTGCATCTCGCGGACATACTCGAAATGAGCTTTGTATTGCTCGTGGGTCATGGGACGCAGCAACATGTCGTGGGTCCCAAGCACCGCCGCGGATCAGAATCGGCTTGCCGTTGATCCGGAACAGCCGATAGTTCTGCGGCGTCAGCGCAGAAGTCACCTCGCGGATGCCGAAGCGGGCCTCTTGTTCATCAGAGGTCTGGCCGTTGACCAAGAAACGCACGGTGAGTCGGTGCAGGTTGGGCGTGCCCATCTCGGCGGGCCACCAGATCTTTGGATCCTTGATTCGCAGTTGCGGGTATTGCTCGGGAGCGAATTGAACGGAGAGCTTCTCGTTAGGCCTGCAACTGAATCTTCCGCTCAAGACGCACATCGTCAAATGACGCCTGCAAAATACCGTCGACCGCTTGCGCGGTGGCATTCTGCAATTCAGCCCTGACGGTGAGGTCCGCCTGCTTCAGCGAATTGTCGGCGAAATGCGTGACGACTGCCGGGTAACGCACGCTCACCGGGCCACTGGCGCTCAAAGACACCTCGCCCCACAGGCCCATATTCTTGTCTGGAGGAGTGGGGTTCCAGTCCACCCAGTTGACGGCCAAGTCATCGGGGGTGGGAGCGAAGACCTCAGCCGCGAGCACGTTGGTTTTGCCGGGCTCGATGAGAGTGGTGACGTTGAATTCGTAGATTCTGTAGGCGCCAGCGATTTGTTTCGCGTCGGCGAGTTTGTGCCCGTTGAGCCAGAGGTTGGCTCGATTGTTAATTCCCTGGAGATGGAGCCAGATGCTCTTTCCCTTGTAGCTCCAGTGGCAATCGGAACTCGGTGCGGTACCACCAGGGAACCGCATAGGGGCTGTCCTTCGACATGGGGAAGCGGTTGAAGGAATTCAGCCCGATCGGATAGGTCATGCCGGGCAACTGGCGCAAGTTCATGCCGAAATTTGGGTCGGGAAACTCGCCGTTCGCCACCTGCACGGCGAGCACAGTCGAGGGAACGGTCGCCTCATACCAGCCTTCAGTGTGGAAACCTGGCGAGGAGACGGCTGGGCCTTCGGCACTGACCTTGGTCGAGGACTGAACTCGCCATCCTCGCTGTAATTTGATCGGAGCTGGATTGACCTCGTGCGCCAGTGCAGACGACAAGAGGATTGCAAGAAAGACGATTAGATGGGATAGTGCTCCGCGGGGCCGAGTTGCGCCGTACATGGTTTTTGACATGATCCTCCTTACCCATTTGCGATGGCCAACACTCAGACCTTGAGAAAGACTCTCTTGCGCCAGAGCAGCCAGAGCAAGACCCAGCAAAACAAAACCGAGGCAACGGTGAATATCAGCGCAGCGTTGGCGGGGTTTGCAACCAGCGTTTCCAAACGCGCCTGCACGGCGTCGTGCAACAAAACGGCTGTCCCATTTGGTCCTTTGATGGTCCAGCTATAGCCAGGGCCGTACACGAACGAGTCGGCAACAAACCCGGCAATGGCGTTCATTCCGAAGACCAGAAGTCGGCATCGTCCAGGCGCCGCGCCACTGCTGGATTTCCGTACCCAATACAGCAGAGCAAGAAACACGAGTGAGAAGCCGCCGGCGAAAAGGACAAACGAACTGGTCCAAAGATTTTTATTGATGGGGAACCAAACGTTCCAGACTTCACCGGCAGCCAGGCCGAGAATGCCAACAAGACGCCATACGGATTGCGATGGTGCCGCGGTCCCGTCCTGAGCGCAGCCAACTGCCCGTCAACACCCCGATCAAAGCAGTTGCAATAGCTGGGATGGTGTGGATGATTCCTTCTGGATCGCGGTTCCCGTTGTAGAGATGTCCCATGAACAGCTTGCGGTCGAGCCACGCGGCAATGTTTCCGTTCTGGTCCATGAACGGTACATCGCGTCCTGGCATGCCGAAACCAGGCACTGGCAGAAAGCGCAGTATCGCCCAATATCCCAATAGACATGCAGCGATGGCGATGATTTGTCCGCGGCGGTTCGACCACAACACAAGGATGGCGGCGACAAAGTAACAAAGCGCAATTCGCTGCGTCACTCCCTCGAAGCGGAAACCGTGGCAATCGACCCCAATAAACGGAAAGCCATTCACGAACAGCCCAATTGCGATCAGCAGCAAGCTTCTCTT
>CAVPYG010000064.1:0-118269 GCA_963709835.1 uncultured Acidobacteriaceae bacterium
CTGCTCAAGTATCCGCTGGCGTTCCGCGCGGCGCGGGCACGGTCTCGGCGCGGCGCGCGCTGGAGCAGGGATTCACCACGCTGCGCGACATGGAAACTGAAGGCGCGGGCTACGGCGACGTGGGCATCAAAATGGCGATAGAAGGCGGATACATTCCCGGGCCGCGCCTGTTTGTTTCGACGCGCGCCATCTCGACCACCGGCGGATATCCGCTGGAGGGTTACGCGCCGGAGATCGAAGTGCCGAAGGGAGTGCAGATCATTGACGGTCCGGTCGAAGCGCGCAAGGCCGCGCGCGAGCAACTCGACCACGGCGCGGACTGGATCAAGGTGTACATGACGCATCGCTCGTGGGTGGGCAAGAATGGCGAACTGGTATCGCAGCCGACGCTGACGGTGGAAGAGCTGCGCGCGATTGTGGATGAAACCCATGGCTGGGGGAAGAAAGTGGCCTGCCACGCCTATGGCGGAGAAGGCATGCAGCGCGCGCTCGACGGCGGCTGCGATTCGATCGAGCACGGACTGGCGCTGACCGACGCGCAGATCGCGCAGATGGTCCGGCAGGGCACATGGCTGTGCGCGACGCTGAGTATTTATTACGAAGGACTGGGCGCCGGCGGATACGCGCGAGCAGGCCAGCGCGACCGCAAGCGCGCCTCCGAGCACGAAGTGTCGTTTCGCAAGGCGTTGAAGGCGGGAGTCAAGATTGCCTTCGGGACCGACATGGGGGGAATGCCGTGGACGGAGCCGATCGCGCAAGAGTTTCCGCGGATGGTCGATCTGGGGATGACGCCGATGCAGGCGATCCAGAGCGCGACTTCGCGGGCGGCGGAATTGCTGGATATGAAAGGACGACTCGGCGTGATTGCTCCGGGAGCGTACGCGGATGTGGTCGCGGTTTCCGGCGATCCTTTGGCGAATATCAAGGTGCTGGAGAATGTCGGGTTTGTCATGAAGGACGGCAAGGTATTTAAGAATGAGCTGGCGCTCGCGGCGAAGCAGTGAAAGACGATTGCAAACGGCGGAGCATCGCTGCGCTGGACGGGCGTCGTCGCCCGCCGCGCCGAGGGCGAGACGCCCTCGGGACAGCCGGCAAGATGCCGGCGCTACTCGTTCTCCACCGCGTAATCATCACGCGGCTGCGGTACTAGTGGATCGTTTGTTCAGTTTGGTCCTCCAACACGGCGACGCCATATTGCGGGAGTTCGATCTGCGAGACGTCGCGCTGGTCTAGAAGAGATTTCATGGTGTGCGGAAGCGTGAATTCCTTTTTCCCGCGTTTGAAATTGATGAGGACAAAAACGGTCTTGGCAGCGCCAATGCGGCGGTTGACTTCGACACCATCCGGAACTGGCCCGAAAGCCGGCTGGATGTTGCTGCGCTTGAGCAACCAGTCGGCGGCGGCGGCGGTGAGTTGGTCATCCAAGACCGCTCCGATGTAGGTGATTTCCCCTTTGCCAAGATGACGGGAGACAACGCAGGGCTGGCCGTCGAGCCAGCCGTTGCTGGGGCCGTACTTCAGCAGGATTTCAGCGTCCGCGGAAGTTGCTTTCAGTTGCTCAGCCCACACAGAAACTTCACCGATGCCGAGGGCGCCGCTGACCGGGATTGGATTCTCCAGCGCATAGAACTGCTCGACCTTGGCGCCGAGAGGATCGGCGAGGTAACCGGGTTGGCGCAGAGGCAATAGGGAGTTGAACTCATCCTTCAGGCCGGAACGCGGTCCAGTCACCAAATGGCCGCCTGCTTTGACGTACGCTTCCAGATGTTCGGCAAGGTCCTTGGGAATCAAGTTGAGGTCGGGGGCGACGACGAGTTTGTAGCTGTCGAGAGACGCGTAGGGGCTGACGATGTCGATAGACTGGGCGCGCTCGCGAAGGCTGTGGTACCAGCTCTTGAGGATTCCGAACTGGTCGTACTTGGAGGTGTGCTTCTGCCATTCGATTGCCCAGCGGCTCTCGTAGTCGTTGAGAAGAGCGACTTCGGAAACGACCTTGGTTCCGCGGAACGCGTTCTGGGCAGTGGCAAACTCCTTGGCCGTTTGCGCCACTTCGTCAAGCAGTGGGGCGGGCTCGCCATCGGCGGCGACCAGCGTGCCGTGAATTTCTTCCTGACCGTTGTAGGCGCTGCGCCACTGCCAATAGCTGACTTCATCGGAGCCGTGGCCGATGTCGTGCCAGGCCATGGCGCGAACTTCGCCTTTGTCGAGCGCGTTGTTGAGGTCGGACCAGTTGACGAAGCCGGGCTGGGTCTCAATCACCCAGAAATTCTGCCGCTTAAGGCCGCGCATGGCATCGTGGCTGATGCCGTTGGCGTCGGGATCGAGATGGCCGCGTCCGACGTAATCGTCCCAGGCGACAAAAGTAAGGGGGCGGGTGACGACGTAATGATCGATTTCGTCGAAGCCGTATCCCATAAAGTTGCCGGTGATGAATTGATGGGGATCGCTGACGGCGCGAATGGCATCCATCTGAACCTGCTGGTAAGCGGCCCAGGAATAACTGACGAACCTTTTCCAATCCAACATGAGACCGGGGTTGTTGGGGCCGACGGGGAAGGGGATTTCGCTCCAGTTATCGTAGGTCTGACTCCAATAGGAGGTGGTCCAGTGTTCATTCAAAGAGTCGAGCGTCTTGTACTTTGCTTTCAGCCAATCCTGAAATTGGCGGCGCGCATCCGGGTCATACGACATGAGTCCGTAGCCGTATTCGTTGTCGATTTGCCATCCGACTACGTTCTTGTCGTGTCCATAACGGGCGGCCATTTCGGCGGCGATACGTTTGCAGAATTCACGGTAGCGCAGCGAGGTCACAGATCCGTGCGCGCGGTTGCCGTGGGCGACACGCTGGCCGGTTGGCTCCATGCGGAGCGTGTCGGGGTATTTTTGCGTGAGCCATGCGGGAGGGCCGGCGGTGGGAGTGCCAAGGACCACGACGAGGTGATGCTTCTCGGCGAGGCGGATGGCGCGGTCGAGCCAGGCGAAGTCGAAGTGGCCTTCGGAGGGTTCCATGCGGCTCCAAGCAAACTCCGTGATGCGGACGACCTGCAAATGGGCAGCTTCCATCATCTGGAGATCGGTTTCCCAGCGCGATTCGGGCCATTGTTCCGGGTACCAGTCTGTGCCGACGAGCAGGGCGTCGCGGCCTTCGAGTTGCGTGGGAATCGAGTTTTCCGCGGGGAGAGCGGGAGACGGTTGAACGAAAATGAAGGAGAAGAACAGCGCGAAGAAAAAGGCGGACAAGATTGGGAATGTTCGAAGGGATGACACTAGCGCCTCGCTGCACGTCGAATTTTGGGGAATCGGAGGCGACGGCTTCCACTGGCAAAATCGCACCGTGCTCCCCGTCATGTGTAACACAAGTTCGTTGCTTACTTCCAGAGGGCGCAATGCTGGCTGACGGCGGCCCGTCCTCTTCTGACCGGGGAGGCCGTCGCCGGCGAAATGGAAGTTCCTGCGGAGAATGGCCGACTTAAGGTAAATTATCCACAATCACTACTGGTCCCAGGAATAACCTCATCGCGCGGTGGCTCAGGATGGCAAGATGCAAATCCTGGCCCCAAAATAAAAAGGAAGATCCCATGAAACTAGTAAAACTCTGGCTCCTTGCATCTCTGGTAGCTTCGGCCTTCGCTCAAGCTCCCGCGTCAAAGGAAGTCGAAGCCGTCTATCCCGAGGCGCACGCGCTGTATGTGGATATACATCAGAACCCGGAACTTTCTTCGCACGAGACGCAAACGGCGGCGAAGCTGGCGGGGCGGTTGCGCGGCCTTGGCTATGAGGTGACGGAACATGTTGGCGGCACGGGGATTGTTGCCATCCTGAAAAACGGCGCGGGCCCCACGGTCATGCTGCGAACGGAACTGGACGCGCTGCCGGTGGAAGAGAAGACCGGGCTGGCATACGCGAGCAAGGTGCGCACGAAGGATGACGCGGGGAGAGATGTTCCGGTGATGCACGCCTGCGGGCACGATCTGCACATGGCGTCGATAGTGGCCACGGCCACGATCATGGCGCACAGCAAAGACACGTGGCACGGGACGCTGATGTTGATTGGGCAGCCGGCGGAAGAAACCATTGGCGGCGCCAAGGGAATGGTTGACGCCGGTCTGCTGACAAGATTCCCGAGGCCGGATGTGGCCGTGGCGCTGCATGTGGGCAACGGGCTTCCAGCCGGCAAGGTGGGGGTTGTTCCGGGGACGTATGACACGAATGCGGATTCTCTGCGGATCACGATCTTTGGCAAGGGCGGGCACGGTTCGGCGCCGCATACGGCGATTGATCCGATCGTGATTGCCGCGCGGACGATTCTGGCGTTGCAGACCATCGTTTCACGGGAAGTAAAACCCGGAGAAATGGCGGTGGTCACGGTGGGCTACATCCAGGCGGGCACGAAGAACAACATCATTCCAGACCAGGCCGAACTGGGGCTGACGGTGCGCACGTTTAAGGCGGAAATCCGGAAGCAGATTCTCGCGGCAATAACGCGCATCACGAAGGCGGAAGCGGAAGCGGCGGGAGCGCCGCGCCCACCCTCGATCGAGGATTACGAATCGACGAACTCGGTGTACAACGATCCGGCACTCGCGCAACGGCTCCGGGGGACGCTGGAAGCGGCGCTGGGCAAAGAAAATGTTGTGCTCGAAGAACCGATCACCGCGTCGGAGGATTTCTCGTACTTCGTGGAGCAGGGGATTCCCGGTTTCTACTTCAGTCTGGGCGGAGCGGACCCGGAGAAATACGCGCAGGCCAAAGCTACGGGGACGGCACTCCCGTCGAACCACTCTCCTCTGTTCGCGCCCGACGTGGATCCGACGCTGCACACCGGCATTGCGGCGGAAGTGGCCGTGCTGCGCAATTTGCTGAGCGGGTCGGCTGAGGATTTGCGTAAGAGCATTGGCGGGCGAGCTTCGGTTGGGCAACGGGCGCCATAGCGGGAGGAGCACCGGCACGGCACGGACGCTTAAGCTTTGTCCCACTCGCCGCGGGCGCGCAACTGCGCGACCTCCTGGCGAGCCATTTCCTGGGCGCGCATGTGGTCCGGTTTGGCCACACGATTCAGCGGCATCTGGCCGGGTTCGAGAATGATCCAATGGCGCGGCCGCATGTAGGGTGGCAAGGAACGCGCGTGCCGATCCAATTCTTGGTAGGTCAGCTCAGCCTCGGGTTTTTTCTCGACCAGTGCCACGACTGCTTCGGAAACTACGGCATGCGCCGCGCCGACCACGATGCAGTTGGCTACCTTCGCGGCCAGAGTGCAGATATGTTTTTCCACGTCGCCGGGGAAGATCTGGTAGCCGAACGATTTGATCACCCACTTGTCCCGGCCGGTCAAATGCAATCCGGCAACGTCTTTGTACCCAAGGTCGCCGGTATATAAGAAGCCGTCGCGCGAAATAGCCTGAGAGGTGGCCGCGGGATCGTTGACATAGCCAAGAAAGGTCTGTGGGCCGCGAAAGCACACCTGGCCGGTTTCGCCGGGCGGCAACTCGCCGCCGGCGTTGCCATCGGCGCGCATGGGTTGGCGAATGGAGCAGGCATAGACGGGCATGTCCTGCCCTAGACCGTCGACAAGCGTTTCCCGGCCGGCAGCATTCGTCTGAATATAGGTGCAGAAACCGGCGGCTTCGGTGAGCCCGAGGCCGGTGCCGATCACGGGGGCCATGGTGGCAAGTTTGTCGATGAACGGTTGCGACACTGCATGCCCGCCATAGGCGGCAAATCTCAGGCTGGAGAGATCGTGGCTTGCATAGTCTTTCAGCATCCACTCAAGGTGGAACATGGCCGGAATCTGTCCGATGAGTTCGACGCGATGCTGGGTAATGGCGCGTAACGAGCGGCCGGCGTCGAAGACCTCCAGGAGGACCGCCGTGCCGCCGCCAAATAGGGTGCTCATCAACAGTTCGGTCTGGCCGCCTACGTGAGAGGGAGGCAAATTGACCAGAGTGCGAGCGCCGCTGTCTCCGCCAAAAAAAGCGCCGCACATGCACATGTTCTGCACGGTGATGTTGCGGTGGGAAAGCAGGGCTGGCTTGGGCGAGCCGGTCGAGCCGGTGGTAAAGATGACCACTGCGCCATCGTTTTCGGCCGGGGCGGAGGCGAGCCCGGTGAGGGTACTAGAGTCTGTAGCGGTTTCGGTCATGGACGCAAACGATCGCGTACCTGGAATCGCGTCGTCGGAGTCGACCGCAATGAAATTCTCGATCCATGGGCAATGTTCCTGCACGGCGCGCCACAGTTCGCGAAAATCGAAAGGGGCTTTCCGGCCGAGGCCGACAAATCCACGAGGCCGGAGGATTTCCAAGGCACGAATCACCTCGGCGGAGGGCAGACGCAGATCGAGCGGGGCGACGATCACGCCGATTTTGAAACAGCTGTATTCCAGCAGAACGTGGTCCGCGGAGAACGGCAACAAGGTGACCAGGAAATCGCCCTGGGCGAAGCGCAGGCGTAACAGTTCATGGGCCAACGCCGTGGTGATGCGGTCGAATTCGCTCCAAGTGACGGCGCGAGTGCCATCCGCGCTGAGGAGGGCAGGAGCGTCCGGCTTGGCCTTCGCCCACTTTGCCACGACGTGATGCAAGAGATGGCGATCGGCAAAGACTTTTTCGTAATCGTCGAGGGTGTATTGAGGCACGCGCATAGGCTCACTCAGACATCTGAAACGGCAACCGCTAAAAGGACAGTTGAATTTGAAGCATACGGCGCGGCTGGAGAGGCTTTGTCAGATTTATCTTTCGCCCCGCTGGTGCTATGCCGTTTCCCACTTTCCACCCACGGCTTGCGCCGTCCCCATACGAGCAGACGACAGCAAAGCTGAGTTCACTCTGGGGCGCTATCGCTTGGAACGCTTCGCGCTTTTCTTGCCCAGCTCTTGCGCCCGGCCCGGAATTTTGCCGTAGGTCTTTAGCAGTGCCAGGTTCTTGCCGATCAGCGCATGCCTCTGTTGCACGCACATAAAACTGCGCAGCGGATCTTCCGGCGTGTTCAGAGTGTAATCCAGCAGTTTTTCCACCGTGCTGGTGGCCACGTTCAGCCGCGTGTCGGACGCGCCGTAATAAATGAACACGTCCCCGCGCCTGGTGGCGATCCAGCCGTTGCTAAAGACTACGTTCGAGACGTCGCCGATCCGCTCCTCGCCCTCGGGCGCCATAAAATATCCCGCCGGCTGGTGCGTGATCGCATGCGGCCTCTTCAGTTCGGTCAAGAATGTGTATAAGACGTAGCGCAGACCCGCCGCGGTATTCCGCACACCGTGCGCCAGGTGCAGCCAGCCGCGAGCGGTCTTGATCGGCGCCGGGCCCAGACCGTTCTTTACTTCTTTGATGGTGTGGTATTCGCGATTATCCATGATGAGTTCGTTTTCGACGTTCGCGCCCACCATCGTCGGACAAAGCCCCCAGCCAATTCCTCCGCCCTTGCCCGCCTGAATGAATTCGTCCTGCGGCCGGGTGTAGACCGCATACTTCCCATCCACGAATTCCGGATGCAACACTACATTCCTCTGCTGCGGCGATTTCGTCCGCAGATCCGGGAGCCGCTCCCAATGCTTCAAGTCTTTGGTTCGTGCGATTCCGCACTGCGCGACCGCCGACGAAGTGTCCGACTGGGGCGCTTTGGGATCTTTGCGCTCGGTGCAGAACAGCCCGTAAATCCAGCCGTCATCGTGGCGCACGACGCGAATGTCGTAAACGTTGGTGTCAGGATCATTCGTCTCCGGCATGAGGATCGGGTAATCCCAGAAGCGAAAGTTGTCCACTCCGTTCGGGCTTTCCGCCACAGCCAGGAAAGATTTCCGGTCCGCTCCCTCGACCCGCGCCAGCACCAGAAACTTTCCTTCATGTTCCATCGCGCCGGCATTGAACGTCGCGTTCACGCCCATGCGCTCCATCAGGTGGGGGTTGCTCTTCGCGTCGAAATCATAGCGCCAGAACAGCGGCGTGTGCTCCGCGGTCAGCACAGGGTTCGCGTAACGGTCGTACACTCCGTTCCCGCCGTCGGCTTTCACGTTCGTGCGCGTGATCAGCTTCTCGTGCTGCCGGAACAGTTGTTGGACCTTCGCTCTAAATGCGGTCTCGCTCATTTGTCTTCTCCGGTTGCAGGGCGACCCAGGCTATTGTAGCCGCCGAAAGTTATGAGAATTTCCCGTCTAAGTTTCGATTGGCGGGGCTTTTAATCGCGAGCGCAGACCCTCAGCGCCGCTCCGCCAATCGTTGCTCCACCAATGCCTCAATCCGACTTAAGACATCATCCTCGCTCAAAGCGGTCGAGTCGAGCAGCATTGCATCTTCGGCCGCGACCAGCGGCGAAGCGGCGCGGGTGCGGTCGCGGCGGTCGCGCTCCCGAAGTTCCGCCGCCATCGCCTGCGCCGATGCTCCTTTCAGCTTTTGCTGGTCGAGCCTGCGCTGCTCGCGGACCACGGGATCGGCGTCGAGAAAAATTTTTACATCGGCGTCGGGAAAAACTTTTGTCCCAATGTCGCGGCCCTCCATGACCACGCCGCCTGCAATTCCCATCTCGCGCTGGCGCGCCACCATCCACTCGCGCACCAGGGGATGCACCGAGACGCGCGACGCCGCCTCGGTTACATCGCGCTCGCGAATGCGCTCGGAAATATCCTTTCCGTTAAGCCGGACGCGGTTGCCGCCTGTGGTGTGCTCGAGGGTGATGTGGGACTCCTGGGCCGCCTTCACGAGCGCGGCTTCGTCGTCGAACGAAACGTCCCACTCGATCGCCTTGAGCGCCAGCGCGCGGTACATGGCGCCGCTTTCCAGGTTCACATAGCCGAGCTTGCGCGCCAGGCGGGAAGCGATCGTGCTCTTGCCCGCTCCGGCGGGGCCGTCGATGGCGATGATGAGTTTGCGTTGGAAATCGGTCATGGCGCGAACGAGTGATTCTACACGGCTGCGAAGCGAAAAACTACACGTGCGTGGATGGTGAAATTCCAGCCAGTGCTCCGTATGGAAATTGACGTTGAGGATTGTCTCCGGCCAACTGAATTGCCGCGCTGCGCGCGGCTTGGACGGGCCAAAGGCCCGTCCCCACACAACCACTTCAGCTCACACGCTCGGGGCGAGGCTTGGGGACGTAGGGTTGTTTTGGCGGCGTTACTTGCAAAAGGGACTTGCTCCCGATATGCACAAAGCTCAACTCGCGAGCCGACAGTAGAGCGTGAATCGCTTCTTTCACTCGCGTGCGCGGGACGAAGTTTGCGAGGAGGTTCTCGACCTCGCCCTCCTCCACCGCGACCACGCATTCCAGATACTTCGAGACCAGCGCGGAGAGCGCTTCCGCCACTGAAATTCCGACTCCCTCGCGAACGACCTCTGGGGCCCAGCGCGACAACTCGTCCCACACCGAGCCTTCCTCCGCGGTGTAATCGACGCGCGTGATGCGCAGCTTCGCCCACAGTTCACTGAGCGCGCGATCGAGGCCGGCCTTGGAAAGCGAACCGCCGAGCATCTCGCCGAGTTTGGTTTTTGAAATCGGCCCACGCCGCCGAATGAGTTCGAAAGCGTCGCAGGCGAGCGGCGAATAGGGAGACCGCGGTCCGAATGCGGGCGGCTGCTTGGGATTGCGCTCACCCACCAGCGAATAAAAATAAGGAAACACCGACGGCGCCAGCAGGAACGCGTTGTTCTCGTCGATCAGCGGAGCCTCGTAAGCCGCCTGGTCGCGGAGCGCGCGCACCATGAGTTCGGTCGCCTCTTTCGCGCGCGGATCGTTATAGGCGTGCTGGCGCATCGGCAGCTTTTCATCCGCACCCACCCAGGCTCCTATGAAAGTCGGCAGCAGGAGCGCAGGCCGCATCGGGATACATCAGACAGAATCCCACCGACTCGAGGAACGAGCGTGCGTCGTCAAGCGTACGCACGGACTGGCCGTCGAGACGCCACTTGTGCGCGCGGGCCTGCTGTAGTTCCGAGTCGGTCATCGACTTCTGATTAGAACACAGGCGGCTGTCAGCTATCAGCTATCAGCCGTCAGTTCCAAGTTCCCTCTTGGCGGCTGGCGCGAACAAACTGATAGCTGAAAGCTGACAGCTGACAGCTAGATTCTCTTGAACGCCTTCTGAATGTCCTGCATGGAATAGCGCAGCACCACCGGGCCGGCCGTGCGGACAGGTCATGGGATGCTCGGTTTTCGCCAACTCGGCGAGCAGCCATTCCATCTTGTTTTGTTCGAGCGGCATATTGACTTTGATGGCGGCGTGGCAGGCAATCGAGGCTGCGATACGTGTCCGCACCGCTTCCAGATTGATGGCTTGGTCTTCGCGTGTGAGCTGCTCGAGAATCTCGTTCAGCATGTGCTCGACTCTGGGTCGCGTCCACGCCCGCCGGCGCGATCTTCACTGCTATGCTGCGCGTGCCGAAGGGCTCCGCCTCAAAACCGTTGCGCGCCAGTTCTCCGGCAATTTCGCTGAAGATCGCTTGCTGCGCAGGAGTCAACTCGATAACCAGGGGCATGAGCAAACGCTGGCTCTCCACTTGCTTCGCCGAGCGTTGTCGCAGGATTCGCTCGAACAACACGCGCTCGTGGGCGACATGTTGATCGATGATCCAGAGGCCGTCTTCGTTCACGGCGAGAATGAATGAATTCCGAATCTGTCCAAGGGGCCGCAACGTGCGCAGCGATTCGAGAGTGGGCGCAGTTTGCGGCTCCTGCGAAATTGGCGGCGCGCAACCGTGATCGGGAATCGGCTGAGGTTCGCCCGTTGCCTGCGGCGCGCGTTCGAGCGAAACTGCCGCGTTGGCCTCGACCGAAATGCCACCATCAAATTCGAGGAGCGCCGTCGTCGCGGGAACTGTTGGCGCCTGCAACGAGAACCCTCCCGCCGCCGCGGGCTCGTTCAAGTCTCGCCATGGAGCCTTCTGCAACCCATCGCTGTCATGCTGATCAACGCTCGCGCCGGTGTTCGCGTCGGTGTTCGTGTACTGGCTGATCGAAGAACGATCAAGCAGCGGGCTGGAGAGTCCAGGCCTCGCGGTTGGCTGTGCGCCGATCTCCGTCAAAAACTGCGGCACCGGCCGGGCCTTCATCAGCGCCGCCCGCACCGACTCGCGCACGAAATCGTGAATCACCGAATGCTGACGGAAGCGCACCTCGGTCTTGGACGGATGCACATTCACATCCACTTCGGCGGTCGGCATCTCGATAAAAAGCAGGACGACGGGAAACACCGTGGGCGGCAGAATGTTGCGATAGGCCTCGATGATGGCGTGCTGGATGAGGCGGTCGCGAATCAGGCGTCCATTGACGAAAATATAAATCGAATTGCGGTTGAGCTTCTGGATTTCCGGTTTGGAAACGAAACCATGCAGCCGCACCTCGCCAAAATCGCGCGGCGCGGGCGCCCCCGCCCGCGAAGCTTCATCCGCAAGGCCGGCGGATTCGCTAGCGACGTTCTCTGCGGCCCGTCGCCACGGCGGGGGCTGGGGCAGGCCGATACGTTCCAGTGGCTGGACAGCTGCGAGCGGAATCAACTGGTCGAGGGTTTCGCGTCCAAATACTTGATAAACGCGCTCGCGGTGACCGGCCACGGGCGGCGCTACCAGCAACGCATTGGTCGCCGAGTGTAATTCGAAATGCTTTTCCGGATGTGCCAGCGCATAATGCGTGACCAGAGAAGCGATGTGGGAGAGTTCGGTCGATTCCGATTTTAGAAATTTCTTGCGCGCCGGCGTATTAAAGAAGAGATCGCGGATCGTGATCGAAGTACCCATCGGCAACCCCGCCTCTTCGACGCGGATGATCTTGCCGCCGTTAATTTCGAGCATCGTCCCGGCCGCTTCCTCCGCCGCGCGGGTTTCCAGATGCAGCCGGGCGACCGAGGCGATGGAGGGCAGCGCTTCGCCGCGAAATCCCAGCGTCGAAATGCTGAGCAGGTCGTCGGTGTCTTTTATCTTCGAGGTGGCGTGGCGCTCGAAGGCCAGCATGGCGTCGTCGCGCACCATGCCGCAGCCGTTGTCGGAGATCTGGATCAGCTTCTTCCCGCCCGCCTCAACCTGTATGCGAATGCGCGTGGCGCCGGCGTCGAGCGCGTTCTCCAGCAACTCCTTCACCACCGACGCGGGACGTTCGACCACTTCGCCGGCGGCGATCTGGTTGGCAACTCTCTCGGGAAGAACGTGAATTTTTCCCATGGGTTAGTGATCAGTGGCCGGTGGTCGGTGGCCAGTGGTCAGTGTGACAGATTTTCAGGCGCAGCGTAAAGGCGGAGCGAGGCTGGCAGTGTGCAATTTCCGAGTTGCCCGTGATCCGACCGGAATCTGAACCCAGCTAGTGCGGGTCGTGGGCGCTATGGCCTGAGTTCGTCAGCTATGCCAAGTTCACGTGCTCTGGTGTCTATAATTGTGGCAGTTCCAACGCAATATGATACGTACTCACATAATCGTAATTTTTCTTGTTTGTTTTCCTGCGTTTGGTCAGGCGCGAACACCGATGGACACCAACATTTGCGCAATATCAGCCCACCCATCAAGATTCCACAACAAGAATGTCCGAATCCGCGCAACAGCGTTGAGCGGCATGGAGGCCTCTATTCTCATCGACACCAAGGACGGACAATGGAACAAGGAGTGTGGGCGTATCAGTCTAGATTTCCATTCGGCCGGAAGTGACGACTCCACCAGCAGGTTCCTGCGACTTTTCAGGGAACAAATATCGTCGCAGGAGTGCAGCACGGATGAGGAACTTAAACAGGGAACGGCGCACATTTTAGACCCGAATGTCCCTGCTCCCAAGCCTTGTTTTAGCATCATTTGCGTCCATTGCCCGCGCTACCGCATTGTTGCTACGTTCATTGGACGGCTACGATATTCCGCAAGAGAGCCAGGGCAAGAGCGTTTTGGCCACATGGGAATGTTTGACCTGCAACTCGATGTGGCAACCGTATCGAATCTTGAGGTTACCGATTCGCTGGCTTCGTTAAAGCAATAATTGGCGTAATACCGCCGTACCACTCACAATGCCAGAATCGGCTCGTCACTGGGCGGTTGATCGGCAATCCGGAAACTTCACCACTACCCGAACTTGGCGGCGCACGAGGCGTTCAAGCGTTGCTTCACCTAAAAACAGAATTCGCTTATCGGCTTGGTCGAGACGGACCGCCTTGGCGCTGGCGGAGGAGTTGGTCTTTGATTTTGGCGGGGAGACGCGAGCTGAGAAGCAGTTCGCGCAGCAGCGGCGGAGGGATTTCGCGGCTGAATTCCAGGGCGCGGGCGAGTGAGAGGTGCGGAGTCCGCAGCAGGGCGGCGCGAACTTCCCGGCGGCGGGACCATTTCTCGTGCTGCGCCACGGAATGAACCAGGGCAGCGCCGGCAGCGGGACGCAGGATAGAGTTGATGACCAGGGCTTCGGTGAGGCGCGGATTTTCGAGCGCGGTGCGCATGACTCCCGTGCCGCGAGCCGCGGTTTCGGCGACGTTGGTTGTGCCGCCCGGTTGGCTGGGCAAAGCGCCCGCCCCTCCACCGCCGGTTGATCCATCCAGCAAAAGCGCGGCGGCTACTCTGCCCGAGGCGCGTCGGGCCAGCGTCAGGCGTTCGCCGATGGTGACCATCTTGAGGCGCGAGATGAGGACTTCGTCGGCAGCAACTTTTACATCGGTGGGGACCCAGGGCGAGAGTGCAACCTTCATCAGATCGAAGGTGTAGAACTGGCGCGCCAGCGGTACCGACACATGGCGCGGCGTGTGGGGATGGCTGACGAGCGCGATCTTCACTTTGCGGCTCTGGAGTGCATTGGTGTTCTTGGCCAGCCGCTCGATGACTTCAGAATGCAAATCGGCGCGCTTGAGCAGGGCCAAGGCCAAATCTTCGGTGAGGCCGGGGTCGGCGGCAGTGCGGAGGAGATCGTCGGGCGCGGCTGGCGGCGTCGAGGCGCTTGAGGGCGGCGCGCCTTTGTCTTCGACACTTCCTTCTTCGGACATTTCGTTGTCCAACATCTCGTTGCCCCACTGCACGGGCCAGTCTGAAGGAAACGGGGCAAGCCTCGTCTCTACATTCGTCTTGCTCTGGCTAGCGCGCCTTCGACGGGATCGGCCAGATTTTGCCGCACCTCGATGCCGGGAAAGCTTGCCTGCAAGGTATTGTAGAAAACCTGGCGCACGTCTGGAGACTGACGAAAGACACTGCCCGTCATTGCTACAGGGAGCAATACCTCTGGCGCATCAGGCGCGAGACGGCGGATGACAATGGCGGCGAGCGCAGCCAGCTTTGTTCCAGCCTCAGCCAGGAGTTCGCGGGCAATGGAATCGCCTTGTTCTGCGGCGCGCAGGACAATGGGGAAGAGGCGCGGGAAATTGGGAGGCGGCGTCGAGTTGGCCTGCTCGACTAGTTGGTCGATGGTGCTGAGCGCCATGGTTGTGAACGTCGAGGATTGGAGGACCATCGCGGTCAGCGTGGTTTCGAGGCCTTGATCGTGGGCGCTGAGGATGTCGGAAATGGCGCGGCGTCCGATCCAATGGCCGGAGCCCTCGTCGGAGATGGCAAACCCCCAACCTCCGGCGCGCGCGGTGTGGCCGGCGGAATCGCGGCCATAGACGATGGAGCCGGTGCCGGCGATGGCGATCACTCCGGGACCGGCGCCGAATGCGGCTTCGAGGGCAATTACGGAGTCGCCGGCGACTTCGATTCTTGGCAGCGCGTTTCCGGAAGCAGTTTCAGAAATAATCCCGCTCAGGATGCCACGGATCTTCGCTTCGATCTCGGGCCGGGCGGCTCCGGCTGCGCCGATACAGATGGCACGGATTTGATCGGGAGAGATTTTGGCAGTGGCGCAGACCTGGCGGATGGCGGTGCGCAGGGCTTCTCTGGCCTGCCGCTCGCCGAGGCGAACGATGTTGCAGCCGCCGGTCATGGACCTCGCAAGCACAGTGGTTTCGTCGGCGAGCAGGCAGCGGGTCTTGGTGCCGCCGCCGTCGATTCCGAGAGAGTAGGCCATGGCGCTAGTTCTAACACAGGTCCGGCCTGATTGGTTCAGCGGCGGGTTGGAACGGCGAACATGCTTGTACAATAACGCGGTGCAAATGTAGAGATCCTTCGCTTCGCTCAGGATGACATCTATATATTTTTGCCACTGTCGCGCGGCACGGGCTTCTGGCAATGGAAGACGCGGCGAGGGGCGTTTTTACTGAAAGGAACCGCTTGGGACTGAATCGGATCGACTTGCTGATTGTCGCCGCGTACCTGGCGGGGATCACGCTGTTCGGGCTGCGGTTTCGCAAGCGGCAGCGGACCATGCGCGACTACTTTCTCGCCGGCCGCGACATTCCGTGGTGGGCAATCGCGCTCTCGATTGTGGCGGCGGAGACCAGCACGCTGACCATCATCAGCATTCCCGGGCTCGCCTACGATTCGAATTTCACTTTTCTACAACTGGTGGTGGGGTATGTGATCGGGCGCGTCATTATCAGTTTTGTGCTGCTGCCGCAGTATTTTCGAGGCGAACTGTACACGGCTTATCAACTGATTGAGCGGCGCTTTGGTCCGGGGTTGCGCACGGTGACGGCGGGCCTGTTTCTGCTGACCAGGGCGGCGGCGGAGGGAGTGCGCGTCTATGCCGTGTCGATTGTGGTCTCGATTGCTCTGGGCACCGGCGAAGTCACTTCGATCGCGATCATCATGCTGCTGACCTTGATTTATACGTTTGAGGGCGGACTGGCGGCGGTGATCTGGACGGATGTGGTCCAGACCTTTATTTATGTGGGCGGAACGCTGGTAGGGCTGGTGACAATTCTGCATCTTGTGCCGGGGGGATGGGGGTCGGTGCAGGCGATTGCAGGCGGCCTGCATAAATTTCAAGTTTTTGATGCCGCCGTCCTCACACGCTGGCCTTATTTAAACTTTGCGAAACCGTACACCCTGTGGGCGGGAATCGCCGGGGGCGCTTTCCTGACGACGGCCAGCCATGGCACCGACCAGCTCATCGTGCAACGCTTGCTGGCGGCTCGGAGTCAGCGGCAGTCGGTGCTGGCGTTGCTGTCGAGCGGCATAGCGGTCTTTATTCAGTTTGCTTTGTTTCTTTTTGTCGGCGTGATGCTGTTTGCCTATTACCGCGTCCCGTCGGCGGCGTTTGGCAGGGCGGACAGAATTTATCCGACTTTCATCGTCAGCCGGATGCCGCACGGAATTGCGGGGCTGTTGATCGCGGCCATTCTGGCGGCGGCGATGTCGAACCTGAGCGCGGCCCTGAATTCGCTGTCGTCGAGCTCGATGATGGATTTCTATTTGCGGTTTCGTCCGGGCTCTCTTTCGGAAACTCGCCCGGAGTTGAGCGACGCGGGGCGGCTGTGGCGGGCGCGGCTGGCAACCGCCGGGTGGGCGCTGGTTCTCTTCGGGCTGGCCTTGCTGGCGCTGCATCGGGTGGGGCGCGTGGTGGAAGTCGGGCTGCAAATCGCGTCGGTGGCCTACGGCGCGTTGCTCGGGGTGTTCCTGCTGGGAGTGCTGACCAAACGCGCGAACCAGCGTGGGGCCATGGTGGGCATGATCTGCGGATTGGCGATGGAGCTGTATCTGTGGGTGTGGTCGCAGGTGGCGTTTACCTGGTGGGTGGCGATCGGGACGTGTGTGACGTTCGCGGTGGGCTATGCGGTAAGCGCTCTGTGGAGAGTCCCATCGAAAGCTTGAACCGCGAACCTCGCGGAGAACGCCTGGTGATGCTGACGGGCGTTTCGGAGTGCTATTTTCTTGCGCGGCGCGGGTCGGCGGCGGCAAAAGTACGCCCGTCCGCCATAGCACGATAGTGTGGTTACCAAAGGACAGGCGCAGGCGACACGTTTACCCTCCGGCTTTTCTCTCATAAGGTAAAGACTCCAACCCCGAGCGCTCTCCCCAGCTTGGGGCCCCTTACTTGGAGTCATGGGATGCCTACGTACGATCGAAGTTTTCAACTCGGATTGCTGCCGGAACACAAGTGGAACTGGCGGACCTTCGCGGCGAGCTATGGAATTCTCACGGGGCTGATTCTGGTTCTGATCATCGTCGGAATCCTGGCGACGGACACGCTTCTGCCGACCGTGAATTACCAGGTTACCGAACTGGTACCGCGGCCGGCGCTGCGACCGGAACCTCTGCCCAAGCCGAAGCCGCTGCCGCTGCATGCGAAGGAGTTGCCCCCGCCGCCAGTGATCGCGGAGCCAAAGCTGATTGTGCCGCGCGAGCTGCGCGCGGCCAAGCCGCAGCCGCAGGAAATTGAGCCGCCGAAGGTGGCCATGAACAGCCTGGCGCCGGCAGTGTTGAAGATGGGCGCATCGCGTCCGGTGCTGATTCATACCGGCGATTTCCAGGGCAGCTCGGTGGCGCCGACGGTGAATGCTCCGATCGACAAGGTGCAGACGGGCGGATTCGGCGATCCGAATGGGTTGAAGCCGAGCGCCAACGGCAAGCCGAACGGCAAGCTGATGGCGGCGATGGCGGGCGGATTCGACATGCCGGTGGGGCCGGGACAAGGCAACGGGTCGGGTGGCGCGAAAGGGATTCGAGGAACGGTAGCGAGCGCCGATTTTGGCAGTGGGGTGGCAACGCCAGGACGAGGGAACAGTGGGCGGGGCAGCGTGCAGGCCTCGGGCTTTGGGTCGCAGGAGGTGGCGCAGAACACAGCTCACATTCAGCGCGTGGATAGCGGTCCGCCACCCACGCCGGTGGAGATCACATACAAGCCGAATCCGGTCTATACTGAGGAGGCAAGAGCCCAGAAACTGGAAGGCGAAGTTTTGTTGGAGGTGGAGTTCGCGGCCAACGGACAGCTGCGCGTGATTCGCGTGGTGAAGGGTCTGGGCCACGGGCTCGATGAGAACGCCATAGCGGCCGCCAACAAGATTCGGTACAAGCCGGCCATGCGAAACGGGCAGTCCTTCGATTCGACCGCCATTGTGCATGTGGTATTCCAACTGGCGTACTGAAAATTTGGAGATGCGAGTTATGCGTAAAGTCATGCGCGCTGTGAACTGGATGATTTTGGCGATGCTGGCTGCGACCATCGCGGCCGGGGCCCAGGAGGCGGCGCCGGCGCCGCAGACTCCACAGCCGACCGCAGCGACGCAGGCAGCGCCGGCTGCACCGGCGGCTGCTCAGCCGAGCCCGGCTCCGTCGGGACAAGCTCCGTCAGTTCAAGCTCAACCGGAATCGGCCCCGCCCCCTTCAGCGCAACCCAGTCTGCCACCGCCGACCACGATGGCCCAGGTCGTGGATCGCGTGGTCATGCGCGAGAAGGAACTGATCAAGTTCCTGTCGCCACGCACTCCGGTTGTGGAAACTTACCTGCAGGACCTGACGCAGGACCCGCTGTTCGGGCCGATTCCGCAGGACGACCACTATTTTCTGGGGCGGATGGACTTGAGCGAATCGATCGACCGGAGCGACTATCTTGAGGGCCAGGAAAAAGGCAAGTCCGAAGGCATGGAGAAGCACCTTCTGGGCGGCATCACGAAAAAGTTCAAGTTCCAGTACCAGCCGCTGGGCTTTTCCTGGATGATCTTCGTGGACCGCAATGATTTCGACCGGCAGCACTACGATTTCAGTTACATACGGCGCGAGTTCCTGGGCGATGTGCGTTGCTTTGTCTTCGACGTGAAGCCTACAAAAGACGCTGGACGCGGGCGCTTTATCGGCCGCATCTGGGTTGAAGACCAGGATTACAACATCGTGCGCCTGAATGGCACGTATGCCCATCCTTCGCGCAACAGTTACTACTTCCACATGGATAGCTGGCGCTTGAATTTGGTTCCGGGGTATTGGATCCCAGCTTATATCTACAGCGAGGAAGGCGATTTCACGGCGGGCGCCAAGAATCCAATCGCGTTCAAAGCGCAGACCCGTATGTGGGGATACAACCTCAAGACGGGGACGCCGAACGACGAACTTACCAACATCCGGGTGGACAGCGTAAAGGACGATTCGGTGACGGCCCAGGACGCGACTCCGCTGGCCGCCGAGCGTGAATGGCAACAACAGGCGGAAGACAATGTGGTCGAACGCCTGGAACGCGCCGGACTGCTGTCGCCGGCAGGCGACGTGGACAAGATTCTGCAAACCGTGGTTGACAACCTGGAGATCACCAATAACATCGAACTGCCGCGGCCGGTACGGACGCGAGTGCTGACGACTTCTCCGCTGGAAACTTTCAGCGTCGGCAACACCATTGTGGTGAGCCGAGGATTGATCGATGTGCTTCCCGATGAGGCCAGCCTGGCCATGGTGCTGGCGCACGAACTGGCCCACATTGTTCTGGGACATAACCTGGGCAGCCAGTATGCATTCAACGACCGCATGCTGTTCTCCGACGATGCGACTTACCAGAACCTGGGGTTCAAACACATTCCGGCGGAAGAGGCGGCCGCCGACAAGAAGGCCATCGAGATGCTGAAGAACTCTCCGTACGCGCAGAAACTGGACTCGGCCGGGCTCTTTATCAAGGCGCTTCAGGCGAGGGCTCCCAGCCTGTCGGCCTTACTGCAGGCGCACCTGGGCAACAACATTTCCGAGAACGGCACGATTACGCGCATGGCAGGGCTGGCCACCTCGGCTCCAGCACTCGATTGGAACAAGCTGGACCAGATTCCGGCGTTGCCTCTGGGCGCGCGCGTCAAGCTGAATGCGTGGGACGACAAAGTGGAGATCGTAAAGGCGCAGCCGGTCACGATCACTTCGGCGCGCGACAAAATGCCGTTCGAAGTGACGCCGTTCTACCCGCGGCTTTCGCGGTACGGCGCTACGAGCGGGACAGCGGCTCCTGCGGCGCCCACGCCCACGGCGGCCAACGCCAACCCCAGCGCGAACTAGTGATTCGGCGATCAAGTTGAGCGAAGCGCGGGCCGGGACCGGAAGAAATTCCGGGCTCCCGGCTTGCGTTTTTTGCGGGCAGATCCCAACTAGAAATGTTTTCTGAGGTCGCTGAAACGATCGATCACCAGCAGCCGCTGCGGTGCCGGGGCGGCCGCGAGTTCCTCGTGCTCCAGAATCCAAGTATTGTCGTGGGGTATGAAGACGGCGTGCAGGCCCGCGGCCAGGGCGGGGTTGATATCGGACTTGGGGCTGTTGCCGACCATCCAGGTGGTGTTCGCTGGGAGGGCATATTTGGCGATGGCGGAACGGTAGGTTGATTCATCCTTCTCGGGAACGATCTCGACGGCGGAGAAATATTGTTTCAATCCCGAACGCTCTACTTTTCCCAATTGCTCGGCGGGATTTCCTTTGGACATCACGATGAGATGGTGATGGCGCTGGCTGAGATATTGAAGTGTTTCAGGCACGCCGGGGAGAATCTCCACCGGATGATCGGCGATCCGGCGGGCGAAACTGCAAATAGATTCGTGTAACTCGGGCGTGATCGGGTCCACAGAAAGCTTTTCGAAAGTTTCCACCAACGACCGCGTGAAGCTACTCAGGCCGTAGCCGTGCCTGGCGATGGCCTCGCGCTCCACATCCCACAACGCTAGCCGGACCGTTTCGGGCGAGTATTCGCGATGATTGAGGAGCGAGATGAAGTCCGCGATGGCCCGATCGAAGTAGATGTTGTTCTCCCAGAGCGTGTCATCGGCATCGATGAATAAGGTCTGCGTCCCGTTTTCTCCCCGCATATATTCATGATAACGGCTCCGGGAGGGCCCCGCGTCTTTGATAGACTTGTCGGTGCATGAAGAACCATGGGATCCAAAACCATTGCATGACTCGCTGCGGCCTTGTCTTAGTTTCAATCCTTCTGATGTTAGCTTTCGGCGCGGCGCAAACGAACAAGACGCGGGTGATGACGGGGTCGGCGGAGACGAGCGCCACTCCGGCGAATTTGAAGATCGCGCCTGACCTGGAGCAACGCCTGGCCAGGTTCCGGCAAGTGCAAATGCCCTTCCGGACGGCGGGTTTGAGCGCTCGCGAGCGGCGACTCGTCGCCAAGCTGGTAGAGGCCTGCGGTTACCTGGAAAGCATCTTCTGGCGGCAGAGCGATCCCGAGGGCCTGACGCTCTATCAAGAGCTGGAATCGAGCCGGAACCGGCGCGACGTCGAACTCCGGCGCTACTTGTGGATCAACGCTTCACGCTTCGATCTGATCGACGAAAATAAACCGTTTGTCGGGACAGAGGCCATGCCGCCGGGGCAGGGGTTTTATCCGGCGGACCTGACGCGCGGCCAGGTGGAGCAATACGTCCAGCAGCATCCCGAGCAGAAGGCGGCGATTTACGATCAGTTCACGATCGTGCGTTGGCACAAGGACAAGCTCGAAGCGGTTCCCTATCGGATTGCGTTTCGCGCGTATCTGGAGCCGGCGGCGGACGCTCTGCGGGCAGCGGCCCAGCTCAGCGACGATGCGGCCTTCGCGAAATTTCTCAGGCTGCGGGCGGATGCGCTGCTCAGCGACGATTACTTCGCGAGCGACGTGGCCTGGCTGGAATTGAAGAACCCGAAATTCGACATCATTTTTGCGCCCTATGAAACTTATATGGACGGACTGCTGGGCGTGAAAGGTTCGTATGGCGCGGCGGTGATGGTGCGCAACGAGCCGGAGAGCAAGAAGCTGGAGCTGTTCCAAAAATACGTACCGCAGATTCAGGATGCGCTGCCGCTGGCGGCGGAAGACCGGCCGTCGAAGCATGGGCTGGAGACGCCGATGGAAGTGATGGACGCTCCGTTTCGAGCGGGCGATCTGACGCACGGGTACCAGGCGGTGGCCGACAATCTGCCCAACGATCCGCGGGTGCATGAACAGAAGGGCAGCAAGAAACTATTTCTTCAAGAATTTCATGGACGCGCGGGTGAACTATATTATTTTGCCGCTGGCGCGCAAGCTGATGGAACCGCAGCAAGCGGCGCAAGTCTCGGGCGAGGGTTATCTGCTGGGCACGATCCTGCACGAGGTCTGCCACGGACTGGGCCCGGCGTTTGCGCGCACGCCCGAGGGCAAAGTCGATATCCGGCAGGCGATCGGCCCAACCTATAGCGGCCTGGAAGAGGCGAAAGCCGATGTGTGCGGCATGTTCGCCCTGCAATGGCTGGTGGACCACGGCGCGCTTCCAAAAGAAAAGCTGGAAGAATCTTACGCGTCGTATGTGGGCGACCTGTTTCGCACGGCGCGTTTTGGCACGGCGGAGGCGCACGGTCAGGCGGAGATGATGGAGTTCAACTATCTCGCTGAGCGCGGCGCGGTTCGCCGCAACCCGAGCGGCAAGTACGCAATCGACTACGGGAAGATCCCGGGCGCGCTGGCCGATCTCACTAAGGAACTGCTGGAGATCGAGGCGACGGGAGACCGCTTGCGCGCGGAGAAGTGGTTCACAAAATACGGTGCCATGCCCGAGGATCTGAAAACGTCATTGCAAGCGGCCTGGGATGTTCCGGTGGACATTGACCCGGTGTTTTCTTTTCCGGAGCGGGTCAGGTAAGAGGGCCCCAGTTCCGGTCCACGATCAGTGCTGGCGCGGGCACTCGCCTACAACGCTTTCCCAAGCAGAGCTAGGACGAGGCACACTCCAGAATTCAAATGATTGCGATGGATCGGGCTGTCCGCCTTGGATGGAAAATTCGTTGTGTTGAGGGCGGGAACTCATTATGATGGCGGGTCAGCGCTCCGGGGCGGGAATCCCGGCCTGGATTGCGGCTGAGACTTCCGGCATGCGTCCGGCGATCTGGCAGGCGAATTACCGTTGTCTGGTGGAAAGGATTATGAAATGAATCTGACGGCCATCGATTGGGTCATCATGTTTCTCTACTTCGCCTTTGTGTTGGGAATTGGGGTCTTCCTGAAGCGGTTCATGAAGACGAGTACGGATTTCTTCCTTGCCGGGCGTTCGCTGCCGGCCTGGGTGTGCGGCATCGCGTTCATGGCGGCGAATCTGGGCGCGGTGGAAGTGATCGGCATGGGAGCATCGGGCGCGAAATACGGAATTGCCACCAGCCATTTCTATTGGATCGGCGCGATTCCGGCCATGGTGTTCATCGGCCTATTCATGATGCCTTTTTACTACGGCTCGCGCGCCCGGTCCGTGCCGGAATTTCTGCGGTTGCGCTTCGATGAAAAGACGCGAGGCTTCAACGCCATACTTGTTCGCCGTGATGACGGTGCTCTCGTCGGGCATTTCGATGTACGCCATGGCGAAGCTAATCCAGGTACTCCATATTCTGGACGTTCCGCTGGCCAAGATGGGTCTGCCGATGTCCTGGTCCTTCCATCGTGAGCGTTTTCATCTCCGCTTTGATCGTGCTGGGCTATGTTTTTCTGGGAGGGCTGACGAGCGCGATTTACAACGAGGTGCTTCAGTTTTTCCTGATCGTGGCCGGATTTTTGCCGCTCGTGTATCTGGGATTGAAAAACGTGGGCGGATGGAGTGGATTGAAGGCGCAACTGCCGTCCGCATTCACGCATTCCTGGCAGGGCATGACCAACGCGCAGAACAATCCGCTCGGCGTCGAGTGGTTCGGGCTGGCGATGGGCCTCGGATTTACTCTCTCGTTCGGCTACTGGTGCACGAATTTTCTGGTGGTGCAGCGCGCCATGGCGGCGGGCTCGATGCTCGACGCGCGGCGCACTCCGCTGATCGCAGCATTGCCGAAGATGGTCTTTCCGGCATTGGTGATTTTGCCCGGAATGATCGCGCTGGCAGTGCCCCCAACGCAGCAGGCGGTCACGGTCAATGGCGTGGTCCAGATGCAGACCGTGAACAACGGAGGCAAAGGGCTGATCCCGCAAAAAATTGACGTGGCGACGGGCAAGCCGGCGGTTGATCGTCAGGGAAAGCCGGTCCTCGACTATGACCTTGCCATCCCGAACATGCTGCTGCACTACTTTCCGACCGGGCTGCTGGGACTTGGCCTGACCGCGCTCCTGGCCAGCTTTATGTCTGGCATGGCCGGGAATGTGACGGCTTTCAACACCGTCTGGACCTACGACATCTATCAGTCGTACATCCACAAAGGCGCTTCCGACAAGCACTACCTGCACATGGGGCAGTTCGCCACGGTGTTTGGGATTTTGTTCTCCATCGCCGCGGCCTATGCGGCGACGCATTACAACAACCTGATGGACTTCCTGCAACTGGTGTTCGCGTTTGTGAATGCGCCCTTGTTCGCCACCTTCCTGCTGGGCATGTTCTGGAAGCGGACGACGGGCCACGGGGCATTCACCGGGCTGGTCTCGGGCACCGCGGTCGCGCTACTGCACCACGGATTGACCTTGGCGCACGGGGACCTGCCGGGAATTAAGGGCGGCTTTATTACCGTGCTTCATGAATTCCCCAGCGAAATGGCGCAAAACTTCTGGACCGCCATTTGGGCCTTTACGGCTTGTTTCTTAATCACCGTCGGGGTCACGTTCCTTACCAAGCCTCGCGACGAAAAAGAACTCGTCGGGCTGGTTTACTCGCTGACGGAAAGGCCGAGCGAAGAGCACCTGCGGTGGTACCAGAAGCCTGCGTATCTCGGCGGACTTGTCCTGGTGCTGGCCGTGGTGCTGAATATTATCTTCAGATAGACGGGAGACGCGCGATGAATTTGGATATTCGATATCCGATAGGATGGATGTTCAGCCTGTTTGGCGTGATTCTGGCAGCGTTCGGGCTGCTTGGCCATACGCGTTCGCTCAACATCAACATCAATTTCGATGCGGGCGTGGGACTGCTCGTCTTTGGCATTCTGATGCTGCTGCTGGCGTGGCGCGGATCGGCGAAGGCCGTGCCGCAGACGAGCGCCAAGAGCTAAGGGCAAGCACTGAGCGCGTAGAGCGGATTCAGTTCTGCTGTAGTCCGATTTGAAGTCCGCTTCTGCCGCCAGTCGTTTAATTCTGGGGCCGGGCAGATGTTCCGGTGTCGGAGTTGGCATCGGCCGCATTTCCGATGGCGCTGCCTGAGACTACCAGTTCCACGCGGCGGTTTTGCTGGCGGCCTTCCGGCGTATCGTTCGAGGCGACGGGCTCGCTCTTTCCGAAACCGCTGGCGGTGATGGCGTCGGGGCTAATGCCCTGGCGCACGAGATAATCGCGAACGGCATCGGCGCGCTGCTCCGAAAGCCGCCGGTTGTATTCGTCACCGCCGATGCTGTCGGTATGGCCTTCGACGGCCACGCGCAGGCCACTATAGGCCAGCACGATGCCCGATACTTTGGCGAGCCGTTCCCGCGCGCCGGGAAGCAGTTCGTAGCTCCCGCTCTTGAAGAGAACGTCCGACATGTTGGCGATGAGGCCGCGCGCCGTGTCGCGCGTGGACAAAACGGAGTTGAGCTGCTGCAGGAGCCGGGCGCGCAGTTCCTGCTTTTCTTGTTCAGCTTGCGCGCGAAGTTTATCGGCTTGCTCACGAAGCTTGTCGGACTCGGCCGCGGCCTGGTGCGCTTTCTCGGTCTCGGCGGCCAGCAGCTGCTGCTGGGCCAGGGCCTCGGCCTTGGCTTTCTCGGCCTCCTTCTGTTGGCGCGCAGCTTCCTCGGCGGCCTTTAGAGCTTCGGCCTTGGCAGCCTCGGCCTGGGCCCGCGCGGCTTCCGCGTCCGCACGAGCGCGGGCTTGCGCTGCCGCGTCCGCTTGAGCTTTGGCGGCGCGCTCTTCGGCTGCCTTCTTTTCAGCGGCGGCCTGAGCTTGCGCTTCTTCCTGCGCTTTCTGCTGGACCGCCATGACGCGCGATTCCTCGGCGGTTTGGGCCGCTTCCCTCGCCGCAGCCTCGATGGCAGGGCGGCTTTGTTTCTGACGGTAAGATGTCTCCGCCTGCAAAAGCTGCTGTTCCGCTTTCGCCAGGATGGCCGGCGCAAACCGGTCCGCCTGTGCGATATGCGCTATGCGGACAGCGTTGCGCGCCTCAAACAACTCCAGCGGCGTTTTTGCGTCGATGCCGAAGATCGCGTCCTGTATATGCGTGTTGGAGGAAGAGTAGGTGCCGCTGCGCAGCAGCTCGTACCGGGCAGTGATCTCCTCGCTTCCCGCGCCCGCCGCAAACACATTTTCCATCACCACCATGTTGTCGGGCTGGGTGACGGCCGAATAGGGCTCGGCGGTCACGATGATGCCAAAGGTTTGGAGGTCGGTGAAGGCCTTTAGATGCGCCTTGCCATGATCCAGAACGAGTTCTCCCAGGTTCACGGCGCGGCCCTGCGGAGAAACGGCCCACGCCACGTAGGTCAGATACTCGAGCCCGAACTTGGTAGCGTCTTCCATGTTGTCGAACTTGGCGTCCACTTCAATGTTGGTCTTCTTGCCTTCGATTTTGGCTTCGCCCGAGGCGCGCTCCATCAGTTCCGTGCCGCGAAACTCTATCTTGACGCTTCCTCCGGGACGGTAGTGGAGGGCTTTGGTGGTGCGGACAACAGGCTCCGCTTTCGCTGGTAGAGGCGCGGGCGTTTGTGGAACGGGAGCTTGGGTTTGGGGCACCGGAGCTGGCGTTGGCGAAGCAGGAGCCTGCGTTGGCGGAGCGGCCGCCTGCGGTTGTGGCATCGTGACTTGGATTTGCAGAACGGGAGTTTGTGTTTGTGGAACGGGAGCCTGCGTTTGCGCACTCGACAGAGCCGCGGCGAGGCCAAGCAGTAAGGCCAGATGTTTGTTCACGTCATCCCTCTTGACAAGACTCGGACGATCACTCGAGTTTGCTATGAGTCTATGGTACTTAAGCCGTAAATCAAAGAACGGTATGTCCAGGGGGAAGGTTGGACTTTAGTCACGTGACGGAAGTTACCGCTTGAGATCGCTCCGTCAACTGCCTCAGGATTCCGTGGAGTGGATCCTATTCCCAGCCAGAATCCCACCGGCAGAGAAAAGTATAGGAAAATGGATCATGGCTGGCGTACGAATGGACGAGTGGCTGTGGGCCGCCAGATTCTTCAAGACGCGCGCCTTGGCTGCGCGAGCCTGCGAGCTCGGCCGAGTTCAATCGAACGGGCAGCAGGCCAAGAGTGGGCGCGACGTGCGAGTTGGCGACCGGTTGCGGGTGACGAACGACGGCGGCGACTTTCAGGTCGAGGTCCTGCTGCTCAGTGAGGTGCGCGGCCCAGCCTCGGTTGCGCAAACGCTGTACCGCGAGACAGAGGAGAGCCGTGAAGCACGCCAGAAGTTGGCAGAGGAGCGGAAAGCGATGCGGCAGTTCGAAACGCTGCCGGAAGGCAGACCATCGAAGCGCGACCGGCGCGAGATCATCCGGTTCCGCGGTAGAGCGTGACCGCTGGCGGGCATCCGGAATTGGCCCGCCAATCCCGGTACAATTTCCCTATGCGATTCAGAGCTACTCTTGCCGTGCTCGTCCTGACCCTGGCCTCAGGCGTTCTCGCGAGAAACCCAACCAAACGGCAGACCGAGTCCGAGCCCAAGCCGGTCACTGTTCCCATGACGCTCGACCAAGGCCGCGTAGTGATCGACGTAGATCTCGCGCTTGCCAACGGCTCGACCGAGCGCGTCCGCGGCTGGGTCGATAACGGCAATCCCAATCTCTATATCAGCAAGCGCGTCGCGGGATTGATGGGACTGGGTATCAATTGCGACGGCCAAGTCTGTTCAGGCAGCCAGGGATCGCCGCCGGTGGCGCTCGAGATCCTGATCGGCGGGATGAAGATTTCCCTGTCCGCGATGAAAGAAATAAAAGTCCCCGTCGCGCCAACTCTCGCCCCCGGCATGAGCGCCGAGATCAATATTCCCTCGGCGGTGCTGCGTAACTACGACGTGCTCTTCAATTTTCCCGATCGCGAGTTCACCATCGGCCTGCCCGGCAGCCTGAAGTTCAACGGGGTGAAGGGCAAGATGCTGGTCAACGCGAGCAACGGGCTGATCCAGATTCCCAGCAGGATTGACAACAAGAACTACGACCTCGCCCTCGACTTGGGTTCTTCCATCAATCTTATTTCCGAAGAGTTGTTCGACAAGCTCTCGAACGCCCACCCCGATTGGCCGCACATGACGGGAGCCGTCGGCCCCTTCAACACAGGAGAACCTGGCGATGAGCCAAAGACCAAGCTGATGCGCCTGGATCGCGTGCAATACGGTCCGCTGTTCCTCACCGATGTAGGTGTGGCTGATCTTTCCAAAGATCGGATGACGGTGTTCCAAGAACTTGCCCGCATCTCCACCTCGGGCCAACTCGGCTCGGAGGCCCTGATGAACTACCGTGTCGGCCTCGACTACGCCCACTCGATTGTTTATTTCGACATTGGACGGACCATTAAGTTCCCCGGCTTCGACGTCGTCGGCCTCATCCTTCGCCCCGAGGACGACAATCGCTTCACAATCCTCGCCGCCGCCGATTTCGACGGCAGCCCCTCAGTCCCCGGCGTTCAGGCCGGCGATCGCCTCGTCGCCGTGGATGACATTCCCGTCGCCGACTCTACCCTGGGACAAGTCTGGTCTCTGCTCGAAGGCTCTCCCGGACAGGAACGGAAGCTGACCATCGAGCGCGCCGGCAAACGGCTGACGGTCGCCGCCACGGTGCGGCACTTTCTGGGCAGTGCGCCGGGGAACGGCGAAGCGAAGGAAGGACCGAAGAAGAACTAGTGCCGCGACCGAACGATGGTGACGGCGTGGAATATGAGTAGCGCCGGCATCTTGCCGGCTGTCCCGAGGGCGTCTCGCCCTCGGCGCGGCGGGCGAGGACGCCCGCCGGACAGCCGCTGGGACGGCGGCGCTACTCTAAACGATTTCAGGGGAACGAAGTTCATGACTGGATCCAGCCACAGAGGATGGAGCGTGTCGCAGGATTGATTTTCCCCATCCCGGAGACTGCCTGCCACACACACCCGTGCATGGGTTGACACGCATCCTACTGGTTGCGGGGGACGGCTGGTGATTTAGAATCAAGCAGCGAAGGAAGTTAACTCGAAACTCAGGTTCGGACTGAAGATTGCTTGTGGATTGATGCGCGGCCCTGTCCATGGCCATTAAACTGAAAATTCCGAGAGGTCGAAGCGGCGGGCAACACGGGAGAGGAGGCCTGCTGTCGGGCAGTCCCGTGGTGCGGATCGCGCTGCTCGGCTTCCTGACGGCATCGCTCGTCGTAGTGGGCTTTTTGTCCTACTGGTATGTGAAGTACGACCGCATTATCGAGGAGCGATTTCGCGGTCCGGCATTTGCCAGTGCAGCGAAGATTTTCGCAGCGCCGCACGTGGTCAGGGTCGGATCGAAGCTGACCGTCTCAGAAATTGCGGCGGATCTGCGTCATGCGGGCTATACCGAAAATGAAGGCGAATCCGCGCTAGGCAGCTATCGCCGCCAAGGCGGCTCGATTGAAATCTCACCCGGGCCAGAGTCCTACCACAGTCCCGAACAGGCCACGATCACGGTCTCGGACGGCGCGGTTGCGGCCATCTCCAGCCTAGGCTCGGGAGAACTGGCGGCCTACGAACTCGAGCCCCAGATGCTGACATCGCTCTTCGACGCCGAACAGCGTTCCAAGCGCCAGTTGGTGAAGTACGACGATATTCCCAAGGTCATGGTGGAAGCGGTTACAGCCATCGAGGACCGGCGTTTTTTCCAGCATAGCGGCGTCAATTTCATACGACTGGCCGAGGCCGCATGGATCGACTTCACCCACCAGCGGCACCAGCAGGGCGGTTCGACCATCACCATGCAGCTTTCGCGCGCCTTCTTTCTAAGCCCGGAAAAAACCTTCAAGCGCAAGCTGATCGAAATGCTGATTGCGGTGGAACTCGAAAAGAAGTTTTCCAAGCAGCAGATTTTCGAGTTCTACGCCAACCGCGTCGATTTAGGACAACGGGGCTCGTTCACCATCGCGGGCCTGGCCGAAGGCTCGCGGTCCTATTTCAACAAGGACCTGAAAGACATCACCCTGCCGGAAGCGGCGCTGCTGGCCGGATTGATCCAGGCGCCCAGTTATCTTTCGCCCTATCGCCATCCCGAGCGCGCACTGGAGCGGCGCAATCTGGTGATCGAGTCGATGGTCGAGACTGGCGACATCACGCGCGCGCAAGCCGACAAAGCCAAGGCTGTGCCGCTGAAACTGGCTCCGCCTAACGTTGAGGCCAGCGATGCGCCGTACTTTGTGGATATGGTCCGCGACACGGTCGTCGCCAAACTGAACGAGCGCGAGATCAACGAACAGGAGTACCGCATCTACACGACGCTCGATCCCGACCTGCAAAAAGCGGCCGCGCAAGCCGTGGAAACCGGAATCAAGCTGGTGGACGACCAGATCGCCAAGATGCGCACCAAGAGGATCAAGGTGGGCAAGAAGTTTGAAACCACGGTTGCGCCGGGGCCACAGGCGCAGGTCGCGCTCATCGCCATGGATCCTCATACCGGCGAAATCAAGGCGCTGGTTGGCGGACGAAACTACGGGGCGAGCCAGCTCAACCACGCGCTGGCCAAGCGTCCCACGGGCTCGATCTTCAAACCCTTTGTCTATGCGGCCGCCATGAACACGGCGATCGACGGCTCGACAACGGTGATCACTCCGGCATCCACGGTCGTCGATGAGCCTGCGACGTTCGCCTATGGCGACCAGATTTACGAGCCGCGCAATTTCAAAGAGGAGTATCACGGCGTCGTCGCGCTGCGCTATGCTCTGAATTTGTCAATGAACAACGCTACGGTGAAAGTGGCGGAAGAAGTGGGCTACGACAAAGTGGTGGACCTGGCCAGGGCCGCGGGAATTACATCAGTGAAAGCCACTCCGGCGATGGCGATTGGCGCCTACGACGCTACCCCTGTCGACATGACGGCCGCTTACACCAGCTTTGCAAACGGCGGCGTGCGGCTCTCGCCGGTCTTCGTAAATTCGGTGCGCAACTCGAAGGGCAACGTCATCCTCAACTTCGCAACCGAAAAGAAACAGGTTCTCGATCCGCGCATCGCCTTCGTCATGACCCGCATGCTCGAGGAAGTCATGAACTACGGCACCGCCGCCGGGGTGCGCGCCCGCGGATTCACCGCTCCCGCGGCGGGAAAAACCGGCACTTCGCACGACGGTTGGTTTGCCGGTTACACCAGCAATCTGCTCTGCATCGTCTGGGTGGGATTCGACGATTATAGCGACATTCGCCTGGAAGGCGCGCATTCAGCCGCTCCTATTTGGGCCGAGTTCATGAAGCAGGCGATCGCGCTGCCGCGTTATTCGGATGTGAAGCCCTTCACCCAGCCGGAAGGTGTGATCGACGTGCAACTGGACAAGAACACCAACCGGCTGGCGACGCCATCCTGCCCCGACGATTACACGATTGCTTTTGTGGCCGGCACCGAGCCGCGGGAAACCTGCGACCAGAGCGGCGGCAAGCAAGGCGCCTACTCCACCATGTTCGGCGGCAATTCCGAAAAAGCGTTGCCTCCGCCGGCGACCGGGAACGGCCAGACTGCGGCGGACGCTCAATCGGAAGACGAGGCCAAGAAGAAGAAGAGCTTTTTTGGCAAGATCATAGGTGCGTTCAAGGGGGACAACGGAGCCCAAAAGGACGACAAAAACGCGCCGGCGGCGCCGAACACGAACAGTCCTAACACGAACAATAATGACAGCGGCAAGCCGCCGCAGTAATCTGTAGTCTGATCGATGGTGTTCGGCCGGGGGGTGGGTATGCATACCTTGATTCGCGTGGGCCCGGTATCGCTTTTCTTCGGAGTGCTTGCCGCTCTGGCATTGCACGGTCAGAACAGCCAACCGGCGGGAACCGTTCCGGCACCGCCGCAACGCGTCGATGCGCCGGCTCCCGGGGCGTCGCCCGAGGCGCTCGAAAAGCGCGGCGACGAACTGCGCGAGGGCAAGAACTACCTCGACGCCGTGGACTTCTACCGTGCCGCCCTGAAAGGTACGCCGGGTAACGCGTCCCTATTCAACAAAATCGGCATTTGCCAACTCCAGATACAGAACTTCAAAGAAGCGAAGAAGAACTTCGAGCGCGCCATCCGGCTCGATCGCAAACACGCCGACGCCTACAACAATCTCGGCGTCGTTTATTACGAGACGCGGAACTACAACCCAGCGATCCGGCAGTATGAGAAAGCGATCGCGTTGCAGGATGCCTCCGCCTCCTTCTACAGCAACCTGGGCGCGGCTTATTTTGGCAAGAAACAGTTCGACAAAGCCATACAAAATTATTCCAAGGCGTTGCAACTCGACCCCGACATCTTTGAGCGCACCTCGCACGCCGGAGTCCAGGCCCAGCTTCCTTCTCCCGAAGACCGGGCCCACTACGACTATGTTGTAGCCAAGCTGTATGCCAAGAACGGCGACCCGGAGCGTTCGCTGCATTATCTGAAGAAGGCGATGGAAGAGGGTTACAAAGACATCAACAACGTTTACAAGGACGAGGAGTTCAGCGCCCTGCGCAAAGACCCGCGCTTCACGGAACTCATGGCGGCCAAGACGATAGCCATCCCCGAATAAATGCGGCCCATTTGCCGGCGTGAAAATCAGCTGCCAACGAACGCGGGGAATTCGACATCACCGCAAATCCAGGCCAAATCGGACTTGTTGGATTTCACTAGGATAGAACTGCGCGCAACGCCAGGGCAATTGGTCAATCGGGCGGATTCCGTTGTATGCTCGGGACGTGATGCGATCACCTGCGCCCCATCGGTCTCCAACGCCAAAATTATTCTTGGGGCTGATCATTACTCTGGCGGCGGTGGTGGTGTACTCGGGATACATCACGCGGCAAATTTCCGGCTTGCGCGAACTGCAGAACAATCTGGTGGACCGCAACCGGAAAGACTCACTGCAATTGTTGCGCATCCAGAACGATTTGAACTCGCTGGCCTTGGCGATGCGCGACATGCTCGACAACGATGAGCCCTATCCGCTGACGGCGTGGTCGGCGCAGTTCCAGCGGGTTCGGACGGATCTCGACGACGCGCTGCGCCGCGAGCAGCAGGTTGCCCCGGTGAATCGCACTCCCGAGCAAGAGCAATACCTGGAGAATTCGGTGGCGCAATTCTGGGACGCCGCCGATCGGACCTTTGCCCTGGCGCGCGGCCCCAACCAGGCGGAAGCGAGGACGCAGATTCGAATCTCGCTGCGCGCCCGGCAGGAAGCGCTGAGCACGGCCGTTTCGCGCCTGCTGGTGCAGAACAACGAAAGCGAAGAGCAGGCGGCGCTGCGCATCGCGGCAGATTTACGACCGCGTGCAGCGGCAGGTGTATCTGTTTCTGACGGCGACCCTGATTGCCATTCTCTTTACCAGCCTTTACATGATCCGCTCGAACCGGCGATTGTTCGCGCAACTCGCGGCGCTCTCCGAACAGCGCAGCGAACTTGCCCAGAAACTCATTGCCACCCAGGAATCCACCTTGCGCCACATCTCGCGCGAACTGCACGATGAGTTCGGGCAGATTCTGACAGCCGTCGGGATGATGCTGACCCGCGCGGGAAATCACGCTCCCGGAGAAATCGGAGCTGCGCGCCGAACTGCGTGAGGTCTGTGAGATTACGCAAACCGCGCTGGACAAAGTGCGCAGCCTTTCGCAAGCCCTGCATCCCGTGATGCTCGAAGAAACCGGACTGGAAAGCACGCTCGACTGGTATTTGCCGGTGGTGGAACGGCAGGCTGGGATTCACGTATTCTATGAGAAATCGGGCGAGCCCTTTCCCGTGGACGGCAACGCCGCCATTCATGTGTATCGCGTGGTGCAGGAAGCTCTGAATAACTTGACCCGGCATTCGGGGGCCGAGCGAAGCCTGGGTGCGTCTGCGATTTCTGCCGCAAGCTTTGGAAGTCGAAGTGGAAGATCACGGCAAGGGTTTTGAAGCGCGGGCCGCCAAGCAGGGAATTGGCCTGGTGGCGATGCGGGAACGCGCGGAGTTGCTGGGCGGCATGGTTGAATTTGTGCCGCGTCCCGCGCAAGGTGCGCAAAGCGGGAGAGGAACGTTGGTTCGATTGACGGGTCCCAAGAGAGAGGCTTGATTCGCAATGCCGGATAAGATTTCAGTTTTGCTGGTTGACGACCATACTCTGGTGCGGCGAGGATTCCGCCGCATTCTGGAGGATGAGCCGGACATCACCGTTGCCGGCGAGGCGGGCGACGGACTGGAAGCTATCAAACTTGCGGATGAGCTTCACCCGAAAGTGATTGTGATGGATTGCGCCATGCCCGGCATGAACGGACTGGAAGCCACGCGGCAGATTCTCGATAAGAATCCGCAGGCTTTGGTGCTCATGCTCAGCATGCATCCGGAGGAGACGCTGGTGCGTCAGGCGCTCGATGCCGGCGCGCGCGGATATGTCCTTAAAAACGCCGTGGACCTGGAGTTGGGTGCTGCCATCCGGCGGGTCGTGAACGGCGAAACGGTGCTCGATTCCCAACTCAAACGGCCGGCGGCGCTCCGCGGCAAGCGCCAGGCCGGCCTCACGCCGCGCGAACTCGAAGTCCTGCAAATGATCGTGGATGGCAAGTCCAACAAGGAGATTGCCGCCGTGCTCGAACTCAGCGCCAACACCGTCGCCGTCCATCGCGCCAACATGATGGACACTTTGGGAATCCACAAATCCGCCGAGTTGGTGGTCTACGCGATCCGCAACGGGCTGGTTAATCTGCCGTGACAAGCCCTGCCGTGAACTGCCTTGATCCTGAATCGCCGTCGTTTCTTCGGGCATGGCAGGCATGGCCGGCCTGGCTGCGATGCCGAGCTTGCGATCTCGATGCCTTCGCCAGCTTCTCCCTCGCCAGATCCCGGTTTCCGGTTGGTGGATGTGACTGCCCAGGCTGGAATTCGAGTTCCGTCACAACAGCGGCGCCTACGGCGGGAAACTGCTGCCGGAAACACTCGGCGCCGGATGCGCATTCCTCGACTACGACCGCGACGGCTGGCAGGACATTCTTCTGGTGAACGGCACCGATTGGCCCGGACATAAACGTGGAGACATAAATCGGAGCCCAGCACGCTGAAGCTCTATCGCAACAATCGCAACGGAACTTTTTCCGACGTGACCCGCAGCGCCGGGCTCGACATCGAGATGTACGGCATGGGGGTTGCGGTCGGAGATTACGACAACGACGGCTATCCCGACATCCTGATCACTTGCGTCGGGCAGAACCGGCTGTTCAAGAACACCGGCAAAGGGACGTTCGTCGATGTCACCAAGTCGAGCGGCCTGGGCGGACGGCAGGCCCTGAGCGCGTCCGCACTATGGTTTGATTTCGACCGCGACGGACTGCTCGATCTGTTTGTCTGCAACTACGTTAAGTGGTCGTCCGAGCACGATGTGTTTTGCAGCCTCGACGGCAAGCAGAAGTCTTATTGCACGCCCGAAGCCTATCGCGGAGAGACCTGCTGGTTGTTTCACAATCGCGGCAATGGAACCTTTGAGGATGTCACGGCCACCAGCGGAGTTTTCGACAGCAGCTCGAAGTCCCTGGGCGTAGCCATGCTCGACTACGATCACGATGGCTGGCCCGATTTGCTGGTGACCAATGACACGCAGCCCAATAAGCTTTATCGCAATCAGCGCAACGGCACATTTAAAGACGTAGCCGTGGATGCCGGGCATCGCCTTCTCCGCCGAGGGCAGGGCGCGCGCCGGAATGGGCGTGGACGTGGCCGACTTCGACAATTCAGGAAATTCGGGCGTGGCCATCACGAATTTCGACAACGAGATGACGGGACTCTACCGGCTTTCCGATGGCGGGAATTATGTTGACGTGGCCATGCAGAGCGGGGTGGGGGCGGCGTCGAAAGATAAGTTGGGATTCGGATGCGTGTTTCTCGATGCCGACCTCGATGGCGCGCTCGATCTGGCAGTGGTGAACGGGCATATCGACGACACGGTGCGCAACGTTAGCGGCGTCGGTTACGCGCAGCCACCGCAACTTTTTCTGAACAGCGGAAAGGGAACGTTTGTCGACGTGGCCGGCGACGTCGGCGGCGGCTTCAGTCAACCAAAAGTCGGACGAGGGCTTGCCTACGGCGATTTTGACCGCGACGGCGATCTCGATCTGCTCGTCACCACCAACAACGGCCCCGCTTATCTTTATCGCAACGACCAGACTGACGGAAATCGCAGCATCCGCGTCCGCCTGGCCGGGACGAAGTCCAATCGCGATGCCATAGGAGCTTCGGTAAAACTTGTTCAAGGAGGCGCGATGCCAATCGCGCCTGGTCAAGGGCGGGTCGAGTTACCTGTCGCAGTCGGAACTGCCTGTAACTTTCGGACTGGGTAAGCGCGACAAGGTAGATCGCCTGATCATCGAATGGCCCAGTGGGAGAACGGAAGAATACAAGAATCTCGCCGCCGGCCGGGCGTATGAGTGCGTGGAAGCGAAAGGAATCACGGCGCTCCCAAGCTTCTAGAAAGCGCGATACAACCTATTCCAGGATGACAATCTGGCGAATTGAGAGTCTAAACCCAGCTGCCACTTTTGTTTCAGGTGTTAACTCATGTTACTAACTGCAACGCCAGCATGAGGGCGTATCCTGATTTTTCTGCCTACTCCAGCGCTGTTTCTGAGGCCACGCTCATAAGAGGCATAGACCGATTCGAATACGGCATCCCACGATGCGGTCATAGCATAAGTTCGGGCCGCCGCGCGCATGTTTTCGCGCAGTGCAGGACGTGTCGCGAGGTCCTGGATAGTGGTGCAAAACTCCTCTAAGTTACGCGCCACAAATCCGGTTTCGCCGGGCCGAACGATAAACCGCGGACCTCCGCCGTTGGTGACTACCGCGGGTACTCCGGATGCCAACGCCTCAAGGACTACGTTTCCGTACGTATCGGTTTGTGAAGGGAACGCGAACACATCCATGTTGGCGTAGGCGCGCGCCAACGCCTCGCCGTGCAAAACACCCGTGAAATCGGCTTTCTGCATGTTGGTGCGGAGCCATGTTTCCTCCGCGCCCTGGCCGACGATCAGGAAACGGAAATTTGTGAAACCTGTTTGCAGCAAGTTCCGCTCCAACTCGACGAGATCGCGGATGTTTTTTTCGACGGTCAAACGGCCGACAAATCCAATTACAAAAGTATCGTCCGTTCTAGCTCTTCGCCGGGGATCGAACAACTCCGTATCGACCCCGCGATGCATGGGATAACACGGCTTGCCCGTTCCTTTTTCGATGACATCGATCAGTTCCTGGTTAGGAGCAAATAAAATCTGCGCGATGTGGTAAAAGCGGAGAGTCGCCAGCAAGCTGCCCTGCCGGATCGCCGCGCCCATGCGTCCTCTCAAGCCCCACGGAAGAAAGGACAGCAGCGCCGAAGCCCGTTGTTCCGCGTACTGGTGGACATTGGTGTGCCACGAAGCCGCCAGCGGAATACGCAAGCGGTGCGCGATGGCAACGCCGAGCTGCCCCACATCGCTCGGCCCCGTGATGTGCAGAATGTCCGGATCGAATTCACGGACCTGTGATTCCACCGCTGACAGATGGCGCCAGAACGCCAGGTCGAAGTTGTGTTTCTTATCCACCGCAAAACCAAATCGTCCTCGCCGGCGAGTGACGCGCAGGACTGATCCAACTTGCTCAATCTCGTTATGGGTCCCTCCGCGGACGGTGAGAAACGGCAGCTTCCGGCGCAGCGCAAACGATTCGAACTGGCGGCTGGTGTTGGCTACGCCGTTGATCTCGTCGTAGGTGTCGGGGAAGAACGCCACTCGCAAATCGGGGCCGGGCATTGTCATTGTGCGACCTCCTGCCGGCCGCCGAATGCTAATGGCACCTGCTGTTGTGTGCGGGCGAGGGCCAATCGCATCGCGGTTCTGACTGGGGCCATTTCCAACAGACGAACCAGTGCGAAAAAGTACCGAATGTAGTACGGGGGTGTTGACCAGAGCGCGGACAGCGGACGAACCACTCCCGCGCGATCGGGATGAAACACGCGCTCATCCCAATGACGTGATCCGCTCGAATAGTCAGGATATTCGCGGATCACTTCGAGCAGAGTTTGTAAGACTCGGAGCGTGTAAGGTTCGTCGTACTGTGGCATGAACAGAACGTGACTGCGGCGTTGTTTACGCACCTCGTGGACAAATTCGGTGAAGCTCCCGGCATCGGTCAGATTGAGGGCGGCATTCGGTTCCAAACCATGCCGATCGCCACCGGAAATCACCACCTGACCACACGCTTCCGCCAAATGCAATACCGCCTGGTTCTCTTGCCAACCACGGATACCGCTCAGCTCCAGGGCGTGAACACTCTGACCCTGTTCGCATAGAAATGCCCGGAGAGTGCACTCGTGGCGCTCGCCGCCAATGCCAGCCAAGTCCCACAAGGGATGGTTCAAGACAATTAGTATGTCGGGATTTTCGTGCAGCATTTCCAACACTTCCATCAGCTTCTCATCGGCGGGCTGAAGTGTGAAGTCGCGCAAAGATGCCATGATCGATTCCGCGCTGCCGCTGGGAAGGTTGTGCACTCCCAAATGGAAGGTCGTGTCCTTATACGGGACCGTCCATTCCACCGACACTGGAACTCGACGTGCTTCCGGAACCACCCTTAGTAACATCGGGGCTTCTATATTGTCGTGGTCGGTGATCGAAACCATGCCGGCGAGTCCGAGTTCGCGCTCGATTTGATTCCTCTCGACCTCAAAGGCAGCGAGTGGCGGGAGCGGCGGCGTCCAGTAGGCTTTCAAGAAATCCACACGGGTCTGACTTTACGCGGATTGCGCGTCTTTCCTCCGCTGCCAAGGCTTTTCGCAGCAAGGCATGGCGAGCGGCGTACTCCGCTATAAAATACACGCCCTCTTTCGAGTGGTTAGTGTGGCTATGCAACGAAACGCCCGTACGGTAGGCTTTGGGCGCCATGGGTTCCTTCCACAGGCAAGTTACTTTGCGTTGCAAATCGCCTCCTCGTGGACTGCCCGCCAATTTGAAATCTACTGTGGAAAACATGTCATAAGTTCATTAAGAGAAAGTTACGATTCATACATTTGTGTGTGAATTTGGTTATTAACTTTGGTTATTAACAATGAATTAATCTTGGTTGACAAAGAGTTGCTTCTATACTTCGTATTAGACCAGAATCCAATGACAACAAGTCCTGCGCCGCCTCTGGCCGATCCGGCTCAACCCAAGCCGCAATTTCTCAATCTCTTATTCGGTTTGCTGTGGCGTCCGCAGCAACTTCTGCTGCTTTGGAATTGGAAAGCGGCGCTTTTAAGCATGGTTTTGCGCGGTCCCATCTTCTTTATTGCCGCAGTACAACGAGGATGGGAAGCGGCCATAGCGGCATTGTTTACCGAGTCGATCTTCTGCGTCTTGGGTGCGGGATTTTTCGGCGCGGTAGTGCAAATTCTGAAAGACGCCGAACCCCAGTGGCTGACGGGGGTCTTTCTGACCATGGTGATGCCCGTTATCTTTCAGGTACTGGAGTATTTACTTCATTGGTTCCGGGGCACGCCGCATCTCCGTATTGCCGAGATTGTTTCTATGGTTGTAAGTGGTGTATCCGCGCTCTTTAATTGGTATGCCATGCGCCGCGGGACCTTGCTCGTTGGTGGGGAAGCCGGCGGCTTCGGTGGAGATCTTCGACGTTTGCCCCGTCTTATTGTTGGTTTTCTAGCGATTCTGCCCCATAAGATCGCCAGGAAATCGAGATCGTACTCGTGCAAACTTCAGGCTGGGGCAATGCCTAACGATCTATGCGACGAAAGGCAGGCGAGCCAGTGAAGACGATGCATCTTACAAATTCGTGGCATGAGAACTCTGGAGGCGCCGCCACGTTTTATCGGGCCCTGATTGGGGCAGCGAATCGCCGAGGCCAGCAGATTCGGCTGGTGGTGCCGGCCGCAGCGGACCGGACGGAAGAAGCCGGCGAGTTTGGCAGGATCTATCATATTCAGTCGCCGCTATCGCCGTTCAACCACGATTACCGAGCAATTTATCCTGCGCAATTTCTATTGCCGGGAAGCAAGGTGCAGCAGGTTCTGATTTCGGAACGTCCGGATCTGGTGGAGATCAGCGATAAATACACCTTGCACTATCTGGGTGCGCTGTTACGTTTGCGGCTTCTTCATGCCGTCGACTTCCGCCCGGTTGTCGTTGGACTGAGCCACGAACGCATGGACGACAATGTCAAGAGTTATCTGGGAGACCTCCCGTTCTCACAGAAGTTTTGCTCTTTTTATATGAGATGGCTTTATTTTCCTTTTTTCGACCATCACATCGCAAACTCGGATTACACGGTCTCAGAGTTGCGGCCTGCGGCACAGGGACAGTTGGTGCCCAGAGGAACATGGGTCCGTCCGATGGGCGTGGACTTGACGCTGCTGTCGCCGACACGCAGGTCCCCAGAACTGCGCCGCCGCCTGTTGCAGAATTTCGGCAGCCCGGAAAACAGTGTGCTGCTGTTTTATGCGGGCCGCCTCGCGCCCGAGAAGAACCTGGCGTTGCTGTTTGACCTCTTGGTCCATCTCTCCACCAATAGCGCGCGCGATTACCGGCTGCTGGTGGCCGGGGACGGGATCGAACGCCGCCGCTGGGAAGAAAAGTGTGCGCGAGAGGCGCCTGGACGAGTGTTTTTTCTCGGACACATCCAAGACCGGCAGATTCTCGCCGATCTTTATGCCAATTCGGATGTGTTCGTCCATCCCAATCCGCGCGAGCCATTCGGCATTGCGCCGCTGGAGGCGATGGCTTCGGGACTTCCTCTCGTTGCTCCAAACACTGGTGGTGTCTCTTCCTACGCCAGTGCGGCGAACGCCTTCACCGCAGAGCCTGACATTGAGAATTTTGCCAGAGCCGTTGAGGAAGCCGCCACAAATCCGTCGCTCGCGTCTGAAAAAATCAATCGCGCGTTGACGACGGCCCGGTCGTATGGTTGGGAATCTATCGCCTCGTCATTCCTCGATCTATACCACGATATGTACAGTGAATTGAGCCGGCCGCGCGCCACTCAAAACACTGCGGACCTCGGCCCTATGCCTGCTTTCTATTCAACTCCCGCGGCCGGATTTCAGGCGGTTCTCATGCGTACGCTTTCCCAGTTGGCCGCGAAAAGTTTTCGAATGGGCGCCAGACTCGTGTCGCAGTCGCGAGCGGCACCGCTGAATGGATTGCAAAAAAACTCACTATTTGAGCCCGGCCGCTAACCTGGATTATTCGGGTGCATGGATACGAACGCGAAGGGGCGCAGTTTGTTCGGCAGCGCCGAAACGAAGCAAAAAAGCCACGTTAGATTGTACCGCGCGCGGAGTCGGGGCAAGCCGCGTTTCTACCGGGAACCAAGTTCCGTCCCTATCTTCTGTCTCTTATCTATTACCCAGACTATTATCCGAAGACGTTCAAGCTCGGATTCCCATAGACCCGCTCAAGCACCGAAGTGGTGCTGTCGGAACTGCTCGAGGATGAAGTGCTCGAATTCAACGAGCTGAGCATTTCCTGGACCAACTGTTCCGACTGGGATGCGGCGTTGGTCTCGACGGTTCGCGAGGGCGACGCAGAGCTGTTCAGATCGCTTTTGACCGTGGCGAAAGCGGACTGCGCGGTCGATAGGTCGCCGGAAGTCAGCGCGCTGCCGAGCGCCGTTATATCGGTGGAAAGTTGAGAACTGTTGGACGAGCTGGTGCCGCTGGCGGTCTCGAGGCTCTGGTTCAAGTTTTGCAGTGTCTGAAACGCCGACTGAGCGCCATTCAGGTCACCCGAGGCAAGACTGTTCTGGAGAGTTTCCAATGCCTGCTGCAACTGGCTGGAGTTGCTGGACGCGAGAACGCCTTGGCTGAGACTTGCGGCTGAAATCGGACCTACGGTTATCGTTCCACCTGCCGGAGGGCGTTAGCACACCCCCGCTTGTCTGTGGCATCGGCACTCTGGCTCCCACACTTTAGGCCGCCGCTACGGGCCGCATCCAAATGAAAATCGGAGGCGCATGCCGCTCAGGTTCTTCTCCTCGCATACGCCTCTAACTCACTGAAAACTATCGCAATCGCGCGAGGGCACAGGCCGAACCCCAGAAGAAATGCAGGGTAACACACCTTAGGTTACGCAACATTCTGAAAATGCCCGTGTTTGCATGTCCGTACGACGAACGGCTTGTGCCCCCAAAAATTCCTGACTCGGAGCTTGGCATGAAAAGACTTTTTGCATTGACCGCTGCACTCCTGCTTGCAATCAGCGTGCTCGTTGGTTGCGGGTCTAACTCCAACTCTTCGAACTCCAATCCGCCGCCACCGCAGTCGGGCCAGGTGTTTGTCACTGCCGAAGATGCGCCCTTGCCTTCGGTCGTGGGACTGAACGTCACTATCAACTCCATCACTCTGACGGGCGCGAGCAATTCGCCAGTGGTGATGTCGACTCCCACAACCGTGGACTTCGCGCGCCTTTTGGGTCTGCGGTCTCCGCTCGCCTTCAACTCCGTTCCACCGGATACGTACAGCAGCGCGACTTTTGTGCTGGCGAGCCCGGTCACGATTGACTACGTTGACATGACCCAGAATCCGCCGGCTGTGAATACGATCAGCGGCACACTGCCCCAGTCCCCGACTTACTCCCTGACCGTCAAGTTTCCCACGGCCATGGTGGTGGGGAGCAATGGTCTGGCGGGGCTGAAAATGGAATTCGACATCCGGCAGTCGCTGGCGGTCGATGGCAACGGGCAAATCACCGGCGTGGTGAATCCGGTCATTTATATCAAAGCGACGAAGGCGACCGATCCCGATGGCCGAGTGACGGACCTGACCGGAGGTCTGGTTTCGGTCGATGCCACCGGTAACTCCTTTGTCGTGCAAGGGCCCTATGGCCACCAGTTGACGGTTGACACCTCCCTCGCCACGCAATTCAACAGCGGTTGGAGCATCAACAATCTCACGCCTCCGGCGTTTGTCGGAGTCCAGGGCACGTTTAACGCGGATGGCAGCATAATGGCCGACAGCGTTGAGGTCATCACAACCTCCAAATCGTTCGTCTCCGGGCGCGTTCTTCAGGTAATCACCAACGCCTCTGGCGAAGCTCAGACCGTGACCATGTGGGTAGGTGAGACGGGCGCCGATATGGTCATCGACGTGGACACCGTCCAGACCATCGACATCAGCGCGGTGACCCAGTATGACATCTGCTTCCTCGATGGACCGCTCACCGGCGTGCTGTTCAACAACACACTGCTGGAAGTTGGCCAGAGAATCTTCATCGGCGGCAGCTACGTGAACTCCACGTTTACGCCGCAGATGATCTCGCTGCGCCGCCAGGGCGTTTACGGCATGCTCGTGCCAACGACCGTCAGCATAACCAGCGGCAACGAAGGAAGCTTCGAGCTTTCCAACAACGGTTTGATCGGCTACGCTGCCGGCGGACCGGTGACGGTCTACACCGGCAACAACACTGCGTTCTTCAATTTGAGCGGCGGCCTGAGCACGCTCGAAGGCGACAACACCGCGGTGCCGCTGGTCGTGCATGGCCTTTTGCTCGAAGACCCCAACAACCCCGGCAATCTTGCCTTCTTTGCCGGCTGGGTGGCGGCTCCGCCGCAGCCAACGAACTAACTCGACAAGTCAACTCTGCGAATCGGGCGGCCACGCGGCCGCCCGTATTTTTTTATTGCGAGTGAGGGTAACGGGCCACTCGCGAACGGCACGCCCCGCAAGTGAGAATTGCACAACCAATGACAGCGCATTGACAACCCTAATGGCGCCGGACCACCAGGATTCGATCGCCCACAGGCCCGAGAGGCGGTTGCAAAGCCTCAAACCGTCAATTAAGCTAGTGCTCTCTTCACTTTCATGCAGCCAGCCGGGATGGCGGAACTGGCAGACGCAGCGGACTCAAAATCCGCCGGACTTCGGTCCTTGGGGGTTCGACTCCCCCTCCCGGCACCAGCCTTAACTATTCTGCTTTGAATGATCTACAGTTCCCTTGCCGGGAGGGTTAACGGCCTCTCCAGGCGGCAAACATCAATTTGACGGCGGTGGCGCCAATACTTAGGCAGTTGGGGATGCCCGTCCCTAACTCTCACCAGATTGATACCCAGCTGTTCTTCCGCCTGGGCGGCGGTTTCGATCTCAACCTGTCCCGGCGGGTGGGCGTGCGTTTTGCGACCGACTGGGTGAACACTCAATTATTCTCGAATTTGCAGACACCCCGGCAAAACTATGTAAGGTTCTCCCTTGGCCCCACATTTCGCTGGGGCCAATTGAAATAGCGAAGCTGACATAATGAAGCCGATAGGTTGTGCGCTGGCCGGCGTCGATTGACGCCTACCGGCACAATGCGCATACGTCGCACCCGGCCTGTTCGAGCTCTTGGCGGATGCGTCGGGCGAAGCCGGCAGCGCCAGGTGTGTCCGAATGCAGGCAGATGGTCTGCGCTGTCAACTTGATTTCTGAGCCGTCGAAGGCGCGCACGTGATGGTCCACAGCAATCGAGAGCGCCTGGCGCGCGGCGCCGTCTTCGGTGGCCAGCAGAGCGCCGGGCAAAGTCCGCTTTCGCAGCGTGCCATCGGCTTCGTAGGTGCGATCGGCGAACGCTTCCGCCGCCGCGGTCAGGCCCATCCCACGCCATATTTCGAGACACGCCGACTCCGCCTGCCCAACTAGAATCAGCGATCGGTCGCAGATCAGCGTGACGCGCCCGATTGCCTTCGCGATTTCGGGATCGCGGTTGGCCGCATGGTAAAGCGCGCCGTGTGGCTTGACGTGAGCCAGAGCTACGCCGACTTCTTTGGCGATGCTATGCAACTCCCGCACCTGCGCCAGCAGTGAACGCTCCAGATCCTCGATGGGCAACGGCATCTCGACGCGGCCGAAGTTTTCGCGATCGGGAAAGCTGAGATGCGCTCCCGCGGAAACATGGTTTTCCTTGGCAAGTTGCAGCGTCTCGCGCATGGTGCGCTCGTCGCCGGCATGCCCTCCGCAGGCAATGTTGGCCGAACTGATGTAGCGCATCAGTTCGGCATCGGTCCCGTTCGCCACGGAGTTTGGCGATTCGCCCAGATCGGCGTTCAGGTCGATAGCAAGACGGTTCATGTGAGTTCTCGTCCCCGCGTTTCGGGAAGCAGATACACCAGCGCCGCGCCGACCACATACAGCACCGAAGTCGTCGCCAGAGCGAAACCGATGCCGTGGCGATCGGCCAGGTATCCCACGGTTGCAGGAGCGGCGGCACTGATGGCGCGTCCCGCATTGTAGCAAAGCCCTTGCGCCATGGCGCGTACCGGAGCCGGGAACAACTCCGCCAGCAGCGCGCCGAAAATCGTGAAGTAGCCGTGCCCGAAGAATCCCAGCAGCGGCCCCATCGCCAGCAAAACCAGCGGCGAGCGCGCGGCCGAGCCATACAGCGGCACCAGCAGCGCCGAAGCCAGCACAAAGACCACGAACGCCGGACGGCGTCCGAAGCGGTCGGCGAAGAACCCGAAAAGGATGTAGCCGAAAAACGCGCCAATCTGCATGGGGATAATCCACGACGTGGACTGGACAATCCTCAGTCCAGCGCCGCCGCGCTCAATCGGCGACGAGAGATACGCGGGTATCCAGGTGAAAAGCCCCCAGTAAGCGAACATCAGGCAACTGCTCAAAAGCGTGGCCCGGATCACCGTGCCGCGATAGGGCTTCCGCAAAAGCTGCAACGGAGAAGACTTTCTGGCAAGCAGTTGTGCGCGGACGGCTGACGACGGTTCGGGGATGAACTTCCAAATCCAGACGGTGAATAACGCAGGCGTGACGCCCGCGACAAACAAAGCGCGCCATCCGTAAGTCGGAAGCAGCCGCGCCGCGAGCAAAGCCGCCGCGATGTATCCGAGCGCCCACCCCGATTGCACGATGCCGACCGCCTTGGCGCGGTCCTCCGCGGGCCAACTCTCGGCCACCAGCACGGAACCCGCTGCCCACTCTCCGCCAAGTCCGAGGCCGAGCAGCGTTCGCCATAGGATGAGTTCGGGCAGCGAGTGAGCGGTCGCGGTGAGCGCGGTGAAAACAGAATACGCGAGGATGGAAAAGATGAGAGCGCGTATGCGCCCGACGCGGTCGGCAAGATATCCGAAAAGCAGTCCGCCGACAGCGGAGGCGACCAGCGTCAGCGAAGCCAACGCTCCCGCTGCAGCCGACGACAGAGCGAACTCGTGGCGGATGGCGGTGAGGCCAAAGGCATAGAGCATCACATCCATGCCATCGAGGCTCCAGCCCAACATCGCAGCCCCAAGAATGGCCCACTGGGCCGGCGATTTGTTGGCAGCCCAACCCGTCGTCCCCGTCAATGTTCGGCCTCCCGCGCCGCTTCCTGCAAAAGAGCTTCGAGACTCCGCCTCGCATCTAAAGCTTGAGCTATGGAGACCTGGACAAACGAGATTTCCGAGTCCGGCAACAACTGTCCCACGCGGTGCAGGTCCGCCGAGATCACCGATCCCATGATCGGGTACCCGCCCGTAGTCTGCTGATCGACGAATAGGATAACTGGCTGGCCGTTGCCCGGCACCTGAATGGCGCCGAGTGGCACGCCTTCGGTCAGAAGCTGCTCATTCGATCGCAACGCAAGCGGGTCGCCGCGCAGTCGCAGGCCAGCGCGGTTGGACTGGTGCGTGACGACATACTTGGAGTTGAAGAATTGCCTTTCCACCTGCGGCGCGAACCATTCTCGATGCGGACCGGGCGTGACGCGCAAGGGTCCGTCCGCGTAGAGACGCGAAATCACCTCTCGGTCGGCGATATGAGCCACGACCCGATATGGCGACTGCCAGGCAAGGACGTCTCCGGCCGCAAGCGGCCGTCCATGGAACGGGCCAACCTTTGCGCCGAGATCGGTCGAGAAGCTGCCCAGCACGGGCTCCGCCAGGGGCACCCCGGCGATGGCAAGATAAGAGCGCGCATGCTCGACCGTATTGCCAAACCGCAACGCGCTGCCGGAAGGTACCTCGATCGGCCGCCATGCCGGAACGCTCTGTCCATCAAGTAAGCAGTCAATCGAAGCCCCTGTGACCGCGACCAGTGCATCGCCTGAAAACTCCAGCGTGGGGCCGAGCAATGTCATTTCCACCACGGGAGCGCCGTCCGGGTTTCCTACCAATCGATTTGCGATGCGGGTTGCGACGCGGTCGGCGGCGCCGCATGGGGAAAATCCCAAGTGCGCGTGGCCCAGCCGTCCCAGGTCCTGCACCGTAGTCAGCAGACCCGGCGCCCGCACCCGAATCTGAATCGGATGGCTAGGCATGTTGCTCACCGGGCGTTCGGTCCACCAGTGCCGCGTCAAACTGTTGGCGATGCAGGCGAGTAAACCGGACACGATCGCCGGGCTGGAGCAGGGTCGGATGAACTGGGTTCTCGGGGAAGAACAGCGCCAGCGGTGTGCGGCCAATGATCCGCCACCCGCCGGGCGAAGCCAGCGGGTACACGCCCGTCTGCGCGCCGCCAATGGCTACGCTGCCCGCCGGCACAACTTTTCGGGGAGAGGCGAGGCGTGGAACCGCCAACTTCGGCGCCAGCCCTCCGAGATACGCAAAGCCCGGCGAGAATCCGAGAAAGTACACCAAGTACTCCGGCGCGGTGTGGGCCTCGATCAACTGCTCGGCCGTCAGTCCGGTGAGGCCGCAAACCTCCATGAGATCGGGAGCGAGCTCCTGGTCGTAGCAGACTGGAATTTCATGCACAGGAGGCGGATTCTCATGCGCCGGCTCTCCGCTTTCAAGTCCTTCGATCAGAGTTCCAAGCGCGGCGTGATCGAGCGCCAGTGGATCGAAATCGATGAGCAGGGACGCGTACGCTGGATGAAGATTAGTCACACGCGGGTCGTGGCGAGCGGCGAGCGCCCGAAAAAGCGCCAGCGCGCGCTGGTGCGTCGCCGGGTCGATCGTGCGGCCAAACCTGACAAGCAGGGATGCGTCGCTGCTCGGAATGAGTTCCATTGCACCTGCTTGTCCGGCACAGTCCGAATCCGGCTTTTCGCCAAACCATAGCTACTAACGTCTTCTTGTTTGCACACAGACTGCTTGCTCAGGCAGCACGACGGGCTGTCACAGAAGATCCCGATAGCATTCCAATGCCACCCGAACCAGTTGACTGCGAGTACGCACATCGGTCTTCGCGAACAGTTGCTGCATCGTGTTCTTGACTGCACTCTCCGAGACGTTCAACCGCGAGGCTATTTCCTTGTTGGCCAATCCCTGGACCAGCAGCCGGAGCACGTCCGACTCGCGATTGTTCAACGAGGTCCTCTCCTCGTGATTGGAGGCGGCAGCGGCATTGGACTCCCCTGCATCACCCCGCTCTTCCGTGACGTCGGCAATGATGGCGGCCAGCTTAGGCGTCGGCCCTTCTTTGTAACTGGAAAACCAAACGTCCGCCAGAAACGACTCTCCATTGCCTCGATGCCCTCGGCATTGCATCGCTGTCCTGAACTGCGGTCCCTCTTCCCAGCGCAAGGCGTGATGGAGTTCGGGCAGGAATGCCGCGATCGGTTGCCCAAGCAACTCTCCGCCTCGCGGGGCCAGGAGTTCAGCCGAGGCATGGTTTGCGAGTTCGATGAAGCCATGCTCATCGACCGTGACAATGGCGGCCGGACTGGTTTCCACCAGAACGCGCAATCGTTCCTGCGCCGCCAATCTCAACCGACGGTTGCGCAGGACTTCCGAGATGAACAGTCCGGAGCCGACCAGTGCCAAGGTTTCAAAACTGGTACGGATGGGAGCGTCCGCTGGATCCAGGTTGCTGAAACGCTCGCTCAGCAGCGCACATGCCATACCCATGAGTACGATCGCCCACCGGGGCAGAAACCCAGCCGCAAGCATGATGGGGAAGAAATAGAGAAAGCCCAGCGAAACATACGGCTTCGTCCACCAGTCCACGGCAGCGATTGAAACGACCGCAGTCATGCTGGTCAGCAGAACGGCCGTCCGGTTCCGTGGTTCCCAGATCCATTCCAAGTTCAACATAGATCCAGATTGATTCAGTGATTATCCTTTATTGTGCTTCTCAAGCCGCCCAAACGATTACACGCAAACTCAGGAATTTCGGGGATGAGGGTGCTCATGCTCGCCTCAGCGAAATCACAAGTAGTTCCGATCGTTCATCGCCTCCCAATCAAGCGATTGGCCAAAAGAACATGCGTTCGGAATCGGAATACTCCACATCATACCGTTTGAGTGCCCCCCGAGAGCCGATTTCTAGGATACACAAGAGTTAGACTCAGTGCGAAGGCCCAGTCGGAGAGTGTATCTCTCAAGGGAATGCTAGTGCTGGCAGGAAGCGTTCGAGAAATATGAGCTCTACCCGCTAATGGCGGAATATGAAAAGATCGCGATATTCTTAAGTTGTAGGTTGTGGTGCGAGAACGGAGTCATGGATGCAAAAGTTGCAATGGTGCTGCGCGCTGGTGTTGTGCAGCATGTGCGCCTCGGCGCAGCAGACGCTTACCTGGGAACAGGTGCGCCTGCGTTTTGAACAAAACAACCCCACCCTGCTGGCGGGGAAACTGACGATTGACGAATCGAAGGCCGGGGAAATCACCGCTTTCCTGCGTCCCAATCCGAATTTGGCGTTGGATGTCGATCAGATCAATCCCTTCAACGGAGGTCCGCCTCACAGCACATTCGGGTCGCTGCTGACGACGGCATCGGCGAGCTATCTGCATGAGCGCCGGCACAAGCGCGAGTTGCGACTGGAGAGCGCGAAAGAGGGGACGGCCATCGCCGCGTCTACGCAGGATGACCTGGAAAGAAATCTGCTCTTCAACTTGCGCGGTGCTTTCGTCCAGACCCTGCAGGCCAAGGCTGTTCTAGTTGTGGCCAAGGAAGACCTGGCTTACTACGATCATGTGCTCGACATCAGCCGCGAGCGGTTCAAAGCAGGCGACATCGCGCAAATCGATTTGGACCGACTGGAATTGCAGCGCGTGCAATTCGAATCGGACTTGCAAACCGCCGAAGTCAATCTCCGCACCGCGAAAATCCAGTTGCTAATGCTTTTGAACGACCGCACTCCCGTCGAACAATTCGACGTGACCGGGACATTCGACTTCAGCGACCAGGTCGCGCCGCTCGACGACTTCCGCAAAATCGCAGTGGACACGCGGCCCGATCTGAAGGCTGCGGCGCAGGCGGTTGAAAAGGCCAAGACCGACCACAAACTTGCCGTCGCCGATGGTTCGACCGATCCGACTTTCGGTTTCGACGTGGGTCGCAATCCTCCCATCGACCAATACATCGGCTTCAATGTCAGCATTCCGCTGCGCATCTTCGACAGAAATCAGGGCGAGAAACTGCGCACGCAATTGGACATCGACCGCAACCAGCGCCTGCTCGACGCCGCTCAGGCGCAAGTATTCAGCGACGTCGATTCCGCCTACGCGACGCTCAACAGCAATGTGATTCTGCTCCGGCCTTACAAGGCGAAATATCTGCAACAGGCGGTGCGCGTCCGCGAGACCGTTACTTTCGCTTACCAGCACGGAGGCGCATCTTTGTTAGACTTCTTGAGCGCGGAAAACGACTTCCGCAGCGTGCAACTCAATTACGTGAACCTGGTCGGCTCCTATCTCTCCGCCGCCAGCCAACTGAATCTAGCGGTGGGCCGCGAGGTGATCCCGTGATATTGCCATCGAAACATTTTTTGTTTTCAAGGTCCGCTCAACGCGGCGCATTCGCGGCTCTTCTGCTCTGCATGGCTGTGCTCGCGGGCTGCGGCGGAAATAAAACCGACCCGAAGGCCGAAGCGCCGCCTCCGGCCGCCGTCGAACCCGATCTTGATGCCAACAATTTCAAAGTCGATAACCCCGAGCAGTTTTCCCTGGCGACGGCGGTTGCGCATAAGGCATCGCCCGAACTGAACGTCACCGGCGTGGTCCAGCCCGATATCGCGCGCGCCGTGCCCGTGATTTCGTTGGCTGCGGGACGAGTCGTGGAGATCAAGGCTCGACTGGGCGACACCGTGAAGAAGGGCCAGTTGCTGCTGAGAATTCAGAGCAATGACGTCTCCGGAGCCTACCAGACGTATCGCAAAGCCGAGAACGACGAGCGGTTGGCGCGGCAGCAATTCGAACGAGCGCAGATCCTTTACGACAAGGGCGCTATCGCCAAGAGCGCGCTTGATCAAGCTGAAGTCACCGAACAGGACGCCAAGGCCGATCTGGATGCCTCCGCCGAACAGTTGCGGCTTCTCGGCATCGACAAGGGCCATCCATCGGGGATCGTCAACATCGCCGCCCCAATCTCGGGCGTAATCACCGACCAGCAAGTAACCAACGCGTCGGGCGTCCAAGGACTGGGCTCCCCGAATCCTTTTACCATTTCCGATCTTTCCTATGTCTGGATCGTCTGCGACGTTTACGAAAACGATCTTGACGCCGTGCATGTAGGCGAGTACGCGGATATCCACCTGAACGCCTATCCCAATAAGGTCCTGAAAGGGCGCATTGACAACATCCTGCCGGTCCTCGACCCCAACCTCCGGACGGCCAAGGTCCGGCTCGAAGTCGCGAACCTTGGCCCGAACTCTGGAATGATGCGGGTCGGAATGTTCGCCACCGCGACCTTCTTCGGCAAGCAGGCGGAAGCCCGGGCCGCGGTTCCAGCGACCGCCATTTTGCACCTGCACGATCGCGAGTGGGTCTACACGCCGGTTCCGAACAGCGCGGGACATTTCAAGCGCCTGGAAGTGGTCGCCGGGAAAACGCTCCCCGGCAACCTCCAGGAAATTATTTCCGGCATCAAGCCCGGAGATCGAGTGGTGTTGAATGCTCTGGTGCTGCAAAACACGTTGGATCAATAGGCGCGAACAATGGACGGGAGCAATTAGCGGGTGCAATGGGTGGGAACGATACACGGGAGCAATGAATGATTCGTCGAGTCGTCGATTTTGCTCTTAACAACCGCCTGCTGGTGTTGGGCTTTGCTCTGCTGCTTTTCGCCGGAGGCATCGTTGCCTTCCGCGACCTTCCCATCGAGGCCTATCCCGACGTTGCCGACAACTACGTCGAGGTCATCACGCAATGGCCGGGAATTTCGGCGGAACAAATCGAACAGCAGGTCACGATTCCGCTCGAAATCGTCATGAACGGCATCCCGCATGTCGTGCATCTGCGTTCGTTCTCGCTCTTCGGACTCTCCGACATAAAACTGATCTTCGACGACCAATCGGACAACGACTGGAACCGCGAGCGCGTTCTCGAGCGCCTGAGCCAGGTTACCCTGCCGCCCAACGTCGTGCCGCAAATGGGCACCGACTGGAGTCCCGTCGGCCAGATCTATTTCTTCACCCTGCACAGCACCAATCCCGCGTATGACCCGATGGAGTTGAAGTCCATTGAAGACTGGGTCGTCGAAAAGAGTTTCAAATCTGTGCCGAACATTGTCGATGTCGCCAGCTTCGGCGGTCCCACCCGCGAATACCAGGTTCGCGTCGACCCCAACAAACTGATCGCCTACGGCCTGAGCCTGGCCCAGGTCGAGCAGCAACTCACCAACAACAACGTCAACGCCGGCGGAAGCTTCATCCAGGAAGGATTGCAGCAGATCAACGTGCGTTCCGTCGGGTTGGTGGACCGCGCCCAGGACATCGAACGCACCGTCATCGCCACGAAAAATGGCACGCCTCTTCGCGTCAAGGATATTGCGGTGGTTTCGCAAGGCCCGAAGATCCGGCTCGGCCAGTTCGCGCGGGCGTGCACTGCTTGTCCCTACGGTCCCGGCGGTGCAATCGAGCGCGATGACGGAAAGATCGTCGATAACGACGACGTCGTGTCAGGCATCGTGCTCTTGCGGAAAGGCGCAACGGCCGAGACGGCGCTCGAGGGCATCCATAAGGAAGTGGAAGAGCTCAACAAGCACATTTTGCCGCCGGGCGTGAAGATCGTCCCCTTCATCGATCGCAGCGATCTGGTTCACTTCACCAGTCACACCGTACTTCACAACCTTGCGGAAGGAATGATCCTGGTATCGATCGTTCTGCTTCTGTTTCTGGGCAATGTTCGAGGCGCCATCATCGTCGCCGCAACCATTCCGTTTGCTCTGCTGTTTGCGGCCATTTGTCTGAACTTGATGCACATTCCCGCCAACCTTCTGTCCATTGGCGCATTGGACTTCGGCGTGATCGTGGAAGGCGCCATCGTGTTGATCGAAAACATTGTGCGTCATTTAAGCCATGGGAATGGGATCGAGACCTCCACCGAACGAATCAGTTTTGCCTCGCATGAAGTGCAGCGCCCGGTGTTCTATGCCATCGTCATCACCATTACCGCTTTCTTGCCGATCTTTACGCTGCAACGCGTCGAGGGCCGGCTCTTCCATCCCATGGCTTGGACCGTAGCCTTTGCGCTGCTCGGAGCGTTGCTCTTCTCGATCCTCGTCGCACCCGTGCTGGCCAGTTTCGCCTTCGCGAAGGGGGCCCGCGAATGGCGTAATCCGGTCATGACTTTCGTGACTGAGCGATATGGCGTTGCCCTCCGCTGGGCGATTCGTCATCGCGCGATCACCGTCGGCGTGTGCGCGCTGCTGGTGGCCTTTGGAGATTACCTCGCCTTCAGCGGCATCATCGGTTCCGAATTCCTGCCCCACCTCGATGAAGGCGCGCTCTGGGTGCGGGGCACGCTCGCGCCCAGCACCGGCCCGGACGAGGGCATCCGCATTGCGAACCAGGCCCGGATCGTACTTTGCTCTTTCCCTGAGGTGCCGCAATGCACCAGCCAAGTGGGGCGTCCAGATGACGGAACGGATAACACCGGCTTCTTCAACACCGAGTACTTCGTGGACCTGAAACCGAAAGAACAGTGGCGGCCTATCTTCCACGAAAACAAAGACGAATTGATCGCCGCCATGCAACGCGAACTCGACAAGATCCCCGGCGTCGTCTGGGGGTTCTCCCAGCCCATCGAAGACAACATGGAAGAGGCTGTGAGTGGAGTGAAAGGCGCGCTGGCCACGAAGATCTACGGCGACGACTTGAAAACTCTCGAAGAAAAAAGCGATGAGGTCGTCGCCATCATGCGAAAGATCAATGGCATCGAAGATCTCGGTGTTTTCCGCGTCCTCGGCCAGCCCAATCTGAACGTGACGGTGGACCGCGAAGCCGCCGCCCGTTACCAGATCAATGTTGCCGATGTGCAGGATGCCGTCCAGACCGCGGTGGGCGGAAACGCGCTCACTCAGGTCCTCAAGGACGAGGCGCGCTACGACCTCACCCTGCGCTATCTCCCGCAATACCGCGATACCAAGGAAGCCATCGAGAATATTCGCCTGCTATCGCCGTCCGGGGAACGCGTTTCGCTCGCGCAGCTCTGCAAGATCGAAGAAAGGGACGGTGGTTCCGAAATCTATCGCGAGGGCAATCGCCGTTATGTCGCCATCAAAGTACAGTGTCCGCGGCCGCGACCTTGGCAGCACCGTGGAAGAGGCCATTCAAAAGGTGAACGCACAGGTCAAACTGCCCACCGGATACAGCATCGACTGGGAAGGCGAATACGAGAGCCAGAAGCGGGCCAACGCGCGGCTGCTGATCGTGCTCCCCATCACCATTCTCCTGATCTTCGTCATCCTTTACACCATGTTCAAGTCCTTCAAATGGGCGCTGCTGATTATGGCGACCGTTGCCGTCGCGCCCATTGGCGGCCTGCTCGCTCTTTGGTTCACCGGCACAAATTTTAGCGTTTCTTCCGGCGTAGGTTTCCTCGCGCTGTTCGGCGTGTCTGTGCAAGCCGGAGTCATCATGCTGGAATACATCAATCAGCTTCGAGCCCGGCGCTATACCATCGAGGACGCCGCGGTCGAGGGGGCCGTGTTGAGGCTGCGGCCCATCATGATGACTATGCTGGTGGCAACTCTAGGATTGCTGCCGGCCGCTCTTTCGCACGCCATTGGTTCCGATTCTCAGCGTCCATTCGCGATCGTCATCGTCGGAGGCCTCATCGCAGCCCTGGTGATGAGCGTCTTCCTGCTGCCAACTCTATACGTCTGGATGGCGGGCGAGCGCGATGTGCTGCCAACTGCTGAAGGGAAGTTTGAAGAGGGAGAGCATGTCGATTGAGGTGACGCGAAAACTTTTTGGTATTCTCAAGCTGTTCGACCCAGAACAAGATTCCAGAGAAGATCTTCCGTCAACCGCCAAACTTGCATCTTGCACGCTGCTGAATGGTGAAACCCAGGGCGTTGCCATTGGAGCTTAGCCGAGAGTCCCGCTCAGATGATCCCCTTGCGGACTTTCACCAGGAAATCCTCGGCAGCAGCACGCGCCTTCTCCATCACCCGAGATTGGCTGCCGTGTTCGAATTCTATTTCATGAAGCACCAAATCCACCGCAACCTTCGGTGTGTATCCTCGCTTGATGAACACCCGAGCGCGTTCTGCGAAAGGGATGTCAGTATCCAGTTTTGTTTCCGGTTGGACCTCAGAAAAGCTGATTTCGCCCTCGCACTCGTGCTCCTTAAACTTGATCGCGGCCAGGCGGTCGTAAGCGCCTTTAGCGTCTTCTCCGCTCAGAAACGTGGGAACGGGGAACCGCCATCGGCAATTCGAGCAGGCCCAGCCTTTATTATCGCCTTCGTTCCAGATCAAGAATCGCAGCATATCGCCAACGTCAACATACTACCGCAATACACAGCGGCACGAGAGGGTTGAGGTAACGAGGCGGATTCGCAAACTGAGACCTGCTGGTGAAGTTGCAATCTGCCCGTCCGGCGGCCACTGTCTTCAAGGAATCAACCACCGCGGCAATCTCTGGCTGAATGGCCACAAGCTCGCCGACGCGGTTGAGTTTCAAATAAAAAATCCTGGCTCGCACAGAGCCGGGATTTCTATTTGCGCGGTGCGTTGCTACCGGAGCTGTGATTGCTCCCTGCTCGAACGGATTGGAGCCATGGAAACAGGTGTCTTGTGATTGAAAAATGGCAAGCGGGCCTTGCCAGCCCGCTTGCCGGTTGGCGAATGAATCAGAATGTAAATCTCGACCCAAACTGGAATTGACGCGGCGAGTTAGAGGTTGCCGTGACCTGGCCGAACTCGTTCCCGCCGGCGCCCGTCGTCCACCCACTATAGTTAGAGGGCACATTCGGTGCTGAAAACTGCGCCTTGTTGGCAACGTTATAGGAAGATACGTCAAAGCGGAGATCCCGCTTTTCGCCGAGTTTGAAAGTCTTGGAAAATGTGAGATCGAGATTGTTGGCTCCCATCGTGCGCAGGTGATCGAGATACGCGGGCGCGTTCCCCCAATAAACAGATTAGGTGCGCCGCCAGCTCGGTTCCGGGCACTGCAAAGCAATCGGCTGTGAACCAAACATCTGCCGTGCGTGGCGCGCCTTTGCTGGGATCGCAGGTCATATCGGCCCGCTGGTTAAGGTAGATGATTATTTCCGACATACGGCGAAGCGATGGGAATGCCGCTGCTCAGGTAGAAAATCCCGTCGACCGTCCAGTTGCCCAGGATGGCATTCGATACTCCGTTCAGATTCAGCGCCCTGCCCTGCCCACGGCAGGTCGTAAGATGCCTGCCACGTGAATTGATACTTCACGTCTTGCGGGCTGACGGAGTGCTCGTAGCTCATGTTCCTCCAGTCCTGAGCGACCCGGCGCATGAAAACCAACAAAGCCCAGCGGAGGATTGCCGTCATCAGTCATCAGCTTGGCCCAGGTAAATGAGGCCAGCGTGGTGAAGTGATTGGTCAGGCGCTTCTGCACCTTCGTCTGCAGCGAGCTGTACTCGGAATCGCCGCCGGGATAGCCATTCACTATGACACCGTGCGTTGCCGATGGCAGCCCGTGTTGAATTGCGGGAAAGGCTCCGCCGCAATGAATTGCGCCGGGGTGTAGCCGGCGTTGCCGAACTGATTGATCTGACTGAGGGTAAGTTGGTTCAGATCGACAGTCGATCGGAAGAAACAGTCCCCTGCTGCCCACATAGCCGGCGCTGAGAACGATCTGGCCGGGAAATTCGTATTCCAGACCGAAGTTGAAATTATAAGTTACCGGCGTACGCTGCGTGTGCAGCATGGTGGTCAGGTTCGCGCCCAGGTTTGTCAGCAATCCGTTAGGCTGCAATTGGGAGGGTGGCAGTAGACCAGCCCCCACATCCGCTGGGAACGGATTGGTCAGCGAATAGTCGCCGGTCACACTACTAACACTCCCCGCCACATTGGCGTTGCACTGGTTGGTTCCGTTGAACACCGAATTGCCGTCCAGGTTATAACAAGTGGCGTTCCAGTTATCGACCGTGGAGTATCCGTCGCTGTCCTCTGTGCCGCTGCTGACCTGCTGTGCGCTCGGTCCATAAGTAGAAGCCGGCGCCGCCGCGAACCACCAGGTGCTTGCTCGGCTGCCATGACAAGCCCAGGCGCGGAGCTAAAGTTCTTCAGGTTGGTAGTAAACGGAGAACGGTTGCCGCTGCTGACAAATACTTCGCCGCCGGTGAAACTGCCCCCTGGGAAAGTTACCCACGGGACCCGACGTGCCCACGGCGGTCGGATCGAAGTATTCCAGGCGGTTATGGCGCTCCGTCTTGCCGCCGAAGATGTCCCAGCGAAGCCCGGCGGTAATGGTGAGACTCGGGCTGAACATGGTAGGTGTCCTGGAAGAAGGCCGCGTAATACGGATTGGCATACCGCGGCGAAGAGATCTTGCGTGAAATTCATCGATTCGTTGCCAGGGTATCTCCCCATGCCCAGGAGGAACGAAGCGAAGTCGCTGCCTCCCACGCCTGACGGCCGGTGAGTTTGGGTCAGTAGCGGAGGTATCGAAGTAGTACCAGCCGGAGGGTGCGGGCGGCTGGCCCACATTCAAGAACCTTTTCATATATTCCGCGCCGAAGCTGAGTTCGTGCTTGCCCATTACCTTCGTGAGGGTCGCGTTGGCGTCGTGGTTCTCGCTGGCATAGAGGAAGGTGTTGTAGTTCGCGGTGCCGCCGACGCCCAGTTGCCGTCCGACAGTCGTTAAAGAACGACGATGGGGAGGGTCTTGTACGCCTCGGCCGCGGCCAGCGACGCGGGAAATCCCAGCGTGGTGATGTCGAAGCCATTCTGTCGAGGATCGCCGCCCTGCGCTTCATAGTGGCGCGTAAAGGAGTAGCGCAGCTGCAAGACCGTAGTGGGATTGATGGTGTAGTCGTCCCCAATGATGAAGTTACGCGCGTTGGTGATGTTCTGGGCGTAGTACGGGTCCCAATCGTTGTTGAAGGCATTGACCCCGCGCTTGAGCAGCCGGTCAAACGAGAAGCGGGAGAAGAGACGCTGCTTTTCGCTCTTGTAGTAGTCCATGCGAATGTCGAATCTCTGCGCGGTTATGGGATCCAGGCCCGGAAGCTTGAAAGTTGTTCAGGTGTAAGTTGCCCGTGTCTGAATCGCAAGTGGCGGGATTGGGATAGTTGCACTTGGGAAATGTGCGATAGAAACTCCACCGCCGTTGGATTGAGCGTGAGGCCGGGATAGTTGGTAATTATGTTGCCGGGAAACTGCTGCCGCGTTCCGTCGGGATTATCGGGAGCCAGCGGGTTATAGATCGTGTAGTTGTCGGCTGAAAAATCGCCCGCTGCGTTCCGCGGTGGTGGGAACAGTAAACTGGGCCGAATTATCAAACAGTTTCTCTTGCGTGCCTTCATAATCCCCAAAGAAGAAAAGCTTTTTGTGCACGATGGGGCCGCCGATGGCGCCGCCTTCCTGGTAGCGATGAAAGCCAGGCGGCGTGTTGATGGGCACCGGCGAGCAAAAGCTGGTCTTGCTTGTTGAAATAATCGTTGGCGGCAAGAATATCCGGGCGGAGAACCACGAAGGCATCGCCATGGAACTTGTCGCCGCCGGATTTGCTGACCAGGCTGATCACGCCCGCGGCGCCGCTCTGATAAGAGGCCGGAGTGTTCTGGGTCTCGACGCGGAACTCTTCCACGCCATCCTCGGGAATCTCCATCGCCGGTATGATGGCGGCGATATTATTTTCAGCAACGCCCAGCGGGCTGCCGTCGAGCATGTAGTAAACCGATCCGCTGGATGGCGCCGTTGATGGTGTACGACGAAACATCGATTCCCGGGCGTCCGCTCGAGATGTTGATGATGGCCTGCGAACTGGAGGAGTTGGGCGATCCATTGGCCGGGGTCACGCCGGCGCTCAGTTGTACCAGATCAAAGACATTGCGCGTAAGCAACGGGACGCGATCGATGGCGGCTGAGTCAATTAACTGGCCGACGGTGGAGTTGGTCGTATCCACCAGTTCGGATGTATCCGTCACCGTAACTGTCTCGGTCACGCTGCCGACTCGCAGAGCGATATTCACGGTGGTGACTTGATCCACCGTTACCGGCACATTGTCCTGAGCGACGCTTTCAAAGCCCTTTTGACTGGCCGTGACTACATAGACGCCCGGTGTCAGCGATACAAAGCTGTACAAGCCCGCCTCGCTGGTGACGGTGCGCAGCGCGACTCCGGTGGCATGGTTGAGCGCGGTGACTTTGGCGCCATTGACGACCGCCCCCGAAGGATCGGTGACCAGGCCGCTAATGCTGCCCCTTCCCGCCTGGCCAAGCGCGATAGAACCCGCGCATAGGAATACGGCACAGACAAAAAGAAAATTCCGCACGGTTTTGACCATTGCATTTTCGCTGTTCATGACCAGCCTCCTAACCAAAAATCGCAATGCGATATTCCACAGCTCCCCTATTGTCGTGCGGCGTGCCGGCGATCGTGCCGGCGTTACCAGGGTTTCGTTCCTCAAAAGCAGACAAATGCCTTTATTAAAACGTATCAATACTGCGTCAAGGGGCTTGCCGCTGTCAAGAGGAAATGTTTGGTTTGTGGCGGGCTGCTACTTCACGCTGCGGGTGGACTCGCGCACGATCAGCTCGGGCGCGATTTTGCGGTGAACGATGCGGATCGGTTTCTTTTCCAGCGCCGGCGTTGATGGCGTCGAGCACGATGGTGGCCGCAGCCGCTCCCATAACTTCCATGGGCTGGCGCACGGTGGTTAGCGCGGGAGAATAAATGGCGGCGGGCGCAACATCGTCAAAGCCGATCACCGAGCATTGCTCGGGAACGTGAATGCCGGCCTTGCCGAGCGCTCGAATGGCGCCGAAGGCAGTCATGTCGTCAAAGGCCATCAGCGCGGTGAAGGGACGGCGGCGGTGCAGCAACTCCTCCGTCAATTTGTATCCTTGTTCAAAACTCGAAAAGGGATCGCCCGATTCCGGCAGGTCGACGATCAGCCGCGGGTCGAGTGGGCAGATCTCGTTCGTAGGCGACCGTCCGCACGCCGCGCCACCGCGGTCCGGTGTCAGGCAGCTGGCGTGGGCCGCGGATGAACGCGATCTTGCGGTGGCCAAGCGAATGGAGATGCTCAAGAGCGGCGCGCGCTCCCAGATTATTGTCCACCACCACCGAGCTGATTTTGTCGTTCTTGAGCTCGCGCGCCACGGTCGCGGTTGGAATGTTGTTCTTCTCGATATCGGCGAGCACGTTGATGTCAACGAACAACCAGTTGGCCAGGACGACGAGTCCCTCGATGCGCCGGTCCAGCAGCATCTCGAGGTAGCGCTCGAAGCGGCTGCGCTCGTTGTGCACATCCGTGAGAATGGGCAGAAACGACGACTGGAAGAGTGTGTTCTCGATGCCGCGCAACACCAGCGTGCAATACGGGTCGGTCATGTCGAAAACCATGACCCCTACCGTGTGGCTGCGCCGCCCGCGCAGCGAGCGCGCAAACAGGTTGGGACGGTAGTTGAGATGCTGGGCGGCGCGCTGGATACGTTCTTTCGTGGTGTCGGGAATGTAGCGCGCCAGCGGCGCGTTGTTCAAGACAATGGAAACGGTGGCCGAAGAGAATCCGCTGCGCTGGGCAACGTCGCGAATGGTGACCGCTATCGGTTGCGCCCCATCGCGGGAAGGCGGGGACTTTCGGCGGGGTTTCGCCGAGGAGGCTTTTCGCGCAGGCTTCGAATCAGCGGATTCCATGGACTCCTTGAATTTAGTCCCTTGCTGGCGGACAGTACAGCACGATGAATCGAGTGTCAAGCGCCCGGATGACCCATTGCCCGGTGACTCAATGACAGCCGCTCCAACCCGAGGGCCGGCTCAGCTGCCGGGTTCGATGATGGTCGTGATGCGGTCCACATCCACATCATGAATGACCTGGCGGATTCCGCTTGGCCACTTGATTTCCATGACAGGTTGCGACCGCGTCCCATCAACGCCGCTCTGACGGTGCTCTATGGCACCGGCAGGCGGCGCGCGGAAATAATCTTGCTAAACCCGAGCGATCCGGGCGCTTCCGTTGTAGTACTATATAGCAGTACAAATCGGTTCCCAGGGCCTTGAACTGTTTTCGGGCGACCACCCTGCCAGTTCACGCGCGCTTGCCCAGGCCCCGGACCGCATCGAATGGGCATCGTTTCGACATGCTGGTTGGGCTCGATCTTCGCTCCAACCCAATCCGGCGCCGCGTTTGAACAAGGAGTGCCATGACCAGCAAGGATCCGACCGTCCGCCGGCATCCCGCCACCTGGGTGCCAACCCTCTATTTCGCCGAGGGACTTCCTTTTTATGCCGTCAACTACATGGCACTGTTTTTTTATCAGGACATGGGCGTAAAAAATGCCATGACCACGCTGGTCATCAGCCTGCTGGCCTGGCCCTGGACTCTGAAGCCGGTCTGGAGTCCGATGCTGGAGATGTACAAGACCAAGAAGTTCTTTGTGGTGCTCACGCAACTGGTGGGCGGACTGAGCCTGGTGTTGATCGCCCTCTCGTTGAACATGCCGGGATATTTTCGTTACTCGGTTGCGATTTTCGCGGTGCTGGGCTTCTGTTCCGCGACCCACGATATCGCCGCCGACGGCATCTATATTGCCAGCCTCTCTTCCAAGGAACAGGCCGCTTATGTCGGCTGGCAAGGCGGTTTCTACAATTTGGCGCGCGTTTTCTCCGTGGGAGGCTTGCTCTGGCTGATCGGCGTTCTCGGCGAGAAATTCGCGCGGGCGCAGGCCTCCGCCCCCGTGGTTCACGCGTGGATGGTTATTTTCGGCGCGGTCGGGCTGATCCTCGTAGCTCTCAGCCTCTATCACGCCCGCATGTTGCCCACCGGCGGAGAAGAAAGGAAATCCGAAAGCGTGCGCCAGATGGCCGCGACTTTTTGGGACGTGGTGGTAAGTTTCTTCAAGAAGCCGCACATCATTCTGCTGCTGCTCTTTATCTTTCTTTATCGCGCCGGCGAAGGCCAGGTCATCAAGGTCGGCCCGCTGTTTCTCCGCGCGATGCGCTCGAGCGGCGGCCTCGGGCTGAGCTCCAAGGAAGTGGGAGCGATCTACGGAATCTTTGGCAGCGCAGCCTTCATCCTGGGCAGCGTCCTGGGCGGATACTTCACCGCCAAACTGGGTCTGAAGCGCGCCCTGCCCTGGCTCATCCTGATTCTGAATTTCCCCATGCTCGCTTACTGGTATTTGAGCGTCGCCCTCCCCACCAATCCCGTCAAAGTTACTACCGCCATGAGTTTCGAGATGTTCGGATACGGGTTTGGATTCGTTGGCGTAATTCTGCTCATGATGCAGGAAATCGCGCCGGGCAAGTACCAGACGGCCCACTACGCATTCGCCAACTCGCTGATGAACCTCGGCGTGATTCTGCCGGGAGCCGTCAGCGGATGGATCCAGACCAAGCTCGGCTATACCCACTTTTTTATCTGGGTGATTATCGCAGCGCTGCCCGCGCTCGTTCTCTCGCGCTTCATCCCGATACGCGGCGGAGCCAAAGAGCCTGCGCCGCAGATCGCGACGCAAGGATAGTTCATAACGTTCCTACGGAGGTATCGCAATGATAGAGGTAGAGGCAGACGCGAAAAAACACGACCACACAATCTTGCCGCCGGACGCCGGATTGAAGGCGGTTATTCTGGCGGCTGGCAAGCAGGCAATCACCGCCGACGGCGGCCCCTGGTGCTCGAGACCCTGGGCGAGCGCAGTATTTTGCAGTGCGTCGTGCAGAATGCCCTGCAAGTTGTGCGGCCCGAGGACATCTACGTGGTGGTTGGATACCGCCAGGACGATGTGCGTGCTCATCTAGGCGCGAAATATCGTTACGTGGTTCAGGAAGAAGCGCTGGGCACCGGTCACGCGGTGTTGCAGGTATCGAAGTCGCTCCAGGATTTCCACGGCAATTTGCTGATCCTTTATGGCGACACGCCCTTGTTCCGCCCGGACTCGATTCGCGGACTGCTCAACCGGCACCGCTTGCGGAAGGCGCATCTGACGCTGCTCACCGCTGTCGTGGACCGCCCGCTGCCCTACGGCCGCATCATTCGCGATGCCGCCGGCCAGATCATCGACATCATCGAAGACACCGAGGCCTCGCCCGCGGTTCGCGAAATTCGCGAGTTGAACGTCGGCGCTTACGTGGTGGATGCCGGGGCCATCTCGGCTGCGCTCGAGAAGCTGACGCCTTCGCCGCGCGACGGCGAATACCGGCTGACCGATTGCGTTCATCAACTCATCCGCTCCGGCCTGCGGGTGGACGAATTACCAACTCTACGATCAGGACGAAGTGCAGGGCATCAACACCGCCGCAGGACCTGGCGCAGGCTGAGTTCATTCTGCAGAAGCGGCTCTACCGCCCGCGCCGCCAGGAAGAACAGAACATGGTCGCTTTCGGCACCGGCGGCTGGCGCGCCATCATCGGCGAAGGCTTCACCATGCACAACGTCCGCCGCTTGAGCCAGGCGTTGGCCAACGAGATCACCCGGCGCAGGGACGAGAAGCGCGGCGTCATCATCGGCTACGACCGCCGCTTTCTTTCGAAGCAGGCTGCCGAAGCCTCTTCCGAGGTTTTCGCCGGCAACAACATCCCCACCATTCTGCTGAGCGAGGACGCGCCCACGCCGCTGATCACTTATGCCACCGCGCGTCGCGGGCTCGGCCTACGGACTGGTCTTCACCGCCAGCCACAATCCGCCGGAATGGAACGGCCTGAAGGTCTTTCACAGCGACGGCTCGCTGCTGCTCGACCATGAAACTCGCCAGATCGAGGCCGAGACCAACGCGCTGACTCCGAATGACGTGATCAAGCTGGAACTGGATATCGCGCTCGAGGCCGGCATCGTGAAGCGCAAGGATTCACCAACGAGTACGTCGATGCGGTCGAGGCGCTGATCGATCTGGAAGCGATCCGCAACGCCGGGCTCAAAGTGATCGTCGATCCCATGTACGGCGTGGGCCAGCTCACGCTGGGCACGGTTCTGACCGAGGCCCGCTGCCGCGTGACCTTCATTCACGAGCGCCACAATCCGCTGTTTGGCGGCCGCTCGCCCGCTCCCAATCTCGAAGGCGCTGCGCATGCTGAGTTCGCAGATGCAAGAAGACGGCTATGACGTCGGTCTGGCGATGGACGGCGACGCCGACCGCATCGCGATTCTCGATGAGCGGGGCCGCTACATTTCGGTCAACGATCTCCTGCTGCTGCTCTATTGGTATCTGCACGAAGTGCGCGGCGAGCGCGGCGGCGTGGTGCGCAACCTGGCCACCACTCACCTGCTCGACCGCCTGGCCCGCCGCATGGGCGAGGAATGCTATGAAGTTCCGGTCGGCTTCAAGCACATTGTCACCGCGATGCAGCAGCACAACGCGCTGCTGGGCGGCGAATCCTCCGGCGGGCTCACCATTCGCGGCCACATCCTGGGCAAAGACGGCATCTTCGCCTCGCGCCCTGGTGGTGGAAATGCTGGCGCGCACCGGCCAGAAGATTTCGCGAATTGCGCGAGCGCGTCTATGCACATCACCGGCCGCTGTACGACTTGGAAGAGAGCATTCCGGCCACGCCCGAGATGCGCATCGCCGTGCCGCGCCGCTTGAAAGAGGCGCCCAGCAGCCACATCGGGCCGTTACCCGGTGCTCAGGATCTCGCACATCGATGGCACCAAGCTGTTTCTGGAAAACGACAACTGGGCGCTGCTGCGTTTTTCCGGGACCGAGCCGGTGCTGCGGCTTTCCGTGGAGGCCGATTCCGAGGAAAAGGCCAGAGAGTTGATCCAGTGGCTGCGCCAGTTCGTGACGGCGAAGAAGCTGACGGCTTCGTGGCGAAGTTGCGCTGCGCGAGTTGCACAGTTGAGAGTCGTCATCGGAGGTAATTCTTGCGCTACGGCTATTTTGACAACGAGAACCGCGAGTACGTGATCGACCGCGTCGACGTGCCGGTTTCCTGGACCAACTATCTCGGCGTGAAAGACATGTGCACCGTCGATCTCGCACAATGCCGGCGGATACTCGTTCTACAAGAATGCCGAGCACCAGCGCATCACGCGCTTCCGCGCCAACGGCGTTCCTCTCGACCGTCCCGGGCACTATGTCTATCTGCGCGACGACGACACCGGCGAGTATTGGTCGGTCTCCTGGCAGCCGGTGGGCAAAGACCTGGACAAGGCGAAGTATCGAGTGCCGCCACGGCCTCTCTTACTCGAAGTTTTCCTGCGACTATCAGGACCTCCATGCGGAGCAGACGCTGTTCATCCCCATCGACGACGACGTCGAGCTGTGGGATGTCGAAGATCAGGAACACTGGCGCCAAGCCGCGCCGTCTGAGCGTCTTCGCTTATGTGGAATTTTCCTTTCACCACATCGAGATCGACAATCAGAACCTGCAGATGAGCCTGTATGCCAGCGGGTCGAACTACGAGGACGGCGTGATCGAATACGACTTCTTCTACGAGCCGTGGACTTTTCATTACTTTGCCGGCAACTTCGATCCCGACAGTTACGACACCATGCGCGACAGCTTCCTCGGCAACTACCGCACGGAGACCAACCCGCTCGCGGTCGAGCGAGGGCAAGTGCAACGGCAGCGCCGAACTGGGCGGCAATCACTGCGGGGCGTTGCAGAAGAAGCTGACGCTCGCGCCCGGCGAAGAATCTCGGCTGGTCTTCATGCTGGGCGTGGGCCCGCGGGCCAAAGGAAAAGAGATCAAGGCCAAGTATTCCGATCCTGGCCAACGTCGACAGCGAGTTTGCCGCGCTGAAGAACTACTGGCAGAAGAAGCTCGCCGTGCTTCCAATGCAAGACGCCGCACCACGGCCTCGACACCATGGTCAACACCTGGACGCTCTACCAGGCCGAGACCTGCGTGGTCTGGTCGCGCTTCGCATCGTTCATCGAAGTCGGCGGGCGCACCGGCCTGGGCTTTCGCGACACTTCGCAGGATGTGATGAGCGTGGTCCACACCAATCCCGCAAAATGCCGCCAGCGCATCGTCGAATTGCTGAAGGCGCAGGTCAGCCAGGGATACGGCCTGCACCTGTTCGATCCCGACTGGTTCGATCCGGAAAAGCAGAAGGCGCCGAAATTCAAATCGCCCACCATCGCCCATGCGCCGAACATCAAGAGCATGATCCACGGCCTCGAGCACGTGTGCTCCGACGATGCGCTGTGGATCGTCGTCACCATCTGCGAATACGTGAAAGAGACCGGCGACGTCGCGCTCTTCGATCAGGTCGTGCCCTTCGCCGACGAGGGCGAGGCCACCGTCTATGAGCACCTCAAGCGCGTCGCTGGATTTTTCCGCCGAACAAGTGGGCCGCACGGGCATCTGCAAGGGGCTGCGAGCCGACTGGAACGACTGCCTGAATCTTGGCGGCGGCGAAAGCGCGATGGTGTCGTTCATGCACCACTGGGCGCTTGCGCGCTTTTGTCGAAGCGGCCGAATACCTGGGCCGGCAAGATGACGTCGCAGAAGTATGGCGCGCTGGCGGAAAAAGTGCGCGCCGCGTGCGAAAAGGAACTGTGGGATGGCGAGTGGTACCTGCGCGGCTTCACCGCCAAGGGCCTGAAGGTCGGCTCGCATGAGAACGAGGAAGGCAAGATTTTTCTCGAGAGCAACACCTGGGCGGTGGTTTCCGACGCCGCCTCTCGCCGAGCGCGGCAAGTCGGCGATGGATGCCGTGGACCAGCATCTGTTTTCCAAGTACGGCATTCATCTGCTGTGGCCGGCGTTCTCCAAGCCCAATGACGATATCGGCTTTGTCGGCCGCGTCTACAAGGGCGTCAAGGAGAATGCGCGCCATCTTCAGCCATCCCAATCCCTGGGCCGTCATCGCCGAGTGCAAGCTGGGCCGGGGCGAGCGCGCCATGAAGTTCTACGACTCGCTGCTGCCCTGCAACCAGAACGACCAGATCGAGATTCGCGAGGCCGAGCCGTATTCCTATTGCCAGTTCGTGATGGGCAAGGACCACACGGCGTTTGGCCGCGCGCGTCACCCGTGGCTGACCGGCAGCGGCGGCTGGAACTACACCGCCGTCACCCGCTGGATACTCGGCGTGCGCTTGGGTTTTGACGGCATGATCGTCGATCCTTGCATCCCCGGCGAGTGGAAGGAGTTTCATGTCACCCGGCAATGGCGGGGCGCAACCTTCGAAATCACGGTCAAGAATCCGCATGGAGTGCAGAAGGGCGTGACCACCACCACGCTCAATGGAAAGCCGGCGCAGGGCCCGATTCGGCCACAGCCCGCCGGCTCCCTGAATGAGGTTGTTGTGACCATGGGGTAATGCCGCTTGTTCAATTAGCGACAAACTCCCGCGGCCAAGCCCGCCGGCACGGTGCGGCGAACTGCGACTGGAATAATCCGCAACTTTAACGAAATCTTCTTACCAACAGGGTGTGCCGGTCCGACCGATACAGGCCGACCACATACAGCGAGGCTTTGCCTTTGGTCGAATAAATGAGCTGGCGTATTCTGAGCAACGGCGCATCGCGCGCCACCTTCAGCAGATTCGCAGTCGCCGGAGCCGCGGCAGTTGCGTCCATCTCCTCGTCGGCATAAGCGATTTGGATCCCATAGTTGCCCTCCAAAATAGAAAACAGCGATCCACGCGCCACCAGGCTGCGAGTCAGGCCGCCGAACTGCTCGGCCGGCAGATAGAAGGTTTCCACCGCGAACGGTTCGTCCGCCGCCAGCCGCAGCCGTTCGACCTTGAGCAGTCGAGTATGCGTCGATAACGACAGACGCGCCGCGACTTCCTGCTCGTTGTCGACCACGCTGAACGACAAGACTTTTGACCACGCGGTCAGGCTTCGACTGGCCATCTGCTCCGTGAAACTCGTCAGTTTGTTGAAGTGGATCTTGGGCGGCGCCACAAAAGTTCCGGCGCCCCGCCTGCGATTCACCAGCCCCTCCCGTTCGAGCGCGGTGAGCGCGTGCCGCGCCGTCATCAGGCTCACCCGGTGGATCCTCGCCAGTTCCCGTTCGGAATCGACCGCATCCCCCGGCTTCAACTGCCCGTTCTCAATGCGCTTGACGATCGTGGCTTGGATTTTCTGGTATGCCGGCACTCCATTTGGATGGCTGTTTGGCATGTACTCCTCAATCGTTCAGCTCAGAATCAGAAACGCCGATTTTTAATTGCGCGCGCGCTCTTGGAACCGAAACCTGGGCCACTGTCCATTTTTTCGAACGTGCTATAGAGCATGCGGCAGCGATCACCGGCGGGCCCGGCTGCCTTCGCATCCCTCTTTCTCTCTTCGATCATGCTTGCTATGCTATAGAGCTTTCTGAGGCAACTCATGTTAAGGCCATCCACCCGCGAACATTCACAACCTTAGCCCTCCCCCTAAAACTTGTAAAGAGGAAGTCTCAAAAGCCAAAATATACAGCATTTCATAGCACAATCTCCCATTCCCTGTAGATCGTGGAGGCCGCCGCTCCCTCCAAGCGTATGAACGCTCAGCCTGTGGGACAAACGGCCCCAGCGAAGTGCTATAGCTTACTACCAAAAATGGAACAATTAAAAAATTCAATCCGCCTCATTTTTTGCTTGACGGCTACTGCGAAAGTACTATATAGCATTAGTCGTAGAGTTATTGCAAGAACTGTTTGTAGAAATTCTGTATCACCAAAGTTCTATCGGAGGATAGTGATGCGAAAATCGTTGGCGATGATGGTTGGGGTCGTGCTGCTGGCCGCACTGTTCGGCGCACTGGTGCCGGCGTGGGGCCAGGAGGTCAGCGCGGCAATTGTCGGTACTGTGGTCGATCCCAGCGGTGCGCCGATCAAGGGCGCGGCCGTTGTCGCTCGGGACACCGAGCGTGGCACTGTCTGGAAGGCGGAAACAAACGACAGTGGCGACTTCAACATATTGCGCCTCCCGGTGGGAACCTACACGGCCGAGGCGACTGCTCCTGGATTTGAAAAATCCGTCTATCCCGCGTTCACCCTGGTCCTCAACCAGTCGGCGCGCCTCGAATTCAAGATGAAGATGGGCAAGATATCGGAGACGGTCGAAGTGACCGCCGCGGCGCCAATTATGCAGACCCAGAGCGTTGAGGTCAGCACTGTGATCGACGCCAACACCAACGTCAGCTTGCCGCTGGCTTCGCGCAATTATCTCCAGCTCACGCTGCTTGCTCCCGGCGTAACCAACGTCGACCCCGACGGAATGCGGTCGCCGCAAACCATGCTCAACTCCGGCCGTCCTTACATCAACGGCAATCGTGAGCAGGCGAATGAGTATCTGATTGACGGCATTCTCAATAGCGAAGACAAGAATAATGAGACCGGTTACACGCCGGGCATCGACGCCATTCAGGAATTCAACCTGATTACACAGAACGCCTCCGCCGAATTTGGCAATTACCAGGGCGGCGTCGTGAGCGTCAGCACCAAGTCGGGCACAAACTACTTTTCACGGCGAGCCTTTATGAGTTCTTCCGCAGCGACTACCTCGATGCCAACCTGGCTTCCGCGGGATGGACCACGGGCGTGGATGACGGCCAGCTTGGATACAACAAGAATGGTGTCGCCAACAAACCTGAACTCCGCTACAACCAATTCGGCGGCACCATCGGCGGTCCGATCATTAAGAACAAGCTGTTCTTCTTCGCCGACTATCAGGGCCAGCGTGAGGTGAACGCCGGTCCTACCTCAGCCCAGGTCTTAACCGCAGCAGGCGCGCACCGGAGATTTTGGCCAGCTTTGCACCGATTGGGGTGGAGCGTTCAATGGCGCAGGGATATGCACTGGGGGAACGCCTCCGCCTGGCCGTTTTGACCCAGCTTACATATCCGAACGGCCCAAACGCAGGCTTGCCGCTTCCCAACAACAATCTGGCTGCCGCTGGCTACACCATCGACCCGGTAGTCTCGAACCTGTTCGCTCAAACCAAGTACTATCCTTTGCCGGCGATCAACAACCTCGAGGGGCCAACAACCTCTTTTATAAGAGCGGAAATGACCTGAACAACAACCAGGGCGACCTGAAAATCGATTACAACGCCTCTCAGAAGGACCATGTTTTCGGACGCTGGTCGCAAATGGATCTCAACCAGCCAACCTTCACTGGCTGCGTGTTCTGCGACAGCGGCGCCGTCGAGGGCAGTGACGAGCCCGTCAGGAACGCGGTCATCAACTGGACCCACACGCTCAAGCCAACTTTGCTGAACGAAGCTCGTGTCGGCTTCAACGCCGTCCGCTTCGATCAGAGTCTGACCCCGACTTCTTCCCTGGGGGATATCAGTCAGACGCTGGGCATCACCGGCGGCAACGTTCAGGCGCCCGGCTTGGTCGAAATGGATATCACGGGTAATAACGGAGGAGCGGCCGGTCTTGGACTTCGCAATTTGGTCCAGATATTCCACTCCACCCAAGGCCAGTTCGAAGATAACCTGATCTATACGCATGGCCGCCACCAGATCAAGAGCTGGTTTTCAGTTCGTGCGCGAGCGCCAGGATTACATCTATCCAGGAAACAATGGCGCCCTGGGTTATTTCGGTTTCACCGACAATCTAACGGGCTCCGGCCTCGCCGATTTCTGGTTGGGCAGCGTTGCTGGGGGCGCCGGCTCGGAGAGGGATACCGGCAGCCAACTCGGTTCTCCCGCCAAGCTTCGAGGCAATGTTTTCGCTTGGTTTGTCCAGGACGACTGGCGCGTGACTCCGACGTTTACCGTTAAATCTCGGCGTGCGCTTGGAAGACCATACTCCGCTCTACGAAACGACCAACCGAGAAGTTAACTTTGGGCTCTACACCGGTACGATCTACACCGCGACCGGCGTGGATGGAACCGCTCAGTTCAGCAACAAAGCCCTCTACAACAATTACCACGGGAATCGGCGATTGGGAGCCGCGCATTGGACTTGTCCTGGGCGCCAGCAGCCCTGAGCGGCAAGACCGTATTTCGCGCCGGATTCGGCATCTCTTCCTTCGTGGAAGGCGGCGGCAGCAACGAAGAACTCACGCAGAATCTGCCCGTTCGGTTTTCTCCAGCAACAGGCGCCGGCGGCATTGGAACGATTGGCGAACGGCTTCGGGTCGGCCACCGGTGCCGCATGTCCCGGCGGCATCAATCAAGCCTGCTATGCCGGCAACCGCATCCGAGTGTTTGACCAGAACTTCAGGCCGGCCACGGTCAGTCAGTGGAACTTCACGATTCCAGCAGCAATTGAGCAACTCGTTGACCTTCCAGTTGGGCTATGTCGGCCAGCGGGCGATGCACCTGCTGAACTTCGAGGACATTGCGCAATCCATCCCGTTGGACGCGGCAGGAAAGGTTGCGGGAGCGCGGGGACCCAATCGTGACCCGGGAACCTGGACCATATCCTCGGCGGAGGCCACGCCCGGATCGCTGTATCTCGGCGGACAATGCGCAATTCAAGTTCGCGTATGCGGGACCGCGGCAATCCGATTGTGGCGCAGAAACCCTCGCCGGAACCAACATGTCGAACTCCGATCAGTCCTACAATGCGCTCCAGGCTGTCCTGCAAAAGCGCATGAGCAATGGCCTGGAAGCTCAGGTTTCCTATACCTGGTCGAAGTGCATGAGCAATTCTCCGGGTTACTTTGGCACGGGCTGGGGCAGCACCGGCGCCACCAGTTCGGGCGGCCAGCCGGGATGGGAGAATATCTACAACCCGCGTCTGGATTGGGGACCGTGCTACTACGATCAAACCCACATCCTGACCAGCTATGTCACCTATGCGATTGCCGTTTGGCCAGCGGTAAGCAGTTCGGCCACGACATGAACCCGGCGCTGAATGCCGTGCTGGGGAACTGGGAGATTGGCGGAATTCGTCACTCTGCACACCGGAAACGCTCTGACTCTGAATAACTTCGGAGGCTGGGGCGTGGGCGGCAACTCAGACAACACCGAACGGCGTCGATCCCCAAACGCTGGCTCGGATCTGCCGGACTGCAACGGCACAGTCAAGATTCTCAACCAAACAGTGCCTGCGCAGAGTGGGTGCGCCTGGGTACATTCAGTACATTGACCCCTCCCAGACAGGCGCCGCTCAGCCGGCGGCGGCGAACACGTTCGGAACCTGCGGTGTCGGCAACGTCCGTGGTCCGGCCTACGCCAATGTGGATATGAGCCTGCACAAGGGCTTTAATTTCACAGAAACCAAGAAGCTGGAGTTCCGGTTCGAAGCGCTCAACGCCTTGAACCACCCGGTCTGGGATTTCTCCGGTGGACCTGCCGGCGGCTCGTTTGATCCGGGCACGTGGACGTTTAATGCCGGCAACAACACGTGGTCGACCAGTAACCCGACGTTCGGCAAAATCACCGGCTCCCAAGGCGCCCGAGAACTTCAGCTCGCTTTGAAGTTCTACTTCTAACCCCGAACTGCCTTCGCGCAGCGATGGCAGTCAAGCCAAGGCAGGCGCTCTCCGGAGCGCCTGCCGTTTCTTTTGCCGACCGCACCAGCAAACGCGGAGAGATTTGGACCGTCGTGATTTCGGAATATAATGACTGCATGCGTGAATCCCTCCGGCGAGCCGCATTTCCCTGCCTGGTTTTCTGTTGCCTGTTGTGGTTGGCGACGCCTTCCGTGGGGCAGACGGCAAAGAACAGTTCAGCGCCTGCCGCGGGCACAGAAGCGGAGCGCGCCACGAATTTGGCCGAGACTGGACATTGCGCGGAAGCCCTCCCGCTGCTCAAGCGCGCCATCCGGCAGACGGCGGACCGCGACTTAAAGAAGAAAATAGGACTGGACGGCGTGCATTGCGCGATGACCCATAGCAGTCCCTACGACTCGCTCGATTTTTTGGTCGTGCTCAGCCGCGAGTTTCCGCGCGATCCCGAAGTGCTCTATGCGGCCACCCATGCGTACTCCGATCTTGCAATGCGAGCTTCGCAGGACTTGGCCCGCGAGGCCCCCTTCTCGTTCCAGGTTCACGCCCTGAATGCGGAGGCGCTGGAAATCCAAGGCCGATGGGATGAGGCGGCGGCGGAATACCACAGGATTCTGGATATCAACCCGATGCTTCCCGGCATCCACGCGCGGCTGGGTCGAGCGCTTCTATCGAAGCCGCAGCCTTCGCCGGCCGAGGTGGACCAAGCCCGAAAAAGTTTTGAGGAAGAGCTTGAGATCGACCCCCGGAACGCCACCGCCGAGTTTGTCCTGGGGCAGTTGGCTGCGGACGCGAAGGATACCGCGACCGCGATCCGGCATTTCTCCCGGGCCACAAAGTTAGACGTCGGCTTCATGGAGGCATACCTCGGACTTGGGACGGCGTTGAACTCCGCCAAGCAGTTTGCCGAGGCCATCCCGCCGCTTGAGACCTACGAAAAAATGGCGCCCGACAGTCCGACTGGACATTATCAACTCGCGGTTGCCTACGCCGGAGCGGGGCGCCGGGAGGACTCGAACCGCGAGGCCGCGCTTCAGCGCGAAGCGTCCGAAGCACTGGAGGCGGTCAAGCGCAAAGCGGCCATCGCCCAGGAGAAGCAAACTTCTACCGAGACACAGTCGCCGGAGCCGAAGTAACGATGCGCTTCGCCCCCGGATCGGTCGGCAGGAGAGAGTTCCTTAGGATGCTGGCAGGAACCCTTGCCCTCCCTGCTCTGGCGCGAATTGCAGCCGCCTCAGACCCAACGGTTTATCCGTTTTCCGAAGTTCCGGCTTCCGCCAGTGGAATCGCCTGGAAACACACTGCCGGCCTCTCCCCGGAAAAATACCTACCCCAGTCAACCGGGGCCGGTTGCGCGTTCTTGGATTACGACAACGATGGATGGATGGACATCTATCTGGTCAACAGCGGGAAATGCGACATTTTCACGCCAACCCAGCCTCTTCGCAACGCCCTCTTCCGGAACAACCGCGACGGCACCTTTACCGACGTCACCGAGAAGGCTGGCGTTGTCGGCGGTGGCTACGGCATGGGTGTCGCGGTCGGCGATTACAACGCCGACGGCCTCCCCGACATATATGTGACTCAGTACGGACGCAGCATTCTCTATCGCAACAACGGCGACGGCACCTTCACCGATGTGACCGAAAAGGCGGGTGTAGCGGCTCCAGGATGGGCGTCGAGTGCGGTGTGGTTCGATTACGACAACGATGGCACGGCTCGATCTTTTTGTCTGCCGCTTCGTGGATTTCGACAAGTTGAAGCATCACAATTGCGGCGCGCCGAACATCCCAGCGATCAAGGGGCTGAATGAGTATTGCTATCCCCGCATCTACTCTCCGATGGCGAGCTGGCTGTTCCACAACAATGGGGACGGCACGTTCACCGATGTCAGCCAGAAAATGGGATTTGTCGACAATCCGGGCAAGTCCTGGGGCGTGGTGGCGACGGATGTCAACAATGACGGCTGGATGGACCTGTTTGTGTCCAACGACACGTTGGCCAATTTCCTATTCATGAACCGCGCTGGGCGGCGATTTGAAGAAATCGGTTTCACCTCGGGAGTGGCGTTTGGTGAAGGAGGAATGGCGCGCTCCGGTATGGGCGTCGATTCCGCCGATCTCGATCAGGATGGCTGGATGGACCTGTTTGTGACCGACCTGAACCATGAGCTCGACGGTTTCTATCGCAACCGCCACGACGAGACCTTCGACGACATAGCCGGACCTTCCGGCATCGCCAACGCCACCAGGCTGATGAGCGGATGGGGAGTAAAGTTCCTGGACTACGATAACGACGGCAACCTCGATCTGATGATTGCCAATGGCCATCCCGACGACCTGATTGAGAAAATCTACGACAACGTGGGCTACCTGGAGCGGATTTTGCTCTTTCATAACAGTGGGAGCGGTCTGAAAAACGTAACTGCGGATAGTGGTCCGGCTTTTAACCATGCTATTGCGGCTCGCGGTTTGGCACTGGGCGACTTCGACAACGACGGAGGCGTCGACGTGCTGATCTCCTGTAACGACGAATCCCCCGTCCTCTTGCACAACAATCTTGGCAGCCAGAATCATTGGCTGGGAATCAAACTCATCGGTAAGAAGGCGAATATCGATGCCGTTGGCGCGCGCCTTACCTACCAAGCCGGCGATCTGAAGCGCAGCCGGATGAAAGTGGGCGGTGGAAGCTATCTCTCATCGCACGATCCGCGATTCGTGTTAGGAATCGGCAAGCAGACCAAGCTGGACTGGCTCGAAGTCAAGTGGCCGCAACCCAGCACTCTGGTCGAACGCTTCACCGATCTTCCCGTCGATCGTTACGTCACCATCGTCGAGGGCGAGGGAAAGTGGAAGTGACGGTTGCCGCGGCATGGCAGGCGCGGAAGATTGAGATAGAAGGAAATCCCCCAATCCACGGATTTTATCGTAGAATTCTCCCTACTCGTGTAAGCTCTTTTGTTCGCGACTAAACGCGATGGATGAATTCGGCGATTTCTTTGCCATCGGGATCGTGCTGCTGCTGGTGATTGGACCATGGGTGTTGGCTTATCGGGCCCACTCCAGGCGCAGGCGCGAACGTGACGAAGATCAAGGGCGCTGGCGGGATTTGACCTCCCGCATTTACGCACTCGAACAAACGGTGGTCACGCTTCACGCTCAACCCGCCGCGCCCGCCGCTGAGCAACCGACGCCAAAGCCATCTGAGCGTCCCGTCGCGGCTCCGTACACACCGCCGCTGTCCCCGCCAACGGTGGTTTCCCCGCCGCCACCTCCGCCGACCGCCGAGCCGAGTCCCGCCGTACGGGTCGCCGAGCACTGGGTCACGCAAAAGACAGCCGCGCGCGCCACCGAGCCCGCATCCACGCCAGACACAGCACTGCCTCAGCCCACTATCTTCGAAAAAGAGATCCATCTCTCGTTCGCCGACCGGTTCAAGTCGTCACTCGATTTCGAAGAAATGTTGGGCACGAACTGGCTGAATAAGCTCGGCATCGTCATCTTGGTGCTGGGTATTGCTTTCTTTCTGGCTTACCAACTCAAGACGCTCGGTCCCGCGGGCAAGGTTCTCGTGGGATTCCTGACCGCTGCCGTCTTGCTCGGAGCCGGCATCTGGTTCGACCGAAAGGAGCGCTACCGGGTCCTCGCGCGCGCCGGAGTCGGCGGCGGATGGGCGCTGGCCTTCTTCACCGCCTACGCCATGTACCACGTTCCAGCGGCGCAGGTGCTTTCGTCGCAAGTCATCGACTTGGTGCTCATGCTGGTGGTGGCGGCGGCGATGGTCGCACACACTCTGCGCTATCGCTCGCAGGCGGTGACTGGACTTGCATTTCTGCTCGCCTTCTTGACCGTCTCGATCAGCCACTCCAATGTGTACAGCCTGTCGGCCGGCGCGGTGCTGGCCGCGGGATTGGTCGTCATCGTTTTGCGCATGCAGTGGTTCGAGTTGGAAGTGTTTGGCATCCTGGCCAGCTATCTCAATCATTATCTGTGGCTGCGGCCAATCATAGAACCGATGATCAGGCCGATGCACGGGAAACGGCATCCCTTTCCTGAATTTGCCGCCAGCGCGGGAATCCTGGCGCTGTACTGGCTGATCTTCCGCATGTCGTACGTGTTCCGGCGTCCGAGTGACGACCGCCGAGAGCACGTCTCCACTGCGGCGGCCTTGCTGAACACATCTCTTCTGCTGGCGCTCTTCAAATACCAATCGACTCATCCCGAGTGGGCGTTCTGGGCGCTGCTCGCGATTGGAGCGATTGAAACCCTGCTGGGACAATTGCCGATCACCCGCCGCCGCCGCACCGCCGTTATCGTACTCAGCACGCTCGGCGTCGTCCTGCTGATTGCCGCATTCCCCTTCCGCTATTCCGGCATGCGTTTGTCGGTGCTCTGGTTGCTCGAGGCCGAGGCGCTGCTGCTCATTGGAGTGTGGACGAAGGAAGTTGTCTTCCGCCGCCTCGGAATGCTCGGCGCCCTCCTGGTCTCGGGCCAGATGATCGCCGTGAACGCGGCCCAAATCTTTGGCCGCCGCATGGATGACGCGGATTTGCGTCCTGACTTTAAGCTCGCGATTATTTTCGTCGTAGCGGCAGCCGTGTTTTTTGCCAACGCGCACTGGGTGCTGCGCCGCTGGGCTGCTCTGTTTACGGCGGAGTTTGACCGGCGCGTGATGCAACGCCTCTCGTATGTGGCGGCATCGATGCTCCTGACCGCCGCCTGGATCGCCTTCCCCGAATCCTGGACCGCCGTCGCCTGGTGCGCGCTCGGACTGGGACTCGCCCTCGCTGGAAGCCGCTTCAGCTTCGCCGAGCTTCAGTACCAAGCCAGCTTCCTCGCGCTTGCCTCTGTGGTTCGCGTAGTCGCAATCAACCTGGAAGCTGCCGATAAATATCACGGCCTGACCTTGCGGCTGATCACCATCACGCTGGTTTCCGCCTTGCTGTATGTCACATCGCTATTTGTAAAATCGCGGAAGAATGGCGATGCCGATCCCAGCCGCGGGATCACAATTGGCGATCGCCCCTTTTCTTACGCACAACTGGCGGGTGCGGCCTACACCTGGTCGGCATCCTCTCTGCTTGCGCTGGTCGCGTGGTACGAATTGCGCCCGGTCAGCGTGGCGGATGCCTGGCTCGTCGGCGGTCTGATCTTATTGGAACTCGGGCTGACGATGAAAAAGCCGAGCCTGCGCTTGCAGGGCTACGTCGCATTGGCAGCCAGCTTTTCGCGGATCTTCTTCGTGAATCTGAATGCCGCCGGCAACCCCGGCGAAATCAGTCCTCGCTTCTATACCGTGGTCCCGCTGGCGCTCGGCTTTTTCTACGCATATTGGAGGCTGCAAGAAAACGAGGACCTGCTCGCCTCCGAGCGCAAGTTCAGCGTCGCGGACGTCTGTTGCTGGCTGGGCACGATCTCCTTCGCCGCACTCATGCGTTTTGAACTGGATGCCGACTGGGTAGCGGGCGCGTGGGCCGCGCTTGCCCTGGCCTTGCTGATCGTCGCCTGGCGCAGCGAGCGCCGAGTCTTCCTCTACCAGGGATTGTTGATCGCGGTAGGAGTGCTGTTCCGCACCGGACTGCACAATTTCTACGAACGCAGTTACTTCCCAGCTCCGCCGCTCGAAAGCCGGTGGATCACAGCGGGAACCGCCATCGCGCTGCTCGTTGTCTCTCTGCCTTTCGCCTTTCAACTTCGCAAAAAGAATGAGCCGAGTGAGAAGACCGGCTTGCGTCGCCTATTGCAGTCGCTAGTCCGGCGTCCGGAGCAGCTCTTGTTTTTCATCGCAGTTGGATTGTTGACCGTGCTGCTGGCGATTGAGATGCGCCACGGCATGGTTACGCTCTCTTGGGGAGTGGAGGGCGTGGCCGTCTTCGTGCTCGCCCTCTGGCTCGGCGAGCGCAGCTTCCGCCTCACCGGCCTGGGACTCCTGCTGCTTTGCGTGGGCAAGATTCTGCTGGTGGATGTGTGGAGACTCGACCCGCGCGACCGCTATCTGACCTTCATCGTGCTGGGCGCCGCGCTGCTGCTGGTGTCGTTCCTCTATACACGGAATCGCGAGGCGATTAGACGATACCTATGAAAAAGTGGCTCATATTCGCGGGGATCGTGCTTCTGGGCGTCGCGTCCGTGGTGGTGAGCGAGCGTCGGAAGGTGGACGTGCCTGCCAGTCCGGCGGCGCTGTTGTATCTGGTTGCCGACACCGAACAGGAACTGACGCGCATGCCGGTGAGTTTCACGCGCATGTCGGACGAAGAAGAGATCCGCATCGGAAACGAACTGGCGAGGTCTTACGCCTCCGACGAAATACGCGACAATGCGCCGGAAGCCGCCATCGTCGAGCATTACCTGACGCGGGTTGGGAATCAGGTAGCCCGCAACGCCCATCGCAAATTGCCTTACAAGTTTCACTACATTCCGGGTCCGAACTTCATCAATGCCTTCGCTCTGCCCGGCGGACATGTTTACGTTGGCGGTGGACTGCTGGCGCTGATGGACAGCGAAGACGAATTGGCGGCGGTGATCGGGCACGAGATCGAGCACATCGACCACTACCATTGCTCCGACCGTGTGCAGACCGAGCGAGCGCTCCGCAAAATTCCACTGGGAGGATTGGTGGCCCTTCCCATCGAGTTGTTCGAAGCCGGCTATAGCAAAGATCAAGAGCTGGAAGCGGACCGCGATGGCGCGCGGCTGGCCGTGGCCTCGGGATATTCAGCCAGTGGGGCCCTCCGCATGTTCGAGACTTTCGCGCGCTTGTATCAGGAGTATGAAGCCAAGGCGAAGACGCCACCGGAAGAACTGTCGCAGATGGCGCAGCAGACGCTCGAGGGATATTTCCGGTCCCACCCGCTGCCCTCCGAGCGCATCGCCCAGATCCAGAAGCTGATCGCCAGCGAAGGCTGGCCGGTGCATGCGGAACGCGACTTGGCTGTGGCTTACATCTTCTGGACGGCCAGAGCGCGCGCCGCACTGGACGCGAACCAGTATGCTCAAGCGGAGCAACTGGCAAAGCAGTCTCTGCGCCTGCGGTCCGATCAGCCGAAGGCTCTCCAGTTACTGGCACTGGCGCAGTTTGCCCAGGCAGATTTCTCCGGAGCGGCCGCGGCCTACCGCAAGATCCTTGACTTGGACAAAACCTCGCATCCGGAAATTGTCACCGCGTATGCTCACGCCCTGGCGGCAGCGGGCCGCGCAAGCGCGTTGGCGGAGTTCCAACGCTGGGTCGAGAGCGTGCAGGGCCAGAAGCCCCGCGAAATCGACGTTGCGGCGGCTGGCCTGGCTCTATTGGCCGGAAACCCCGAGCCCGCGCGCAAGTTGGAGATCGAACTCCAGCAGAGTGGAGCCGTACGAGCGCCAGAGTGGATTGGGGAGCTGGGTTGGTGGCACTACTGGAGCGGGGATTACCAGAATTCGGTCAACTTGCTGTCCGGTGCATTACAGCAGCGCCCAGGCAATGTGAAGCTCGGACTGCAACTGGCGTGGGCGCTGATCGAGGTCCGGCGATATAGCGACGCTCTTCAGACCTTGGACGCCTCGGACGCACCGGGCAATGACCCCGAAAAGGCGATGCTACGAGCCGTGGCGCGCTGGCAGGCGCAGGAGCACGATCAGGCGCTGGCTGATTTCAGCCAAGCGCTCGACGCCCAGCCGGAATGGAAGAATTCGCGTTGGATCCAGGCTCTGTACTCGCCTCTAGTCGCGCAAAGTATTCAGGAGATGCAATCCGAGCGCGAGCGCCGGAAACAAAAAGCGGGAGCGGCAAGTCCCTTGCAGGATTGGATGCGAAGGGCGCAGAATTAAAGTCCAAAAACTGAGAGCTGAAAGCTGAGAGCTGACAGCTGAAAGCTGAAAGCTAAACGCCGTTCCTAATACAGCCCTTTGTTCCTCGACGAGATATGGAAGTCGAGGGAAGTTGAATATCCGGGCAGGTCGAGCGGAACGCTGTAATCGACTTCGATGGTGATACTGCCATTGGCGATCCCGCCCACCCGCGTAACATGCACCTGCTTGGGCGTCAGCGCAATATCGTCGCCGCGGGCATCCTTGATGACGGCCTCGCGAATGTCGTCTTCCGTGCGCGTGCTGTAGGTCGATTGGAGCGCTTCCGTTTTGACCGAATCCTCAAGCTCGTAGTTTGAGAAGTACGGCGGAATCACCTTGAAGGCCAACAGGACCAACATCGCAAAAACGATCAAGCCGAAGATCATTTTGGCAGTTGACATAAGAAACCCTCGCTAAATCGCTGGTTGCGCGCCCCCACCCGAACCTTCCGCCTTCCGCCGAAGGCTCTTCTCCGGGCTAGCCATCGGCCCGGCGCAGTTCCTGGAAATACTCGGTTACCATTGAAATTCTAACGTCCTTTCGCTCGAGAGTCGAGCGCCGAACCACTTCGACGATGCCTTCGGTAACCTTTTTCCCCACGTTCACGCGAAACGGTATGCCTACCAGGTCGGCGTCCTTGAATTTCACCCCTGGCCGCTCGTCCCGCTCGTCCAGCAGAACGTCGTATCCGGCGCCTTCCAGCTGCCGGGCCACGTCCTCGGAGGCGCTGCGGACCGCCTCATCCTTGGAATTCGTGGACACCACCACCACCTCGAACGGCGCAATCGAAGGTGCCAGCCAAAACCCGTTCTCGTCGTTATTTTGTTCGACCGCAGCCGTCAGGATGCGCTCGATTCCAATCCCATAGCTCCCCATAATCGGCGCGACTTCCTTGCCATTGTGGTCGAGCACCCGCGCGCCCATCGATTCCGAATACTTGTAGCCCAGCTTGAAAATGTGCCCGATCTCGACCGCCGTGTCGATGCGCAGGGAAGAAGGAGCGCCGCATTTCGGGCACCCTTCGCCGGCCGTCACACTGCGGAACATCGGCGGCAACCGTGTACTGGAAGTCCTTTCCCGGCGTCACGTTCTTGAGGTGATAGTCGAGCTTGTTCGCTCCGCAAATCATATTGACGCGGCCCACCAACCCTTCGTCGAGCACGACATTGACGTTGCGCGGATTGTCGATCACAGCCGCGAATTGCGGATACTGCTTCTTGATTTTTTCCTTGTCCGCATCCAGCCACAGCCCCAGCAATTCCGCCGGCCGGGCAACCATGCCGATGGGTCCGATGAATCCGCCGGGGCCCTGGAAATAAATTTCCAGTTCTTCCGTCTGCATGGGACGAACCTGGCTCGCCTTGACCAGCGTCAGCAGCTTGGTCTCGTTCACCGTGTGGTCGCCGCGCAAAAAGACCACCACCGGCTGCTCGATCGCTTTGCCGTCGGCGCCCGGCTTCTGCGCCATGTAGGCCACGGCCTTGATGTCCTGCTGGGCCGAAATCCCCAGGAACTCGGCCACATCGGCAATCGCGCCCTTACCCGGAGTGTGCACCAGCAGCGGCTTTCCATCGCCCTCGGGCTTCAGGTCTTCCACCGCAGCCAGCTTCGACGTCGCCTTCTCCATGTTCGCCGCGTACCCGCATTTCTCGCAGCTCACCACCTGGTCCTCGCCCGCCGGAGTCCGCACCATGAATTCCTGCGACTGCGATCCGCCCATCGCCCCCGAGTGCGCGTCGATCACCATGTACTTCAACCCGCAACGGTCGAAGATGCGGCAATACGTCTCGTAATGCTTGCGGTACGAAGCGTCCAGCCCCGCCGCATCCATGTCGAACGAGTAGGCGTCTTTCATGATGAATTGACGCACCCGCAGCAGCCCCGACTTGGGACGCGGCTCGTCGCGGAATTTCGTCTGAATCTGGTACCAGATCTGCGGCAGTTGCTTGTAGCTGCGCAGTTCCTTGCGCGCGATGTCGGTCATGACTTCTTCGTGCGTAAAGCCCAGGCACAGATCGGCGCCCTTGCGGTCCTTGAGGCGAAACATGTTCTCGCCAATGACCGACCAGCGTCCGGTCTCCTCCCACAGATCGCGAGGATTCAACGCCGGCAGATAAAACTCCTGCGCGATCTTGTCCATCTCCTCGCGGACGATGCCCATGATCTTCTGTGTCGAGCGATTGCCCAGGAACAGGAACGAATAAATCCCAGCGCCCAGTTGCCGTATGTATCCAGCCCTCACCAGCAGCTTGTGACTGGCGACTTCCGCGTCCGCCGGAGCCTCGCGCAGAGTAGGAATAAAAAGTTGCGACCAACGATGCATGATTATCTTTCCCAATCGTTTTTCAAATCAAAAAGAGAATCTTCAATTGTAAACGATGGCAGCAGTGGACCGTGTAGGGCGACGCCGTCGTCTGCCCAGGACCACGTAGGGACAACTGCCGGTGTTCCAAAGGGGCAGGGAAGATAATACAATGCACCGGAGGCCTGCAGTCCAAGGAATGAGCGGATGCTGACAAAAATCAAGATTCGGAATTTCAAGCGGTTCGGCAATGTAGAGGTGGATCTCGGCAATCCGGTTGTTTTTATTGGTCCAAACAATTCTGGTAAAACATCAGCGCTTCAGGCCCTTGCGCTGTGGCAAGTTGGGCTCAGTCGGTGGAACGAGAGGAGGAAAGGCAAAGGCCTGCCTGAGAAGCGGCCAGGCGTGACCATAAACCGCCGCGACCTGGTTTCAGTTCCTGTTCCCGATGCCAATCTTCTTTGGAAAAATCTGCACGTCAGAGACGTGAAGAGGACCGAGACCGGGCAGGATACAAAGAACGTGAGGGTCGAACATCATTGTTGAGGGCGTGACGAACGACAAGCCATGGAAGTGTGGTTTGGAGTTTGACTACGCCAATGAAGAGTCCTTCTACTGTCGCCCCCTTCGCGTCGCGAATGGCGACTCTGGCAAGCGAATGGTCATGCCAGAGGAGGCTGCGGAAACACTAGTTGCATTTCTTCCACCCATGTCCGGATTGGCTGCCACTGAGACTCGACTCGATCAGGGAGCGATAAACGTCCGCGTCGGAGAAGGACAGACCGCAGCGGTCTTACGAAATCTATGCTTTGTGATTCACAACGATAAGCCAGAACACTGGAAGAAGCTCGTGGAGTACATAGAAGCCCTGTTTGGTTCTGTCCTCGATCCGCCCCGGTACGTCCCTGAGAGGGGTGAACTGGTGATGACCTATACGGAAAAGGATGTGCGCCTCGATATATCGTCCTCAGGCCGCGGCCTGCAACAAACCCTGTTGCTCTTGTCTTACATGTTTGCGAATCCCAATTCTGTCTTGCTGCTTGACGAGCCTGACGCGCACCTCGAAATACTCCGGCAACGGCAGATTTACCAGTTGTTGACAGACGTAGCAAGGACAAACGGAAATCAAGTCATCGCGGCGAGCCACAGCGAGGTACTTCTCAACGAGGCCGCCGGCAGGGATCTCGTAATTGCCTTTGTCGGCAAACCGCATCCGATTATTGACCGCGGGGGCCAGCTTATGAAGTCGCTTGCGGAGATCGGGTTTGAGCAGTACTACCAAGCTGAACAAACCGGGTGGGTCTTGTATTTAGAAGGGTTGACAGACCTTGCGATCCTGAAAGCGTTCGCCGAAAGGCTCACCCACAAGAAGGCGATGGGACATCTGGCGCGTCCCTTCGTTCACTACGTCGGAAATCTACCGGCTGAAGTTCGAAAGCACTTTCAAGGTCTCCGTGAGGCGGTTGGCCAACTGGAGGCCGTGGCGATTTTCGATCAGTTAGAACGCCCGTTGCCCAGCGATTTGGGTGCAACGGGTCTGACGTGGAAGAAAAGAGAGATTGAAAATTATTTTTGCTATCCTGAAACATTGGAAGCCTATGCACAGCAGAGCGCCGTCGGTTCCGCGCCTGGGCCACTGTTCAGCGAAGCAGAAGCGCAGCGTCGCCTCGGGGCGATGCGCGAGTCAGTCCGCGATCTGGAAGCTGCTCTCACGACACTAGGGAAGGGCTCTCCTTGGGATCCTAATACCAAGGTCAGCGACGACTTTTTGGCGCCATTATTCCAGAACTACTTCAAGAGACTTGGTATTCCAAATCTAATGGCGAAGAAGAACTTTTATGAGCTGGCATTTGTCGTTCCTCTCGACAAAATCGACCCGGAGATTCGGGAGAAGCTCGACGCGATTGTTAGGATCGCTGAATTGGCGAAGCCGAGAGCGTCCTAATAAGCATTATTTCCTACCGCTGCGAGTGCCCCGCCCGTAGCGTTCTCCGTGAGGATTGGGACCCCACCAGCGATCCCGACTCTACAATCTGACCCTGTCCTTTTTTCAGCACACCCAGCTTGTAATCGAATTGCTTTGACTTAAGCCCCGTCGCACGCGACCCTAATTATTGGAAATCTGATTGGGGCAGTGAAGAGGTGAGCCGTCACCAAGACGGCCCTCGAAGCTGCCCCAAACCCATTTTACGTGAAGTTTTATAGCTAAGTTGAGGCGTTTAGCGGGCGTGAGCGAAGCGGGAGCCCGCTGCCGAAATCCTGAGCGAAGCGAACGGATCTCCCCTAAGTTATTGATTTTGGAAGACTTTAGCAGAAAGTCCTTTGAACTCAAAGACTTGGCGGGATTTTTTCCTAAGTCTTTGATTCCAGAAGACCGGGGAGTAGGGGGGTAGTAAATCCGGCTATCGTTAATGGCAAGCTTCTCGAGAAGCGCGGGAAGTGGCGCATCCACTGTAATATAATATTAGTGATATTACATCATTACATGGTAATATTAAAATCTAAGGAGAGAAGCCGTGCCAAATGCACCGCCTACAGCAAGCGAAGCCGCGCTGAAGGTTGCCGACGAAGTTTGGATCGCAACCGCCTTGCTGCATCGCGAACATCCCGAAGCGCCAGACTTCGCCATCGAGGAGATTGTCGATCGCGCAGAGCGGGAGGCGCTGCACAAACCGCTTCGGCGCGGCGTTTACGTGCATGTCATCCAGCACTGCGTTGCCAACCGGCCTCCGAATCCGGGCCGTTATCGAATGCTATTTGAAACTGGCCCGGGCCGGCGACGACTCTTCCGCAAGGGCGACTCCTACCATCCGGATCGCGAGGGTGCGAAGATCACGCCCGAGCGTGAGGATCTCCCGTATGGCTACCACGGCCTCCTTGGCTGGTACCGCGACTGGTGTTCGGCCGCAACCAGCAATTCCGGGAAGGAAGATCCGCTGCTTATGTTGCGGGGATCGGGCCAACATCTATGGGCCGACGAGCACGCAGACGATTATGTGCGCCGCCTGCGCGAGGGCTGGGAATGAGCCGCATTTTTTGGGACACCAACCTGTTCATTTACCTCTTCGAGGACTATGGGACGTTCTCCAAGGCCGTCGCACAGCTTCGTGCCAAGATGCTCGACCGAGGCGATCAACTGCTGACTTCCACACTCACTCTGGGTGAGATACTGGTGAAACCGATCGAGCGGGGCGACTCTGAACTATGCGGAAGGTATGAGCGCGCAATTTCAACCGCGGCGATCATGATTCCCTTCGATGTGAAAGCGGCGAAGGTATATGCGGCGTTGCGATCGGAAGGGTCGCTCAAGGCGCCCGACGCCATTCAGTTGGCCTGCGCCGCCAGCGCGAACGTCGATCTTTTCGTCACCAATGACGAACGGCTCCAGGGCAAACACATTGACGGCATCCAGTTCATCGTGCCGCTACAGAGAGCGCCTATCTGAATTTGCGGATGGCCGGGCGTTCGAGCGAAAGTCTATTTCGAAATCGTTTTAGGTTCGGTTTCGCCCATTCCCTTTCAACTGGTTGATTTCACGCAGGATGGCTGAAATCAGCCACTCCCCTTTCCGCAACTTTTTCCCCCTGTCCGAGTTCAAGAGAGTAGGCGAATCGAAACAACGAAACGCTGGTGGGAAGAAGGAAGGGAAGAAAGGTAGGTTCACCATGAAATACCTGAGATATGTTGCACTGCTGGCGTTACTGACTCTGCCGCTCGCGTACTCGCAGGCCGAGGTCAGGATCGGAATTGGAATCGGCCCCGTCGGCGTTGTGGCCGGCCCGCCGGTTTGCGCTTACGGTTATTACCCGGACTATCCTTACGCTTGCGCGCCCTATGGCTATTACGGCCCGAGCTGGTTCTCGGGCGGGGTCTTTATCGGCGCAGGCCCCTGGTACCACGGTTGGGGACATTCTTATTGGGGACGCCCCTACGCCCGCGGTTATGCGGGACACGGCTTTGTGGGACGTGGTCCGGCAGTTGGGCGCGGCTTTGCGGGTCGTGGCCCGGCAGGCGGGCGCGGCGTCGTAGCGCGCGGCTCAGTCGGAGGCTCCCGCGGAGGGAATCGCGGCGGAGGGTTCCGCGGTGGACGCCGCTAAGAACTAATCGGGTCATCGGGCCATCTCATCATCGGGCCATCGAAGTTCAAAGGCCTTTGACTCGAGATGGCCCGACGGCCCGATCCCTACGAAAGTCTGGGCACGAAGAATTGCAGATCTACGCTGCCAGGCGCTGCAGGATTTCCTTACCCAGCCGTTGCGCTTCGCCGAAGGCTTTCTGGTATTCGACGAAGATGCGGTTCAATTGGATTGACTGGTCGGCGGTGAGGTTGCGGCGCAGCATCATGTCGCGGACGTGGACGGGATTGGGCAGCGTCGCGTCTTCGGTCAGTTCTTCCAGGGCGGTTGCGGGATTGTAGTGGTACATGCCTTCGATTGTATCGCGCAGAGTGAAGTTTTCCAGGCGGCGCGGGACGGGTACTGCCGTACTTTGAGGATTCCGCCACGGAGACACCAAGACACGGAGAAGAGCTCAAACCTGCAAGAACCAGAGTGGAAGGCTTCGCCCAGGCGTTGGGTTTCTCCGTGACTCCGTGACTCCGTGGTGAAAGAGGGCAAATTTAGGGCACGAAGCGGAGCGGTTGTCAGTTGTTAGTCGTGAGTGTTATTTGCCGGCGGCCTTTTTGGCGGCCAATTTCTGCAAGCGGGCATCCAGGCTCTTTTGGTGATTGACCCGTGTCAAAACCGTCTCCACCGTGGACGCCAGACGGTCGGAGCTTTGGTCGAGTCCCAGCAGGGATTTCTCAAAATAGGCGGCTGCGCCTTCGCGGAGAAGTTTTTCTTCGTTTTGTTGCGACAGGCTGGTCAGCACGATGACCGGTATGTCCATCGTGGAGGGATTTTTTTTCAGGGCCTTCAGGACTTCCGGTCCACTGAGCTTGGGAAGCATCATGTCGAGAAGAATGATGTCGGGCAGTTTCTCGTTGGCGACCTGGAGGGCCTCTTCGCCATCGGCGGCGGTGAACACCTCGAAGCCGGCCCTGGTCAGAACGCGTTCGTTGGTCAGCCGGAGAAACTTGCTGTCATCGACGAGCAGCACTTTGGAGTGCACAGGCGAATTCAAAGGCAACCCTCTTATGGTTTGATCGGCCCGGCGGCGGGAAACTTGAGCGGCTGGCGAGGGTGGGCGGGGTGCGGGACGGGCTAGGAACTGCGACTATTTCTCGGTGGGGCCTCCCTCCAACCACCGCACGATCTTGTTGTCTGGGCCCAACAACACGCTCTTGGGGACGACAGGACCGTCGGACAATTCAAATCCCATGATGACGATCTCCTCACCCTTTTTGATGAGCAGAGAGGCCGCCCCGTTCATGCAGATGACGCCGGAGCCGCGTTCGCCGGTGATGACGTAGGTCTCTAGTCTGTTGCCCGAAGTATTGCTCGCCACCAACACCTTTTCCCCGGCGCGCAATCCGACGGCATCGATCAGATCTTCATCGATCGTGATGCTTCCTTCGTAGCGAAGATCGGCGTCGGTGACAGTTGCTTTGTGTAGTTTCGACCTCAACATCCAGCGCATCGTGTTTATCTGTTCTCCCCGAATTATTCAGAAGTGCAATCGCGTGGCAATTCGCAAGGCGAAGGAAAGGGCGGCAAACGCCGCCCCTCTGAAAACTGAGAGCTAAGAGCTGACAGCTAGCCCTACGTTCCTTCCGACCAGCTGGCCAGGTATTCTTCCTGCTCCGAAGTCAGGCGGTCGATCTTGATGCCCAACGATTCCAGTTTCAACTTGGCCACGCGTTTGTCGAGTTCCGCCGGAACGGTGTAGACCTTGTTTTCGAGCGAGGCATGGTTTTTGACCATGTACTCCAGGGAAAACGCCTGGTCGGCGAAACTCATGTCCATGACTGAAGCGGGATGGCCTTCGGCGGCGGCCAGATTGATGAGGCGGCCTTCGCCAAGCAGGTTGATGCGGCGGCCGTCTTTCATTGTGTACTCGTCCACGAAGGTGCGCGTAGTGCGTTTGGAGGACGACAGCTTTTCGAGCGATGGAATGTCGATCTCGACGTTGAAGTGGCCCGAGTTCGAAATGATGGCGCCGTCCTTCATGAGCTCGAAGTGCTGCTTGGCGAGCACGTTTTTGTTGCCGGTGACAGTGCAGAAGACGTCGCCGATTTTGGCGGCTTCTTCCATGCTCATCACGCGGAAGCCGTCCATAACCGCTTCGAGCGCTTTGGTGGGATCGATTTCGGTAACGATGACTTCGGCTCCCGTGCCGCGGGCGCGCGAGGCAAGGCCGCGTCCGCACCAGCCGTAGCCGGCGACCACGAACTTCGAGCCGGCGAGCAGGAAGTTGGTGGCGCGGATGATGCCGTCGATGGTGGATTGTCCGGTGCCGTAGCGATTGTCGAACAGATGCTTGGTGTCGGCGTCGTTGACGGCGACGATGGGATAGCGCAGGACGCCTTCCTTGGCCATGGCGCGCAGGCGAATTACGCCGGTGGTCGTTTCTTCGGTGCCGCCGAGCACATCCGCCAGTTCCTTCGTGCGCTTGGTGTGGAGCACGGAGACCAGGTCGGCGCCATCGTCCATGGTGATCTGCGGCTTGTGATCGAGCGCCGCCATGATGTGGCTGTAGTAGGAATCGTTGTCCTCGCCTTTAATGGCGAAGACGGGAATGCTGTAATCGCGGACCAGACTGGCGGCCACATCGTCCTGAGTCGACAGCGGGTTGGAGGCGCACAGCGCCACGTCTGCGCCGCCGTCGCGCAAGGCGATCATCAAGTTTGCCGTCTCGGCCGTGACGTGCAGGCAGGCGGAAACGCGGATGCCCTTGAGGGGCTGGTTCTTGATGAATTCCTTGCGGATGATCTGGAGCACTTTCATCGACTGGTTGGCCCACTCGATGCGTTTCTTGCCCAGATCGGCCAGTTCAAGTCCTTTAATGTCGCTGCTGATCGCTGTTGTTGCCATTTTCTTCCTATCCCCCACGATGATGACGCGAAAGAAGGCTGCTAGCTTCTGGCTGCTAGCTAGAAGCCAGGGGCCAGAAGCTAGAAGCGGTTCCTTATTTTCTCGCTCCCACCGGCTCGCGCTTCAAGCCGGCGTCGGCGGCCAGCTTGGCGGCTTTGTCGGTTGCTTCCCAGGTGAAATCGGAATCGTTGCGGCCGAAATGTCCGTAAGACGCGGTCTTACGGTAGATCGGACGCCGCAGGTTGAGCGTTTCGATGATCTCGCGCGGCTTCAGCTTGAAGTTGGCCCGCACCAGATCTGGAATCAGCTTCGCATCAATCTTCTCGGTTCCGAAAGTATCCACAAGGACGCTGACCGGATCGGCAACCCCGATGGCGTAGGCGAGCTGCACTTCGCAGCGGTCGGCGAGGCCGGCGGCCACGATATTTTTCGCTATATAGCGCGCCATGTAGGCGGCGGAACGGTCCACCTTGGTCGGGTCCTTGCCGCTGAAGGCGCCGCCGCCGTGACGGCCCATGCCGCCGTAGGTATCGACGATGATCTTGCGGCCGGTCAGCCCGGTATCGCCCATGGGACCGCCGATGACGAAGCGTCCGGTGGGATTGATGTGGTACTTGGTGTCTTCATCGAGCAGGTGGGCGGGAATCACGGTTTCGATGACGTGCCGCAAAATATCGGAGCGCAGTTCGTCGTTGCCCACGCTCTCGGAATGCTGGGTGGAAATGACCACGGCATCCACGCGCTTTACTCTCTTCTGCTCGTCGTATTCGACCGTGACCTGCGATTTACCATCGGGACGCAGATAGGGACAGGTGCCATTCTTGCGAACTTCGGAAAGCTTCAAGCAGAGCTTGTGGGCGAGGGAAATCGGCATGGGCATCAGTTCGGGGGTCTCGTTACATGCGTAGCCGAACATCATTCCCTGGTCGCCGGCGCCGCCCGTATCGACGCCCATGGCGATATCGCCGGATTGCTTGTTAATGCTGGAAATCACGGCGCAGGTGTTGGAGTCGAAGCCATAAACAGCGTTGTCGTAGCCGATGGACTGCACCACGCCGCGGACGAGATTCTGAAAGTCCACATAGGCTTTGGTGGTGATTTCGCCGGCGATGACGACCAGGCCGGTGCAGGTCAGGGTTTCACAGGCGACCCGGCTGGTCGGATCGTCGCGCAGGCAGGCGTCGAGGATGGCATCGGAAATCTGGTCGGCGATTTTGTCGGGATGTCCCTCGGTGACGGACTCCGAGGTAAACAGGAAACGATTGGTTGCTGGCAAGGTGGTTATCTCCTCTAAGATGACTTCGAGCCTTCACGTCCGATAAGGGGGTCCTACGGAACCCAGGGCTCTCGATGAAGTTTGGCCAATCTTGGTTTGGCTTTATCTACTTTAAAACCGTATCAGAGATGGCCTCCTGAGCGCAACGGGATTGGCGGAGCCGGAGGGAGATGACATTGAGTGGGAACGAAGTGCATTGAATGGCGGAGGGTGAGCGGCAAATGGAATAAACGATAGACAAACTAGGGCGTCGGAGCCGGTTCCGCGGCGCTGGGCGTGATCCCCTGGGGGCCAAACGTAAAGGTCTTGACCTGGCCGGATTCTCCTCCCAGGTCGAGATTCTTCCCGTTAAAGAGGATGTCAACGCCGGCCGCGTTTCCGGCGGTGACGATGATTTCTTTACTCCCTCGGACGGTGCGCACGGCGCCGGCGGGCAAAACTTTGGACACGAGGGTCTTGCCGTCCGCGGAGATCGAGATCCAGGATTCTTCGCGGGCCTCGACGACGACGGTAAACTGGCCGGGAATCGCGGCGGGGGCAACGGGCGCGGTCTTGACACTGGATGGGCTGGCGGGAGTGGGCTGCGGCCGGATCGACGGGGCAGGCTCTCGAGCGGTCGAGCCACCATGAGGCGAAACAGCACTGGGCGCACTCGCTCCAGTGTCTTCGATGGGCGCTTGGCTGGGCGTTTCGCTTGATGCTTGAGCTGACGACTGCTCCGCTGGCGACGGCGTTGCAGCAGTGGTTTGGGCGTGGCGAACGGACTGTCGGGAGTGCTCGCGCTGGTGATGGCTCCAGAGGGAGAGGCTGAGCGCCACTACGAGTAGAAGGGCGGCGAACAGGCCCCAGGGCAGTTCGCGAGGAGGGGCGTCGGCAATCGCTTCCAGGCGGCTGACGTTCTCCGCATTTTCGCGTGCTGCATTTTCGCGGAACCCCTCTTCCGGCATTGCGATTTCCGTGGAAACGGGAGGGGCGTCGCCGGAAGCTTCCAGGTAGTCGGCCACGGTTTGATCTTCGTCGAGGCCCACGAAGCGGGCATAGGCGCGGACGAAGCCCTTGTTGAAGATGCCTCCGGGCAACTGGTCGAACTTGTCCTCTTCCAGTGCCTGTAACATGCGGGTCCCGATCTTGGTGGAGGCGGAAATCTGCTCCAGGGTGATTTTGCGCTTCTCGCGCTCCAGTTTCAGTTTTTCTCCAAAGGCAGGCAACACAGTCTCCCGTTTGCGCCAGCTGGCGAACGAAATTCTACTCTGTTGGCGAGCAAGATGATAGAAAATTGGTAACGGAGTAGTTTGTAATTTGGTGATTCGAGGCCGCTGGCACACTGCAACCCAGTCTTCAGTTTTCAGACCACGCAACTATGACACCACAGAATCTCCCTGGGAAGGGGTGGCAGGATGGATACCGGTTACCTAGGTTCATTGCCCCGGCGGCGGGGCCAAACCTATAATTTGTTGGAGCTTGTTTCATAAACCGGCTTTAGCTGGGACGGGCATTTCCCTCAGGGGGCTCAAGGGCGAGTTGTTGCCGGTTCTGGCCGCGGCCGCTGAAGCCGTGGCCTTTCCAAGACGTGCCCAGTAGCATTTATGAAACACGCTCGAACCACCCCTTCGAACGAGGAGTCCATGGCAGAGGCAGCGGGCGCGTCCCCAATTCGCCTGTCACAAGAGCTGACGATTTTTCACGATGTCGCCAAAGCTCTGACATCCTCGCTCGATCTGGATGCGATCTTGCAGACGATCATGGAGAAGATGGCGGAGTATTTCCGCCCCGACACTTGGTCGCTGCTGATGGTGGATGAGGAAAAGGACGAACTGTATTTTGCCATCGCGGTGGGGGCGGCGGCCGAGGTGCTGGCCAAGACGCGCCTGAAGGTGGGCGAGGGCATTGCCGGATGGGTTGCCAAGTACGGGCAGGTGTTGATCGTCCCCGATGTCAAAGCCGATCCGCGTTTCTCATCCCGGGTGGACCAGTTGACGCGCTTGCAGACGCAGTCGGTCATCTGCGTGCCGTTGCGCTCGAAACACCGCGTGCTGGGCGTGATTCAATTGGTCAACGCCAACGTGGGCTTGTCGGAACAGGAGATGTTCTTCCTCCAGGCGTTGTGCGATTACGCCGCGATTTCGATCGAGAATGCGAAGGCGGTCGAGAAGATCCAGGAACTGACCATCACCGACGATTGCACGGGGCTGTTCAATGCCCGCCATCTGCACAAGACGCTGGCCACAGAGGTCTACCGGTCGGCGCGCTTCGGCTACCAGTTCAGCGTGATTTTCATCGACCTCGACCGCTTCAAGCTGGTCAACGATACGCATGGACATCTGGTGGGAAGCCGGCTGCTGGCCGAAATCGGATACCTGATCAAAGCGCAATTGCGCCTGATTGACTACGCCTTCCGCTACGGTGGAGACGAATTCGTGGTGCTGCTGCCGCAAACCGGGAAAGATCCGGCGGTGGTGGTCGCCAAACGCTTGCAAGATTGTCTGCGCGCGGGAAAGTTCTGTACCGAACAGGGCCTGAACCTGGACGTGCGCGCCAGCATGGGGCTGGCGACTTTTCCGCACGATGCGCAGACCCCGCACGACATCATCCGGCAAGCGGACGAGATGATGTATATGGTGAAGAACACCACTCGCGACAACATTGGCGTTGCCTCGCGCGGAGTGATGGAGCCGTAGGCTTGCGTAGGGACAGCCGCCCTCGGCTGTCCAAGGCGAGCGAAGCTCGCCTGGGTTTTCGTTCGTCTATCCTTCGTCTATCCTTCGTCTATCCTTCGTTTATCTTTCAGATCAAGAGATGGGCGGGGCTTCGCCCCGCTGGACAGCCGAGGGCGGCTGTCCCTACGTTACATCTGCGGATGCGCAGGTTGCCCGGATTTCGGCTGCGCCTCTGGCGGTTCCGGTTTCAACGCGGAGGGGTTCGCGGGCGCGGCTGGGTTTACGCCGAAGTCCCACACATAGAGGTTCATCGCATCTTTTCCCATCATCTCGACGACGGCGTATTCACCCACCGCAAGGGGTTCGTTAGGCGTGAGCTTGACCCAACCTCCGGTCAGGGCGGTGGCCGTGGCCGCTACGAAACGTTCGTCGGTTTTCGGTTGCCCGGTCGCAGCGACCTTGACGCTGCCGAGAACGCGTTTGCCGCCTTTGACCTCGATGCGAACGATCTTGAAGCGATCACTCTTGCCGGGCGCGACCGGCGAAGTCGCGCCGGAGTCTTTGTTATCGGGACTCGCGCCGGCATTCGAGTCGATGTCGATGTAGAGGGAAGGCACGGCGGTGTGCGACTGAATTCTGGCGTGCGCTCCGGGAAGTTCAATGGTTTGCTTTGCGCCGGCCAGCGGATTGACCGCCTGGCGCAATACATTCGATTTGGCGCGCACGCCCACTTCGCCGCCCGATTGCTGCAGTTCAGCCAACTGCGGCTGGTTCTCGAAAGTGTCCAGCAAAAAAATGCCGCCGTCGTCGGGAAGGTGCAGGCCGGGTGCGACCTGCGGGGAACGGGCCAGTTCGGCTTTGCGTTCGGCCTCGAGTTCCTTGTCGAGTTCGGCCGCTTCGGGAGCAAGCTTGTCTTCCTGCCGACCCTGTTCAAACTTTTCGGTTGCGTCCCAGTTGACCATTGCTTTCGGGACTTCCTCCCATTCGCCGCGCTCGGCGCTGAAATAGCGGACGCGGTCGCCGTGGATCTCATATTTTGTGACGGACTGATAGGAGCCATCTTTCAAAATGAGGCGGCGGGCCTGGGTCGGAGAAGGAGCGGGGCCCTGGGCCGGCGAATACTGGGCCAGAAAAACGAGGGACAGAAAAGCCTGGGACACAAAAACCAAAACCAGCAAAAGTGGCGCGGCGAGAAGCGCCGCCCTGCCGAAGCGCTTTCTGCCCGAACACGCCTTGCCCAAGCACGTCTGGCCAAAGAGCGATTTCATGCCGCGAAACATTATCGGCCTTCTTCCGTTCCCCGGAAACTTGGATGCTTGCGGCGTGGACGACGAGTAGCGCCGGCATCTTGCCGGCTGTCCCGAGGGCGTCTCGCCCTCGGCGCGGCGGGCGAAAGCCTGCCCTGAGCGAAGTCGAAGCAACGCCCGCCAAACAACCGCCGGGACGCCAGCGCTGCGCTCTGGTGAACCGGTACAAATCACGCGGTCACGCCACTAGGACGCGTATTTTTTGCGCCGCTCGACCAGTTCGTTCGCGATCTGCTGATTAAAGTCTCTCGTGATCGGATAGAAGAACAAACAGACCGCGGTAAGCGCGAACGCCAGTCCGGCGTAGACGCTGGCCACCCAGCGAATGCCCGTCAGAGCGTGCGGGGTCTGCACGGCGTTCGCCACGTAACCATAGTATGAGAACAGCCAGCCGCTAATAGCGCCGCCCAGAGCCAGCCCAGCCCACAGCGCAAACACCACGGCTGAAGTGACTGTTGCGGTCGCGCGACGTCCGTTCTTCCACTCGCCGTAGTCGGCCACATCTGCGATCATCGCCCACAATAGCGGGCAAGACCAGCCAAACGCGAACTGGCGCAGGACCTCCAACCCAAAGATGGCAGCGGTTGCATTCGACGGAAGGAATAGCAGCGCCACGTTGAAGATTGCTGTCAGCACCATGGACAGAATGAACAGGTTTCGTTTACCGATTCGAATGGAGATTGAGTTCGACACAGCCACGCCAATGAGCAGCGCCGTAAGCCCGAAAGCGCTGAACCAGCTGAACAGCTTTTCATTGCCGGCGCAGTACTTAAAGAAGGGCAACATCACTCCACCGCGGATCGAGATCGCTACAAAGTAGAAGGTGGTCACCAGGAACAACGCGACCCATGCCCCGTTATTGAACAGATCCGAGAAGTCCTGCCGCAGAGACGTCTTCTGCTTGGGATCGGGCTGGATTCGCTCTTTCGTCGTCGCGAACGTGATGATGAAGAAAATCACGCACAGCACCGAGAACAAGCCCATGGTCATCTGATAGCCTCTGGCGTTGTCCCCCCGTCCGAAGTAGTTGCGCATCGGGATGGCCAGGACCGTCACGATGAAGCCCGCGCCGTTGGCGAAGTACTGACGGACCGAAGACAGTCTGGTCCGCTCATCCGGGTCGCCTGTGATTACGCCAGTCAACGTCGCGTAGGGCACATTGTTGACCACGTAGATCAACCTTAGGAGGCTGTAGGTCACCCACGCGTAGATGATCTTGCTGCCTGGGCTGATATGTGGAGTGGTAAAAGTCAGAATGCCAATGACGCCAAACGGCACTGCCGTCCAGAGGACCCACGGACGGAATTTGCCCCACCGCGTGTTGGTCCGGTCCGCGATAACGCCCATGATCGGATTTACAGCGGCGGCACTCAGGCCAACTATCAAAAAGAGCGTTCCTGCCGCTGCCGGCGTCAGCCCAAACGTGTCGGTGTAAAAACTCAATTGCAGGGCCAACATGGTCTGGAAGATGAAGTTCGCAGCCATGTCGCCAAGGCCGTAGCCGAGCTTCTCTCGCATCGAAAGTTTCTGCGTCATTTCCTGCCTCGTTTTTAGTTAATCCTGCGCTTCCCTGTAGGGCGAGCGCTACCGTCCGCCATGGCGGTTCGGATAGCTTGCCTCATACAGGCGTGTCCTTACCCCTTCACTTGCAAAACTACTTTCTGCAAATCGGCGTCCCGCGAAGAACTGCCAATCATGATTTCGAACTCGCCGGGCTCGACCACGTACTTCATATTGACATCGTAAAACGCCAGCAGTTCCGGCGCGATCTCCAACGAAACGGTTTTGCTCTCGCCCGGTTTTAACCAGACTTTCTGGAAACCTTTCAGCTCTTTGACCGGCCGCGTCACCGAACTGACCAGGTCGCGGATGTACATCTGCACTACTTCCGAACCCTCGCGTTTACCGGTGTTCGTCACTTCCGCCAGAACGCGCGTCGCCTCGTTTTTGCGGATGTTCTTCTTCGCCAGCCGAACGTTCCCGATGGTAAAAGTCGTGTAACTCAAGCCGTAGCCGAATGGGTAGAGCGGTGTAACATCGTCGAACAGATATCCCCGGCGCGCCGACGGCTTGTAGTTGTAGAAAGCAGGCAGATGGCCAGCAGAGCGTGGCACCGTGATGGGCAGCTTTCCGCCAGGGTTGAAGTCGCCAAACAATACTTCTGCGACGGCGTGACCGGCTTCCTGTCCCGGATACCAGCATTCAAAAATTGCCGGCACATTCTGGCTGACATAGTTGATGGAAAGCGGCCGTCCATTGAAAAGGAACACGACGACCGGCTTCCCGGTCGCAACCATGGCCTTGACCAGCTCTTCTTGTCTCCCAACCAGGTCCAGGCTGGTGCGATCGCCCATGTGTTGCAGGTTCCAGGCTTCGCGCGAAGTCTGCTCGTTGCCGCCGATGGCGAGTACAATCACCTCCGCCTGCTTGGCAACTTCGACCGCTTCGGCAATTTGCTTGCGGTCTTCGGCAGGATCGCTGGCGGTAACTGCGTCCTGGTTCCATGAACCGCCAATCGTGATTTTGCAGCCTTCGCTGTAAAGCACTTTTACCCGGCTGCCAACTTTGGCTTTAATGCCGTCGAGCACGCTGATGTTATGTTTCGGCACGCCGCTATAGCCGCCGAGCAGGCTGTGTTTCGCATTCGGGCCGATGACGGCGATCGACTTTATGCTATTCAGATTCAGCGGCAGCAGATTGTTATCGTTCTTCAACAACGTAATCACTTCACGCGCCGCTTGCAGAGCGAGCTTGCGATTGGCGTCGCATGCTACAACCCGGTCTGCTTCATTCGGATCCACGTACGGATCGTCGAATAGCCCCAGTTTGAATTTCCAGAGCAGCATCGGGCCCACAAGATCGTCGAGCTGAGATTCTTTCAGCACGCCTTTGCGGACCAGTTCGACGAGGTGCAAATAGCAGTCCGGGTCCGGCAGTTCAATATTCACGCCAGCTTCCACGGCGAGCGCGCACGCTTCCTTTTTGTCCTTCGCCACGAAGTGGCCATGCGTGTCAGGGCGGTAGTTTAATTCCCAGATCGCGTAGTAATCGCCTACCACGAATCCTTTGAAACCAAATTCCTTGCGGAGCACGTCGCGTAACAGCCACTTATTCGCGTGCGACGGCACGCCGTCAATTTCGTTGTAGGAAGCCATGACGCTGATGGCCCCGCCCTTGTGCAACGCCTCTTTAAAGGTGTAAAGAAACGTCTCGCGTAGCACACGCATCGAGACATTGGCGGGGGCGCAATTCATGCCCGATTCCGGTTGGCCGTGCCCGGCAAAATGCTTCAGCGTGGCAATCACCCGCTTCTTGTCGCGGAACGTGGCGTCTCCCTGAAACCCGCGCACCGCGGCGATGCCCAACCGCGAAACCAGGTACGGATCTTCGCCGTAAGTCTCTTCGACGCGTCCCCAGCGCGGATCGCGCGCCACATCGACGACCGGCGTCAAGGCCTGATGTGTTCCCCTGAGCCGCGCCTCTTCGGCAGTCATCGTGAAAAGCGACTCGACCAGTTCCGGATTGAATGTCCCTCCCAACGCGATGGGTTGCGGGAAGCTGGTGCCGTCAACGGCCGCATGGCCGTGCAAACACTCTTCGTGAAAAAATACCGGAATCCCCAAGCGGCTGTTCTCAATAAAAAATCGCTGGATGGCGTTGGTGAGTTCCGCCATGGCGCGCGCGTTCTTGCCCTTGCCCGCATCGCTGGGCCGGCCCACCTGGCCAATTCCATGGCCTTTCTTGAAAGCAGCCTTGGCTTTCTGAAGATCGAAATTGCCGTCGGCGTCCACCAGCGTTTGGGCCTTCGATTGCCAGACGCACAACATTTGCGCCGCCTTCTCTTCGACCGTCATGCGCCGTAAGAGGTCTTGGACGCGCTTCGCCGCGGGCAAACTAGGGTTCTGGTAAGGCAGCACTTTCGGTCGTTTGCTTTCAGGTGTACTACTATGAGGACGCTTTGTCTTTTTCATGTGTTTTTTCTCACCCGGCATGTAATGAATTCTCCGTTCGAAACCATCGAACAATCTACCACTTTCGCCGAAAATGAGGGAGAAAAAATCGAATGATCGCACACCGGCGCGGCAAATATTGCGACGAAGATAACCCTCGTATTGGAATACAATGCTTTTGCCCGGCTGGACACGGACGCAGGCGGACATGAATCTCAAATGAAACAGCATCCCGAACTGACGGTTGCTTATTGGACGATCGCTGGAGCTTTTCCCGGCGCCGAGCGGGAGTACAGCCCATTTGACTTCAAAGACAGGGTAGAAGCCGCGGCCCGCGCAGGGTTCACCGGCATGGGAATATGGCATGCCGATCTCGAGCATATCCTCGAGCGCCGGACCCTCCAAGAAATGAAGCAAATCCTCGACGACAACGGCATGAGGCACCTTGAAGTCGAATTCCTGACAGATTGGTTTGTCGAGGGCGAGCCGAAGAAGCAGTCCGATGTGCGAAAGAAGAACCTGCTGGAGGCGGCCGAGGCGTTGCACGCTAAACAGATCAAAGTCGGCGATTTTTATCGCCGGAAATGTCCCATGCCGCGGCTGATTGACGCATTCGCGGCACTGTGCGCGGAGGCAGCGGAACACGGGAGCCGGATCGCCTTCGAGCCCATGGCGGTTTCCATGGTCAATACCCTCCAGGACTCGCTGGCCATGGTCGAGGGCGCAGCGGCAAAAAATGGCGGCATTGTTCTCGATCTCTGGCACGTTCTGAACCTGGGGATCTCGTACGAGGAAGTGGGACGCATCCCCGTGCAGTATGTGTTTGGCGCCGAGGTCAATGATGGTAACTTCAACGATGGCAACTTCAATGATGGCGCGCTCAAAACACGGGCGAACGCTCACCGGGAACTTATCGTAAATCGGAAGTTCTGCGGCGAAGGGGAATTCGATATCCGGAGCTTCATCGAAGCGGTGGAGCGAACGGGTTACATCGGCCCCTGGGGAGTTGAGATCTTCTCGGAAGACTTGTTGACCTTGCCCCTGGAAGAGCTGACAACGCGGGCCTTCAACACCTCCATGACGCTCATGGAAAAGTAGAGTCTGGCATGCTCGGCGAGCTCGTAAACTTCGAGATTTCGGGCTCGCAATTCAGATGGCACAGAACTCCCGGATGCGATGGATTGCGCCCGATGTCGCATGGCGTGAATCATCTGGAGCTGTGCCCGCATCACATGCAAACAGGAATTGAACGAATGACAACTCGAAAATCTAACTCCAAAGTGGACGCGTACGTCGCAAAGGCGCAGCCGTTCGCGCAACCAATCATGAAACACCTGCGGGACCTGGTGCACAAGGGCTGCCCCGAGGCCGAGGAAGCGATCAAGTGGAGCCGGCCTTTTTTCGTGTACCGCGGAGCGATTCTCTGCAACATGGCGGCATTCAAGCAGCATTGCAGCTTCGGCTTCTGGGGCGTTGAAATCGGCGCCGTGCTGCGCGAGGCCAAGGTTCTGCGGAAGGGCGCGATGGGTTCGCTCGTGCCGCATTCAAAGCGTGAAGCACCTGCCCTCCGACAAGCTGATGCTCGGTTGGATCCGGCAAGCCGCAGCCTTCGTGGATAGCGGCCAATATACGAGCCCGATCGCGGCGAGACGCAGAGTGGTGAAGGCGTAGCAAGCGGTCGTTTTTCTCCAACCCAAATCCATCGATTACGCATCATCGAAGCACGTGAGTCCGCTGCAAAACAAAGTCGGGCCGGGAACAGGCTGGACGCTGCGTGGTTGGCAGTGTTTTCAAGAACTGGACTATCGCTGCCGGTTGCACCCTTTAACGATCCTCCGCCACTTTGTTAATCTAATGGGGCGCGAAGAAGGATGCGGACATAATCCATGACCTCCCTATTAAGAAGATTGGCACGATCCCTGGGCAGGGTTTTATTCCCCCTGCTCGTTACAGTTTTTATTGCAGGCCAGACTTTGCCGTCCAATCCGCCCACCGATCAACGAATCTTGCGTGACGGTACGGGGGCGTTTGCTACGGGGAAATACCGCAACCTGTTTGCGGAAAACGGTCACTCGGAAAAAGAAATTTCCGCCAAGATCGGCGCGGCCTTTCAGCAGTTGTTCCATGGGAATTCGGAGACGGAATCCGTTTTTTTCCTGGCAGGGAAGAATGCCAACGGCCCGCTCGCGTATCTGACCGACTGGAACAACCATGACGTCCGCACCGAGGGCATGTCGTACGGCATGATGATCGCCGTCCAACTCGACAAGAAAGCGGAATTCGACGCCTTATGGAATTGGGCGAAGACTTACATGTACATCGGCGATCCCAACCATCCGTCTTATGGATATTTCTCCTGGTCGTGCAAAACGGACGGAAGCCCAAATGAAGAAACTGCGGCGCCGGATGGAGAAGAATACTTTGTGATGGCGCTGTATTTTGCGGCGGTCCGCTGGGGAAACGGCGAAGGAATTTATAACTACAAGGCGCAGGCGGACGAGTTGCTCACCACCATGCGGCATCGCGCGGTGAAGACGGGGCCGACAAAGTTCGGTCCGCGAACCGTGGGCAGCGAAGTCAATGAAGAAGCGAAAATGATCCGATTCGTTCCGGGTATCGAACGCGGCGATTTCACCGATCCGTCGTATCATCTTCCGGCATTCTATGAGCTATGGTCGCGCTGGGGACCGGCGGCGGACCGCGCATTTTGGCAGCAGGCGGCAGGCGCAAGCCGCGATTTTTTTGTGAAAGCGACGAATGCCAAGACCGGGCTTGCCCCAGACTATGCAAACTTCGACGGCACGCCGCACGCGAATCAGTACCCGCAGTCGGCCAACTTTGCCTACGATTCCTGGCGCACCGAGAGTAACTGGTCGGTGGACTGGTCATGGTGGCAAAAGGCTCCTCAGGAGCGGGAACTGAGCGATCGCATCCAGGCGTTTTTTCTTTCCCAGGGATTACAGAAGTACGGGGCTGTGTACACGCTGGACGGCAAGATGGTGCAGGGCAATCACTCGACCGGTCTGGTTGCGACGAATGCGGTAGCGAGCCTGGCGGCCACCAACGCACGAGCGAAGGATTTTGTAGAAGCCCTCTGGAATACTCCCGTGCCATCAGGCCAATACCGCTACTACGACGGAATGTTGTATCTGATGGGCCTTTTGCACTGTAGCGGAGAATACCGCGTCTGGACGCCGCGATAGCTGTTTCGAGATCTTAGCTACGCCGATACTATCCCGTGGGGGTCGGCCACGATGGTACGAGCGGGCGCAGCTTTGGCCCATTCGGCGTCGGGATCGGGCACGTCCAGTTGAAGCACGCCATCGGGGAACGCGTCCACCAGCATCTTGTACTGGAGTGTCTGGTCCTGGCCGCGCATCCCGCTCCATGGGTGCATGTATTTCACCGCGACGATTCCGGCCTGTAGCATTTCCTTGAGACAACCGAAGCAGGGTTGAGTCGTCGTGTACACAGTTCCACCCTGCACGCTAATCCCGAACCTCGCGGCGGCGAGGATCACATTTTGTTCCGCATGAACGCAGATGCAAATATCGTAGGCCGTGCCGGACTCGTATTTTTTGTCCCGATTTGCGCAACGATAGCAGCCGCCATCGGAGCAGTTCTGCATTTTCGTCGGCGTGCCGTTGTACCCGGTGGAGACGATTCGATTGTCAACCACGACGATGGCTCCGACTTTCTGGCCCCTGCAATCGGCCCGACGCCGCACCGCCATCGCTATTCCCATGTAATAGTTGTCACGATCGGGGCGCTCGCTGCTGGTGCTCATGTCCTAATCTCCTTGCCGGCAGCGATAGCTGATGGTCGCGGCCGGCTAACTGCGAGTTACTTCGTCGTCATCAATCGTTAATCCTTAATCCTTCTTGCCGGTCTTCACACAATTTCTGATGAAGTCAGATCGCTCGTCGACTTTGCCCATCGGAACTGTCAAGTAACGTTGCCCAAAGCGATTCAACAATCCTCGCATGGTCGCATCGGCAAGCACGCCGTAGACATAGTCCTGTTCCCGCATACCGTCGTCGCCAGGGTCAAAGAGGCCGTTGGGGAAGAAGAACAAAAAGTCATAGGTCATCAGGTTATTTTTGGTGAGGGCGAGCATTTCTCTTGCCGCCCGCTCGGAAACGCCACGGCCCGCCCGCAGAAAGCAGTACGTGAGGTGATCGAGTAACGTCCGGTCGCTGAGGAAGTTCTCCAGACCCTCCTCCTGAAGCAACTTGCGATCGAAGATGGTCTTCTGAAATTTCCAGACCTGTTCCGGGGTGGCCTTTCGCTGGTCCTCTTCCTTCCATCCCCACTCATTGAAAACCGCGCGGGAGACAGATTCCAGAAGCGGAAGGCCAAGGTCTCCCAGTTGCTTGATCGTCGAAGTCTTGCCCGTACCTCCGGTGCCGATGAACCCTATTTTCATCACCTTTACCTCAGTTACCCTTCGAATCCGATTCTACCGTGATCCGGGCGCCCGGCCGGAAGACATGCGGGCGTCCGTTGAGAGGCTCAATGCTCACGAACCCGTGCTTCCGAACCCGCTGGACTGTCGTTCGCTGCTCGGGAGTTCCGATTCCTCGGTGAACACTGCTTCGATGCGATGGACAATTCGCAACTGCGCAATGCGATCGCCCTTGCGGATCGTGGCCGCGGTCTCTCCCAGGTTAATCATGACAACTTTGATCTCGCCGCGGTAGCCGGTATCGATGACTCCAGCCAGCGTCGCCAGGCCCTGGAGCGCAACCCCCGACCGGTCCTGCACAATCGCGCCAAATCCTTCTGGAATGGCTAACGCAAGCCCGGTTGCGATCGCCACTACCTTGCCGGGCGGCAACTCGACTTCCTCGACGGAGTAGAGGTCCGCCGCCAAGTCGCCACTCACGCCAGAATGCGCGTAGCGGGGAAGCTTGGCATCGGGGTGGAGTCGTTGAGTCGCAATGCGCACTTGCATGAGCTTCGCTCATTGTGCACCAGCCCTGCGGGACAGGCAAGTCTGGAAGGTTTTGTTGTAGACGCTCAAAGATAATGTCACCTCATAACTGCAACTGCGTGAACGCCGGCGCTGTTCACCCGTTGCCGGAATTGCCCGCTGCCCGTAGAATTAAACAGAACCGTTTGCGTGCAGGCCCGTAGCTCAGTCTGGTTAGAGCGCTTCCTTGACACGGAAGAGGTCGATGGTTCGAGTCCATTCGGGCCTACCATTTCAACGAATCCGAGCAATTCTCTAGCCCGCCGTTCCGCGCAGCCAGTCCACCCGTCCCGGTTTCAGCATGGCTTCCATCGCCTGACTCTGAACAGTTTGAAACCCTTCCCATCGCGGCAAAGCTTATAGAGCTGTGCCCCGCTCATCGTGCCCGGCCCTCGGCGCTGGCAGCCGCTCCCACCATTCCCCCTAACTCCTACATTCTTAAATACTTTACCTCTAACTCCAATTTCCTCAAAGACTTAGCCGGAACAGTCCCTAAGTCTTTGATTCCAAAAGACCGCCACCAGGGGGGTCTTCAAACCGCCTTCCCCGCCTGAAAAACTTGTCAAGCCCCCCGAATCGCCATTTTCCGCCTAACTTACTCATTCTGCCCAAGATATATTTCTCCCAAATTTGGCGGTTAACCCCTCCGAATTTGAGAAAATATATATATAGACATTAAAAACCACGCGGCCTCCAGGCCGCGTTTTTTATTGGCTTCATCTCAGGAGGCGACTTATGGCAAGTTATCCAATTGAAATTCGGCGTTGCCGGCACGTCAAAACCAACGGCACACAGTGCGGGTCTCCAGCCCTCAAGGGCCAGGAACTCTGCTTCTACCACCATCAGAACCAGCCCGGCCCCGTCGAACTCTATTTGGACGGAGAACGATACTGCGACGGCTCCATCATATTGCCGGTTTTCGAGGACGCGCATTCCATTCAAACCGTGATCCGGCAGGTGGTGCAACTCATGCTCACCCGCAGGATCGACCGCAAGGATGCCGGACTGATGCTCTACGCCCTCCAGATCGCGTCCGGCAACCTGAAGATGATGCAGGCGGAAAAAGCCAAACCCACGCAGGTAGTGGTAGAACCGGAAAAGGCCGCCGACACGCCGCTCGGCATGACTCCCTGGTCGGCCACTGGCCAGGGACACGATCCCGACGAAGGCGAGGAAAACGACGGTCGCCGAGACCAAGCCGCGGCAGATCAAACCGAAGCCCAGAGATTACCCGCCCCTCCGCCATTGCCTGAGGAGTTGTACGCCGCCTTGACTCTCGAAGAACGACGGGCGCTCAGAAAGAAATTCGACAAGGACGGCCTGCTTCCTCCCGAAGAATTCGAAAACTATATCATGCAAGACGGCCCTGATCCGCTGTTGCTCGCCATGATCCGCCTTCACGCCCAAAAGTGTGCCAGCCAAGATTCCTCAAAGTGTGGCGCGGCCACCCCCGCCCGCGAAAAGCCCGGCAACGAAGATTCCTCTGCCGCCGTTCCGGGCGCTTGACACGCCGCACGTCGAAGAAAAACGCCCTTAGGACCAACGGGCGAGCCGGCTCCTGGATTGCCGGAAACAGGAGGCAAGCAGAGAAGCCCGTCAACAACAGTTGTGACGGCCGCTTCCGCGTCAGGTTCGCACTTGGGCAACATAGAAAAGCACGGCGAAGTAGTGGCAGGTGCTTCCGGCCAGCACAAAGAGATGCCATAACGCGTGGAAGTAAGACAGGCGGTCGAAGGCGAAAAAGACTATGCCTGCGGTATAGAACAGGCCGCCTAGCGCAATCCAGAATATGCCGTGCCAGGTGAGAGCGTGCAGTAGAGGACGGGTGACGAACACGCCCAGCCAACCCATTCCTAGATACACAACGACCGACGCGATGGCGAAACGTCCGATTGCGACGCTCTTGAACACAATGCCCAGGATGGCGAGGCCCCACACAATGGCGAACAGAAGCCAGCCCAACCGGCCGCGCAGCGACACCAGGGCGAAGGGAGTATAGGTTCCGGCGATCAGAAGATAGATTGCCGAATGATCGATGATTCGCAGAACGTGCCGCGCCCGGGTGCGGACGAGCGAGTGATACAAAGTAGAGCAGACATAGACCAACACCAGTGTGCCGCTAAAGACCGAGCAGCTGACAATCTGCATAGCGGTGCCACCGGCGGCGGTGACCACGAGTACAACCGCTCCTGCGACAGCGAGCGCCGCTCCGACGCCGTGGGTAACGGAGTTCGCGATGATGTCACTCAGCCTGTGTTCCTTGACCATAGGACGATGAAACGGGAATCGCCAGTGCAATCTTCGCTGCCGATCTTTTGCCGCAGTCTCGCGCGAGCGACAGCGGAGTTTCAGCTAGCGCACACGACGTGGTCTAGGGCGCTACGCCGAGCTGCCAGAACAGAAAGCTCAACTCATCGACCGAGTCGCCGATGTCCTGGGTCACTGACCTTCCGCCGGAGTGTCCCGCTTTGAGTTCGTAGCGCAGCAGGATCGGGCGATCGGACGCGGTGTCGGCCTGCAACATGGCGGCCATCTTTCGCGCGTGCAGCGGCGCCACTCGCGTATCGCCGTCCCCGGTCATGAACAGCACGGCGGGATACTTCACGCCCTTTTTTACGTGCTGGTAGGGGGAATACGCGTACAGCCATTTGAATTGCTCGGGATCTTTGGCCGCTCCAAACTCCTCAACCCAGAACTGCGCCTCCATGAACTGGTCATAACGCAACATGTCGAGCAACGGATGCCAGCAGATGACCGCACGGTACAGTTCTGGACGCTGGGTCAGCGCGGCGCCAACCAGCAAGCCGCCGTTGCTGCCACCAAGGATCGACAGCTTCGACGGATTTGTATAGCGGTTCTGGATCAGCCACTCCGCCGCGCCAATAAAATCGTCGAAGACGTTCTGCTTTTTGTCTCGCATCCCCGCTTTATGCCAGGCTTCGCCGAATTCGCCGCCGCCGCGCACGTTGGCCAGGGCGTAAACGCCGCCTCGCTCGGCCCACACGATTGCATCGGAGTTGAAAAACGGTGTGTTGTTGATTGCGAATCCGCCGTATCCTTCCAGCAGCACCGGATTCGCCCCGTCCAGTTTGATTCCCTTGGCGTGCAGCAGAAACATCGGTACCTTTGTGCCGTCTTTCGACGCAAACCAAACCTGCTTCACTTCGAACTTCGAGCTATCGACCGGGACCTTGACCTGTGCCCACACGGACTGCTTCCCGGTGCTCATGTTGTAGCGATAGACCGTGGCCGGAATCGCGTACGACGCATAGGAAAAATAGGCTGCGGGGTTCTCCCACTTTCCCTGTACGTCGAAGACGGTCCCCAGCGCCGGCAGGTTTGGCTCGAAAGCCAGCTTCCCATCCGGCTGGAACACTTTTACCTTCGAGGCCGCATTCTCCACGTAGGCCACCCAGATTTTGCCTCCGGCCAGTGTGACGTTGTCGATCGCGTTCTCGGCTTCAGGAACCACTTCGCGCCAATTCTGTGGCGATGGCTTTGCCAAATCCAGCGCCATCACCCTGCCCTTCGGCGCCCGGTAGTTTGTCTGGAGGAACAACTCGTTGCCGACCGCAAAGCCAAAGAACCGCGCGTCCAAATCCTTGATCACCGGCTCGATCGGGCCATGGGTCTTCAGGTCCTGGACCCAGATTTCAACCTTGTCGGCGGCCGAGCCATGGATCACATGAATGACCAGGTGACGGCCATCTTCCGACGGATCGCCGACGATGATTGCTTCTTTCGCGTACCCCTTCCCGAACACATCCGGATCCGCTTCCACTTTTGTCCCTAGTTTGTGAAAGCGCACCCGCGGGCCGTCTTCGAGCATCGTCGCGTAGTAGAACCCGCTCCCATCCGGCAAGAACGAAAGATCAAAGTAAACCCTCGCCGGCAGCACGTCCGGCAGGTCGTGTTTTGCAGGCACGTCAAGTACGTGCAGCTCCGTCTCATCCTTGCCGCCGATGCGCAGACCGTACGCCAGCAACTTCCCGTCCTTCGACGCATCCATGATGTCGACGTTGGTCGAGTGGTCGGAACTCATCGGATTGGGATCGATCAAAACTTCTTCCTTCTCCGCATCGCCACGGCGCGTGTAGATGACGTACTGTTCCTGGTCGGCTGCGCGCTTGCGGTAAAAGAGCCGTCCATTGCGCTCAATCGGCGAGCCGATGCGCTCCACTTTTTTCAACTCGGACAGCCGCTTCTCCAGTCGCTCCCGCCCCGGCAAGCCGTCGAGGAGCTTATGGGTGTAATCGTTCTGTTGGTTGATCCACGCCCTCGTTTCGGCGGACTCCTGATCTTCCAGCCAGCGGTAAGGATCGGGCACGGTTACCCCATGCAGGGTTTCTTGTACATTGCCCTGACGGGTGACAGGGGGCGCGGCGCTGGCTGCGCCTGCACTTTGTGCAAGTGCAAAGGTGGAACCGAAGACAGCCAATGACAGAACGCCCAAGATTCGGGTCTTCATGATCTCCTCCGATCTTGGCATTCTGCCGTTCGCACCACTCGATGTCAAACCGGTTTACTCGTCGAGTGGATCGGAGGCGCTGTTCAACCCTTTCAAAAGCACCGGCAGCGATGGTTGCCCTTACCAGTCATGCATGGTCCCATCGAGCTTGCGGTTGATGGGCAGGTACGCGCGTTGATATGGATATTGCGCGGCCAAGGATTCATCGATATCCACACCCAATCCCGGCGCGTCTCCGGGATACATCAATCCATTTTCGAAAGAATACGAGTGGGGAAAGACGCTGTAGGTTTCTTCGGTGTGCGGCATGTACTCCTGAATTCCAAAATTGTGGACGCTGATGTCGAAATGGAGAGCGGCGGCCATGCACACGGGGCTGAGGTCGGTTGCGCCGTGGGCTCCGGTTCGCACTTGATACATTTCCGCCAGGCTCGCGATTTTTCTCAGATGGGTAATGCCTCCGGCGTGGACCACCGAGGTGCGAATGTAGTCGATCAGCTGTTCTGCAATGAGCTGCTGGCAATCGTAGATGCTGTTGAACACCTCGCCCACGGCCAAGGGCGTGGTGGTGTGTTGGCGGATCGCTCGGAACCTCTCCTGCAATTCGGCGGGAGTGGGATCTTCCAGCCAGAAGAGATGATAGGGTTCGAGCTCTTTGCCCAGACGAGCCGCCTCAATCGGAGTCAAGCGATGATGCGCGTCGTGGAGCAGGTGGATATCCGGGCCAAATTCCTTTCGCAATCGAGCGAATAGCAGGGGCACAAAATTAAGGTAGCGTTCGGAGGACCATCGGCTCTCCGGCGGCGCGTCTTTTTCCGCGGGTTCGTAATGCGTTCCTGGTCGCCCAACTCCGTACGTGCCCGCCAATCCCGGGATTCCAGACTGGGCTCGAATCGCCTTGTAGCCCAGCTCAACGTAGTGGGCGACGGCGCGAACGGTGTCGTCCAGATCCGTTCCGCTGGCGTGACCATAGACCAGAACCGATTCGCGGGACGCGCCGCCCAGCAGTTGGTAAAGCGGGACGCCGAGGCTTTTGGCTTTCAAGTCCCACAAGGCGGTGTCAACGGCCGCAATCGCGCTCATGGTTACGGGCCCACGGCGCCAGTACGCTCCCTTATATAAATAGTGCCAAGTGTCTTCAATGCGGCGCGCGTCGCGGCCGATCAGAAGCGGCATGACGTGTTCGTTGAGATAGGCCGCCACCGCCAACTCGCGGCCGTTCAACGTGGCATCGCCGAGGCCGTAAACGCCATCCTCAGTAATGAGTTTCAGGGTGACGAAGTTTCTTCCCGGGCAGCAGACGATCACCTTGGCATCGACGATTTTCATGACGCGATCCTAAGAACATTTTTGTCGGAATGCAAATCGAAGTCTGGAGGAGTTCAAGAATTGGATCTGTGGCAGGCGGAGAGCAAGAGAAAAATCATGATGCTGTCGGAATTTTCCCTTGAGTTTCGCTTACTGGTAATATCCCAGTGACGAGCAAAAGACTTTGCGACGCGTTACTTTTTTCATGGGACATCCTGCGCTGGATCTGGCATCAAAGACCGCGGTCGTAATCGGAGGAACGTCGGGCATCGGCCTGGCGCTGGCGAAGGGACTCGCAGAGGCGGGCGCCAACGTGGTTCCATCGGGGCGGCGGATGGACAGCGTCGAGCGTGCCGCTGAAGCGATCCGCGAACGGGGCCGGCGATCGCTGGCCGTTGCCTGCGACGTCACGGACCGGGCCAGCCTGCAAACGTTGCATGACGCAGTTTGTGCGGAGTTCGGAGCGGTTGATATTCTCGTCAACTGCGCAGGCGCGACGAAACGCGCGCCGGTCCTCGAAGTCAGCGAAGACGATTGGAATGGTATCCTCGACACGAACCTGACTGGAACGCTGCGCGCGTGCCAGGTGTTTGGCCGGGCGATGCTGGAGCGCCGATACGGCCGCATCATCAATATTGCGTCGCTGTCGTCGTTCAACGGCTGGCATGGAGTGGCCGCGTACGGGGCGAGCAAGGCCGCAGTCGCGTCCTTGACCAGGTCGCTGGCGGTGGAGTGGGCGACGCGCGGAGTATCGGTCAACGCCATTGCGCCGGGAGTTTTCCGCACGGAACTGAACGCTGAATTATTGGATGGCACCCCGCGCGGGCAGGAAATCTTGCTGCGGACTCCCATGGGGCGCTTTGGCAAAGTCGAGGAACTGGTGGGCGCGGCCGTGTTCCTGGCATCAGATGGCGCGAGCTTCGTCACCGGGCAGTTGCTGGTCGTCGATGGTGGATTCATGGCGAGCGGTGTTAACCAATAGGGCAGTGTTCACATTCATCATTCTTCTGCGGGAGAGGTTCCCGTTTCTACTCTGATTGCAAATTCGATTCCGAACAAAGAGCTTGGCCAAACCAGCCATCGGCGATGGATCGTCTGCGCGCTTTTGTTCTTCGCAACCACGATCAACTACACGGACCGCCAGGTGCTGGGCTTGCTCGCGCCGATGTTACAAGTGAAAATCGGCTGGAGCGAGACGCAGTACGCGTACATCGGGACCTCATTTTTGATCGCGTATGCTTTCGGGCTTCTTTTCATGGGCGGGCTGATCGATCGGGTGGGGACGCGTGTCGGATACAGCATCGCGATCGCGATCTGGAGCCTGGCCGCGCTGGCGCATTCGCTGGTTCGCAGCGTTCTGGGTTTTGGGATTGTCCGCTTTGCGCTCGGATTCGGCGAGTCCGGAAACTTTCCTGCCGCCGTTAAGACCATCGCCGAGTGGTTTCCAAAGAAAGAGCGCGCGCTGGCGACTGGGATTTTCAATTCGGGCACGAATGCCGGGGCCACGATTGCGCCGCTGGTTGTGCCCTGGATCGCTCTCCACCTGGGCTGGCAGTTTGCGTTCCTGTTCACCGGAATATTCAGTGCCATCTGGATTGCGTGCTGGCTGACCATCTACCGCCGGCCACAAGACGACAAGCGGATTTCACCGTGGGAACTCAGCCATGTTCTCAGCGATCCGCCGGAATCCCCGGCAAAGATCGCATGGTCCCGGCTTCTCACCTATCGCCAGACTTGGACGTTTGTGTTGGGGAAATTCCTCACCGATCCCATCTGGTGGTTCTTTCTGTTTTGGCTGCCGAAATTTCTTTCGACGGAGCACGGCGTGTCGCTGCGTGGATTGGGACTGCCGCTGATCGTGATTTACAATTCGGCAACGGTCGGGAGCATTTTCGGTGGATGGCTGGCGGCGCGGTTGATCCAGGCCGGTTGGACGGTCAATCGGGCCCGCAAGACGGCGATGCTGGTGTGTGCGACGGCGGTGGTTCCGGTCATGCTGGCAGTTCGAATTCAGAGTTTGTGGGGCGCGGTCGCGCTGATCAGCCTGGCAGTGGCCGCGCATCAAGGATGGTCGGCAAACCTGTTCACGCTGGCGTCCGACATGTTTCCCAGAGAACGCGGTGGCTTCAGTGGTTGGCATCGGCAGTTTTGGCGGGGCCATCGGCGGCGCGATGATCGCCACGTTCACGGGTTTCCTGTTGCAGGTGACGCACAGCTACGTGCCGATTTTTATAATCGCCGGTTCGGTTTACTTGATCGCGCTGCTGGTGATTCAATCTTTGAGTCCCCGGTTGCAGCCGGTCGTGACAGTTTGAAATTGGAGATTTGAAGCGGGCGGTGTGCAGCAATTGGTCTGAACGATAATTGATGTGAGCGATAACCCATGTCACTGACTATCAAGAGCAAAGAACAATGCCGATGGGACCTGGTCGCTTTGGGCGAGGTCATGCTGCGCTTCGATCCCGGAGACCGGCGCATCTGGACGGCGCGGAGTTTTGACGTGTCGGAAGGTGGAGGAGAATACAACGTGGCGCGCGGCCTTAAACGCTGCTTTGGACAGGACACGGCGATTGCCACTGCATTTGCCGACAATCCCATTGGGCGGCTGTTGCAGGACCTCATCTATCAGGGCGGAGTCGATCAGTCGCTGATTCGATGGACGAAGTACGACGGCATCGGCCGCTCCGTACGCAACGGCCTCAACTTCACCGAACGCGGTTTTGGGATCAGGCCGGCGTTAGGCTGTTCGGACCGGGGCCACACCGCGATTTCTCAATTGCAGCCGGGGCAAATCGATTGGGAGGATGTTTTTGGCCGCTCTGGGGCCCGGTGGTTCCATACGGGCGGGATTTTTTGCGCGCTGTCGGAGAGCACTCCGGATGTGGCGCTCGAAGCGATGAAAGCTGCGCGAAAGCACGGGACGATAGTTTCTTACGACCTGAACTACCGCGAGTCGCTGTGGAAGGGCATAGGCGGGAAGAAACGCTCGCAAGAAGTCAATCGCAGGCTCGCGCCTTTGGTGGATGTGATGCTCGGCAACGAAGAAGACTTCACCGCCGCTCTGGGATTCGAGGTTCCCGGACTCGATGAACATATTTCGAAGGTCGAGGCGGAAGCATTCAAGAAGATGATCGAGGCAGTCACCAAAGAGTTTCCGTTTCGGGTGGTTGCCACAACTCTGCGCAAGGCAAAGACGGCGACGGTCAACGATTGGGGAGCGATTTGCTGGCAGGAAGGCTCTTTCTATCAGGCGCAGCCGCGAGAGAATCTTGAAATCTTCGATCGCGTCGGCGGCGGCGATTCGTTCGCCTCAGGATTGATTTACGGATTTTTGAGCGGGCAGGGGCCGCAATGGGCGGTTGAATGCGGCGCCGCGCATGGGGCGCTGGCGATGACTACGCCGGGCGATACGACCATGGCGACGCTGAAGGAAGTCACGCAGGCAATGCGCGGAGCGGGAGCGCGGATCGAGCGCTAGTCCGACCGGAGTTTGGCGAACGTCTGACCAAGCCGCGCGATCCGAAACGAGACGAGATGACCAAAGAAGAAAATCGCAAGCGAATCGCAGATGTAGGAATCGTTCCCGTGGTGCGCGCCTCCTCTCCGCAGCAGGCGTTGCTGGCAGCGGAAGCCGTATGTGCGGGGGGAATCCCGATTGTCGAAGTGACCATGACCGTGCCGGGCGCGATCGAAGTCATCAGACAACTGGCGAAGACCGCGGGCAAAGAAGTTCTGGTGGGAGCGGGCACGGTTCTGGACGCGGATACTGCGCAGCGATGCCTCGATGCCGGAGCTGAATTTCTGGTGAGTCCCGGTTTCGATCTGCAAACTGTGAAGTTGGCGAAAGAGAAAGGGATTCTCATCATTGCTGGAGCGCTGACGCCAACGGAAATCATCACCGCGTGGAAAGCCGGCAGCGATCTGGTAAAGATCTTTCCCTGTGGGACGGTTGGGGGCGCGAAGTACATCAAGGCGCTCAAAGGTCCCTTGCCGCAGGTGCCGATGGTTCCCACCGGTGGAGTCAACCTGGACACTGCGGCAGATTTCATTCTCGCTGGTGCCGAAGCTTTAGGCGTTGGCGGAGAACTGGTGTCCGCATCCGCGCTGAAGTCGGGCAAGACGAGCGAAATCACGGAAGCTGCGCGGCGATTTGTCGCCATTGTGCGCGAAACACGCCAGCAGATTGCGGCAAAATCCAACTAATCCGCAGGCAAAGCGGATTGGCAATTGAAAATCGCGGACCGGCGCTCGACTTCTCCGATAAATCTGCATAAAGTATTTCGCATGGACCGCCGCGACTTTACCAAACTCTCTGCCTTGGCGTTGGCCTGGACGTGTCTGCCTTCGTACGCGCAAAAGGCTGGCGCATCGCCGAAGCCCATCGGCTTCGCCGCGATTGGCCTGGGGAGGATTTCCGACATCTTCATGAGCGCCTGCGCGAACTCGCAGACCGCGAAGATCACCGCGCTTGTGACCGGACATCCGGACACCAAGGGTGTGAAGTACGCGGCAATGTACGGCATTCCGAAAACCTCGATCTACACCTATGAGACCTTCGACCGCATCCTCGACAACAAGGATGTGGACGCCGTTTACGTGGGTCTGCCCAACAGCATGCATTGCGAGTACACGGTGCGGGCCGCGCAGGCGGGCAAGCACGTGCTGTGCGAAAAGCCGATGGCGATATCGAGCGCCGAGTGCCGCAAAATGATCGACGCCTGCCGCCGGGCCAAGGTCAAGCTGATGATTGCGTACCGCGTGCACTATGACCCCACGTGGATCGAAGCTCTCCAGATCATCAAGTCGGGCGAACTCGGACAACTAGAGTCGTTCCAGGGCAGCTTTCTGGCTCAGATGCCTGCGGGATGGCGGTTCAGCAGAAAGCTCGCCGGGGGCGGAGCGTTGATGGACCTCGGCATCTACCCGCTGAACGCGATCCGGCATATCACCGGAGAGGAGCCCACGGATTTCACCGCGGTGGTGGCCACGCGCGATCGGAGCGGGCGCTTCGCCGAAGTGGAGCAGTCGATGGAGTGGACGATGAAGTTACCGTCCGGCATCATCGCAGCTTGTGGCTGCTCCTATGGCCAGATCGGGCCGTGCTCCCTGGACATCAATGGCGAAAAGGGCTATCTCGTGATTGAGCCCGCGTATTTCTATGAAGGCGTCCACGTGCGCGGCAATGTCGGCGATCGGCCCATCGAGCGGCTGGGCACCGGCAAGCTTCCATTCCAGTTCGTGCTGGAGGCCGAGCATTTCGCCGACTGCGTCCGCAATAACCAGGAGCCGGAATCGCCCGGCGAAGAGGGCCTGAAAGATATGCTCGCTATCGAAGCGATTTACAAGGCGGCGGGCGCACCGATCGCGTAACGGCATGGCTGCCGAAGAGATTTTGCATGACGAATCTGCATGACATATCTGAATGACAACGAGGAGCGGGCAATGGAAATCAGAGTAAGACTGCGAACGGCTGTAGGATTGGCAGCGATGGGTCTGTGTTTTGTAGCGTGCGCCTTTGGCCAGGAGCGGCCCCAGGACCGGCCAAAGATCACCGGCATCTCGCACCTGAGCGTATACACCTCGGACGCGGCACAGGCTGAGCGTTTCTATGTGCACGACCTGGGCGCGATGAAGGGAGCGGCCCCGCAGAATCCCGCTGGCGTTCGTTATTACTTCAACCCAATTCAGTTCGTCGAGGTGCTGCCTCTGCCCCAGGGGCCAGCCTCGGTCAATCGTCTCGATCATGCCGGATACAACACCGTCAACTCGGAGGGGCTGAGGAAATACCTTGCGTCTCACGGCGTGGCCGTTCCTGCAACGGTGACGAAGGGTAGCGATGGGAGTGAATATTTCGAGGTAAAAGATCCGGAAGGAAACCGGATCGAGTTCGTGCAGCCGCCGGAGCATCCGATGTCTGTGCCGGTGAATCCGCCGAGCCATCACGTCATTCACATTGGATTTATCGTTCACGACGCTGCGGCGGAGGATTCTTTCTACCGCGCGCTGCTGGGCTTCCGGCCTTACTGGCACGGCGGTATGCAGGCAGATGCGACGGACTGGGTCTCTCAGCAGGTGCCGGACGGCACCGACTGGTTCGAATACATGATGGTGAAAGGCCCGGAGAAAACTGGGATCCCGCCGGCGATGTCGCAGGACACGGTGGGCGTGCTCGATCATTTTTCGTTGGGTGTGCCGAACATGGAGAAGGCTGTGACTCTGCTCTACGCAGGCGACAGGATGACCGCGAAGCACTCACCGCCGCAGATTGGGCGCGATGGCAAGTGGCAATACAACTTGTTCGACCCGGACGGAATTCGGGTGGAATTGATGGAGTTCCAGCCCGCGGCGAAGCCGTGTTGCTCTCCATTTCTATTGCCGAGCCCCACGGAGTAAGCAGCGTCGGTCGGCTGAAGGTCGCACAGCGGCAGAGACATCTCTGGTACCTCCTCAGCTGAGCCGCGCTGAGAAACCTGCTGTGTGCGAGAGAGGCGCAAAAGGAAGGCGGACTATGCTGGATTTCCGTAAGCCAGAACGCATTGCGCACGGCGGATTCCAGGAGGAGGCGGCTATGGCGTCGGGCATCAAAGCGCAGGTTGTCGGAATCTGTGTTGGGATCGGGCTCTTTCTTTGGACAGCGAACGCTGCCATCGCTCAGACGGTCGTGGTCGATGCCGCGCCGTCGCACGTCGCCAACACGTTCAGCCCCTTCCGTGCTCTGGGCGCGGCCATTGATCGGCTGAAGACGGGAACGCCGGAGCATTTGCTGACCGACCCGGTCCTCCACGAGATTCTCGGCGCGGGATGGCAAACCGTAACTTATCGCCAGAACACGGAACTCATGGTCGAAGCCTGGCACTGGAACCCTCGCGGCACGTGGAGCGACGCGGAGAAACAGCAGGGCTACTTTGTGGGCAGCGCGGAGCCAACCGCCGAGATGATCCGCCATTCCTGGGCAGCTCCGCTGCCGCACCGTGGCTTTAGCCGGGGCGACGGCAACGGCTGGTCCCGGCTCACCGACGGCGACCCGAAATCGTACTGGAAGAGCAATCCGTACCTCACCAAAGCCTTTACCGGCGAAGATGACTCGCTGCACCCGCAATGGGTAATGATCGATCTGGGCAGCAAAATCCCCGTCAATGCCATACGGATCGCGTGGGCCGACCCCTACGCGACCCACTACTCAGTCCAGTTCTGGACCGGCGAACTGGAACCCTTCTATGACGGCACGACCAAGGGCACGTGGCAAACTTTTCCGCTGGGCACGATCACCGAAGGCAAGGGCGGCACCGTCACGCTGAAGCTGGTTTCTTGGATGATCCCGGTGAGATACATCCGCATCTGGATGACGGAATCCTCGAACACCTGCGACAGTCATGGTTCAGCCGACAAGCGAAATTGCGTCGGATACGCGATCAATGAACTCTATGCCGGGGCGCTCTCGGCAGACGGACAGTTCAACGATTACGTCACTCATTTCCCCAGCCGCAATCAGACCGTGACCTGGCCTTCTTCGGTTGACCCATGGCATGCAGCTTCCGATATGGACGAATCGCGAGGAGACCAAGTCGGATTCGACTTCTTCTTCTCAAGCGGAGTTACCCGCGGACTTCCCACCATGGTTCCGATTGCGATGTTGTATTCCACGCCAGAGGATGCGGCGAACGAGATTGCCTATCTCTACAAACGCCACTATCCCATCTCGTGGATCGAGATGGGAGAAGAGGCGGACGGGCAACACATGCTGCCCGAAGACTATGGCGCTCTGTATGTACAATTCGCCACCGCGATTCACCGGCTGGTTCCCGAGGCAAAGCTGGGCGGGCCGCCTTTCGAAGGAACGCTCGATGACGTTGAAGTGTGGCCGGACGCAGCCGGGAAAGTCTCATGGCTGGGACGATTCGTCGATTACCTGAAGGCGCACGGCAGATTGAATGACTTCAGCTTCTTCTCGTTTGAGCATTATCCCTACCAGGACAAGCCCACCTACTCCTGGGCCGACCTCTACCCGGAGCCGGAATACGTCAGCCACATCGTTCAAGTCTGGAAAGACAACGGCCTGCCGCCGAATATTCCCTTCTTCATGACCGAAGGCAACATCGGAGGCGGAGCCGCGCCTTCGACCGTGAAGAGCGCGCTATGGCTCGCCGACTATGTCGGATCCATGATGACCGCCGGGGCCGGGGCAACTTACTACTTCCACTACATGCCTTCTCCCGGACGCTTTGGCGGATTCCTCATGCTCGATGAAAACTACAATCTGAAAGGCTATCCGCCGCAGTACCTGGCTACGCAGGTGATCACCAAGGAGTGGGTGCAACCGGTCGATGCGCCGCACAAGCTTTTCAAAGCTTCGAGCGACGTGACCGACGCCGCGGGAACGCTGCTGGTCACGGCGTATGCCGTCGAGCGTCCGGACGGACAGTGGTCCGTTATGCTTGTGAACCGGGACCAGTACAACGATCATGCGGTGATGGTGGTCTTCAAGGATGCGGACGGCAAGCGCGAGCGTCACTTCGCAGGCGAGGTGGATCGCATCACATTCGGGTCCGCCGAATACCAGTGGCATCCCGAAGGAGAACGCGGCCACGCCGATCCAGACGGGCCGCCCTCGAAGTCGAAGGTCAGCGGAGGCGCAGAAGCGTTGTACCAACTTCCGATGGCATCGATCACGGTGCTGCGCGGCTCCATCGGAGACCAGTAGCAGCGTGATCCGCGAGCATGGATCGCCCCACAACGCCTGCCTATTCACATGGCCTGATGGTTCGCGTATAAAGGACTTCAGAGGTGCGTGGGCAGAAGCGACGGCTGCTGCTGGAGTGACGGGCAACGAAACTGTCCGAGAGTTGCAACCAAAATCGTGCACAAAAAAGGCAAGTTGGCTGACGTAATCGACATAAGTCGATGGTTCTAAGTAATGCCCGGATGGCGAAACTGGCAGACGCACGGGACTTAA
>CAVPYG010000065.1:0-53689 GCA_963709835.1 uncultured Acidobacteriaceae bacterium
GGGCGATCTCACTACCGCGTCATCGAGAAGTTGGGGGGATGGCTGTGGTTGCGCCATAATTGAGTTGGCGAAGCAGATCGGATTCCCGCAATAGCTGGGGATAAGACGGAGGAATCATGCATCGACGCAGATTCATGAAGCTGACGATGGGTGCCGCGACGACAGCGTTAGCCTTGCCATCTTGGGCGCGTGCCCAAGCGCAGGAGCGCATGGCCCCCACTCTATATCCCGACTCCGCTATCGAAATCGTCGACCCGCGTTTTGGCGAATACGTGGTATTCAACGCCGCCGTCGAGCGCCTGTACACGGGGGCGCGCTGGGCCGAGGGCCCGGTGTGGTTTGGCGACGGACGTTTCTTGCTGTTCAGCGACATCCCCAACAATCGAATGCTGCGCTGGCTGGAAGATACCGGCGAGGTGAGCGTGTTCCGCAGCCCGTCCAACTACAGCAACGGCAACTTTCGCGATCGTCAGGGCCGCCTGCTGACCTGCGAACATGACTCGCGCCGTCTCACGCGAACCGAACACGACGGCACTGTGACGGTGCTTATGGATCGCTTCCAAGGCAAGCCTCTGAACGCGCCCAACGATCTCGTCGTTCATTCCGACGGTGCCATCTGGTTCACCGATCCAGGGTACGGAATCATGTCGAACTACGAAGGACACAAAGCTGCGTTTGAATTGCCCGCCAACGTGTATCGCCTCGACCCGGAAACCCGCGAGGCCACCGTCGTGGCCAGCGACATGATGAAGCCCAACGGCATCTGCTTCTCTCCCGACGAGAAAAAGCTTTATATCGTGGATACCGGACCAGCCGAACCGGGCATGCCCCATCCCATTCGTGTCTATGATGTTGAAGGCGGCAAACGGCTGAAGAACGGCCGCCTGTTTGTCGATATGTCGCCGGGATCGTCCGACGGCATCCGCTGCGACGTTGACGGGAACGTGTGGAGCGCGGCAGGTTGGGGACCGGACGGCTTTAACGGCGTGCACGTCTTTGCGCCGGACGGCAAGCGCATCGGAAAAATTCATCTGCCGGAAGTTTGTGCGAACCTTTGTTTTGGCGGCGCCAAGAAGAACCGCCTCTTCATGGCTGCCAGCCAATCTCTCTACTCCCTCTACGTCAACACCGAAGGAGCCCAGACGCCCTGAGTGTCGACTTCTGTTGAAATCAGGCCATGGCGCAAGCTGTCCTCTTTGGCTTGTCCCCTTTGCTTCGCCAAGAATCCCTGCTTCGGCCTGATGGCAGCGGCCCTATCGGAGGACAGCGCGGCGTGCCGGGCCGAGTCGTGGTTTTTACAGCTACTTCAACCTCACAACGCCGCCGCCGCCTCTGGCGTGATGTTGCTCGGTAGTTTCTTCCGGCGCGGCGGCTGGCTCCTGCGCCTTGTCTTGCCAGATCACGACCTGGTCGCGCGCCGATTGGGCGTCCTTTGAATCGGGTTCCAATTCCAGATATGCGCGCATGTGCTCGACCGCGTCGTTGTAGTACTTCAACTCCGCCGAGATCAGAGCGGCGTTGAATCGTCCCTCGGGCCATAGCGGATCGAGCTCCACGCCGATTTCGTAGTGATGCAGCGCTTTGCCCAGGTTGCCTTCCTTGAAAGCGGCCTCGGCGAGGAGCCGTTGGGCCCGGACTTCTTCGGCCACAGGAGGCTTCGGCGAGAGCGCTCGCCAAGCGGCGGCTGTCTGCGGGAAATTGCGCAGGGCCATGCCTTGCTCGCCAGCCATCTCCCGCAAACGGTTAATTGCGTTGGCCAGCGCCGGGGCGGTGGCCGCGTCGGCGCCCATCCACTCGAGGTGGTTGAAGGGTTCGGGAAGATCCTTCCCGTTCTCGTCCTTCAAGCGGTAGATGCCGGCAAAGCCGCGCTTGGCAGAGGCCTGGGGAAACGTCTTCAGGTCCACCTTTACGTGCTGGTAATCCTTGTGCCTGTACGGTTTAGCGTCGAACTCGATGCCGTCGAGGCTGAATTTGAAACTGGCCGGATCGCCTTCGATGGCAAAGGAACAGGTCTGGAACCCCATGGCGATCATTCTGCGAGCCTGCCAGAGAGTCAGGTGGGGCCCGTACAGGTCGAGGGAGTCGGCGCACTTTTCGTCATCCTGCGCGGCGGCGACGGCCGGTTTTCTTTTGATCTCGGCAGCGGCGCTCGACGTTTGGAAAGCTCCGAACACAAGCACAAAAGCGGCGAGGGCGGCGAAACTTTTAGTGGCGTGAATCATAGAGTCCGATCCCATGTCTCCAAGCTATTGTTGTCTTCTTAACCGAGCCGGATCAACGGTACTTCTGTAATGCGATTAACAGCCGGCGAGAGCACGTTGATAGCCGGTAGCATGACTTCGGGACGATGGTGACCGCGGACGGACGGGCATCTCACCAGGCCAGCAGTTTGGCGGCCGGACAGGGACGCCCGGCACTCCACTCCCACTAGGACGCTTCCAGAACTTGGCGCACCTTGGTGGCGAGGTCGTTGGGCAGAAAGGGCTTGGAGACATAGGCGATGCCAGGCTCCAACGCGCCGCGCTGCATCCCGTCGTCAGCATAGCCAGACATGAAGAGGACGCGCAGTTTCGGATTGAGGGCCCGCAACTGGACGGCGAGTTCGCGTCCGCCCATGCCGGGCATGACCACGTCTGACAGCAGCAGATGGATGGGCTCGCCGACAGTGTGGACGACGCGAATCGCCTCGGGCCCATCGGCGGCGTCGAGGACGCGATATCCGAAGGTCCGCAGGACATTGCAGGCGAAGCGCCGGACCTCAACCTGGTCTTCCACAACGAGGATCGTTTCCGAGCCGTGCAATTCGACGCCGGGCGGCGGCACGGCGGGCTGGGTGTGGGGCGGCTCATCGGTTTGGGGCAGGGAGATCTCGAAGGTCGTGCCCTGGCCGGGTTCGCTGTAGACGCGAATCCGTCCCTTGCTCTGGCGCACGATTCCGTACACCATCGACAACCCCAGGCCGGTGCCTTGTCCTTGGGGCTTGGTCGTGAAGAAGGGCTCGAAGACTTGGGCGCGGGTCGGTTCGTCCATGCCCAGTCCGGTGTCGCTGACGGCCAACTGGATGTAGCGGCCAGGGGACAGGTTCTCCGGGAGCTCGCGCAAGGTTTCAATTTCTGCAGTGCGCGTTTCGATCAGCAGCTTCCCACCCTTCGGCATGGCGTCGCGGGCGTTGGCTGCGAGGTTCAGGAGCACCTGTTGCATCTGCCCCGGATCGGCCATGACGTTGCCGAGCGCGGGATCGAGCACGGTCATCAACTCGATGTCTTCGCCGAGCAGGCGGCCCAGCATCTTCTCGCTGTCGGCGATCTCGGAGTTGAGGTTGAGAGGACGGGGCTGGATGACCTGCTTGCGGCTGAAAACCAGCAATTGATGGGTCAAGTCGGCGGCGCGCGCACCGGCCTTGGCAATTTGCAGAAGCCGGCTGCGGTCGGGGCTGGTCTCTTCCGCGGTGCGCAGCATCATCTCGCAGTAGCCGTTGATGATGGTCAGCAGGTTGTTAAAGTCGTGGGCCACGCCGCCGGCGAGGCGCCCGATGCTCTCGAGTTTCTGGGACTGCTGGAGTTGCTCGGTAAGCCGGATGCGTTCGCTGACATCGCGCATGATGGTCTGGAATCTGCCGTCGGACATCATCCCGGATTTCATCTCCACCGGCACTGCGGTCCCGTCCTTGCGGCGGACGGACCGCGTATTGGTGATCGCCATGCCCTGGCGCAACCGGTCGAAGCTGAAAGGCGTGCGCTCCAGTTCCTCCGCTGAAAACAAAAAGCTCAAGGGCTTGCCCAGCAGTTCTTCCTTGGCGTATCCGGTTATTTCGCAGGTATTCTGATTTACATCGGAAATGGTCAAGTCCGGGTCCAGGAGGATGATGGCGTCCACCGCCAGTTCGATCATCCTGCGGAAACGGTCCTCGGACTTGGTGAGAGCGGCGACAGACTCGCGAATTCTGGCCAGGCTGTCGCGCAAGCCGCCCGCCAGCAGCCCCACTGCGACTGCGGTCACCACCAGGATCAGCAGCGCATCCGAGATCGTCCCGTAGGTCGTATGGCCGCGGATGGTCGAGCCTATGAGCCCGTGTCTTTCACCCCACCCGACGGCGCCCACGATGGTGATCGCGAGCGCCGTCAAGGCCACAAAAAAGTGCCGGTTCAGCAGTAAAGCCGATACTACCACCAGCCCCGGCATGCCCAGCATCGCGATGTCGTGAAAGCCTTCGCCGTTCAGCGTGATCAGCAGAGTGAGGCAGCCCAGGCAGCTCAAACAGAAGAGATTGATGGCCCAATCGAGCCTGCCGCGCCACAGCAGCCAGAGCACGGCTAACACCATGACCTGTTCCAGCGCCAGGACATAGACGGCAGGATGCACGCCCATGACCCAGTTGTGGATCAAGGCAGGAATGGTTGCAACCAGAACCGTCAGCGACATGAGCCGCACGGCGCGGGCCCGCCAGGCACTTTCCTCAGTGGACGGAAACGGCACGCTAGCCGGAGTTTCCATTGTTTGGCTCTCCGGCCCTGGGCAGCGGACTTCCAGTCCGGAACGTTTAGATTGTATGGCATCCGGCGGCGCAGGTTGACGAGTATTTTGCCTGTCTGGCACTATCGAGCACGTGTTATCCGCGCGCGATCAGAGACCAGCGGGCTGGTTCCGGCTTCGCCAACCTAAGAGCGGAAGAGCAATATCAGGCCCCATTACTGACTGTTAGCGGAGTGGTGCGGCGGGCCAAGAGTGTACCGCCGATTTCGGGCTTTCCAGAGGAGGTCTGATTCTCGGGGGGTAACGGAAGTGGTTCGCTTTGGTGAAATCGGCGGCGGAGGCTCAGTCGAGGGCCTTGTGGAAGCGCAGGACAGCGAGCGTGAGCAGGGTAATTCCCAGGGCGGCCATGGCGAGCATCTGGGGCCAGAGAATGTCCATGCCCACTCCTTTGAGATAGGTGCCGCGGAGCACGACCAGAAAATAGCGCAGCGGGCTGAGGTAGGTGAGATATTGCAGCCAGTGCGGCATGGTGCTGATGGGGAATCCGAAGCCGGAGAAGGTTATGGCGGGCATGATAAAGAAGAACGCGGTCACCATGGCCTGTTGCTGGGTGGAGGAAACGGTCGAGATCAAAAGGCCCACGCCCAGCATGCACAGCAGGAACAGAACCGCGCCCGCTACCAGTACCAGGATGTGGCCGCGAAAGGGAACCTGGAACCAAAACGTTCCTACGGTCGCAATCAGCGAGACGTCAAAGAGGCCAATCAGAAAGAAAGGCAGCGTCTTGCCGAGAATGAACTCAGCCGGACGGATGGGCGTGACCATGATCTGTTCGAGAGTGCCGATCTCACGTTCGCGGACCACGGCAAAGGCGGTCAGAACAACTACTAGCACGAGAGTAAGGCTGCCGATAACTCCGGGCACGAAAAACCAGCGGCTCTTGAGGTCGGGGTTATACCAGGGCCGCGGCTCGAGCTGCACCGAGGGGATTTGCTCGATCATTTGCGGCGAGATGCGGAGGATGCGGTCTTGCTGATAATCCTGGGCAAAGCCGAGAGTGATCTGGGTGACATAGCCGGAGGCGATCAGGGCGGTGTTCGAGTTGGTCGCATCGACGATCACTTGCAAGGGCGCGGTCTGGCCCTTGCGCAGCTTTTGGGCGAAGCCGGCATTGATCTCCAGTCCGACGGTCGCCTTCCCCTGATCGATGAGATCGCCGAGTTGGCGGTAGTCCGTCAGTTGGCGTTGCACCTCGAAATAAGGGCTCGAAGTAAATCGCGAGATCAGGTCCCGGCTCTCCTGGCTGTGGTCGAGGTCGAGCACAACCGTTGGGACATGATGGATTTCGTAGGTGGCGGCGTACCCGAAGACCAGCATCTGTATGATGGGCGGGCCGAAGAGCACGAACCGCGTGCGCTTGTCGCGAAAGACCTGGATGAATTCTTTGATCAACATCTGCTTGAGGCGCGCCAACATAGGTTCTCCTTACACCAACCTCTTATGGAAGGTACGGGTGGCGAGCACTGCCAGCACCAGCGCGAACACAGCCAGGGGAACCAGGTCGGCATAGAGCAAGGCCGTGGGTGTTCCCTTGAGAAAGATCTTCTTCAACGCCGAGACGTAGTAACGCGCCGGCAGGATGCGGGTGATCCACTGCAAAGCGATGGGCATTTGCTCAATCGCGAAGAGAAATCCGGACAGCAGGAAAGCGGGAAGGAAGGTGATGAGCATTGCGATTTGACTCGCAGCGAACTGGTTCTTTGCGGTCACGGAGATGAAGAATCCGAGCGAAAGCACGACCACCATGAACATGGCGGAGCTGAGCAGCAGAGTTAGAACCGAACCTCGGAAGGGAACCTGGAACCAGTAGATGGCGATCAGGGCGCAAACGATAACGTCGAACATTCCGATGACGAAATAGGGCGCCAGCTTGCCGAGCATGATCTCAGCCGAGGTCACCGGAGTTGAAATCAACTGCTCCATAGTGCCGCGTTCCCATTCCCGCGCGATGGTGAGCGAGGTGAGGAAGGCTCCGATCACCGACATCACCAGCGCCAGCACGCCGGGGACGATGAATGCGCTGCTCTCCAGATCTTCGTTGTACCAGGTGCGGGTCTCAATGCTGACGGACGCAGGTTGCACGACTTGGCCATGGTTGCGAAGCCAGGCGAGTTGGATGTCCGACGAATAACCCTGGACAACCGCCTGGGCATATCCGATGAGAACATTGGCGGTATTGTCATCGCTGGCATCGACGAGCGCCTGCACCTGGGCAGGACGGCCATCGCGCAGGCGCTGCGAGAAATCCCACGGGACGACAATCCCCATTTTGGCGTGGTCGTCGTCGATCGATCGGACGAGCGCGGGATAGTCGTTCACGACCCGCACCACGTCGAAGTACGCGGTGGCCTGGAAGCGCTTCAGCAGGTCCTGACTCTGCTGGCTGCCGTCGCGGTCGTACACGTAAACGGGAAGGCCCTTGAGATCGAGACTGACACCGTAACCAAACAGCAGCACCAGAACCACCGGCATGAGCACGACGATGATCAGACTGCGCGTATCGCGGAGGATCTGGACGACCTCCTTATGAGCCACGGCCAGGAAGCGAGTGAAGCTCATGCGGTCTGTTCCTTTCCCGAATCGCGCGTGGTGGTTAGGGAAACGAAAACGTCTTCCAGGCTCGGGCGAATCTTCTCTATATGACCAATGGTGACGCTGCGATCCGACAGATACTTCTTAACTTGCGGGATCGCGGCCGCGGCATCACGCACCACCATGTGCAGAGCGTTTCCGAAAACCGCTGCATCGATCACATCCGGGGCGGATTGCAGGACTTCCACCGCGTTGCCCAGCGGTTCACACTCGACCAGGAGCAGTTCGCCTTTCATCGAGTCCCGCTTGAGTTCTGAAGGTGTGCCCAGCGCGACTATTTTCCCGCGAAAGATCAGAGCGAGACGGTTGCAATATTCGGCCTCTTCCATGTAATGCGTAGTTACAAAGACAGTAACTCCCTCCTCGGCCATGTGTTGAATCAGGTCCCAGAACTGGCGGCGCGAGATGGGATCGACTCCGGACGTGGGCTCATCCAGAAAGATGACCGGCGGATTGTGCAACACCGCGCAGCCCAACGCGAGCCGCTGCTTCCAGCCTCCCGGAAGCGTGCCTGTAATCAGATTTTCCTGGCCTTTGAGGTTCGCCATCTCCAGCGCCCATTCGATTCGTTCTTTGAGCTGGTTTGCAGGCACGCTATAAAGACCGGCGAACAGGCGAAGGTTTTCGATCACTTTCAGGTCGTTGTAGAGAGAAAATTTCTGCGACATGTAACCAATGTTCTGGCGCACGGATTCGGGTTCGCGGCCGACGTCATATCCCGCAACGCGCGCGCGGCCGGAGGTGGGCTTCAACAGACCGCAGAGCATGCGGATGGTCGTGGACTTGCCCGCGCCGTTCGGTCCGAGAAAGCCAAACACCTCGCCTTTGCGGATGCTGAGATCGATATGGTTGACGGCCGCAAAATCGCCGAACTTTTTGACCAGGTCCTCGATCACAACCGAATTGCTGTCCTCAGGCATGGGTTTACTAATCATGGGTTTACTAAACATGCGTTTACTAAACATGGACTGAAGCTCCACTGCCGACCGCGTCGACGAAGAGGTCCTCAATCGTGGGCGTGACTTGTTGAATGGCGTCGAAGGGGACGTGCGCGCTGGTCAGACGGGCCTCGAATTCCGGGATGCGGCGGGCGGCATCGTCAACCACAACGTGCAGGCCGTCACCGGTCAGCACCAGGCTCGAGATGCCAGCCGCGTGCTCGAGTTGGTCGCGCGATCGGCGTGGATCGGGCGAGGTGACAGACAAAACGCCTTTGCCCATCTTGCCCTTGAGGTTCGCAGGCGTGTCGCAGAAGAGCAGCTTCCCTTGATGAAGCAAGGCGACGCGATGACAGCGCTCGGCTTCGTCAAGGTACGCGGTGGAGGTGAGTATCGCCACACCCTCCGAGGCCAGTTCATAAAGGATGCGCCAGAAGTCGCGCCGCGAGACGGGATCGACGCCGGTAGTCGGCTCATCCAGCAGAATCACCTTGGGACGGTGAATGAGCGCGCAGACCAGACCGAGTTTTTGCTTCATGCCGCCGGAAAGTTTTCCGGCGAGACGCTTGCGGGATTCGCTCATTCCGGCTGCCTGTAAGAGTTGCATGGAACGCTGTTCGCGCTCGGCCTTTCTTACTCCGAACAGGTCGGCGTAGAAGCGAATGTTTTCATCGACGGTGAGGTCTTCATAGAGCCCGAAGCGCTGCGGCATGTAGCTGAGATGATGCTTGGCGCCTTCAGGATCGTGAACGACGTCGAAGCCGGCGACGCTGGCTGTCCCATGATCGGGCGGCATGATGCCGGCGAGCATGCGCAGCGTGGTCGTTTTCCCGGCGCCATCGGGACCGACAAGGCCAAAGATTTCGCCGGAACTTACGTCGAAGCTCAGGCGATCGACTGCCAAGATGCCTGGAAAGCTCTTAGTAAGTACCTCGGCGACAATCGCGGATTGGGATTGGCCAGTCATTAGTCGTTAGTTTGTTGGCGTAACTCCTTGTTGGCGAGCGTTTGAGTTCGCCGCCGCGAGATCGATGCGGGCATCCGCCGGCATGCCGGGTTTAAGTTCGTGATTGGGATTGTCAACGTCGATCTTGATGCGATAGACGAGCGTGACCCTTTCTTTGTAAGTCTGCACGCTCTTGGGTGTGAACTCGGCACTTGAGGAGATAAATGAGATACGTCCTCGGTATTGCTTGCCGGGATAAGTATCTGTGGTGATAGTTGCTTCCTGTCCCCAGCGGATGCGGCCCAGATCGGTTTCAGCGATATACGCGCGCAACCAGATGTGATCGAGATCCGAGAGCATGACCACGGGAGCGCCGGGAACGACTACCTCTCCGACTTCAGCCTGGCGCACGGTGATCACGCCGGCGGTGGGGGCCCGAAGGATTGTGTAGTCTAAGTTGACGCGCGACAAGCCCCGGCTGGCGTAAGCTTCCCGGAGATTGGCGCGAGCGATTACGACGTCTTCTTTGCGGCTGCCTTCGACGGCTTCGTTATAACGCTGTTGCGCCGCCCGGAAAATCGCCTCGGCGCGCTTCAGCGCGGTATCCGCCAGGTCGCGGTCCTGGGCGGAGACTTCGTCTTTGCTGAAGAGGCGTTGAGCGCGTTCGTCGTCGATCTTCTTCTGCTGTAAGTCGGCTTCGGCATCGAGCATGGTTTGCTGCGATGCTTTTATTTCCTGTTCACGGGTTCCGGCGAGCGTAAGCGCCAGATTGGATTCGCGCACGTGAACCGTCGCCTCGTCGATCCGGACCTTTTGCCTGTAATCGGCGTCATCCAGGCGCGCGAGCAAAGTGCCTTGCTCGACCGACTGGCCCTCCTCGACCGGCAGATCGACGATGCGCCCCTGCACCTTGAAACTCACCAGGCTCTCGTGCGCTTCGATATTGCCCGAAAGCGTGATCTGATTCACGGGCTCCGAGTTTTTGCTCAGACGCGGATAAAAATACAAGCTTGCGGCAATCGCCGCCGCCAATAGCACCAGAACAGGTATAAGTCGCTTCATAGTTTCAAACCTCACGGTCGTGAACATTAAGTCGAGATACGGCTCACAACCTATTCGACAAATCGCTTACGGATTTCCGAGATACTCTCCAATGTTCTTTTCCGTATCCCCCACGGCCCGCGCCAGCGCAAACTTCGCGTCCGCGTGGCTGGTGACGGCAAGGATATAGTTCTCCTGCGCGCGGGCAAGTTCGTCCTGGGCGGTGACCACTTCCACGTTATTGGTTGTACCCGACTGAAAACGGTCCTGCGCCAGTTCAAGTTCACGCTGCGCAAGATCCTGCCCTTCTTTGGCGACGGCGACCTCTTCGGCCGCGGACTCGAGATTCAGCAGCGCCTCGCGGATATCTTCGTCAATGCCCCGGCGTAGATCGTCGATTTGATCGTCGATGCGTTTGACGCGGCTGGCCAGTTCCAGCGCCTCCCCGTTGCGATCGCGATCAAAAAACGTAAAGTCGATCTGGCCTTGAATGGCGCCGGTGCCCTGCACGCCTCCGATGCTGCGGCCAATCCCGCCATAGTTCCCGTTGATGCTGAGCTTCGGATAATAGCGGGCGCGGCTGGCACGTTGCTGCTCGACCAATCCTTGGCGCTGCATGGCAAGCGAAAGATAGTCGGGTCGCGCGAGAAGTGCCGAGGGCACAAGGCTCTCGGCCTGAGGCTGGGTCAAGGGCTGATAGCGGAGCGGCTCGGCGAGCTCCAAACGCGTCGCCGAATTCATGCCCAGATTGCGGGCGAGGACGAGCAGCGATTGTTTGTACTGATTCTGCGCCACCAGCAGGGCCTGCTTGTCATTCGCAAGTTGCACCTGCGCGCGCAAGAACGTCCACGCCGGTTGCGGTCCCCGCGTCATGCCGGTCTTTGGCAAGTCTGTACAAAACATCCGAGTCGGCCACCCGGGATTGGGCGGCATCGGCGCGGGCCGCGGCCGACTGCGCGTTGAGATAGAGGCTGGCAACGGCGCGGACGATGAGATCGCGCGCGTCCTGGTAATCCATCTTCCCGGCATCGAGGGCGCGTTCGCTGGCCTTCAGGTTGCGATAACTCTCGAGATCGACGATGTTCTGGTCCGCGTAGAAGCGGAAATCGTAATTGGAAAACGGTCCAACCACGGCGGGAACGCCAGGCAAGGAGATTCCGAACGCGGCGAGGGAGCGGTTCTGGTAGTTGGCGTAGCTTTGCGCGCGCACCCTCGGAAACAGCGCTGCCGATAGGCGGCGCATGCGCGTGCCCTCGGCTTCCTCGACTCGGGTGTCGGCGACGAGCACGTTGAGATTGGCTTGCAGCGCCTTCTGGATCGCATCATGCAGCGTGAGGCGATAGGGGGCTGCTTGCTGTGCAGCCCCGATCGCGTTGCAGATCAGGCTTGCCAGCGAGAGGATGACGGCAGTACGGAGATTGCATTTCATCGCTTTTACTCTTTTTGTTCTTAATTGGAGGCGGCGATTGCCCTCCAAAAATGTTGGAAGCTATCTTCGACCCAGGTTTCGAGCGCAGGCTTGCCCTTCAGCGACCAAATCAGGAGCGTTCCCATGAACGCCTGCTGGAGTTGAAGCGCAATCTTCTCTTTTTTCAAGCGAGGGTCAATCTCTCCGCGTTTCTGCCCGGCGGCCACCACTCGGGCCACCATCTTGCGGCCCTCGCAGAGGTTGTAGTCGACAAAGGCGCGAACACTTCGGCTGGCGAGAAAAGACGAAATTAGGGTGCGGGCGAGGTCGGGACTGCGGCCGGGTTCTTCAGCGACGCGGAGAAACAAACGGTGCAACACCGCGTAAATGGTTTGTTTGCCGGATTCGGCGAGCGTCACGGCTTCGCTTACCTTGCCCAGCTGGATTTCAGCCATCACGCCGAGCACTTCATCCTTGGTCTCGAAATAGTTGAAGAAGGTTCCCTTGCCGACGTCCGCGGCTTCGGTGATGTCTTCCACCGTAACGTTGGAAAAGCCGCGCTCGGCAAAAAGCTGGAGCGCGCAACGGAACAAGCGGAGCCGCGTTTCGGCGGCGCGGCGTTGGCGGCGTCCCATGTGTTGCAAATGAGGGAGGTTCTCGGAAGCGAGAGTGTCGGCCAGGCCAGCGGTCTGAGATGGATGACCTTTACTCATATAAGACTGTTAACCATATACGACCAACAGTCATAATTATTGCGCTGAGGTGGAGGTCTGTCAAGGGCCGGCATCGTGAGAGCGGACCCTGGCGCCCGCCGGACAGCCGCCGGGACGGCGGCGCTACAGCCGGGAGGTAGACCGTCGGGCAACGGGCAGGAGTGGTGAGAACTTCGCGGCCAGAGCACTCATAAGTTCACGGAGCTGACGATTTTCTCCGCAGCGGCGATTTCCACTTGTAAAATAATGGCCATGGGCCTCTATAGGAACGATATTCTTATGCGCTGCAAGGCGATTTCCTCAGCTTGCAGCTTGATCTGTTTGGTGCTTGCGCTGGCGCTGGTGACGGGATGCGGCGGCAGCGGTTCGTCGGGCGGCGGTGGCGGAGGAGGCAATCCGCCGGCAACGCCCACCGGGGTAACGGCAACTGCGGGGAATGCCCAGGTGGGTCTTTCCTGGAATGCGAGCAGCGGCGCGACCAGTTATCACGTGAAGCGTGGGACAACCAGCGGCGGACGGATACACGCAGGTTGGCGCGCCGACGACGCCCAGTTACACCGATACCAGCTGACCAACGGCACTCCTTATTACTACGTAGTATCCGCCGTGAACTCGTCGGGTGAGAGCGCGAATTCGAGCCAGGCGAGCGCCACTCCGGCCGGAACCAGTTCGGTTGCCGTCACGGTGAATGTGTTAAGCAATCGTCATCCGATCAGCTCGTACGTCTACGGCGGCGCCTTTCCACAGGACGCGTCCACGATCACGGACAGCGGTCTGACGGTGGTGCGGTGGGGCGGGAATGCGGCGTCCACTTACAACTGGCAGCTCGGAACCAACAATGCCGACAACGACTATTATTTCGAGGATTTTACCTTTAACGCGATTGGGGACAGCGATTCAGCCAAGTTCATCACGGACGTCAAAGCGGCAGGCAGCAACCCGCTGATGACCATGGTGATGCTGCCATGGGTGGCGCAGACCAAGGAAACGTCGGCGCAGCAGGGCGGCTCGAACAACGGCCACTGGAGCTTCTCCGTCGCTAAGTATGGCGCGCAGTGCAGCGTGGATCAGTACAACACGGATGCCGGAAACGGAGTGGAGTCCGACTGCGCTACTAACATCACAGGGAACAACGCCAACGATGCGTATTTCCCGCTGCTCGATGACCACAGTGACACTTGCCCGTCAGGAACAACCTGCGTTTACCGAAGCGATTGGGCTGCGGCGTTGGCGACGGCTTTCGGCAACGGCAGCACTCCCCACTTTTACGACATGGACAACGAGATCGATATTTGGGGCGGCACGCACCGCGACATTCACCCCAATCCTTCCGGCTACGACGAACTGGCCAATATCTATCTGACGGAAGCAGTCAATCTGAAAGCCTGGGATCCGCTGGCGATTCGCCTGGGCCCGGTGAGCTGCTGCTGGTGGTTCTACTGGAACGGCGCCAATGGCAGTGACAAGGACGCGCACGGGGGCGTGGATTTTCTGCCGTGGTGGCTCAATGAAGTTTACTGGCAGGACCAGATCGCGGGCGCGCGTTCGCTGGACATATTCGACATTCATGCCTATCCGGATGGCCCGAATACTTCGGGCTGGACGCAGGCACAGTTACAGGCGCTGGCGGTGAGTATCTATCGCGATTATTGGGACCCGACGCTGGTAAGTCCGTCCGGCACCATCAACCAGCCATACACAACTAATATTCAGCCCAATAAGACGATCGCATTCCGGATTCCGCGGATGCGGGCGATCTTGAACGCCACTTATCCGGGGACGCCGTTGGCCTTCACGGAATGGAGCGCTGCGTTCGCCGGCGAATCGGATTTTTCAACCGCGCTGGGCGACGCCGACGCGTATGGCATCATCGGGCGCGAGCGCGTCTATCTGGCGTCGCGCTGGGGGGCTCCCACTTCAGCCAATCCGAATTATCAGGCGTTGAAACTGTTCACGAACTACGACGGGGCACACCATGGCTTCGGAACGATGTCGGTTGCGGACACGAACAACGGCGATCCGAATTTGTTCAGCAGTTACGCGGCGCTGAATTCGGCGGGCACTTCGATGACGGTATTGGTGCTCAATAAAGATCCAGGGAACACGGCGCAGGTCCAGTTTGCGATGAACGGGTTCACACCCGCATTCGGTGGTGAGTTACACGCTGTCGCAATCAATCTCCCACAACGATTGTGGCTTCGTCTTCGGGCGCATGGCCGTCGTCGATGAGCTTTGCTCCCTACTCGGCGACGTTGCTGGTCATCAGCGGAAGCCTGGCGAACCCTCCCGCTTCGGACTGGGACTTGAATCCGGACACGGTCATGGTCCCGGCCAGCGGCACGGTGATACTGCAACCCAAGATCACGAGCGGAACGGCAAATGTGACGTTGTCTTCGGCGTCCTTTGATAGTTTCGAAGGGACTACCGCATGCGGCGGAACGATTACCCTAACCAATCCCACGATTACTCCCACTCAGCCGGGCACGATCACGGTGAATGCCGGCAGTGCGCCTGGCTTCTGCCACTTTACGGTGACGGGAAGCGACGGGACGGTCACGCAGACGCAGGCCGGATGGATCGTGGTGGGCAATCCCGCGGCCAGCCTGGCGAAAACGAGCGGCGATTTACAATCGGGACCTGCCGGCACTACCTTGCCTACCCCACTGGCGGTGACATTGACTCCGGGGAGTTCTGGGGGCAATGCAACCGGCGTCGGTGCCAGCATCCTTTTCACGACCAGCTTGGGATCGCTTTCCAACGGCACCACCACAGGTTTGAGCGTGATTGCCGTGACCGACTCGTCGGGCGTGGCGTCGGTGACCTTGACGTTGCCGGCAACGGCGGGCCAGGTGCAGGTGCAAGCGCAAGGGCAGTATGGGCTGGGCAATCCGCAAGTGTCGCCAGCGTTTACCGAGACTGCTACGCCATAGCGATTCGTTCTGAGCAGCGGCGGAAACAGAGGCTGGAGTTTTCCCCTCGGTTCCGCCGCTCGTCTCATGATCTGGCGAGCAAACCGCGCTGCCGCGGGGCAGGGGACCGCGCGGCTCAACTCCTTTACAGTATCGTTATTGTCAACATTTTCGGCCGCGAGTAGGATAGCTCTCGGAGAGCCAATCATGATCCGATCCCGCGGTGTGGTGTTTTGTTTCTCACTTTTCCTCATTTACTTCTTCGCCGTAATTCTTCCTGCCGCGCACGCGCAATGGACGCCACGAAACCCGGTCACGGAAGTTCAACGGCAGCCCGACGGAGTCGTCTTCACCCAAAAGACGGGCTTCCTGAAATTGCAGGTCTGCACCGACTCGATCATTCACGTCGTGTACTCGCCGACTTCTTCCTTTCAGGAGCACACGAATTACGTGGTGACGAAGACAGCCTGGGCCCCGTCCCCGTGGACGATGCAAGAGACAGCCGACGAGGTCACCATCGCGACGGCGCGGCTCAAGGTGACGGTGGCCCGGATCGACGGGGCCATCACCTACCGCGAACTCGACGGCCAGCAACTCGTGCAAGACGCGAACCGATGGCTCACGCCGGTCAAGGTCAACGGCGAAGACACCTATCGCGCCGAAGCGTTCGTCAATATCTACGGCTCGCACGAAGGCCTGTACGGCCTGGGGCAACATCAGTCGGGCGTGTGGAACTATCGCGGCGAATCGGTGGACATCTCTCACGACAATACGAATATTTCGGTGCCGCTGCTGGTTTCCAGCAAAGGTTACGGAATTTACTGGAACAACGAGTCGCGCAGCCGCTTCAACAACCGCTTCGCCAACTATCTGTACATCAGTTCCGAAGTGGCCGACGCGGTGGACTACTACTTCTTTTATGGACCGGAACTCGACCGGATTGTTGCCGACTATCGGGAATTGACGGGGCAAGCGCCCATGTTCGGCAAGTGGGCGTACGGATTCTGGCAGTGCAAGAACCGCTATAAATCGCAAGACGAGATTCTGGCCGTGGCCAAGAAGTATCGCGAATTGCATATCCCGGCGGACAACATCGTGCAGGACTGGTTTTGGTGGAACCGCAAGGGTGAGTTTGTCTTCAACAAGAACTATCCCGACCCGAAGGGCATGGTGGACCAGCTGCACAAAGATAATTTCCATTTGATGATTTCCATCTGGCCTTTCTTTGAGCCGGGCTCGGCGAACTACGACTACATGGAAAAGCAAGGGTGGTTTGTAGATAAGTTCAAGTTCGCCAAACCTCCCTATCACACCGACGCCATGGCTGCGTACGACGCGACCAATCCCGAGGCGCGCAAGTATTACTGGGAGCAGGTGAACAAGGCCCTCTTCAGCATCGGGCTCGATGCCTGGTGGATGGACACGACCGAACCCGAGACCGAAGGGCAGGAAGAAAACATCCTGCTCAATCACAAGTTGGCCGCGGGCAGCGGCGATCGCTATGTCAACGACTATCCGCTGCTCGACACCGGGGCGGTCTATCAGGGACAGCGCAGCGCGTCGGACCAGAAACGTGTTTTCATCCTGTCGCGCTCCGCCTTTGCCGGTTCGCAAAGGAATTCGGTCACCGCGTGGTCGGGGGACATCAACTCCGACTGGTTCAGCTTCCGCCGCCAGATTCCCGCTGGGTTAAATTTTGCGCTCTCCGGCATTCCTTATTGGACCACCGACATTGGCGGCTTTGTCTTCGGCAGCCCCAGCGATCCGGCGTTTCGCGAGCTGTTTGTGCGCTGGTTCGAATGGGGCACTTTCAATCCGATCCTGCGCGTCCATGGCACGCGCGGCAATCCCGATGGCAACGAGTTGTGGTCCTATGGGCCGGACGCGCAGAAGATCCTGGTGGACTACGACCGCTTGCGCTATCGCTTGCTGCCCTACACTTATTCGCTGGCCTGGATGACCACCAGCGAAGCCTATACGCCGATGCGCCCGCTGGTTATGGATTTCCGCACGGACGCGCGCGCCGCCGATATTGGCGATGAGTTTATGTATGGCCCGGCGTTTCTGGTCAATCCGGTGACCGAGCCGGGAGCCGCCATGCGAGCGGTCTATCTGCCCGGAGCCGAGTGGTATGACTTTTGGAGCGGAGCGACCGTAAAAGGCCCGACCACCGTGGCGGCGCCAACTCCTCTTGATCGGATGCCGCTTTATGTGCGCGCTGGTTCCATTGTTCCCATGGGACCGGAAGTCGAATGGTCAACCCAGAAACCGGCCGATCCCATCGAGCTGCGCGTCTATCGAGGCGCCGACAGCAGCTTCACTCTCTACGAAGACGAAAACGACAACTACAACTATGAGAAGGGCGCCTACGCGACGATCCCATTTCGCTGGGATGAAGCCCGCCAGACTCTGACCATTGGCGACCGCAAGGGTGAATTTCCGGGCATGTTGGCCAGCCGCACATTCCGCATTGTCTTCGTTGGAGAGAAGCACGGCACGGGAATAAACGCGGAAGATAAACCGGACAAAGTTGTGCAGTACGCGGGAAAGCAGATTGCCATAACTCCGTAGGATAGGTTGGGAGGGCCACCCGCCCTCAACGACTAAGAACCCTTCTCAACGAAGAGATCACAGAAGAGGAGAATCAGCCCCGCCCACAGCAATAATTTCAACTGAATCCTCCCGCCGGTGGTCTGAGGGATGCAAGGCATCATCTCGCCGAAGGAAGGATAGATGGTGGTGGTGGAACGATCATGAGCCGTGGACGAATCTTGGAAGTAGTTCTGACGATGCTCGGCGCAGTATTGCTGCTCATTGCAGCGGTCGGCAAGCATCCCTACGGCTTTTACATGGTGCTCCGGCTTGTCATCACGGTTGGCGCAGTTTATTGGGCGTGGAGAGTGTACAAGGTAGGCCAGCGAGCTTGGACATGGATGTTTGTCGCGGTTGCGCTTCTTTTGAACCCGTTCTTGCCGATACGTATGCAGCGGACACAGTGGCAACCGATTGATCTGTGTCTGGGCATTCTCTTAATCGGATGGTCAGGATATTGGCTCGTCCGCAAGAGAGAAGACGCAGACAGGCCCGTGCGCCTAAAGCGCGGGAATCGGAAGGATGCCATGCGCAGAATCACATGTCCGGCAAACAGGAGCAAGGACCGCATTGAAAACCAGCTTGCCAAGCGCGTAGACGGCCTGCAAAGGCAGTGGGACGCCTACCACTCCGGGGAGAACAGCAGCTTCACCCTTTACTTCGACTATATTGTCCGGCGCATGCTCCTCGGGGGGCGTCTGGTATGCTTCCGCTACCCGACAGGCTGGGGCGCGCCATACTACGACGATTTCCGCTTTTACTGCGACCCGCAGTTCCAGCCGCGTCGCGTTGAATATTGGCTCGTAGATCATTATGATTGCGCCAAGCTAGTGCTTAGCGGCCCGCGCGAAAAGCTGCTGCTGGACATCTTCGGGTGCTTGCGCGAGTGTGGAGTCATCGCGCAGCGCTAATTCGCCATCGGGAAATTCGGATTGAATATTACGATGCGGAACCCCGGACGCCCGAGAAAAGGTTCCTGACTCCGTTTTCCTCTACCGGAAAAGGAGCGGGTATGAATGACCATATTAATGTTGATCCCGGTTGTTATGGGAGAAGATGGGTCGCCTACCTGGATTTACTCGGATTCGGTGAATTAGTTCGCACCGAAAACTGGGTTAAAATCTTCTCAGATTACGCACAAGCCATTGAGCATTTCATGCGTGAGAGTGGTGTGGATGAGCCAACCATTGAAAAAGTGTGGTTTTCTGACACGTTCATTTTGTTCTCACCCGACGATACTGCCCTGTCTTTTTGTGCCATCGAGTCAGCGGCCAGACGGTTCGTAGATTCTCTGGTATCTCGTGGCATTCCCATCCGTGGGGCTATATCCTGCGCCGACCTCTACGCTGATAAAAAAAATAGCCTTTTCTTCGGAAAAGCGCTCTTAGAAGCATATCACTACGGAGAAAATCAGAACTGGATTGGTCTTGTTCTAACCCCTTCTTCCGTTGAACAAATGACCGTCATAGGTCTCCCTGCCGATCAACGTCTGGACTACAGGTACTGGACGATTCCCTACAGTAGGCCGTGTGAAGCACTCCCAAAAACACTGCCCGCCTGCGTCATCGGTGGTTCCATTCTTGGCTATAATCATTGTCTTGATGAGCTGCGCAAAATGAAAATAAGGTTTGAAGGTACTGACTACATAAAGAAATATGAAAATACGATAAGGTTTATGGAGGCAATGCAATGCCCACCACCGTAGATAAAATCTGATATTGTGGAGGCGCTGTCTCAATTATTGTAACTGCCCGCCACGGCGCGAATGTCTTTCATCAACATGAAAAGGTGCCGGGGGGCTGGCCCAGGCGGGTGGCCCTCCCAACCTATCCTAACTCTGGAGGGTGCCCCGCCCAAGCTCCGCTTGGGCGGGCCCGTTGGTCTTTTTCATCGCCGCGTACCCCAGCGTCCGCTGGCACAACCAAAAAAGTGGCCTGGCCACCCACTCACGCCGTCTTTCGGCTTGAGTGCGCCCGTTTCCTCAGAGCCAACAAGCCATGACGCCGGGAAATACCCCCCCTTTCCCAGCCTCGGTTTTGTCAAGCTTGACTTTTTGTTCGGGATGAAACGGGGGTCCGACGCCAGGAGGCAGCAGCGGCCGCGGCCCCGAGCTCGAAATCCCGAGCGAAAACGAAGTTAAGTCTTTGAAGAATAAAGACCTTACCTCTAAGTCCTTATTCCCCAAAGACCTGGAGGGAACGGCCGCTAAAGTGTTGATTCCAAAAGACCGGGAATGAGGGGGGATACAACCCTGTACCAACCACTAAACACAAAACTCAAAAAAACCGTCCCAACCCGCCTCCGTCGAAAATATTTATTTTTAAGCGAATAAAAGACGAATCAGCAGGCTCTACCGCTCCGGCTCAACCACCTTGAGCACCTGGTCGCCGGCAATGTCGCGGAGGGTCTGCACAATTCCCGAGGGCCAATGAATTTCAATCAGTTCCGCGCGACTGTCCGGGCCCAGACCAAAATGCACCGGCCCATAGCTGGACGAGGCGTAGCCAACGCTGGTGGTCATATGGTTGTACTGCGCTCCAATCGTCTTGCTGAACACTTTGATCCTTGCGCCAATGCCATCGCGGTTGCTTTTCGTGCCGCGCAAAGCCACGTCCAGCCAGTGGTTTGAGCCCGGGCTGCGGTTCATCCAGATTTCCGCCGGCGCGTCGAGGGCTGACACGACAGCGTCGATGCGTCCATCGCCATCGAGATCGGCGAAAGCGCAGCCGCGGTGGCGGGATTTGGGAGCGGCATCAAAGCCAGCTTCCGCGGTCAACGCCTCCCACTTGCCACTCGCGCCCGAGTTGCGAAACACGGTGTTGAAGTGATTCACGGGCTGGCCGGGCATGTCATGGGATTCCACATGACCGCCGCTGACGAACATATCTTTCCAGCCATCGTTATCGAAATCGTAAAGCGCCGGGCCGAATCCCGACATGTTACGGCTTAGATCCCTCATCCCGCTTGGGCTGGTAACTTCCTTGAAATCGCCTTTGCCGGTGTTTTGAAAAATGGGGAAGGTCTGGCTGGGCAGAGCCACGAACACAATATCGGGATAGCCATCGTTATTGTAGTCGCGAAAATCCACGCCCATTCCGGAAATGAAAGCGCCGTCCTCGGGCAGGGCGACGCCGGCCTCAAGCGCAACCTCTTCAAACTTGTTGCCCAGATTGTGGAACAGCGAATTGTAGGAAGCGTCATTGGTGACGAAAAGGTCGGGCTTTCCGTCGAGGTCGTAATCCGCCATTCCGATGCCCATGGCTTTTCCGACGTGCTCGCGGACTCCCCATTCTTTGGAAGCATCTCGGAAAGTGCCATCGCCGTTGTTGAGAAAGAGCTGGTTGGGCTGGCCCTTGTAGTATCGGGGATGACAGTAGTCGGAAACACCTTCGATCTCGCAAAGGGCCTTCTCGGAGTACTGCCACTGCATGTAGTTGGCGACGAACAGGTCGAGCAGGCCATCGTTGTTGACGTCTACCCAGACGGCAGTGATCTCCCAGAACGGGCCATACTCAGGATCAGGGTGGTTGATGGCTGCGTCCAGGCCAGACGGAACCGTGACGTCGGTGAAGGTGCCGTCACCGTTGTTGTGATACAAGGTCCCGTGGTGTAGACCGGCGACGAACAGGTCGGGATGCCCGTCATTGTCATAATCGCCGACGGCGACACCCATGTCGTAGCCCGTGCCGGCGAGGCCGGCGGCATCGGTTACGTCGGTGAACACTCCATTGCCGTCGTTACGGAAAAGGCGGTTGCGATATTTGGGGTCGTCCTTGTGCAAGGTGGCGATGTTGGCGCCGTTGGTAAAGAAAATATCTGGACGGCCATCGCCGTTGTAGTCGAACACCGCTACACCGCCGAGCATGGTTTCGGGGGCATTGCGGGCGGGGGACTCGTCGTTTTGCAGCACGAATGGGATGGCTTTGAGTTCGAACCGGATCGGGCTTTTCGCAGGCGGCGAGGCGGCCAATAGAAGTGAGCAGGCAGCTAACAGGAGGGCGGAAATAACAGTGGGGGATTTTCGAGTCATGTGCAATAAAAGAAGGGTGGCCGAAGCCACCCTTCCAATTCTACCTGACGCTTGCTTTTTAGAAGTAGAACTTCGCAGCAAACGTCAGCACGCGTTGGCCAGTCTTGAACTGCGGCTTGCCGGTCAAGGTCGTGTTGGTGTTGGACGGTGCGATCGAAACCTGCGTGTAGTCGCACATATTGGGGTTGTGAGCATCTACAGTGCCGTTGTTAAGAACCGAACAGGTGGCGCCCCCCGCCAGTTGAGCGACTGGATACTGCGACGGAGTGTACTGCGTCAGGTTAATCGTATCGTCCCCGGCTCCACCGAGGCCGAACTGCGACAGCGGGTGATTGAGGAAGTTGGTGCCTTGAATCCTCAATTCGATTCGCTTACTTTCTGTGAGTTTGAAGCTCTTGTAGAGTCCCAAATCACTGTCAAAGTAAGCGGGTGCTTTTACGTACGGCCATATCTTCGTGCCGAACTGGCCGAAAGCCGGAGTTGTGAAGCAGCCGGCATTGAAGTACTGCCCCGAGAAGACATGTTTGCGTGGGTCGCAGGTTAGGAGTGGGTAAAATCCCTCGTAGCCGCCACCATTTTGAGCAGTCCCGTACCAGGAGCCCGAGTTTACCTGATTTGTTCTCAAGCCATTCGGCAGCGGCAGGCTGTTGTCAGGCAGGTTCGGCGCGCCCACCAGCGGAACGGTCAAGTTACTGGCCCATGTGAAATTCAGGGTACCATTCGGTTGCAGTGGGGCGCCACTTTGGTAGGTGGTGTAGCCCGACAGTTGCCAGCCGTTCACCGCGCCCTCGAGCAAGCGGCTGCCGTGAACAAACTTGGGCAGGTTCCACACGTAGGTCGCATTGATAATCTGCGTGTGGTCGTAGGCCAGCGGTCCATAGTTTGCCTTCAAGTTGAAGGGATCGACCATGCTGCCGTTTGTGGCCCCGTTGTCCGATTGGCCGTCGCGAATACCCATTACCTTGCTGAAGGAGTAGTTGAGGAAGTAGCTGATCGGTCCAGACTGCTTCTTCCACGTCGTCTGCAGCGCGTTGTAGTTGGCGTAACTGCCGTGGGTTATCAGTAACATTTGCTGATAGTTCGTCATCGGCCGCCAATGGTTTTCAGTGAAAGACTGTGATTGTAGTTATAGGAAAGGGCTTCCTGATTCGGCCCTTCACTGGTGCAGCCAGCGTAGTTCGTGAGGTTATTGCCGTTACCGCACGGCAAATCACCCGGCGAGGTATACAGGCGAGTGCCGTTCTCCTGAATTCCCGTTGTCGGATCCGGGAAATAGTAACCTCCCGGCTGCACGGCGTTCAGGTCGTCGATCTTGCCGTTTCCGCCGTTAATCAACTCGTTCTTGCTCTGGTTTCCGATGTACGAGACTTCGAACACGGAACGCCAAGGCAAGGCTTCGAGCAATGCTGAGGTTCCAGTCGTTGGTGTAGGGGGTCCGGTTATCTCCCCTTTGCATCACAGCAATCGCGGAACCGTTGGCCGCCCCGACAAGCGGGCCACTAGGCGGGGAAAAACCGTCGATATCGGCATAGTGATTGAGGTTGTACATGGTGGGGGTGTAAATGCCAGCACCCAGGTTTGCCGGTCCGCCCACGTCATTGACGGCAACCTGATAGCGGAAGGAGGCAAAACCACCGCGTATGACCGTCTTGCCATTTCCAAATACGTCATAGGCGATGCCGACACGAGGCGCAAGGTAGAACAATGGAGATGTCCAGCCCGAGAGTGGAACGCTGCTGTCGAGTGCATGCCACAGCAGACCAGGGTTCGGGACTAGAGGGTTATTGGTGTAAGTTGCCGGATCCCAGACCGCCATTCCGTTACTCGGCCCGTACCACTGGCCCTCGTGATCCAGACGCAAGCCGTAGCTCACCGTCAACTGCGAGTTGGCTTTGAACGAGTCTTGCGCGTAAATCGACCATTGATGCATCTGAATGGTCTCCACGAGGTCTTTGTTCGGCTGCGAGTAATTTTGAATGCGCCCGAGAAGGAAATCGGCCACGGTGTTGCCGGTGGTATAACCCCCCAGTTCAAGGCGAAGGTGCCATTGGCGCCGCGGCAGGATGCCGCTGCTGGTTTGAAGGTTTTCGCTGGTATCCCAGTAGGCTCCGAGCTTGATGGTATGGGAACCAACGACCTTGGTGTAAGTTGTCGTAGAGAGAAGGATCTTTGGCTTCTTTGCCGAAGCCGTGGCCGCCAAACGGACCGTCCAGGTTCATTTCTCCGATGTCGGGGAACATGCCGCCCCAAGGTCCGGTAACGTTCGGCATCTGACTGGTCGTGTTGCCAAAGAATCCCGTCAAGTCTGTCATCCCCAGCTTAGTGCGATCCACGGCCCCAGGATTGCCCAGGGTGTTGGGATTGATATAACTTTGCCAAAGTGAACACAGCCTCGTTGGTTGTGGTCGGGTTGAACACGTGGGTAGCGTTGACCATTACTTCCTGCGAACTGACATTGGCAGCCACACTGGACGGGTAAGGAAGTGTCCACGGTGGGGTCCACCAGATACCGATAGGGTGTTGATCGGCTTCGATCTGCCGCGTGTAGGATCCGGTCAGCTTGGTGTTGTCGCCAATGGCATAGTCAATTTTGCCAGTCGCTTCCCAACGGTTCTGGGGAACGGACGACACGTACTGGTAATCGCTCCAGTTGTTTCCCCCGTTGGGGATGATGTTGGGCTTCGGCAGCAGACCAGCGTAGGCCAAGCCGTCGTGGTCGTAAGTGCCTGCCGGGCACGGCGGAGCAGCGCAAAGTGTGGTTCCTGAACCCCCGCTTGGCGGATCGTACATGCCGCCGTAGGCGTAGTTCCAAGTGTTGAGGAGGTTCTGCGCCAGTGTCTGGCCGTTAGCCTCCATTGTCGTGCCCGGAATACCGTTCTCGGTGGTGTTGGTGAAGTCGCCGCCGAGTTGCTCGGAAGTCGGTATGTTGAAGTTGATGATGCTGCCGGCGGGGTGTTGCCGCATGTATTCATAACCACCCCAGAAGAACACCTTTTGGCGCCCATGGCTTAGGAAGGGGATGGGTCCACCAATGTTGCCGCCCATGTAGTAGTAGCTTTCTGCCGGAGCAGCCAGGGCGGCGGTGGTGGCGCCGCTGACGATTTGGCTTTTGGCGTAAGCGTCAACCGCATTGAGGGCGCTGTTGCGGGTGTAAGCATAGGCTTCGCCATGGAACTTTGAGCCGCCGCTCTTGCTGAAGGCTTCGAAAATCACGGGGCCCTTGGCATACTCAGCGTCGTAATTCGACATGAGCATCTTAACTTCGCTGACCATGTCCTGGTTGATGTTTGCGATCTGGGTACCGGCGTTTCCTGGATCAATCAGGTTGGCGCCGTCCAACATATACGCCATGGCGCCGTTGGGCTGCGTACCGTTGGAGGAGAAGCTGCCAATCGGGCCGCTGTTGGTGCCAACGACTTTGTCGGAGAAGCCCGAACCCTGACTCGTGCCATTGGCAAACGCCATGCCGGGCATGATCTTGAGCAATTCGCCAGCGTCGCGGTTGCCCATGGGGAAGCGACTCGATCATGTTCTCATTGATGGTGGAGCTGATTTCGGCGTTTTCGGTTGGCACGGATAGAGTACCGGCGTTAATCTGCACCGTCTCCGTCGACCGCCCCAACCTGCAAGGCGATTTGCGGCAGAGTGCGGTCATCGCCCTGGGCGAAGGCGATACCGGCCTCTCTGCCATTCCTTAAATCCGGGCGCACTAACGGTCACCGTGTAGGTTCCCGGCTGGATAGCGGTAATAGAGAAGTAACCGGCCCCGTTCGACACCGAGGTACGGATGTCGCCGTTAAGCTCGTTCTTCATTGTGATCTTGGCATTCGTCACCACAGCGCCGGTCGAGTCCTTAGTTGTGCCCGACAAGGTGCCGGTCAACTGCTGGGCGAAACCGAGCGAAGCGATGGAGACGAAAATGGCCAAACATGAGAGCAGCGTTGCTTTCTGCCAAGCCGAAAGTGACTTCGAAGTCATCGAACAGCCTCCAATTAGATTATTGTGACGGCCTTTTGGGGCGTCACTGGTTAAGCGGCCAGGCCGCCACTTTGCGGCCCATACCCCGTTAAAACAATGCACAAACAGCATCATATAAAAGTACTACTTCGGTGCTGGGGTGTTTTGTACCGTACATTGATGAACAGTGTCAAGAGAAAAAAACGATATTTTATTGGGTGATAAGGGGTTTCTCGGGACCCCACGAGAGGCGCGATGTGATCAATATCACAGAATACCGGCTTTACGCCTGAGATGAGTTCGACGGTTGGAATCAAGGCCCAAAGCGCGCTGCGATTCCATTTTTGAAATGAGCTTGAATATGTGTTTCCGTATTCTGAGGGCACGTCGCGCGCGGGGGTCGAGGTTCAGATCGGGGGCATGGCGAACAAATAGCAAAAGCACCGCCGCCGCGCGAGAACTTCTGCCTGATTAGGGTTTCTGTATCGCAGCTTGGGCCTCGGCCTGGTAACGCTGCAGATTTGCCTGGAGGGACGCTGTGAGGGCGGTGTCGTGCTCCTGACCGGCGAGTTCGAGGGCTTGGCGAGCGGTTGCGATGGCTTCGGCATAGCGCCCGGTTTCCGAGTACATGGCCGCCAGCATTTGCAGGATCCCGGGCTGCTGGACGCGGGAGAGTTTAGAGGCCTGCTCGAACTGCGCCAGGGCGTCAGCGAAGCTGCTCTTGGCCGCCAGAACGCGACCGAGATTATAATGATAATCCGCTGCGTCGGGGGCAAGCGTGACCGCTTTCTGGATGTGATCGATGGCTTCGTCGAGATTGCCGGCGTGAGCGAGCGCGATTCCCAAGTCATTTTGTCCGCTGGCCGAATCGGGATCGAGGTCGACTCCCCGGTGCAGGTGCTCCAGCCCTTCGCTGAGATGTTCCTTCTTGAGGGCTAACGCGTTGCCCAGGTTGATCTGGGCCGACGCGTTATCAGGATTCAGTTCGACCGCTGTCTGGAAATGCTCGAAGCGCTTCATCCAACATTCCCTTTTCGGCGAGGGCGCTGCCGAGGTTGTTGTGGGTATGAGAGCTGCCGGGATTCAGTTCCAACGATTTGCGGTATTCGGCGATCGCCTCGTCGATCTTGCCCGTCTCGGCGAGCGCGACGCCGAAGTTGTCGTGGGCGCGGGGATCGCTGGCATCAAGTTCCAGAGCCTTTTGCCAGGCGGGCACCGCGGCCTCATATTGTTTCTTTTCCGAGAATGCCACGGCAAAATCAAAAAGCTTGTAGAAGTCGGTTGCAGGCGCTTCAATGTGGTCGAGGCCGCCGGGCGGAATATTCACAAACTCCGGGATGTTGACGGCGCGGTTGGCAGCGGTGGCGTTTTCGATAAGAATGGCCGGGCTGTCATTGCCATTCTCGTCAATGTGCGTCAGGTACATGTGGGTGTAGTAGGAAGGCGTTTTGGACGAAAAAACAAGCCAACGGCCATTGGGCGAGAAACTGTGCCAGGAGTTCATCACCTTCAGGTTGCAATTCATGCGGCGCTCGACCCCACCCTGGAAAGGCACGATGTAGAGCTGGCTGTCGGGGCGCATGAGCAACCCGTTCTTGTTGCGGACGAAGACGATCCATTTGCCGTCGGGCGACACTTTGGGAAAGTTATTGCTCATCCCGTTCTCGGACGCGCCAATGACTCTCTCCGCTTTGCCACCCTTTCCGTCATTGAAGGGGATGCGGTAGAGGTCATATTGCATCTGAGTCTCGTTGGGATCGTTGGCGTATTTCGCGGGCGGCTGGCCGGGCGCGAAGGGATCGCGGGCTTTCTCGCGCGAAAAGACCAGATATTTGCCGTCGGGGCTCCAGAACGCGCTGGTGTGGACGTACTCAGGTTCGTCGGCCCCCGGCAGCGGTTTCAGGGTGTGGTCCTGACGGCTGTACCAAGCCAGCACTCCGCGCGTGGGAAAGAACACCTGGCCAAAACCATAGAAGGTGAAGGAGCCGTTATAGAGGCGGTCGGCAATTCGCCGGCTGTGTGAATTCGGAACGTCAATGGAAGTGATGACGTAATTGCCGTCGGGGGAAACCTGCGACATGAATCCAAAACGCTTTTGCGCGGTCTTGTCCGGATCGGAAAACGCGCTCCAGCGAATCACGTAATCCGTGCTGATGGTGGTCACTTTGTGGACCGGAACGAGGGCATAGAGCCCCTTATCGTTTTGCGGGCCATCGACGTCGATGCCCAAGGTTTTACCGTCATGCGAGACCGAGTGGCAGTTGGCACAGGTGGGGAGCGACTGCAAGACAACTTTGCTTCTCGGAGCGGAGACATAGCGCAGTTCCCATTTGATGTCGGGAAGAACTGAGTCCGGCAAGGGCTTGATCACTCCGCGTTCGATTTGTTCCTTCGTGGCGGGAAGCAGAGGAACATCACGGTAAAGAACGGCGCCGTCGACCGGATCGGTCGAGGTTTGTATTTCCACTTGTCCGGTGGAGAGCGGTTGCTTCGCATTCTGGCTGGAGTAGCCCGAGATGAGCACTGTCGCGGGCTGGCGGACTGAATGGTTCTTGATGATCTCCCAAAGCTTCTCATCTGGGCGCCAGGTGTGCGCCTCGGCTTGTTCCGGAGTCAAAGTGGGCGGCACATAGCCGACCAGGCTGTTGTCCAGTTCTCCGATTTGCATCTTTTCGCCCGGCGACCATAGCTCAACGCGTGGCGCCCGTTCCCCAAAACGGACTTCAATGCGCCAAACCGCGGCCGCCGAGGAACTGTCCCGCCATTGGAACAGGGGCGCAATAATGTCGGGCGGAAAAATAGAGCCTTGGCTGGGATAGTCGACGATGATGGTGGCTGGTACGCTCGATGGTGGTGCAGCGGTCGCGAAGTGGCTGGCGACAACCGCGGTGCCTAGCAGCGCAATCAAGACAAGAAATCGGTTCATGGCACGTCCTCGGTTGCGCTGGGAATGCGAAATGCAAACCCAGAGCGGAAGCGATCTGCCAAACAGAGCGAGAGCTATGCTAGTGGAACTCTGCCCCGTGCGCTGTGACTTGAGTCACACGGTTGTGAGGTCCAGGAAAATCAATGCGTAACCCCACCCACGTTCTAACGGCAATCGTACCACGGTATGAAGAAGGATAGGAGGGGGTTATTCGCCTTTCTCAAAGTTTCTGCGTGGTTACCCGGACTGACGGAGACCGGCGTGAAGCACTGTAAACTGGCGTGCCGATGCTTTTTCCAGGGGCCACTTGCGGCAAAAGCGCCGCGCAGCGCGGACTTGCTCGGGCGATAGGTCTATTCTATAGTCGATTCAAAAGCGGCACTTTGACGGGCGAGGCAAACATGCATCGGTGGTACATTTATCTCGGACTTGTGATTGCGATCCCCGGGTCATGCGCAGCTAGTTCGAGCGCATGTGTGGCCTCCCAGGCCCTTCAAGATAAACTCCAGGCGCAGCCCAAAGCCGATACCTATGCTGAAGTGGGAATGTGGTACGGAGACCATCGGCAATATGCGTGTGCGGTCGAATCGTATCGGGCCGCGCTGAAACAAAAGCCCGGGTCTGCCCAGCTCTTGTACCTTTTAGGTCTCAACCTGCTCCGCGAGGCCGACTTTAGCGACGCGGTAGAACCTCTGCAACAATCGATTGAAATCAAGCCTGAGGTTCTCAAGCCACGCCTTCTGCTCGCAACTGCCTTTGAAGAGCTTCATCGACCGGCGGAGGCTCGGAACGAATGGAGTGCAGCATTGAGAATCGACCCGCACTCCGATATGGCGCTCGATGGAGCCAGTAAGAACCTGCTCGCCACGGGTAATTTCGGTGGCGTCATAACCCTGCTTGGCCACGAGCCGAAGGGTGAGAGATTGACTCTCGACCTGGCAGCGGCTTACGAGGGCGCCGGGGCCCCGGATCAAGCGGTGGAAGTGCTCAGGAAGGGGGTGCAATCAACTCCCGCGTCAAGCGCATTGACAAAGGCGCTGATTACGACGCTGGTCTTACAGGCGCGCTACCAGGAAGCCGCGAAGTTGGGCGAGAAATGGCTCCAGCAGCATCCTCGTGATCTCGACGCGCAGATACTCTACTTACACGTGCGCGTGCTGAATGACGACGAGGATATCGCGCGGCCTTTGGCCAAGAAGCTGCTTTTGGCTGCGCCCCACGATTTCATGGTCCTGTACCTTAACGGCGTCCTTGAGAACAGGTCGGGGAACTACGCCGGCGGGCCGCGCTTATCTTGAGAAAGCAGTGGCGCTGAATCCAAATCACTACAACTGCCGGTTTAACCTGGGAATTGCCCTGTCAAACCTCAACGAACCGCAGGGGGCAAGGGAGCAGTTCGAAAAGGCCTTGGCCCTGGGAGCTTCCGAACCTCAGGTTCGTTTTGAATACGCCAAGGTGCTCCGGACCCTGGGCGAAACAAAACTGGCAGGAGAGCAGCTCAAGCTGTACCAGCAAGAACAAAAGGCCCAAGCCGACCGCACCCTGGCGGCGGTTAAGATGGGGCAGGCCGACAAGGAACTCGCCGATGGCGACCCGAAACGAGCGGTCGAACTCTATCGCGATGCGGTCGCCGCGGTGCCGGAGAATGCGCTGCTCAGTTATAAATTATCGGTTGCGTTGGATCGAACCGGTGATACCGCCGGTGAGCAAGAGGCGTTGCAGAAAGTTATACAAATCGATCCCGGGATGGCAATAGCTCATCATCAGCTCGGTTATTTAGCCTCTCGCAGCGGAGATTTCGCCACCGCGGAAGGGCAGTTTCGTGAGGCGGTGCGAGCCGCTCCCGGATACACCGACGCCTGGGTCAGCCTGGCGGCGACGCTCGGCATGGAGTCTCGTTACCCCGAAGCTCAACAGGCAGTGCAGCGTGCCTTGGAAATCGATCCTCATAACGCTAATGCACTTGCGCTTCAGAAGGACCTCGCGAATGCCGCCGGCCCGGCCAATCAGTGACACGATGCCAGTTCCAATCTGTTAGGATTCGATGAAGTATGCCCAAGGGGAAATCCGGAAATTGGACACGGCGCCGCATGCTCCGGATGATTCCCGCAGCTTTGGTCCCGTCGTTAATTCCGTCTCACTTTCATTTCCTGGTTCCTCCGGACAAGCCCCCCGCTGCTCCCTTCTCGCGTTTCGTCGATATTGCTGCAAGCGCGGGCCTCACTAAAACGATGATCTACGGCGGAACGGATCATATAACGTACATTGTGGAGCTCAACGGCGGCGGTTGCGCTTTTTTTGACTACGACAATGACGGTTGGATGGACATCTTTATTATCGGTGGACGACGGCTGGAAGGCATTCCTCCGGGTTCCAGCAATCGCCTCTATCACAACAACCGGGACGGTACATTCACAGACGTTACCGAGAAGGCAGGTCTGTTCGATTGTGGATGGGCTTGTGGTGTCTCGTGTTGGCGACTACAATAACGACGGATTTGAAGATCTTTTTCTTACTTACTACGGCCAAAACCGTCTGTATCGAAACAACGGAGACGGCACCTTCACCGATGTTACGGAAAAAGCGGGCCTTCTCTATCCCACCACCCGTTTTGGCTCGGGCGCCACTTTCTTCGATTACAATCGCAATGGGCTGCTCGATTTGTTCGTCTCAAATTATGTGGTCGAAGACCTGGCGAACGCACCGAAACCTTCTCTGGACGTGCCCAACTGCAACTACGAAGGGGTCGCGACCAATTGCGGACCCGCTGGCCTTCCAGCGGCGAAGCATTGTCTTTACCGCAATAATGGCGATGGCACGTTCACCGACGTCTCCAAAGAATCGGGCATCGCCGCGGTGCAAGGTTCGTATGGGTTCACCGCGGTGGCCTTTGATGCGGACGAAGACGGCTGGCAGGACATTTTCGTCGCTTGCGATTCAACCCCGAGCCTGTTGCTGATGAACAACCATGACGGAACTTTCCGCGAAGAGGCATTGGAGCGCGGGGTTGCGCTGGGCCCGGGCGGCGACCTGATGGGCGGCATGGGAGTAGGAGTCGGCGACTACGACCTCGACGGCCATATCGACCTGGTGAAAACGCACTTCCAGAATCAAGCTACGGGCTTGTATCGGAACAATGGGAAGGCGGAGTTTGACGATGTTAGCGCCGCCGCCGGTCTGAGCATGGAACGCCGCTTCATCAGTTGGGGCACGGCGCTGGTAGACCTCGACAATGACGGTTATCCGGATATTCTCAATGTCACGGGGACGGTGTACCCGGAACTGGAGCGCGTGTATGCGAAATATCCGGCGCACAGCCCTCGCATTCTCTTCCGGAATCAGGGCAATGGCAGATTCGTCGAACTGGGCGATGAGGCCGGGCCCGGTATTTCGGCCAAGCATCAGAGCCGCGGCGCCGCTTTTGGGGATTTCGACAACGACGGCGATATCGACATTGTGATCATGAATCGCAATGAGCCGCCTTCGCTTTTGCGCAATGATGTGCCTCCCGGAAACCACTGGCTCAAGGTCAGATTGGAAGGAACCAAGAGCAACCGGAGCGCCCTGGGATCGCGCGTGCTGGTGCATTATGGCGGAAAGGTCCAGGCCCAGTGTCTGACCAGCCAGAGCAGTTACCTGTCATCCAACGATCCACGGCTGCATTTTGGTTTGGGCAAACTATCAACGGCCGATATCGAAGTCTATTGGCCGACGGGAGCGAAAGAATCGTTCACCGGCATATCAGCGGATCAACTCGTGACCATCCGCGAAGGTCAAGGAATTGTAAAAGGGCGGCCTTTCCGGTGAAGTAAGCGTAAATCGTCTTTACAAGAGGTCCGGGTGGATACAAAATCGAAGGGCCGGGTTTTTGTGCACCCGGCGGAAGTGAGACATTCAATGTACGGAGTCAATTCCCTGCAATCCCTGGTCCGCGGTTTCTTTTCCTTTGTACTTCTACCCGTTCTATTGGCGGGTGCGGTCCACGGCCAGTCCACTCCCGACAAAGAAACTGGATTGTCTACCTCTACGGTGGTCAAGAATGTCGATGAAGTTTCCATCGACTTTGTGCTTCGGAACAAGAACGAGCCTGTTATTCTGGACCTCAAGCCAGAAGACGTCGCCGTCACCGACAACGGTTCGGCGGTCAAGCTCTCCGATCTTCGTATTGTCAGTGGACGAGCGGGCGCCAACCATCTGATCACGTTCTTGTTCGATCCGCTTGACACATCGGCCGCGACCAACGCACGTGAAGTGGCTGGAAAAATACTGAAATTGATCCCCGAGAAGGGTTTTTCTTTTTCCGTATTCAACGCTGGCGGGCGCATGCGGCTGTTCCAGGAGTTCACGCCCGACCGGAAAGCGCTTCAGCAAGCTATCAGTCTCGTGACCAGCGAAAGAAGCCCGAGTCGCGACCAGGCCGCTGCCCTCGCCGAAAAGAGGTTGATATCGGCGCTCCAGACCGGGGACGTGCCATCGAACTCGCAAGTATCGGGGGATAGTCGGACCGCACAGCGAGCGATGCTGGCAGCGCTCACGGAGTCGCAGCGAATCATGCAGGACCAGCGCACCCAATCTCCGCTCGCCAGCTTGCTGGCTCTTGCCCGCGCGCAAACTGGGATTCCGGGACGAAAGCTTCTCATTTATTTTACGGAAGGGCTTCAGGCGGATGCGGACGCGCGCGACATGCTGCGCTCCATCGCCGCCGCCGCCAATCGCGGCGAGGTCAGCATTTATGTCATCGACAAGACCGCCGTGGATACGAGGTTGATGGACGGATTGATGGCAAGCGCCGCCGTGGGAGGAATTGCTGCCGCCAATCATTCCAGCCCGCTGTTTCCAGCAGCCGGCGAGTTCACACCGAACCCGTCGGCCTTCGGGCCTGGGTTGGCTACGTCGCTGAGCACTACATTAACGCGGATTGAGGGAGAAGGCCTTGCCGCCAGTGGCAATCCTCTGGCAGGCATGGCGGCCAGCACCGGAGGGACTTATATCTACTCAGAGGACAACCTCAAGAAGCCGTTTAAGCAGGCGGTTGAGGACCTGACTACATATTACGAGGCGTCGTACGTCCCGCCGACGCTGGACTACGACGGAAAGTTCCGTCCAGTCACCGTCAAAGCCCTGAGACGGGGACTGACAGTGCTGTCGCGAGCGGGATATTTTGCCGTCCCGCCATCGGGCGGGGTGCAACCGTTCGAGGTGCCGCTGCTGAAACTGTTGTCCGAAGCGCAGTTGCCGGCAGATCTGCAATTCCGCGCCGCCGTTCTACAACTGGGCAATTTGACCACCGGCAATGAGAATACCCTGGTTGTCGAGGTGCCGATCTCCGGACTCGAAACCCGTAGCGATCCCAACTCCAACTTGCTTTCCTGGCATGTGTCGCTGGTTTCGGAAGTGAAAGACAAGTCCGGGGCGGTGGTGGAGCATTTCAGCGAGGATATTCCCGGACACGCCGTGCTGGATTCGAAGGAGGAAGTGCTTTTGGGTTGTGCCACCATGCAGCGTCATTTCGCGCTCCCGCCCGGTGAATACGCGGTTGAAACTGCGGTGGTGGACCGCAATAGCGGCAAGATAGGCGGAGAACGGGCGAACTTCGTAGTTCCGAGCGTCGCATCAGGTGTATTCCTGAGCGACGTGGCGATAGTCCGAGGGATCGATCCTTCCCCAGATGAGTTAGACCCTTTCGAGCCCCTCCGCTATCAGCACGGCAAGGTCGTCCCGAATCTTTCCGGGCAGGTGCTTCCGGGAACAAAAGACATCTCTTTCTTTTTCCTGGTACATCCGGATACCAGCAAGTCTGAGCCAGCGATGCTTGAACTACAGGTAATGCGGAATGGCGAACTGTTCGGGCAGATACCGATGCAGCTTCCCAAGGATCTTGGAGAAGCATTCCCGTATCTTGCGTCGCTGAAAGCCAGCTCTTTGCCCGGTGGAAAGTACAACATAACTGTGTCGTTGACGCAGAGCGGGAAGGTCATGGAACGCGAAGCCAGCTTCAGCATTGCCGGGCCCGGGTTGGCCAATGCGGCAACGGGGAAAACGGAGCCAGCCGAGCAAAGCAAAGAAGCGGCACTGGCGGCAGATTCAGATGTCGGAGAATCTGACATCAAGCCAACGGAACGTCAGCCCTTGGCGATTACTTCGTTGCCGCAGGATTCGGTCATCCGTCCTTCGGACGACGAATTAGATCGAATCATCGCCGGCGCCAGGAAACACGCGCTGAATTATTCGGCGAAATTGCCGAATTTTTTGTGCGTCGAAATGACCGACCGTTCCGTCGATGCCATGGGAAATGGAAAATGGCGGCGCAAAGACTCTTTCGGCGAGTTGCTGCGTTTTGTCGATAACCGGGAGACACGGACGACGCTGGAGGTCGACGGCCGGTCCAGTACGGCGAATCGGGACGACATGAATGAGTGGCCGATATCGGTTGGAGAGTTCGGTCGATCTGCTCAATCTGGTCTTCCAGCCATCGTCGAAAGCCGAATTCCACTGGAAAGAAACCGATGCCTTGGCGAACGGCACGGTGCAAGTCTTCGAGTATCGCGTTGACCACAAGAATGACAACATGGTTCTCAGCGACAGCACAGGGAGGGTTTCACCGGTTTTCATGGGTTGGCATACATTGACAGCTCCACGATGGGCATTCGCCGGATCGCCATGGAGGCGGACGATCTGCCGCTCGATTTCTCTATCCACGACAGCATCGGTCGCGGTCGACTACGATTACGTTTCCATCGGCGCTCACGAATATTTGATGCCTGTTCGTGGCACGATCCGGCTGAAAAGGGGCCGGCACGAAGGCCGATCTCAATCAAGTCGTCTTCCAGGATTACAGGCGCTACGCCTCACAAACGAAAATCATCATCGCACAGTGAGGCGCGTTTTTTGGCGCGCTGCCCGCAAAGCCTCTTCTCTTATGGCTTTGCTTCTGGCGTTAACGCGGAAGCGTGGGAAATAAATTTTCCGGTCATGCTTAACAAACCAGGATAAGTTTCTGGTCGCGGGCCTACTTGTGGGCGACACGCCTCTCTAGCTGTGCGATTTGTTGCTTCAACAGATCCGAGTTCGGCCCGGGCGGCACATATTTCAGGCTGCTGCGCAAGTGGACGAGAGCTCCCGCGAAGTCGCCCTTCCGCGCCAGGATTACCGCCAGCAATTGCTCGGTATTCAAGACCGAATGCTTTGGGTCGAGGGCCAGGGACTTGTTGGCGCTGGCTTCGGCAGTGGCAGGCTTTCCCAGCTGATAATTCGCCATGGCGTTGAGGTACCAACTTTCCGGAGTTCCTTCCGGATAGAGTTGCGCCATGTGGTTGGTGTTATCGAGGACCTCGCGCCACTTGCCACTTTGAGCGGCGAGATCGGCGAGTTGTTCGTAAGGCAGCACAAACTGAGGATCCGCCGCCAACGCTTTCGAAAACGAATCGTGGGCTGCCTGCGGATCGGAGGCCTCTTGCAGTTTCCCGAGTTGCAGCCAGGCTTCGGCGAAGTTCGGTTCGGTCTCTACGGCCTTTTTGAGTTCGCGCACGGCGCCGTCGGTATTGCCCTCGAGCCTCTCGGCCCTCGCCTTTTCGAAAAACTTGATAGCGTTGGCAGGAACTGACTGGGTGGTGCGGCTCACGGTGGTGACCGAATCGCGCCCGACCCGGGAGATCATGATCGTGCCAATCTCGGGATCGTCGCGCAGATTTCGCTGGGTGATGGTGACGTTGGTGGAACGAAAGCCCGGGTATCGCGCCCTGCACTAGGCAACCTTCGAAATGAGTCTCCATCTGACGCTTGGAATCTCCTTGCACGCCCAGCGCGCCCGGCAGGGTCACCGATGCAATCGCGAAATTGCCTTTGGCATCGGTTTGCGTGGTATAGACGACTTTTCCGGAGCAAGTGACCGTCACCAGCAACGGCTCCCACGGCAGAGGCTCACCCTCCACCGCCAATTTGCCCAATAAAGTGCCTCCCGCGCGGGTTTGGCCTGACATGTCCGCCCAATAATCGTAGATGCCGCTGTCCTGAATTGACCCCGGTCGAGTGATGGTGTCCGGCGGTGCGGGAGTTGACGCGGTGGGGTGTGTTTGCCCCAAGGCACTCAGCGTGAAGAAAAGAAGGAGCGTAGATAAAATCCGAAGTAAAGGCTTAGCGGTCATTGCAGCACTCCTCGACACTCATATTATCCATCATTTTGGTCGGAAGCAGGCATAGTCGGGATGCGAATCGTCCCCTTGAACCCGGTTCAAGGGTACCGGAAGGTTTGACGCAAATCGAGAGATAGTTGTTGTACAATATTGGCCATTCCTGATTGGGGCCGACACAACTGAACCGCCAAAGCGCAGCGAGGTGAGAACCATGTGGAAACGCGCCGTTACAATGCTCATCCTGAACGGCCTGGTCGGCCCGGTGTGTGTCGGGCAAGCGCCGGCGAATGAAGAAACGCCGACCATTCGCACGACGACCCGAGAGGTGATCTTGGATGTCATCGTCCGCGACAAGCATCACCGCGCAATTGCCGATCTCCGCCCCGATGAAATCGAAATTTTCGAAGACGGCGTCCAGCCAGAAAATCAATGCGTTTCGCGATGTGCAAGGCGCGGAACAGTTGCAGACGGAACAAAAGCTGGCGAAGAGCACCGTTCCAGTTCCTCCTGCGGGAGCGCCGGGAAAGCCTGCCAATGCGCTTCGCGAGCTCAATTTCGTTTCGGTGGTTTTTGCCCAAATCGCCCCGCTTGATTTGGAATTTGCCCACCGTGCGGTGCTGGAATTTCTCAATAGCGGCAGCCTGCCGAACACCTACGTAACCATTTATCGTCTCGATCGTTCTTTAAAAGTCATTCAGCCTTACACGGCGGATAAGGCGTCGCTGATGAATGCCGTAAATGCCGCTGCCAAAGGCGTGAGCACAGGAAGCAGCGCTGGCATTTCCGCCACGGTTGTGTCCGCTCTGGACACAGCAGTCCAGGCAACCACCACTAACATCATAGCCTCGCCACTGACCAGCCCGGCACAGGGACTAGAGGAGCAGAGCATAGCTTTGAACCCGCTACCGGCAATCGTGACTGATCCTTTGTGGGCGAGAAATGCCGCCGCCCAGGATGCTTCGGTCACCGTGGGTAGCGCTCTTTTGACTCAAGCTCACATGGCAACCGCGCAGCGCTTTGCCGAGAGTCTCTCCAATGGCATGGATGCCCTTGACGCCCTGCGGGAATTGGTTCGACTTCAGGCAAAACTCCCGGGCAGAAAAGTCGTTCTCTACCTGGCGGACGGATTGACTTTACCGATGGACCGGCGAGACGTTGTGAACAGCGTCATCAGTTATGCCAATCAGATGGAAGTGGCGTTCTACGCTGTCGACACGCGGGGGTTAAGCGCTGAAGATCCTATGGTGCCAGGGCTTGCCGACCAGGAGCGAGTGGCCGCCGAGAGTTCAGTGAACAAGGTGAGTCCGCGCATGGGGCACATGGAAGATGACGACGTGCAACTCACCGCGACTTCCGATAAGCAACTGGCGATGCAGGAATTGGCGGAGTCGACCGGCGGGTTTGCCGTTACCAACACCAATGAGATCGCGCTGCCCATGCAACGTGTCATGGAAGACATTCGTACTCACTACGAGGTTGCCTACACGCCGTCGGTGAAGACGTATGATGGGCATTTCCGCAAGATCCAAGTGCGCATTACCCGCCCTTCCGTCACCGTGCAGACCCGTTCCGGGTACTTTGCTTTGCCAGACTATCAACGGGGAGCCATTGCAGCCGTTCGAAATGACCGCTTTGCATGCGATCAATGCCCGCCCGGCGCCGGTGGAATTCCCTTACCAGACGTGCGCTTCTGAGGTTCCGGCCGAAAGCTGCCGCAGTCGACTACCAAGTGGCCTTTCGACATCCCAGTTTCGAGCCTGCGCGCGGTCACGAACCCGAAAACCGGGAAGGGGCGAATTCGAGTGTCTCTGGTGGCGATGATCCACAACAGTGACGGAGAAGTTGTCGGCAAAGTAAGCCGCGATCTCGTGCGTGAAGTGTCGAACGCCGATCTGCCGCTGGCCGGAGATGACCACATTCTTTACGCCGAACCCATCGAATTGCCGGGCGGACATTACATAATCGACACCGCGGTGACAGACGAACTGGCCGGGAGGACTACCGTGAAGCGGATGTCGGTTTTTGTCGAGCCAGGAAAGGACTTCGGTGTGAGTTCGCTGGAACTGGTGCGACGAGTTCAACCGTTTCCGGCACCGCGCGATCGTCCAGGATCCATTTGAAACAGACTCCGGGCGGATCGTGCCGGCACTCGCGGACTCGATGCCCTCAGGTAAACCGCTCGATGTCTATTTTGTCGTTTACCCGGCGACCGCATCTGAAGCCGAACCCACGATCACCTTGCATCTGTATCGAGATGGACGCGAGGTTGGACGAAAGACCCTGGGCCCGCCACAACGGCAGGCGGATGGTTCGATGCCGGTGCTGTTGCGAATCAATCCAGATCCTGGGCAGTGCGACATGGTAGTCACCGCCCAGCAGGGACCCAGGACATCGGAAGCCATGCTCTCGGTGAAGATCACGGCCCGCGAAACTGGCAATCCAAATTAGCCGCACAAGACTGCGGATGCGACACCTCTGCCTGGACTCCTTGCGGGCTGGTTCTGTTTGCAGAACCTGCGGTATGCTGGTACTGATGCGCCTGATACTCTGCCTAGTTTTGTTTGTGACCGTTTCTTCGGCCCAGGAGCGAGATCCCGACAAGCTTTTGAATGACGCGATTCAAGCACAACAGCGCGGCGATTATCAATCGGCCATAACGGATTACCGTCAGCTTCTTCAGCTTCGTCCCGATAACATCGAAGCCAAGGTGAATCTTGGCGCTGCTCTGGCGCACGTTGGCCAGTTCGACGAAGCCATCGCCATGTATCGGTCGGCGCTTCCTTCCCTGAAAGACAAGAACCCCGTGCTCCTCAATCTTGGGCTGGCTTATTACAAGAAGGGCGATCTGGCAAAAGCACGCGAACAATTTGCCACCCTGCATCACTCGTCGCCAAACAACGTTCAGGCAGCGATTCTCCTGGCCGACGCGGAGATCAAGTTGGGGGATAGCCGAAGCCGCTGCCGACATGCTCGCACCGCTGGAGAAGTCGATTCTCGCGCAATTCCGATTTCGACTACGAACTCGGTCTTGCCCTGATCAAGTCGGGCCATCGGCGCGAAGGTATTCCACGCATGGAGAAAGCTGGCGAACTGGCAAAGGGCGGAGATGCATACATGCTCGCCGGGGCAACACTGATGGATCTCAACGAGTTCGAGCAGGCACGGCACGATCTGGAAACGGCGCTTCAGTTGGCTCCCAATCTGCGTGGCCTGCATAAGCTGGTGGGAATGGCAAGAGACAAGACGGGCGATCAGAAGGCGGCCGAACCCGCATTCCGGCAGGCCCTAAAGGAGAACCCGGACGATTTCGACGCCAATCTTTATTTGGGCGCGCTCCTCTATAAACAGCGCCACATGGAGGAAGCGAAGGTCTATCTTGAACACGCGGTCCAACTGAAACCCACCGACTCGATGGCTCGCTACGAATCGGCGATGCTGAAGAGCACCTCTGGCGAATACGAAGCCGCTGCACGGGAACTCGAAGGGGTGGTCAAGGAAAATCCCGACTGGCTTGAGCCGCATGTGGAGCTTACTTCTCTGTACTACAAGCTACATCGGCCCTCCGATGGCGCCAAAGAGCGTGCCATCGTCGATCGCCTCACCGCCGAGCAACAAGCCAAGGGCCCCGGCAAGTAGCAGGCCAGGCTACTTCTTCGGTTGTGTTTCGGTAACCTCAATACGCCGATCGCCATCGACGCCGCGCAGCGTTTGGACCGCACCCGACGGCCAACGGATCTCGATTTCTTCCACCCGACGGTCAGGTCCGAGGCCGAAGTGGACCGGCCCGTCACTGGATGACGCATAACCCACGCTGGTCGTCATGTGGTTGTATTGCGCGCCACTTTTCGTCACAACTTTGATGCGAGCGCCGATGCCGTCGCGGTTGCTCTTCGTTCCGCGCAGAGCGATGTCAAGCCAGTGGCCGGACTTCTGGCTGCGGTTCATCCAGATCTCGGCGTCTCTGTCGATCGCGCTGACCACGACATCGATTCGTCCGTCTCCATCCAAATCGCCGAAGGCGCAGCCACGGTGGCGGGCAGCCGGCGAAGCAGTGAAGCGCGCTTTATCGGTTAGCGCGATCCATTTTCCCTCGCGTCCGGGATTGCGGAATACTGCGTTATATTGATCAATCGGCTGACCCGGCAGGGGCACCGATTGCACGTGACCGCCGCTTACGAATAAATCTTTCCACCCATCATTATCGAAATCATAGAAACCGGCACAATAACCGGACATCTGGAAACTGGCGTCACGCATTCCACTCTCGGTCGTGACTTCCCGAAAGCTGCCCTTGCCGGTGTTCTGGAATAGTGGGAAAGTCTGACTCATCAGGGCAGCAAACGCGATGTCGGGATAACCGTCGTTGTTGAAGTCGCGAAAATCCACGCCCATGCCGGAGATGAAATTTCCATCTTCCGTCAAGGCCACTCCGGATTCGAAGGCAACTTCTTCGAACTTGTTTCCCAGATTGTGAAACAGCGAGTTGTAGGAAGCGTCATTGGTGACAAACAAATCGGGACGCCCGTCAAGATCGTAGTCGGCCATGGCCGCGCCCATTCCTTTGCCGACGTGATCGCGAATTCCCCACTCTTTGGAAGCATCCCGAAAAGTGCCGTCTCCGTTGTTCAGGAACAGCTGATTCGGCTGGCCCTTGAAGAACTTGGGGTGGCAGTAGTCTCCTACTTGATCGAACTCGCAGCGGCGTACTGGGTAATAGTCCCACTGCAAGTAGTTGACGACGAACAGATCGAGCAGGCCGTCGTTATTCACGTCGACCCAGACGGCGGTGATTGCCCACCAGGGGCCAAATTCAGGATCGGGATGATTCAGCGCAGCATCCAGGCCGGATTTCACGGTGACGTCAGTGAAGGTGCCGTCGCCGTTGTTGTGGTAGAGCGTGCTGTGGTGCACTCCGGCAACAAATAGATCGGGATGGCCGTCATTGTCGTAATCGCCAACCGCAACTCCCATATCGTATCCCGTGCCGGCCAGGCCGGCGGCATCGGTCACGTCGGTGAAGACGCCATTGCCATCGTTGCGGAAAAGGCGGTTCGCTGAATTTGGGCGAGTCTTTTTTCAGCGTGGCGACATTGGCGCCATTGGTGAAGAAAATGTCGGGGCGTCCGTCTCCGTTGTAGTCGAAGATGGCAACGCCGCCGAGCATGGTCTCGGGCAGATTTTTTGCGGGAGTGACGCCATTCTCCAGCCGGAATGCAATCTTCCCCAGCTCAAACTCGATGGGAGCGCCTGTCGGCGAATCCTGCCCGAAGGAAGACGGGACAACAGCGACTAAACCAATGAGCAGAATGAACCGTGAACGCAAGCCGAACTTTGCGAAGAACTTGTCATTCATTGGGCACAGCCATGATCAACGATCGCCAAAGCGGCGTGTCAGGACGTGTAGGTTGCGCGAAATTCCAAGAACACGCCAGATCAGGCTACCGTAACTGAGCGCCTCTTGCACAGGGTTTTGTTTATTTTGTCGAATCTGCAACGGTCAACCGAGGGATCGGAATCACAACCCCTGAGCCTATGAGACTGCTATGCTAAAATTTCAACACACCTACTATTTTGCGAGTCCCTAGGGTACCAATGAAGTTCTTAACCGCGAGAATTCTGTTGGCTGCGATCCTCGGCGCTGGCGCGTTTTTCCGTGGTCGCCGCACGAAGCCAGGCTCCGGGCGCCGAATCTGGGTCCGCAGCGAACCAGCTGGCGGCCATCGCCATTGACTACCCGCTCGACGGCTCTGTTTTTCCCCCGGAGATCACGCCGCCCACTTTTCTGTGGCGCGACGACAGCGAGAGCGCGAAACGATGGGTGATCGAGGTCAGCTTCGCCAGTCGCGCGGGTGGAATTCGCGTCGAGGCGCCCGGGTATCCCCAGCAGGTGGGCGAGATCGATCCGCAAGCGGGTTCGGCAAAGGCCCTCGAGCAGTTGACTCCAAGGCAGATGGCTACGCGCACATGGAGGCCGGATGCGGCGACGTGGGCGAGGATCAAGAGCAGATCCGTGAAACCGGCAACGATTACGATTACTGGATTTGCCGACGGCAATTCCAACCTGCCAGTCTCGCGCGGCACGGTCACCATTTCCACGTCACTGGATCCTGTCGGCGCTCCCGTTTTCTACCGCGATGTTCCATTGATGCTGTCGCCCAGAACAGAAAAAGGGTTCATCCAGCCGCTGCCGCCCTCGGCCATCCCCCTCATTAAATGGAGATTGCGCAGCATTGCCGAGCCGGAGAGCCATGTCGTCATGGAAAAGCTCTACACCTGTGCGAATTGCCACTCGTTCTCCGCCGACGGCAAGACCATGGGACTGGATCTTGATGGACCGAAGAACGATAAGGGCTTATATACCGTGGTTCCGGTGCAGAAATTCATGACGATCCGGAATCAGGATGTCATTCGCTGGAGTTCGTTCCAGGAGAATCTGAATGCCCCGACCTCCGAGCCATCGGTGAAGCGGTTCGGGTTCATGTCGCAGATTTCGCCCGACGGACGCTACGTGGTGACGTCGATCGGTCCTCCGGGCGCGGGGAACGTCCATCAAAAAGAAAACCCCGGCTTTGCGCCCGGGCTCTCGGATCGCTTGTTCAGCATCAACTACCCGGACTTCGATTTCAGCCAGGTTTTCTATCCGATGCGCGGCATCCTCGCCTGGTATGACCGGTCAGCTAAGAAGCTGCGCCCCCTGCCGGGCGCGGACGACCCTGAGTTCGTCCAGACCAGCGCGTTTTGGTCGCCGGATGGAAAATACCTGGTCTTCAGCCGCGCCGAGGCTCGCGATCCCTATCCGCCCGGCGCGGAGACGCCCGACCACGCCAACGACCCGCGGGAACCCCAAATCCAATACGACCTGTACAAGATTCCCTTTAACGACGGCAAAGGCGGCAAACCTGAGCCCGTCGCCGGCGCCTCTGGCAACGGCATGAGCAACGACTTCCCCAAGGTTTCTCCGGACGGCCGCTGGATCGTATTTGTCCAAAACCACAACGGCTTGCTCATGCGCCCGGACAGCAAACTCTACATCGTGCCCTTTGAAGGCGGCAAAGCGCGCCTCATGAAATGCAATACGCCGATCATGAACTCGTGGCACACATTTTCCCCGAACGGGCGCTGGCTGGCGTTTTCCTCGAAGTCGCGTGGACCCTATACCCGGCTCATGCTGACCCATATTGACGCCGACGGCAATGACAGTCCTGCGATTATCGTGGATAACACGACCGCGGCCAATCGTGCCGTCAACATTCCTGAGTTTGTGAATATTCCAGCCGGATGGCCTGGAAAAGATCGACCCGGAAGCGACCCGGATTTACCGTCTGTCGAACACTGCCTTCGAACTGATGGAGAAAAACCAGATGGCCGGCGCCATCGAACAGTGGCGTCAAGGCCCTGCAACTGGACCCGGACGATGCCATGGCGCATTTCTCCCTGGCGGTGTCGCTGAGTGGGAATAATCAGGAGAGCGAAGCAGTTGCGGAGTACCGCAAAGCCTGTGCTCTCGATCCTCATCGCGCCGCCTGGTTCGATCACTTTGCGGTGTCGCTGGCGCTCACCGGCGATCCCGACGCTGCCGTGGCAAATTGGCAGAAATCGCTGACCCTGGACCCGTCCAATGCCAAAGCGGAGATGGAAATGGGCGTGGTGCTCGCCGAAAAGGGCCAAGTGCCGGAGGGACTCGATCACCTGCGGAAGGCTGTCGCGCTGGCTCCCGACGTCGCGGACGCCCACAATGCTCTCGGCTGGGAACTGGCAAAGGCCGGACAAATGGATGAGGGAGTCGAGCAACTTCAGAAGGCAGTCGCGCTCAGCCCAACTTCTGCCGCGTATTACGCCAACCTTGCCCACATTCTGGGATTGCGCGGCGATTCTGCCCGGGCTGTTACGGCGCTTGAGAAGGCGGTCGAGTTGAGCCAAGGCAAACAACCGCAGTTTCTGGAGGCTCTGGCTGACGCATACAGCAAGACAGGACGCTTCGTCGAGGCAATCCAAACCGCCGGCCGCGCGCTCGACCTCGCTCTCCAGACACAAGACGGGAAACTGGAGAAGCAACTGCGGGATGATATCGCTCGCTACGAAGTCGAGAAAGAAAAGGCTAAACCGCAGTAGTGACGCCGGTGCACTCCGAAGACGATGGCGTCGCACAAGCCATCACGCCCGATGCGCGGAACATCCATGAGGAGCCAATCGAATCCTCACGCGTGACTTCGTAGCAGGCCGCCGCCGCGCACACGAAATCGGGTTCCTTCTCAACCCCCTGTCACGGCATCTGGAACGTACCAATCGCAGTGACGTTGCTTGAAGAATTGCCGAGGTAAACCGTATAGGTTCCCGATGCAACCAGCCAGCCTTGACTATTGACGTCCCAGTACGAAAACGGATGAGACGAGTCGCTGGCGTTAACCTGGATAGTCTCATTCTGTTGTTGGCCGGCAGTCAGCGGCACCTTTTGCCATCCCACCAAACGCATCGCCTCGCCCGTGCTCGGCGGCAATCCGAGATACACCTGCGCGACCTCTGCGCCCGCCCGCGCGCCGGTGTTCTGCAAGTCGAAACTTACCTGAAAGCTGGGGCTATTCGCGGAAGTATTCGCGGTGAGTTGCGGATTGGTTATCGAAAACGTTGTGTACGACAGGCCAAAGCCGAAAGGGAAGAGCGGGGTATAGCCCATCGTGGCATACCACTTGTAGCCCACGTTGAATCCGTCGATGGTGTAATCCACGGGAAACGGCGTAGAAGAGTCGGGCGGCGTGGCAATCACCGGGCGCGGCAGATCGTTCACACTGGCGGGAAATGTCATGGGGAGTTTTCCCGAAGGATTGACGTTGCCGAACAGGATATTGGCGACGGCCTGGCCGCCGTTCTGCCCTGGGTACCACGCTTCCAGAACGGCGCTGACGGAGGCCAGCCATGGCATCACCTGTGGCCCGCCGTTTTCCATCACGACGATAGTGTTGGGGTTGACTGCCGCTACCGCGGCGACCAAAGCGTCCTGATCGATGGGCGTGGCGTGAATCACGTCGGTGAAATTCAGGCTGGGCAGGTCCATGCCTTCGCTCGCCCACTGGCTGACAAAAACGATGGCCACTTGGGAAGAGCCGGCCAGAGTGGCCGCCTTGGCGGCATCGGTTCCGTCGATATATTGCACTGTGGCACCGGGCGCTAGCGCCGTAATCGCATTGAGCGGCGAAGAAGGGTCCCAAATCACAGACGACCAGCCGGGCACACTGGGTTCGCCTTCGTTGAGAGCCGGTCCACCCACTGGAGTGACCTGCGCGGACCCTCCGCCCGAAAGCACGCCAATATCGGCATGCGAGCCGATTACGGCGATCGACTGAACCGTTGCTCCATTGAGCGGAAGCACGCCCGTGTTCTGCAACAGAACTGCGCCCTGTTCCTCGGCTTCTTGCGCTATTGCGGCGTCGGCTGCCGCGTTAATCGGCTGAATCGTGGCCGGATGATCGAAGAGTCCGTCCGCAAACATGGCCCGTAAGATGCGATGGACCATGTTGTCGAGACGCGACTGAGGGACCTGGCCGCTTGCGACCGCCTGCTCCAGGCTTGATCCAAAATAAATGTTTTCCGGCTGCTCCTGGTCCAGGCCATTGATTGCTGCATTGACGGTGCTGTGCGTAGCATCCCAGTCGGACATGACGAACCCGGGGAATGCCCAGTTTCCTTTCAGGACCGTATTAAGAAGATAAGCGTTCTCGCAGGAGTAAGTGTCGTTGACCAGATTGTAAGAGCACATGACCGACTGCACATTGGAATCTCCGGCTCCGATCTCGAAGGCGAGCAGGTCGCTCTCCCGAGCCGAGCGATCGTCGATCTTGACATCGGCTGTGCCGCGGCCGGTTTCCTGGTCATTGAAGGAGAAGTGTTTGATTCCGGCTATCACGTATTGGTTCTGAATGGCCGTCAGGTGCGCTGCCGTAATCTTTCCGGCAAGCATCGGGTCCTCACCCTTGGTTTCGAAAGTTCGGCCATCGCGCGGTTCGCGGCCGGTGTTGTTGACGTTGCCGCCCAGATTGACGTTGATGCCGTAAGCGCTCAATTCGGAACCGATGACCGTGCCGTACTTGGCAGCTTCAGTCAGGTCCCAACTCGCGGCGCTGGCGATGGAGGAGGGAAGTGCGGTCGCTTGTCCCACGGCGTTGCCGACCCCGACGCTGCCGTCGGCGAAATAAAGATCGGGAATCCCAAGCCGGGGAATGCCCGGAATCCAGCCTCCGCCTCCGCGGGGCAGGGTATAGTCCCACCAATCCAGGGCTGCGCCGCCGTGGACTAGCTGAATCTTCTCGTCCTGCGTCATCTGCGCGACCAGATAGTCGGCCCGTACGTCGGGAGAGGCGCTTGGTGGCGGAGGCGGAGGGGCAGTTTGAGAGTTGCTCCCGCTGCCGCAGCCCACGGCCGCCATTAATAAAAGGAGTCCAATCGCTATGAGCAGCTTGTGTGCAGACCTGCACTGGCCGTTCCTTCTTGAATCACCAGAGCCACCCGCTTCTTCCATGGCACCCCCAACCGCAAGGACTTGGGTTCAGTAGAACCAGTGCTTCTCCAAGCTGTGCCTTGGACGTGTTGAGCCGAAATCCCGTATTGGTCTTTCCGTCACGATTGTACAACCGTCCCGCCCGTACGCTTGCCGGTTAAATGCGGTCTGGGGGCGCTCCCGGTAAACCGCAAAAGACCGGCCAACCCGCGAAAAAAATGCTTGACAGTACGTAGCGTAATAGTACTATACGTACTATATGGCCAGACCGGCGATCTCGAAACTCGGCTATGCGCTGCTGGGATTGCTCCAGCAAAACCCGGCGTCGGGATACGCTCTGCGGAAACTCTTCTCCACCACTGCGCTGATGACCTATAGCGACAGCCCGGGCGCCATCTATCCCGCGCTCACGAGGCTCGAGCGGCAGGGACTCATCCGCGGAAAAATCGAGAGCGGTCCTGGTATGCGGCGGCGGCAAATGTTCCGGCTGACTGCGCGGGGCGCTGCGGAACTCAAGAAATGGGTTACGCGCCCACTGGTTCACGCCGACGTGGTCCGCGGCCTCGACGAAGTGATGCTACGGTTTGGCTGTTCGGGGCAGGTAGGGGGGCCAGCCGTCTCGGTCAGACTTCTGAAGTCCCTGGAGGCCGAGCTGACAGCTTACATTCCCGGCCTCCACCAACAGCTGAGTGCGGGGAAGGCAACCATGCCCACGTCGGGCAGATTGGCCCTGGAAAGCGGCATCAGGGGATACGAATGTCTGTTGCAGTGGACCAGATATGCACTCGCAACGTACGAACACAAAAACTCAAAGATAAAGGAGTAACAACGTCATGAAAACACGCATTGTTCTTTACTGTTTGCTGGGTGGGCTGTGCTTTGCGTTCCCGGCCTTAGGCGCGGGGCACTTCTGGTGGTGGTTGCTATGCGGCGTGATTACGGTGGCGGCGCTGGTGCCAGTGGCGCGGTTTGGGCCGCGGCATCCGCTGGCCCAATATGGTGCGACCGTCCTGGCGCTCGTGGTCGTCGGGCTGGTCTGTACGCTCTCGGAAGCCGTGGTGTTCTTTCCTGAAATGAAGGCCCAGGTCAGGATCTCACTGGTTGGCGGCACGGTGGTGTATCTGGTCGCGGCTGCCGTGCTGGTGGCGCTGGCCAAGCTGTTGAAGCTGATGGAACCCAACGCGCAAGCTGTCGAGCATCGCCCGCTGAGGGTGGCGATTCCGTTGGTTCTGCTGGCAGGCGCGTCGTACGTCGTTTATTACCAGATATTCGGCGCCATCACCTTTCAGTTCTTTACCAAGCAGTACTATCCTCATGCCGTAGAGCAAGCAACGGCGATGGGAGTATGGTTCTGGGGCTATCAATGGGCCCGGGGTTTGCTGATGACGCTGGCCGTATTGCCCATCATTTACACCCTGCGGCTGCCGCGTTGGAAAGCGGCGCTCGCGGTCGGCGCACTGGTCTGGATCGTGGGAGGCGGCGCTGGCCTGCTGGTGCCGAACAACCTCATGGTGTCAACGCAGCGCTATATCCACATCGTGGAGATCATGACCCAGAACGTGTCGCTGGGAATCACGGCGGTGTTCCTGCTGCGGCCCAAGCCAACTGCCGGGGCCGCGTCCTCCTGATAGTCGCAGGAGCGGCGAAGCCAAGCTTGAGGGTTTGATGGCTGCGCCAAGGAATTAGGGTGAGTAGGCCGTGCTGGCGAGACCGTGTCATGGTCTCGAGAAAAGGTGGAATGTCATGAAATACTCGAACGCAATTTTGCGCATCCTGGCAGTCTTCGTCGCTATTACTGCCGTGCAAATCCTTGCTGGAGCGTTGTCGGCAATACTGCTCCCGCCGAAAGTTGTCATGCCCAACGTGATGCAGCACATTTTGCAGTGGGTCTTCCTGACGAACGCGGTGACCGTGTTATCGCTCTGCATCATCGCCCAGCGAACGGAGTGGCGTGGTTGGACTCTGGGCGCAGCCGTGGCGGCAATTCCGCTGGCCATCGGCTTAATCGATGGCATCGAGGGCGTCTTCTTCCTGCCGAATCTTCCCATCGAATGGCCGAGGATTTTCCTCCAATCCGCGCTCGGGGCCGCTTTCTCCGTGCCGGTGTGGATGCTGTTCTTCGGAAGGCGAGCGGCGGATTCGCAGGAGCATTATCATCCCATTGCCTCGAAGTCGCGTGGCGAACGGGCCTGGAAATTGGTAATTTCCGATCTCGCTTACCTGGCTCTATATTTTGTCGCGGGCACGATCATTTGGCCGCACATCAAAGACTTCTATGCCACCCAGAGACTGCCCTCGCTGTCCACGATTCTCGTGCTGGAACTGCTGGTTCGCGCGCCCGCGTTCGTGGTGTTGTGCCTGCTCCTGGTACGAATGCTCGGCCTGCCGCGACTGAGCGGAGCGCTGGCCGTGGGCGCACTGTTTGCGCTCTTGAGCGGCGTGGCGCCACTGATCATGCCGAATCCGTATTTCCCGGATGCGGTGCGCTGGATGCACTTCTACGAAGTGACCACTTCGAACTTCGTGTTCGGGGCCGTCATCGCCTGGCTCTGGGGCCAGCCGAGAGTCGCTCCCACGCAGGCGGTGCACGAAGCGGCGTGAGCGGGGCGGAAGCGCTGTGCGAGATCTGAGCTGGAGTGCTAATTTAGATTCCAGCGAGGCCTTCATGCGCAAAGTTCTGTTGATTGCTCTTCTTCTGCTTGCTTGTGTTTCTACACTGCTCGCCAAGACGGTCGTGTTCTGGCAAGATGGTTTCCCCACCGTCTCCAGCCAGCCTCTTTCGCGCGACACACTCGTGACCGCGTTGGACGACCCGAAGGTTGTCTTCGCTGGCCTCGCCGAGCTGAAAGACGCAGCCACCTGGAAGGACGCTGATTTGTTTGTCCTTCCCTACGGCTCCGCCGTTCCTGCCGACGCCTGGGGAAGCATCCAGAATTATCTCCGCGGCGGCGGCAACCTGCTCGTGTTGGGCGGAGAGGCGTTCCGCGTTCCGGTCACGGCCGCCAATGGCAAATTCATCCCGAGCCGGCCGCAGGATACCTATGCCCGAGAACTCGGATTCCTCCACTCCTACGAAGTGCCCGTTCCCTCGGGCAGTCATTTCGCCTGGAAATTCGGCTACTCCTTCCTCCATGCTCCCGGAATCCGCGCCCGCCGTTTCTTCACCACCGAAGGCCGCCTTGATGGCTTTGGCTACATGATGGATTCGGAGGGCGAGGCGGTGGCGGCGCCGGTGGTCGTAAAAGACCACACCAATGTTGCTCTTCCGGCGGAAGCAATGCTCGGATCAAGAATCGTTCTGCTCGATTTTGAGCCCGAGCCCGGTTACTGGGAATCGATGGACGGGCTCTCGCTGGTTCGCGAGTCCGCGGGTTATGCGCGCCAGGGTGCTTCGTCGTTCTGGATCGAAACGCCCTTCTCCACCGCCAAGCAAGACGAACCCATCAACGTTGTAGTGCATCTTCGCAACGCCCGCCGCGAACGCCTCGGCCTGCCACTCTCCGGCGAAGTGAAGTTGGAACTTTTCTCGGGCGAAAAGGCCCTGCAATCCGCCCGCGTTCCATGCACCGGATCGGAAGTCGATGCCGAAGTAAGCTTCCACACCACGCTTCCTTCAGGCTTCTACACCATCCGCGGAATCTATGTGGACGCCGGCCAGCCTCGCGAGTTCTACCAAAACGCACTGTGGGTTGAGGACCAGGGCATGCTAACGTCCGGCCCAGTCCTCGGCGTGCAAGGCGATTTCCTCATCCGCGATGGCAAACCGTTCTTCCCCGTCGGCTCCAACTATTTCACTACCGAAGAAAATGGATGGGATTTCTCCGGTCCGCGCAACGCCTGGATCTGGGAGCGCGATTTCGCCGAGATGGAAAAGCAGGGCGTCAACTTTGTGCGCACCGGCGTCTGGATGTCGAACCTGCGCATCGTCGAGCCACTCACCGACATGGTCACGGAACGCTTCGCGCGCAATCTTGAGGCCTATCTTCTCTGCGCGCGCCGCCATAACATCGCCGTCAACTTCACTTTCTTTGCCTTCGTTCCGCACACCGGCATGCGCGGCTTCGATCAGGCCGCCGCTCCCACCCAGAATCCTTACACCGATCCCGTCGCCATTCGCGCCGAGCAGGACTACGTTCTCTCCGTCGTCAACCGCTTCCGCAACGTGCCCTGGCTCTCCTGGGATCTCATCAACGAGCCCAGCTTCTCCAATCCCAACCGGCTCTGGAGGGGCAATACTCCCAACAACGATCCGACGGAAATCGCCGCCTGGCACAAGTGGCTCCAGAACAAATATCACGACACCGCCACGCTCGCCGCCGCCTGGCTGGTCACGCCCGAGGAACTCGGCAGCCTCGATCAGGTTCCGCTTCCCACCATCGCGGACATTTCTCCGCAGCGCTACGGCGATGCGCACCAGATTCGCGCGTTGGACTACAACCTATTCGCGCAAGATACGTTCGCCGGTTGGGTCCATACCATGGTCTCCACCATTCGTTCCACCGGCAGCACCCAGCTCATCGACGTCGGCCAGGATGAAGGCGGCGTGACCGACCGCGTCCTCAACCAGTTCTATGCTTCCAGCGGCGTTTCCTTCACCACCAACCACACCTATTGGCGTGACGACGGCTTGCTCTGGGATTCCGTCGCCGCCAAGTCCGCGGGCATTCCCAACATCGTCGGCGAGACCGGCTATCAGCCCGCATGGAATCCCGACGGCTCGTGGCGTCTCGACGAATTCACCGGCGCCCCGCTTCTCGAACGCAAGTGGGCTCTCGGCTTCGCTGCCGGCAACAGCGGCATCCTGACCTGGGATTGGGATCGCGAGGTGGATTTCGGCATCCTGCGCAGCGACGGCTCGGCGAAAAGCTGGCAAGCCATGTTGCGCGGCGTCGCGCAATTCGCCGGAAAGGCTGCTCCCTACGCCACGAGTCTCGTTCCACCGCAGATTGCGATCGTTCTCCCGCAATCGCTTCAGCTTTCCGTGTTCAATGCCATGGCGCTCGAAGCGCAACAAGCTTCCGTGCGCGCCCTCTATCATTACGCCCGCGCCGAAGCCTACGCCGTGGGAGAATATCAGACCGAACGTCTCGGCAATCCGAAGCTCATCATTCTGCCTTCGCCCCTCGCGCTTGCGTCTTCCGCATGGCAAGACATACTGACGAAAGTTCGCAACGGCTCGGTGCTGCTCGTCACCGGCCCCTTCGATCGCGACGCTCATTTTCATCCCGCCGGCCGCCGAGCGGAAGTCGCGTTGCCCTATGAAGACGCCATGCTCACACATGCGCGAATCCATGTTGAAGTGGCCCGAAGGCGAGGCGCGCCTTACTTTCGGCGGAGACAAAACCACTTTCCTCGACCGCGCCGTCCTTCCCGGAAACGCCACTTGGGCGGAGCAAACCGTGGGCAAGGGAAAAATCCTGTTCGCCGCCCTGCCCGCTGGAATTGAACGACAATCTCGAAGCCATCGGCAGCGTCTATCGCTATGCCTTGAAAGTCGCGGGCGTCACTCCGACTTATTCCGCCGGCAGTCAACGATCCCGGCATTCTCATTTGCCCGACGCAATTCCCGCACGCCACTCTCTACGTGCTCACGTCGGAATCCAGCGGACGCGAGGTTTCCTTCCGCGACCAGAAGAGCAACAAGGAATTCTCCGCGACCTCGATCCCGGCCGCGCCGCGCTTCTCCTGGTCGGCGAAGACGGCGGCATTCTCGCCTCTTACAACTGGCAGTCGCATTAGCGGGCCGGGTGCCAGGCTCTGGATCTCGCTGGCACGATTAGCGCTGGGTGGGAGTGTTCACACCGTGGGCCGAACATCTGTAGTATTGGCGAGATCGCGTCCTGCCCCTTCGGCTCCGCTCAGGGCAGGCTCTTGCCAAGAACCTTAGGATGGGGCTGTATAATGCTATGTTCTTGGAAATCTGCTTTGACTTCACCGGCGAGGATGGCCCTTCTAATGAAAATTTCTGCATTCGATAAAGTCTCTTTTTCCCCCAAGTCTCCGCGAAGCGAGCGCGTCTCGCCTTCGAGCTGACTTACGGTCGTTTCTTTGCTGCTGGGTATGACCCTGCTGACTGCCGCGCCAGTTTGCGCTCAGTTGAAGGCCAAGGTGACGGTTGATCCCTCCCAAACGAAAGGCACGGTTTACACCACCTCGTTTGGCGTAGTCGCCGATCGCTGGGACCCGAAGCCATTCGATCCGGCGACCATGCAGTTGTTGCGCGATGCGGGAATCACCAACATGCGTTTTCCGGGAAACGGCGGCGTCGATGCCCTGTATCACTGGTCCACCGGCACCATCACCAATCCCTACACCAACGACAGGGCGCCGGCTTTCCCGCGCGAAAAGCAGTTTCCCGCGCTCGTTCCGGTCATCGATACACTGGGATCGGCGCTCATTACGGTAAACTACGGCAGCAATCTGGACGGCAGCGGAGGCGGCGAACCCGCGGAGGCGGCAGCCTGGGTCGCCTATGCCAAC
>CAVPYG010000066.1:0-69974 GCA_963709835.1 uncultured Acidobacteriaceae bacterium
GTGCACCCCTCAAAACTGGACATAAGGGGCCGTGTTTGAAGTAAGGGTTGGGGCGAACCGGGCACGAGCATCGTGCGGGGTTCGTCCGTGGAGTCCGCGATGCGGACGGTCGTGATTGTACTCCTCGATCCAACGGGCGATGCTCAGCTCGGCTTGGTCGAAGTTCTGATATTCGTTGAGCCACACCTCCTCTTCTTTCAAGCTGCGATGAAACCTCTCGATGTAACTGTTGCCCTCGGGATGGTTGTAAGCCGTGCGCCGGTGCGTGATGCCTAGTCGATTCAGGGTTTCGACATACCGGGCCGAGGTAAACTGCGTGCCGTTGTCGGTCGTCAAAGTCAAACCCGTTCCACGAGAACCGAAAGGCAAAACCTCAAGCACGGCGCGGTTGAGCGCCGCCAGCGCTTCCTCGGTGCGACAGCGCAGACTCAAGTCCCAGCCGACGATCTCGCGCGTGCAGCAGTCGATCACCGAGACCAGATACGCCCAGCCCACACTCGGCCCGGCCCAGACCTTGGTCATGTCCGATTGCCAGACGCAATCCGGATGCAGTGCTTCCACCTTGCCCCAATCCTTTCTCCGCGAGACCTGGAAGCGGCGCTGCCGCACCAGCAGCCCGTGTTCCCGCATCACGCGCAACACCCGCTTGCCGTTGAGCGCCAGCCCGTGATGCCGCCCCAGCCACCAGACCACGCGACGATAGCCATAGGCCGGCTTCTCGCCACAAGCCAGGACAATCTCCCGATCCCGCGAGCGATCCGCACGGCTGGCGCGCGGTCGTGCCTGATAGTAGAGGCTCGACCGACTGATCGCCAGTGTCTCGGCCACCAGCTTCGCTTCCTTCCCTTGGGCCACTAATTCCCGTGCCGACGAATGCGCTGGCCCGCAGCTCACTCGCCCAGTACGTTTTTTAAGATCTCAATCTGCAAATGGGACCGGCCCAGCGCCCGTTCCAGTTGCTTGATCCGTTTCTCCTGCTCGGCATCGGGCCGCGCGGCTGCGCTCCTCCCCCCAAGCGCAGCCTTGGCTCCCGCTTCCACTTCGTCCTTCCAACGATAATAGAGATTGGGAGCAATCTCATATTTGCGGCAGGTCTCAGCCACGTTGCCACTCTTCAAGGCTTCCAACACAATCTGCCACTTCTCTTCCGGGGTTCTCTGGATTCTCGGCTTTCTCGACATTCTCGCCTCCTGGCGGAGGCCCCTAGCCTAACTAACTTCCGTGTCCAGTTCTACAGGGGTGCACTACAATCGGTACATTTTTTGCTGTTGTGTTTGTTTTGGTCTATTATCTCCAGGTAAAGATGAAGTTGCTGCAGTAGAATGGCCGTTAAGTTCGTCTTGACATGATACCGTTTATTCTATATTTCGTTGCCGGAACTGTCACAGGGTTCCACGTTTACACTCTGCTGAGCTTGGCCGTGTTAGGAGGTCCTCTGCACCCGTTCGAGCTTGTTTCTCTGGCGGGCTCGTTGTGCCTGCTGATTGCCGCTTATCTGAGCCTTTTCAAACCACATGCGGCGGCGAGACTTGCTCTGATCGCTTCTCTCGCAATATGGTGCTTTTATGGTCCAGCCATTGCCCACACGTTCGGTCGCTATTGAACTCGCTGGTTCTGATCTCGAATGATGCTGCCATATCTAGCAACGGCAATGTTGGGGCTGGTCACCTTATACTCTGCCGTCGCGAGCTTTTGGCGACCACGGGATGACAACGCTTCGGCCTGGATTTTTCCCGACGGCACGAAACGATCCGCGCAAATAGTCGTTAGCGCCTGCACACTTGCGCTCTTGCTCGGTCTTGCAGCGTGGCTCACCGTCGATGCGCGGCATTCCATTCGTCACTCATCGCGTTTTCTCATTCCTGAAGGGTACGTAGGCTGGGTGCGGGTTGAATTCCAAGTTGAAGGCGCTCCAGCTTTGCCTATCGAAGGGGGAGAGTATCTGTTCAAGTTTCCGCCCTCCGGCTTATTAAGGACGTCTTCATTGGAAGAATACGGGTGGGCCAAGGACCACTACTTTTATTATTCCGAAAAGGGTGGACGAATCTTGCCTGATAGCGGTCCCGGGGGCCTTATCTGGGGGCAAATCAACGGTGAGGGGTCCGGCCCGCTGGGCAAGAGAAAGTACGAGGAATTCTTCGTGGGAACCGAGCGGCAATTTGGAGAGCAAACCAGGGGGGATCAGACAGTCGGTCCCAGTACTCCGCAAACTCCGGCGAAAATACCTCAGTGATCCAGAGCGGCGGCTGGTTGCATCGGTTCCCGCATGTCCCCGTATCCAGCTAGGTTTAACCAATTTCCAGGGATATAACGATCCGATCCAAAACAAGGGAACGAGACCAGCCGCGGCCAGAGTTGCCTGGAGCGAGAGGCTCTGCCAACCCGCTTTCCGGTCGGCTAGGCTGTAAGCGTAAATCCCTTTCACGAGGTTGTTGCTGGCGGCTGCGATCAGAACTGCGGCCGCCGCGACTTTCAGAGGTGTGAGTGTGCCCGCTGCCTGGGTCTCCCCGTTGGCGATCCCATACACGGATTCCACTCTGACATTCGCCCAGTCGCGATCTATCCGCGAGAACCAGGCCGCCAGACCTCGTGCACGCCCCGCTCCATCGGCCATCAAACGCTGGCATTTTCCGTGCGCTTGCGAGTAGAAATCTGCATCACAGTCTTTGACCCTTCGCTGTGCGTTGAACGAATACGGCAGCATGCCGATGGAAGACTTCGTCTACGCAATCCAGCGCCGCGGCAGCCCGTCCGCACTCCTCTCATAGAACACGAGGACGATTCCCGATTCCAACAGGTTTTGAAGCCCCGCGAGGTTTTAGTGAACCACAACCCATTTTGGGCTCTCGACTGAGCCCGCCGCGGAAGCGATCAGAAGGTGAAACGACCACCCACTGTCGGAGCAAAGTTGTTGTTGCTGTAATAGGGGACGCCGGGGCCATGAGGAATGGCGATGGCCAGACCGCCGCTCACGTAGGAATACGCAATTCCGGCAAAACCGTCGAAACGCTTGGTGAAGTGATGATCCGCATAGAGCGACCCCTCGTTGAGGGTGCCCGCGCAGGAACTGCGGAAACCGGCTGTGGGCGAGCAGGCCGGCGGAACACGGAAGTCGTTCTGCCGCTGTTGATACCAGGCGAAAGTGAAGTCGGTTTTGCTGCGGTAGGTGTATTTCACGCCCGTCCACCAGATCTGCACCAACTTTTCAGAATCAAGATTGTTGTCTTCGACCCCGCTCATGATATAACCGCCCTGGTCCGAGGCGCCAACGCCCAACGGGTTCGTCGGGTTATTCTGCCAGATGTATTCGTAGCCGGCAAAAAACTTGAACGGGTCCCACGTATACTTGGCAGCGACCATAATTGCGTTGTTGTCGGTCACGATGCCATATACGGTGTTGTTCGTGTCGATCAGATTGGCCCCGGTGATGGGGTTTGTATTGATGCTGTTGGTGGTCGACTGATATGACTGCGTCAGACTCTGAGGCCCCAGCAAGGGGTTCAATACGCTGATCGCCTGGTTGTAATGTTGGAAGACGACGTCGGCGGAGAACTTGCCGTAGTCTCCGCCGAGGTCGAATCCATAGGCGTTGTTATGCGCCGCTTCCGGCGTACAGGTGGCGGCAGTCCAGGTTGCGGAGGCCGAGTAGCAGCCGGCAGAACCATCGGCGAATTTATACATCGCGCCGAAATGGACCGGGCCATAGGTGAGGCGATACTTCAGGGCGTCGTCCCAACGGCTGTCCTCGGTGTCGCCGCCGCCGGCCATCGTGCCGTTATACCCGATGTACGAAAAGGCATAGCCGCCGCCGGCCGGATCGTAAAGCGAGCATCGCATCGGTGCCGAGAGAGCGCTGACGACCGAAGGTCAGCGTGCCGAAATGCGCGGACGATATACCGCCATAGAATTCGTCATTGAAGGGTTGGCCCGCGCGCGCGCCGTCGATGGCGAACGAATAGCTGCTCCTGGGAAGGCCGTTGTTGACGGTCTGGGTGGCCGACGCGTTGGCGAGCAGGCCGGACTGCGGATTGATGCCAGTTGAAGCGTTGAACACAACGGACCAGCCAGGCAGAAACTCTTCCTTGCCCCTGATGCCCAGACCCGTCTGCTGCAGGTTGTTCGGTGCGATCGAGGAATCGATGTTGATAGCCGTTTCGGTTCACCAGAGATTCGCCTTCATAGTTATAGCCGTTTTCCGGTAAGCCGTGGCTGACCCAGCCGACGCCGACGTCATACGCACCGTACAGCGTGATGCCGTGCCAGGTCAGCGTGCAATCGGTGGTGGCGAACTCGTGGCCGCTCGCGCAGGCGTCGGGGGTGCTCCGCTGCATCTTAATGTCGACCGTGGCATCCTGGCCAACCGCCAAGCTGATTCCCGTGCGCGTTTCATCGGCGAACCCTTGTTTTGCCGCGCGAATCTCGAAGCGCCCCAAAGGCAGGCCGGACGCCTGATAGTGCCCCCCGCCGTCGGTTGTGATCGTGCGCGTTGCACCTGTGTCAACGTTCTTGATTGTCACCGCGACATCACGAAGGGCTGCGCCGGCTTGGTCCGTCACCATGCCGGAAATGCTCGCTCCCGTTTGGGCCCACGCCGGAAACGCCGCTATCGCAAGCCACAAAAGCAGCAAGAAGGGTTGCGCCAGCAGCAGTGAGGCAGCCGTTGGAATGTAGCCAGCGCGCGTCAAAGTTTTCCATCGCCTCCCGTACCGGAAGATGATCTGCGAGCGGTCAGAGTGTTTCACGATGGACCACCTTTCCCGAGAATCCGTCAATCTGATCTGTCGGCTCATTCTCGCCCTCCCGCATGGGGTTCACGCCGGTAGCAGTTTTACGCATGAAGCCTCCAATGAACGTGTGCCCAACAGATTTCAGAAGTGTATACCACATACGTTTCATATGTCTAAGAGGATGCGGTTGTAGGCACTTAGACGCCATTGTGGGCTATACTCAGCGTCGGGTCTAGGTTGTTGACCGGATCTTGCGTTGACTGTACGATTTCGTTCTGATGCGGAGGAACGACAAATCAGTGCGGACGAATGAGGAGTTGCTGAAGCTCCGCGACGCCGCGTTGCAACTCGGAATCAGCTTCCCGACGATCAAGCAATGGATTTACAAGAAGAAAATTCGTAGCATCCAGACGGCTGGAGGACATCACCGCATCCCGCAGAGTGAACTGGACAGGTTGCTTTTCCGAACGCGAGGCAGAACGGAGAAGGAACGCGAGCAGGTAATCCGCCGTGTCAGCGGACGTAATCAGCTGGTGGGACGAATAGATACTGTTCGAATTAGCGGTCTGATGGCGGAAGTGAGGATTTCAATCGGTGATCAGCAAATCACGTCGATTATTACTGCGCGTTCCGCACGAGAAATGCAGCTAAAGCCAGGACAGACTGCTGCCGCCCTCATAAAAGCCACGGAAGTGATGATTCTGCGTGTTTGACTTGATCGATTTTCAATTTCCTGTCCCGCAACAGGCTCAATCTTCCCGGTCACTTACTCTCGTTCATCCTCACGTCCTAAAATAGTCTGCTTTCCCGCATCCCCCACCTTGGGGCCTTCTTCACGCGACTCCACAAGGCCAGTCAACCATCTTCATCAGCGATGCACTCTAGTACGAATCAGCTATTGATGCGCCTCTAGGACTTCCGGCACAATTCGGCACTAAGTCGTGCGGGATGACGTTTGCAAGAATCGCTGCGCAACTCACAGGACAAGCTTCGACAGCCAAACTGTGGCTCCGACGAGTCATGCAGAATACCAGCTTCGGGAACGAGTCCAAGAGAGTTCCCTCAGGAGATGACATATGAACCGGGGAATTCCAACGCGCTTGGTAGCGGGACTAGCTCTTCTTGTGGGTAGCGTCGCGTTGGCACAGCAGTCTCTGCCGAGTTCAGGGCAATCGGACTTGGTGCCCCAACAACCTTCTCCCGTAATAGACTCGGCACCAGCCCCGCCGTCGCAGCAAGCAATAGGACCCGCTCCGCAGAGCGCGCCTGTCTCGCCGCCTAAGCACATGCTGGGCCCGCTCGAGATTTCGGTCAACTGGCGCACCCGCGCCGAGGGTTGGTACTGGTTCGAGGGCGCCACGGGGAACAGTGAATACGGACTGTGGGATTCGTTACTGCGTTTGGGAATCGGGCAGACTGGGGGACATTTTGATTGGTGCATCGAAGGGGAACAGCCATCTATTCTTGGCTTACCAGACGACGCCGTGGTGGCAGCTCCGCAGGGCCAACTCGGCCTGGGTGGAAACTACTATGCGGCGAACAACAACCACACTAACGTCGCTAACGGATTCGTGAAGCAAGCATTTGTAAATTTCAAGCATCTTGGACCGGCCGGTTTGAAGCTAGGCCGCTTTGAATATTTTGACGGTCTTGAAGTCACCCCCAAAGATCCGCTGCTGGCGACAGTGATTCAGACGCGCATTTCGAGCCGCTTGATTTCGAATTTCGCCTTTACCGCCGTGCAGCGAACATTCGACGGGGTTCAGCTTTCCGCGAATTCCGGACAAAACAACTTTACCTTTCTCGGCGCACGGCCGACGCAAGGTGTCTTTCAAGTGAAGGGGATGGACGAACTGGATGTGGACACCTACTATGGCGCCTACACCCGGTCGGTCACAGCCGCACAAAGCGCGGGAGAACTGCGCGTGTTCGCCCTAGGCTATATCGACCACCGTACCCTGGTGCTGAAAACGGATAGCCGTCCTTCTTCGGTTCGCGCGTCCGACCTTGGCAAGATTGAGATCGCAACGTGGGGCGCAGATTACGCCCATGTCTTCAACACAAGCAGTTCCGGGAACTTCGATTTTCTGATCTGGGGTGCCCTGCAGACCGGCTCCTGGGGTAGCATCGCGCAACATGCCGGTGCGTTCATAGGAGAAGCCGGGTGGCAACCACCAGCCAAAGTGCTGAAGCCCTGGATTAGCGCGGGCTATTCATACGGAAGCGGCGATGGTAACCCCAATGACTCGCGTCACGGCACCTTTTTTCAAGTCCTGCCCACGCCGCGCCAGTATGCGCGCTTCCCTTTTTACAACATGATGAATAACGAAGACTTGTACGCCAGTCTGAATCTGCGTCCTGTTTCGAAGTTCGCTCTTCGCAGCGAAGTGCACACGCTGCGACTGGCGAATGCCGCCGATCTTTGGTATTCAGGTGGGGGCGCGTTTCAGCCGAAGACCTTTGGATATACGGGCCGCCCCAGCAACAGCAACCGCGGCTTGGCCAACGTATGGGACCTCAGCGCTGACTACCAGATTACGCGCTCCTTCAGCGCCACTCTGTACTACGGCCATGCCTGGGGCAAGGGCGTGATTTCATCGATTTATCCGAATGATGCGAATGGGCAGCTCATTTTCCTGGAGACCAATTTTCACTTTTAGATGCAGGACGACGCGGTCGGCGCTCGCCGAGCAGCCGCAGGTGCAGACGACACCTCAATCAGGGGCAGGAAGACAGAAGCTCTAGACGGGCCGCTCACTTCCCAGATGGAAATCGATATCCCGTATCACGGCTCGATGTGCCACTTACGTAGGTCAAACATCGTCGTCCAAGCGTAAGCCTCCTGACCCTTCGAGCAAACGATCCGATAGACTCGCTAAGGTCCCGGATAGTCTTCCCGCAACTCCACAAGGCCATTCTTTGCTCCATTATTAACAGGGCTGTCTGGGAAAGGAGAAGACTGGTGTCGAAGCGATCTCCAATTGCCAAGGACTCTGTACGTCGTGTTCGGAGGAATCGCGCCGCGAGATCGTTGTTGGGGCAAGAGGGGATGTTGCGCTGGCAAGTCCACCGGAACGGCTCCATCGGACCATAGCAGGCACTGCAGATAGTCGAGGTCGCGGCGCCCACGGAAGCTCTCTCCTTGGGTTAGCCCGCAGTGAATCGTGTAGACACAAGGGAAATTTGTCACAGTGAGCCGTTAGGAACGCCCAAAATATTTTCGCCGACACTGTGCAATAAGGAACAGTTTCCCTGTTCATGCGCTGTCATAGTTCGGATCGGGACTTAAGCTTGATGGTTGGGAAAGAAAGGTTAAGCCCGAGGAGAATCTCGACATGTCCACAAACAATTCGGTTGTTGCGGTCTATCACACGCATACGGAGGCGGATCAAGCAGTCAAGGAGCTTCAGCGTGGCGGAGTTGACATGCACCAGTTGTCGATCGTTGGCAAGGGCTACCACTCAGATGAGCAAGTGGTGGGCTACTACAATACCGGCGACCGCATGAAGTATTGGGGCAAAGTTGGCGCGTTTTGGGGAGGGTTCTGGGGACTCCTGTTCGGCTCTGCGTTTTTCATGATTCCGGGTCTGGGCCCAATCTTAGCGGCGGGACCGATAGTTGCATGGATCGTGGCGGGGTTGGAAAGCGCGGTGGAAGTAGGAGCGCTGGGTGCTCTGGGAGCAGGCCTCTACAGCATCGGAATTCCTAAAGACAGCGTAGTGAAGTACGAAACTGCACTCAAGGCGGACCAGTTTCTAATGATCGTTCACGGGACGGCTGCGGAAGTGGACAAGGCGAAGGACATCATCGAAACCACGCATCCTGCCCAATGCACACTGCACACCGCCGAAGCAGTGGCAGCATAGCAAAACGAGATCCGCAAGGCATGAGTGAAATACTCGGATCTTATCGCACCCGCGCCCTTCAATCGGAGCCTGGAAACAAGGCAATAGAGGGCGCACTCAAGGCGAACCTCACGATGACTGGCCTGGTTGATGGGATGGGGTTGGTGGATGAGATGAGGCCGGGCAACTTCAGACCTGTAAGCACTTTCCGTGCTGCAGATGAAATTTGATGGAGGTCAATATATCAAAAACAGCGGTTGGTTTGTTTGAAAAGCCGGGCTCGGCCGACGAGGTGGTTCGCGAGCTCACAGCCAGCGGTATCCCGCAAAAGGACGTCCGTGTTTTAGGCGAGCCGCGCGAGATGGCGGGTAGTGGAGTGATGAGTATCCCACGCACAGATTTTGAAGTGGATTTGATTCGGGACCTTAGGACGATTGGGGCCGCCGATGCGGACGCGGAAGCTTACGTCCGAGGAATGCGGCGTGGAGGAGTGATGGTTTTTGCAACCGGCTCGCCCGAAAAGGCGGACGCGGCTGCTGAGATCATGAACCACCATTGTGCTGTGGAGATCGAAGAACTCATCGCTTCGGTACCGCACCTCCCTAGCACGGTCGGCAATGGCGTGGCACCCGCTCGCGATGGTTCTGTCCAAGTTGGGAGGGTTCGTTCCCCCGGCGCCGGTGCCCGCCTGTTCGTGTGGTAGCTCTTTCACAAAAGAGAACCGTGCTGGGAACTCAGGGCCAGACATGCACGGTCTCGCTTCTTATTGGGTCTCCCTGGTACGAGGGATTTTCTTCGTGGTTCATTCTGTCGAGGGACTTACGAGAATTGACATAAGTGATGCATAGCTATCGGTCAGCTTCGTCGCCTGCTTCTTGGTTCGGTCACGGCCAAAGTACCGCATGACGCTGGCGGTTTCATTCGGATCGACTTAGCGCAAGTGCCGTCTGCAGAGAGAAATCATGAGCAACCTAAAACGCGTCAGCCACCCGATATACAGCCTTCTACCCACGGGAATCGAGGGTGTCGATTCCCTGGCGGAGCGTGCCCTAGACATGCGCTGGTCGTGGAACCATGCCACTGACGCAGTGTGACGCACGCTCGATCCGGCACCGTGGGAACTCACTCAAAATCCTTGGGTTCTCCTGCAGACGGTCTCAGGCAATCAGATCGAACGCGTGCTCGCAGATCCCGCCTTTCGTAAGAACATTGAATTGTCAAAGACAGCAGACGGCGTTGACGGAGGCCAAATGAAAAGAGCGATCCCGATCACAACGCTGTTTCTGGATATCGGCGGCGTCCTGCTCACCGACGGGTGGGACCATCATGCCCGCAAACGGGCAGCGGCGAACTTCAAGTTGAATTTGGTCGAGATGGAGGATCGGCATCACCTGACCTTCGACACCTACGAGGAGGGAAAACTCACGCTGGAAGAATATTTAGGTCGAGTGATCTTCTACCAAAAGCGGCCGTTCAGCCGGGCTCAGTTTCGGCGTTTCATGTTCGCGCAATCGAAACCTTACCCCAAAATGATCGAGTTAGTCCGCCGGCTTAAGGTGCGGTACGGGCTGAAAATCGCCGCGGTCAGCAACGAAGCGCGGGAATTGAATGTTTACCGGATTCGAAAATTCAAGCTCGACCAGTTTGTCGATTCCTTTATTTCTTCCTGCTTCGTTCATGTTCGCAAGCCCGACGCCGATATCTTTCGGCTTGCGCTGGACATCGCCCAGGCGCCAGCGCGACAGGTGGTCTATATCGAAAACACCCCGATGTTCGTCCGGATCGCGGAAGGTTTGGGAATTCGAAGCATTCTTCACACGGATTACACATCCACATGCGCACAACTGGCTTCGTTCGGATTGCGGAATGACGAAGGGCTCATCCATGAAGCCAGCTAACCCACGCGTTCTGACGACCAATGGCGGCTTGTCGAGCATTTCGCACCGACGAAGGACACATGATCGCCAAGACGGTTTGCTGCGTTCTCGGCCTCGGCTGAAAAAGGAGAATTGAACCATGAAGACCGACACACTCACTCCGAAACTGCTCCACAAGAAACCCGACGCGGTGAACAAAAAAGAGTTGACCCTGAAAACGACGATGAAAACCAACACACTCGCACCGGAAGTGCTCCGCAAGATGGATGCCTACTGGCGCGCCGCCAACTATCTGTCGGTCGGCCAGATTTATCTCTACGACAATCCGCTCCTGAAGGAGCCGCTGAAACTGTCGCACGTCAAGCCGCTTGTGGTCGGACACTGGGGCACGACGCCGGGCCAGAACTTCATCTACGTGCACCTGAATCGGGTCATCAAGAACTATGACCTGGACATGTTCTATATCGCTGGCCCTGGGCACGGCGGCCCGGCGCTGGTGGGCAACGTCTACCTCGAAGGCACCTGGAGTGAGATCTACCCGAACGTCACGCAAGACGAAGCGGGAATGAAGGAGCTGTTCAAGCAGTTCTCGTTTCCCGGCGGGATTTCCAGCCATGTTGCGCCGACGACGCCGGGGTCAATTCACGAAGGTGGCGAGTTGGGATACTCGCTCAGCCATGCCTTCGGAGCGGCGTTCGACAATCCCGATCTGATCGTCGCCTGCATCATCGGCGATGGTGAAGCGGAAACGGCCTCCTTGGCGACCTCATGGCAGTCCAACAAGTTTCTCGACCCGATTACCGACGGAGCCGTGCTGCCGATCCTGCACCTCAATGGCTACAAGATCAGCAATCCAACCGTCCTGGCCCGCATCGAGCATGAGGAATTGGAGCAATTTCTTCGAGGCTGCGGCTGGACGCCCCTCTTTGTGGAAGGTGACGAGCCGGGAAAGATGCATGAACTCATGGCCACCACATTGGAAAAGGTCATCGAAGACATCCGACAAATCCAAAAGAACGCGCGGAGCAACAATGACACCGTTCGGCCGCGCTGGCCCATGATCGTGCTCAAGTCACCCAAGGGATGGACGGGACCAGAAGTTGTCGATGGCTTACAAATCGAGGGCACTTTCCGAGCTCACCAGGTGCCGCTTTTGGTAGATTCCGAGCATCCGGATCATGTCAAACAACTTGAACGCTGGATGAAGAGCTACAGGGCAGAGGAACTGTTCGATAAGAATGGGCAACTCATGCCGGAGTTAGCCGAACTGGCGCCGAAAGGCAACCGGCGGATGGGCGCCAATCCCCACGCCAACGGCGGCATTCTGCTCCGCGACCTGCGCATGCCGGACTTCCACGTTCACGCGGCGAAGGTGCCTTCGCCAGGCGCTGTTAACGGCCAGGATACGCTCGTGCTGGGTGCGTTCCTGCGCGATGTAGCCAAACTGAATCAGGACCAGCGCAATTTCCGTGTATTCGGTCCCGATGAGACACTTTCGAATCTGCTGGGCGCGGTTTTTGAATTCAGCAACCGTCAGTGGGACGCTCGGAAAATAAAAAGTGACGAATTCCTCGCGCCCGCCGGGCGCGTCCTGGACTCGATGCTCAGCGAGCACCAGTGCGAGGGTTGGTTGGAAGGATACCTTCTGACCGGGCGGCATGGACTGTTCAATAGCTATGAGGCCTTCATTCGTATCGTCGATTCGATGTTCAGCCAGCACGCCAAGTGGCTGAAGGTAACGTTGGAGCTGCCCTGGCGCCGGAAGATTTCGTCGCTAAACTATCTGCTCGCCTCTCATGTCTGGCAACAGGATCACAACGGATTCACGCACCAGGATCCCGGTTTCCTCGACCATGTCATCAACAAGAAGGCCGATATCGTGCGGGTTTACCTTCCGCCAGACGCCAACTGCCTTTTGTCGGTCTTTGATCACTGCCTACGCAGCCGGAATTACGTCAATGTGGTGGTTGCAGGCAAGCACGCCCTCCCACAATGGCTGACCATGGACGCCGCAGTCGTGCATTGCACGGAAGGAATTGGCATCTGGCAATGGGCCAGCAACGACCAGGACGCCGCCGAGCCGGACGTGGTGATGGCCTGCTGCGGAGACACGCCCACGCTGGAGATTTTGGCCGCAGTTTCCATCCTTCGCCAGCATTTGCCCGATCTGAAAATCCGGGTGATCAATGTCGTTGATCTCATGAAGCTGCAGCCCAGCACGGAGCACCCGCACGGTCTGACCGAGCAGGCTTACGACTCGCTCTTTACCAAAGATAAACACATCATCTTTGGCTTTCATGGATATCCATGGCTAGTTCACCGGCTCACCTACCGCCGAACCAACCGCAACCTCCACGTCCGGGGCTACAAGGAGGAGGGCACGATCACGACGGCCTTTGACATAAGGGTGCAGAACGACCTGGACCGCTTCCACCTTGTGCAAGACGTGGTAGATCGCCTGCCGCATTTGGGTTCCAAGGGCTCTTGCCTGAAGCAGCAGATGCAGGACGAACTCATCGAGCACAAGCAGTACATTGACAAGCACGGCCAGGACATGCCGGAAATCCGGAACTGGAAATGGAGCAACGGCAAATGAATACACAAGCGCTTGTAGATACCGCGAGGACGATGGTCGCCAGCGATAAAGGCCTGCTGGCGATGGATGAAAGTAATCCAACCTGCAACAAACGATTTGCCAAGTTGGACATTCCCCAGACCGAGGAGTTCCGGCGCGCCTATCGCGAGTTGATAGTGACCACCCCAGGGCTCGGTGAGTCGATTAGTGGCGCGATCCTATACGACGAGACGATCCGGCAACGAAAGATGGATGGCACTCCTTTCGTTAAAGCCATCGCCGATGCGGGAATTATTCCCGGTATTAAAGTCGACACCGGCGCAAAGGACATGGCAGGTCATCCTGGAGAAAAAATCACCGAAGGGCTGGACGGATTGCGCGACCGCCTGGCTGAATATTCTCAAATGGGCGCGCGGTTTGCCAAATGGCGCGCGGTAATTGCCGTGGACGATGGCATTCCCAGCCGGGGCTGCATCGAGGCCAACGCGCAAGCGTTGGCTCGCTATGCCGCGCTGTGCCAAGAAGCCGGACTGGTCCCCGTCGTCGAGCCCGAAGTGCTCATGGACGGCTCGCATACTCTGGAGCGGTGCTGCGAAGTAACGGAAGAAGTCCTGCGCACGGTTTTCAGCCGGCTTTACTCACAACGAGTGACGCTGGAGGGCATGATACTAAAGCCCAACATGGTGCTTCCAGGATTGACCTGTCCCACCCAAGAAGCAGTGGACGGGGTAGCCGACGCTACCGTGAGTTGCCTGTTGCGGGCCGTCCCCGCTGCCGTTCCCGGGATCGCGTTCTTGTCGGGTGGCCAATCCGCTGAACTGGCTTCGGCCCGTTTGAATGCCATGAATGTCAGATTCAAGTCGCGACTGCCTTGGGCGTTGGCTTTCTCGTTTGCCCGCGCCATCGAACAACCGGCATTGGAGATTTGGCATGGCAAGCAGGCCAACGTGTCGGCAGCACAAAAAGCTTTGTATCACCGAGCCATGTGCAACCGGGCTGCGCGCCGTGGCGAATACAACGCCGCGATGGAGATGTATATGAACCTGACAATAGGTGTCCCACAACTCACAAAACCTGCAGCACAGATAAAGAAATAAAGGATATCCATTATGAAACCCAATGGCGATCAGCCCAAAGCGCCCGAATCGAAGCCGGGATCGAAGCCCAATGCGAAGGACGATCTGAAATCCCTCGCCATGCCGGAAGTAGAGAAAAAATTGGGGTCATCGCCGGACGGCCTCAGTCAAGCCGAGGCGCAGAAGCGGCTGACGCAATATGGGCCTAACGAGATTGAAGAAAAGAAAACCAATCCGTTCCTGAAGTTCCTCACCTATTTCTGGGGCCCCATCCCGTGGATGATCGAAGCGGCAGTAATTTTGTCAGGGGTGGTCCGGCACTGGCTGGATTTTTTCATCATCCTCCTTCTGCTTGTTTCCAACGCCGTGGTCGGATTCTGGGAAGAACACCAGGCGGGCAACGCCATCGCCGCTCTGAAGGCCAAGCTGGCAATCAAGGCCAAGGTGAAACGTGATGGGAAGTGGATCACCCCGGCGGCGCGTGAGTTGGTGCCGGGCGACGTCATCCGCGTGCGCCTGGGGGACATCGTGCCGGCGGATGCGCGCTTGTTGGACGGCGACCCGGTGGAGGTGGATCAGTCCGCGTTGACCGGGGAATCTTTGCCCGCCACGCGCAAACTTGGCGAGGCGGTATTTTCGGGGTCGATCATCCGTCAGGGCGAAATCGACGCAATGGTGTACGCCACCGGAGAGAACACCTACTTCGGCAAGACTGCGCAACTGGTACAGGAGGCGCACACCGTCAGCCATTTCCAGCGTGCCGTTTTGAAAATTGGCGATTATCTGATCATTCTCGCCGTGACCCTGGTCGTGTTGATACTCGCCGTCGCCCTCTTCCGTGGCGACCCGATCCTGAGCACGTTGGAATTTGCCCTGGTGCTTCTGGTGGCCGCGATCCCCGTGGCGATGCCCACGGTGCTGTCAGTGACTATGGCGGTCGGTGCCCGTCTGCTGGCGAAAAAAGAAGCGATTGTGACCCGGTTGTCGGCTATCGAGGAACTAGCTGGCGTGGATGTGCTGTGCTCGGACAAAACCGGCACCCTGACCCAGAACAAGCTGACGTTAGGCGATCCATTCAGCGTGAACGGTATTCCTGCCGACCAAGTCATCCTCGACGCCGCACTCGCTTCGCGTGCGGAAGACAAGGACACCATCGACCTGGCCGTGATCGGCGGCCGTCAAGAACGATCAAGCCTTGAAGGGCTATCAGGTGGTCCATTTCCAGCCGTTCGACCCGGTGCATAAGCGCACGGAAGCCACTGTCAAAGCCGCGGACGGAAAACAGTTCCAGGTGGCCAAGGGAGCGCCGCAGGTGATTCTGGAGATGGCGACCAACGCCGGGGAAGTAAAGCCCGCCGTCGAGAAAGCGGTCAATGAATTTGCGGCACGCGGCTTCCGTTCCTTGGGCGTGGCCCGGGCGGATCAGGAAGATAAGTGGCAGTTTGTTGGCGTATTGCCATTGTTCGATCCGCCGCGCGAGCAGGCCAAAGCGACCATCGCGAGCGCCCGGCAGATGGGCGTAAACGTCAAAATGGTTACGGGCGATCAAATTGCCATCGCTCAGGAAACTGCCCGGCAACTGGGGTTGGGCACGAACATCCTTGATGCCAGCGGATTGGGCGACACGAAGCATCATGAGACGGCGCAGTCGGCGGAGGCCATCGAAAAAGCGGACGGTTTCGCCCAGGTATTTCCCGAACACAAGTTCCACATTGTGGATGTTCTGCAACAGCGCGGCCACATCGTCGGTATGACCGGCGACGGGGTGAACGACGCCCCCGCGCTGAAGAAAGCAGACTGCGGCATCGCCGTTTCCGGCGCGACAGACGCGGCCCGTGCGGCGGCGTCCATCGTGCTGCTGGCGTCCGGTTTATCGGTGATCATCGACGCGATCAAGGAGAGCCGCCGCATCTTCCAGCGGATGAACAGCTACGCGATCTATCGCATCGCCGAAACGCTGCGCGTACTGTTTTTCATGACGCTGGCGATCCTGGTGTTTAACTTCTATCCGCTGACCGCAGTGATGATCGTGATGCTGGCGTTGCTCAACGACGGAGCTATTCTGTCTATCGCCTATGACAACGTTCATTACAAGGATAAGCCCGAGGCCTGGAACATGCGCCTGGTGCTGGGAATCTCCACCGTGCTGGGCGTCATCGGGGTCGTCTCCGCCTTCGGCTTGTTTTATCTCGGCGAGCGTGTATTTCACCTCGACCGCGCGCACATCCAGACGCTGATGTACCTGAAGCTGTCCGTGGCCGGACATTTGACGATTTTCCTGACGCGCACGCGCGGCCCGTTCTGGTCCATACGCCCGGCGCGGATTCTGTGGGTAGCGGTGCTCGGTACGCAAACGCTCGCGACTCTGATTGCGGTTTACGGGCTGTTCATGACGCCGCTGGGCTGGGGCTGGGCAGGGTTCGTTTGGGGCTACGCCCTGGCTTGGTTCCTGGTGAATGACCGCGTGAAACTGCTCGCCTATCGGATTTTCGACCCTACTAAAGCCCCATTGTTGGGCAGCAAGCGACTCGATCTCACCCCGCAGATTGCCGCACGCGCCTATGAGCTCTATCAGGAGCGGGTCCACGGTGAAAGCCAGCAGGATCAGGACTGGCATGAGGCGGAGCGGGAGATTAGAACAGATCAATCGGGAACTGCGAAGGTTGCGTGAATGGCTCTTCGCGACTAAAGGACTATGGCAATAACAGCGGGAAATCTCAAGGGGTCTGGAACGACGTAACTATGCCGGCGACCGGGGGAGAAATATGTTATACGATCTCAAGGCATTAATCGGGTCTCCAGTCATCGCGACCGATGGCGAGACGGGAAGCATCCGCACATTTCTCTTCGATGATCAGTCCTGGAAGGTTTCCTACCTGGCGGTGGACGTGGGAGGCTGGCTTAAACGACGCGATGTGGTTCTTCCCATTGCGGCGCTGGAACAGCCCGATTGGGCAAAAAGAACCTGTTGCGCTCATCTGAGCAGGGCGCAAATGCGCGACAGCCCTGTCGTGGATACTGAAAAGCCGGTCTCACGTCAGCAGGAAATTGCCATGCGTGAATACTGGGGCTCGTTGGCATGTTGGGTGAAGAGCGAATTCTTCCTTTCCTCCATACCGGCTGGAGCGGAGTACCCGGTACATACGGCCGAAGACCCCCATCTGCGCAGCACCTGGCATATGGAGGTTACCACGTGTGGGCCACGGATGGTGACTTTGGAATCCTTGAGGGCTTTGTTATGGACGAGGCCAGTTGGCATCTAGGCTACCTCGATGTGAAAAGCGGAGACTGGCTCCAGAATCGATCGGTGCTGGTCCCCAGTCGTTGGGTACAGTCTGTTTCGTGGGCCGACTTCCGTGTCAATCTGCATCAGACGAAGGCAGGGATATAGGGCTCAAGCACCAACAGTGTTGGGCTTCCTGCCATTCACCAAAGATTGCCACACACACCTATGAGCCCGATCGGTAGTGGGGCCGGGGCGAAAGCCAGGCAGATCAAGACTGGCTTGACGCGGAGCGAGAGACTCTGAAGGATGAGACGAAACATGCGAAGGTTGCGTCAACGTCCTTGTAAACCCCCTGAGTGCTATGCGCAAACCAAGCAGTTCGTAACGTCGAAGGGATGAAGATGAAAATCACTTCAAAGGGTTTCCGCGTGCGGAAGCAGTTTGCCGGCCATGCGAACGAGGGTGCCGCCGACAAGGGAGTCGCCTGATGACCGCATCCCGTTCAGACGCGCTGGTTCTCTTCGGTGTGACGGGCGACCTCGCCCACAAGATGATCTTCCCGGCACTCTATGCGATGGCGAAACGAGACACCCTCAAGGTCCCGGTAATCGGCGTCGCCTTCCCGAAGTGGAGTCTGGAGCGTCTGCGCAAACGCGTAACCGACAGCATAAAGCGATCAGGCGGGATCGATAACCAGCGTGCCCTAAACCATCTTCTGTCCCTGCTCAGGTACGTGAGCGGGGATTATAAAGACCGGGCTACGTTCACCGAGATAAAAAGGGCGCTGGGTAGCGCTCGGCGCCCAGCGCACTACCTCGCTATCCCGCCCTCACTCTTCGAGACGGTGATCAAAGGACTCGGCGCCGCGAACTTGGCCGAGCATGCACGCGTCATTGTCGAAAAGCCGTTCGGACGCGACCTGGCCTCCGCGCGGGAACTCAACCAGGTCGCGCACTCGGTTTTCCCCGAAGACTCCATCTTTCGCATCGACCACTTCCTCGGAAAAGAGGCGATCATGAATATCCTCTATTTCCGCTTCGCCAATTCGTTCCTAGAGCCGATCTGGAATCGCAACTACGTGGCCAGCATCCAGATCACCTTATCCGAGGATTTCGGCGTGCAGCGGCGCGGCGCATTTTACGAAACTGCCGGCTGTCTGCGCGACGTGATCCAGAACCACCTCTTCCAAGTCGTCGCGCTACTTGCCATGGAGTCGCCGGCCGGTAGGGACTTTGGAGCCGTACACAGCGAGAAAGCCAAGGTCTTTCAAGCGATGCGCCCTCTGAAGCCCGACGATTTGGTGCGCGGCCAGTACGCTGGCTACCGTAAGGAGATAGACGTGCCGAAGAGCTCCGACGTCGAGACTTTTTGCGCCTTGCGGCTTTTCATCGACTCCTGGCGCTGGGAGGGCGTGCCGTGGTACCTGCGCTCCGGCAAATACCTGGCGGCTACCGCGACCGAGGTCCTGGTGGAGTTGAAGCCGCCGCCGCAGAGGCTTTTCGCCGACTCGGCGCCAACGACCGGCCTGGCCAACTACCTGCGATTCCGGCTCTCCCCCAACTCGGCTATCGCCCTCGCCGCTCGCGTCAAGCTCGCAGGGAAGGAGTTCGTCGGGGACCAGCGAGAGCTCTATCTATTCGAAGAACGGCCGGGAGAGGAAGCGCCCTACGAGCGGCTTTTGGGCGACGCCATGGCTGGCGATGGAGCGCTCTTTACCCGTGAGGACGCGGTTGAAGCCGCATGGGCGGTGGTCGATCCAGTCCTTAAGACCCACCACCGGGCTCGCCCCTACAAGCGCCGCAGCTAGGGACCGAAAGAGGCGCACACGATCATCGCTTCAGACGGTTGTTGGCACAACCCCACACCCGAGGAGGCATCCGCCTCAGTTTGTGGAGAGACCACAAAGGGAACACCATGATTCTCGTCACCGGAGCTTCTGGAACTTAGAATGCGGATTTGACGATAAGCTCGCTGCGTGGCCGTAACGGCCCAGAAAGGCAATTCTGCGCGTCGCTAGGTCGGTGTCTGTGGTACCGGACAATACATAGCTGATATCGGGTCCAGTTGAAATGCGAATAAGCGTTCGTCGTTCCTTGTCTTCGCGTTCAGTCAGTCGAACTGAATTAGGCCTGCAATTCAGCCATTCAGGCTCTTCTGCTGGATGTTGAGGAGAAGCGAAAAGCTCATAGGAAAGTGAGACGGTCCGAAAGCAGCAGCTGACTTCCTGTTGCAGAAGTTCGGGCACCGATTCGGGAGGAATCCACCGGTAAGCATAAGCAGGATCAGACGCGGCGCACACCGTACGCATCCAGCACATCCCGCTGGAGGAAGAAGATCTACAGGCGGCAAACAGTGAAAAGAAACAAGGTGGCCAAGGTTCGCGCCCGTCTTTTGGGCGCGCGGAGGAGAGGAACCACCACGGTTATTCAATCAGCGCTGCTGATTTGGCGCAGTCATTCGTGGCCGCCGTGCTGGCGCAGCAATTCCGCCACGTCCTTGTGTCCCTTGTAATCGACCGCCAAGCGCAAAGGCGTCATGACCTTGTTGTCCTTGGCATTGACGTCGGCTCTTGTTGGCCAGCAGCAATTCCACCACGTCCTTGTGGCCCATGCCGCCGCCAAGTGCAAAGGCGTCACGCCGTTGTTGTCCTTGGCATTGACCTCGGCTTTGTTGGCCAGCAGCAATTCCGCCACGTCCTTGTGGCCCTTACACGCCGCCATGTGCAAAGGCGTCTGGCCGATCGTTGTCCTTGGCATTGACCTCGGCTTTGTTGGCCAGCAGCAATTCCGCCACGTCCTTGTGGCCCTCTTGCCGCCGCCTCGTGCAAAGGCGTCCGGCCACTGTTGGTCCTTGGCATTGACCTCGGCTTTGTTGGCCAGCAGCAATTCCGCCACGTCCTTGTGGCCCTCAGCCGCCGCATAGTGCAAAGGCGTCGCGCCGCTATTGTCCTTGGCATTGACCTCGGCCTTGTTGGCCAGCAGCAATTCCGCCACGTCCTTGTGGCCCTAATCCGCCGCCAAGTGCAAAGGCGTCCTGCCGTCGTTGTCCTTGGCATTGACCTCGGCCTTGTTGGCCAGCAGCAATTCCGCCACGTCCTTGTGGCCCTCAGCCGCCGCCATGTGCAAAGGCGTCCCGCCGTCGTTGTCTCTGGCATTGACCTCGGCTTTGTTGGCCAGCAGCAATTCCGCCACGTCCTTGTGGCCTCATTCGCCGCCAAGTGCAAAGGCGTCCAGCCGTTCTTGTCCTTGGCGTTGACCTCTGCTCTTGTTGGCCAGCAGCAATGCCGCCACGTCCTTGTGGCCTTGCAATTGCCGTCAAGTGCAAAGGGGTGAAGCCGGCGTGGTCCTTGGCATTAACCTCGGCATTATTGGCTAGAAGCAATTCCACCTCGCCCTTGCAGCCGTTAGCTGCCGCGGAGTGCAAAGGCGTTTGGCCGTTGTCCTCGTCCTCGAATAAGGCTTGTTTAGGGTCGATGCTCAGTGCCAACTTGAGCATCTTCATGTCTGCATCACAATCGAACGCGGCGGCAGTCTGTCCAGAACCTTGCGACGTGCTGCCTGCGGATTCGCGGGGCAGATCAGCGGGTTCCACACGTTAGTCTCGGTCTGTCCGGCGCTTTGCACGGGCCGACTCCGGATTGGTTGGGCATGGCGGAGGCTTCCGCGATTTCCTTGCCTCCGGTGTCGGGAACCATTCCGCCGCCGGCTTGGCGGAGCATTTCTGCTATTTCCTTAAATTGCTTAGTCTTGAGCTTGGTGACAGACTTTAGAAAGGCCAAGGGTGTGTAGCCTGTTCGATTCCCGGCGTTGACGTTGGCCTTATGCGCCAGGAGGACTCGCACCACTTCGGCATGTCCCCCTATGGCCGCGCAGTGCAGGGGCGTGTTGCCCCCGGCGTCCCTGATATTTATGTCCGCTTTGTCGGCCAGGAGAAACTCTGCCATTTGGGTGTTTCCTTGACAGGCCGTCAACAGCAGGATTGTCTCCCCGGTATTCTGCCTGGCGTTGATGTCGGCCTTGTGGTCCAACAGCTGTTGCACAAGGGACTGATCGCCCGAAACTGCTGCAAGGTGCAGGGGCGTCGCGCCGTTGGCGCCCCTGGCGTTGACGTCGGCGTTGCTGGCCAGGAGCAACTCGACGACGTTCTTGCCCGCCTTTGCCGCTATGGCCGCGTGCAAGGGCGTGTCGCCTGACGCGTCTTTGCTGGAGATCAACTCGGGATGATCTTTGAGCAATGCCTGGACTCGATTCAAGTCTCCTGCCCCGACAGCAGTGTTAATGTCGCCACGCGCACGCATCACTACCGAGGCCTGCTCGGAATCGTACCGCCAGACCGCGCCAATACTGACGAGGCCCTCTTCCTTCCTGGTGATCGCGACTATTTCTGGTTCACCCCACTTCGTGCACCTCGTCACGTATTTGGTTTCACTATGACCGGCGGGGCAATGTAAGCCGGTCCCGTCACTATAGCAGGGCACTGACACGAATTGAGAAACGGAGACTTGTTGCGAATCGAGGCAATCCCTCTTGGTCTTCGTCTTTCCGGTCGGCACCTGGGTGGTTTCTAATGCGCCTTCTTTGACGAGACGGACGACATCGCCGCCGGCCTCGGCTGCCTTCTGGAGGATGGCCGATTCCAGCTGTTTCGTTACCGCTGCGTCGGTCTTCTTTCCCGCCTGCGAAGCCGTAACCCACCCGATCAGGACGTAGCCCTTGCCGGTTAGGGCGTAGTCTTCCTCCGACGTTACTTTGGCGGGAGTTGAACGCGCATCGAGTTTCTGCGGGAGTTTCTGCAGGAAGAGGGGCGAGAAATCCGCATGGATGCCGCCCTGGTTTTGCGCCTGCGCGAGATATACGCCGAGGAGGACCGCCACTGCCATGAAAGACATTCCCCGAAGGTTTCTTTGCCGCATGACGTTTCCTCCTATCAATTCGCTGTTGCATTGCTCGTGCAACGACGGGCACTACCGGCGGTCTGGCTTCAATGCCCGGCGGTTACTCACCGGGTATTAAGTTAGTAGATTGCCGTCATCGCTTCCGCCCGCATGCCGTGATTTCCCAGACAATCTCGCGCCCTCCCGAGCCGCGGGTTACTCGGAAAGCGCTGCCGAGGCGGCGCGGTCATTTGTGCCCGCCGTGCTCTCGCAACAGCTTGGCGATGGCTCCAATTTTGGCGTAAAACAACGGGGTCCGGCCATCGTTGTCCGTGGCGTTGACATCGGCGCCGTGAGCGAGAAGCACTTCGATTCGAGCGAGGCTCTGCTCGGTTTCCACCTTGAGCACCCCCTTCCCCTTGTAATCTTTTGGATCACCGGAGGCCGCAAAGTATAACGGCGTCCTCCCCTGGCTATCCTTGGCATTGGGGTCGGCGCCGTGGGCCAGAAGCAATTCGGTCTCGTCTTCCAGGAAGGCGATGTGCAACGGTGTGTAGCCCGCGTTAGTCCGCGCATTGATGTTGGCGCCATGGGCCAGAAGCATTGCGGTCAACTCTTTGTTGCCACTCTCAGCCGCCTTGTGTAACAGAGTATAGCCAAGTATATCCTTGGCGTTGACGTCGGCTCCTTGCTCCTTGTATAACCTCTCGATAGAGTCGCTCTCCCGCACATAGGGGACTCCGGGCTGACTTACCAATTCATATATTTCCTTCTTGTCCCCCTGCAGGTGCTCTCGCCAATTCTTCCCCCCCGGGGCATCACGCGAGGAATAAAACTCCGCGTTATATCCGCTGTCGTCCCGGAGACTTTTGTCGGCGCCACACGCCAACAGCGCTTTGACGGCGTCTAAACGACCCACTTCGACGGCCTCCATAAGGTAAGTTTCGCCGTCGCTGATAATGTGATCCGCATACCCCGAAATGCGATGAACCTTTCGACCCTGCCAATTTACATTCGCACCGAGGGACACCAGCAGCTTCAGTTCCTCCACGTCCGCAGGGGTAGAAAAAATTGCTGGCCTTAGCGGCGTAAGCCCGAAGGCATCTTCAGCCTCAAACTTCGCCCCCCGCGTCACCAGCGATTTCACCATTTCCTCATCAAATCGTGGCCTGCGCGATTTACTAGTCGCCTCCATCAGGGGGGTCATCCCGGACTGCGAACGGGCATTCACATCCGCGCCATGATCCAGGAGAATTTTGGCGACTTCAGGTTGATCAAACCTGACCGCCAAATGCAGGGGTGTCGCGCCGCTCTCGTCCGAATTGAAGGGTACCGTCGCGTCGGCCTCATTCACGGGCGTCCCCAATTGCAGCAGTCGGTTGACAAGGTTCACGTTGCCCAAGCGGGCTGCCGTCGGAAGCCCTATGCTCATCAGGTCTTGTTTATCCTCCCCAATGTGCCGCCACACCGACCCTGCAGTCGCCAGGCCCGGGACCAGAAGCGGCACCTGCTTCCAGCTAATGCAGGAGCCCTGATCATAGACAGTTTCGCAGACCCGGTCCGTACGACCAACATAATAGTTATTGTGGCACTCCGTGTGGCGCTCGGTTGCCCAATCGTTGCAGCTTCCATTTGTCAAGGATCCGGAGGGTATCATGCTCGGTGCGTTCGCGGTCTCAATGAAAACCACATCGCCACCTCGCGCTGTGGCCTCCTTGAGCAGCATCTCCTGGACTGAGCCCCGTGCCTTCTCCCCCTTTTCACTTGGGGCGGGGTAGGAGATGGTCGCACTGCCCAGTTTGACGTAGCCCTTGCTCTCGAGGGTCTTCCCATCCTCGCTGGTTATCGCCGCGGACACGTGACGCAGTTGAAACGTGCGGTCTATGATTGGGGCATAGCTCACCGTCACAGGGACTTTGGCCTTCTGCGGTGCAACCTGTGCCAGGGATACACCTGTGAGGATCGCGAACGTCACAGCTATCCCGCCGATGGCCACTCCGATTGAACATCGAGATCGTCCGCCCTCATTTCGACCCATGCCGATACCCTCCCGTCGAAGACTCGCGCCCAAGGCTAGATCAATCCTGCTGAGGAGGTCTGTCAGTGCGTCAAGTCACACGGCCTTGTGATTGGGCTAATAGGCTGTTTTGTGAAGTCCAGGCGCGCGGGAATCGAGGGTTGAGCCAGGTACCACACTGCCCGCGTTCTTTGCCGTCAGTAGGTCTCGGCAACGTCACATTCTTGGCGTGAGCGGTGTCACTGACCGCAGCGGTCCGCGTCCGTTATAATTCCATTTCGCAGGTTGGAGGCGCGGCGAGCCGCGTTTCGACGACGGCGATGACGTTTCCAAATCCATTAGACAAGCAAAGGACGCACTTATGCCTCTTACAAGCATTGCTGGAATCCGCGGACGCCAGGTGCTGGACTCGCGCGGCAATCCCACGGTTGAAGCTGAAGTATTTCTGGATGGCGGCGCCAGCGCGCGCGCCATTGTGCCGAGTGGCGCGTCCACCGGCGAGCACGAGGCCGTCGAGCTACGCGACGGCGACAAGACCAAGTTCCTCGGCAAGGGCGTGCTGAAAGCAGTGGCAAACGTCAATGGTGAAATCGCGGAGAATCTCGTCGGGGCCGACGCCGCCGAGCAGCGCGTGCTCGACGCCAGAATGATCGCACTCGATGGCACGCCCAATAAGGGACGTCTCGGCGCGAACGCGATCCTGGCGGTTTCGATGGCCGCTGCCCGCGCCTCGGCCCGGGCGTTCGAGCTTCCGCTCTATCGCTACCTCGGCGGCGCTGCGGCGAACACCTTGCCCGTGCCGCAGATGAACATTCTCAACGGCGGCGCGCATGCTGATAACAATGTGGACTTCCAGGAATTCATGGTCGTGCCAGTCGGAGCGCCGTCGTTTGCCGAGGCGCTGCGCTGGGGCGTGGAGGTCTTTCACACCCTCAAGGGCGTGCTGAAAAAGCGCGGTTACAACACGGCGGTCGGCGACGAGGGAGGCTTTGCTCCATCGGTGAAATCGAACGTCGAAGCCATTGAAGTGGTGCTGGAAGCCATCCAGCAGGCGGGCTACAAACCGGGCGCGGAAGTCGCGATTTCGCTCGATCCGGCGGCCAGCGAATTCTATCAGGATGGCAAATACGTGTTCAAAAAGTCTGACAAGTCTGCAAAGAGTTCCGAGGAAATGGTGAAGTATTGGGCGAAGTGGGTCAAAGATTATCCCATCGTTTCGCTCGAAGACGGGCTCTCGGAAAACGACTGGGAAGGCTGGGCGCTCCTGACCAAAGAACTTGGCGGCAAGGTCCAGTTGGTAGCCGACGACATCTTCGTCACCAACATCGAGATTTTCGCCAAGGGCATCGAGAAGGGAATTGCCAACTCGATCCTGATCAAACTCAACCAGATCGGAACGGTCAGCGAAACGCTGGACGCCATCGACCTCGGCCGCCGCAATGGATACACCTCGGTGATCTCGCATCGCTCCGGCGAAACCGAAGACACGTTCATTGCCGACCTTGCCGTGGCCACCGGCGCGGGACAGATCAAGACCGGCTCGGCGTCGCGCACCGACCGAATCGCCAAGTACAACCAGTTGCTCCGCATCGAAGAGGAATTGGGCGGCGCGGCGCGGTTTCTGGGAATCAAGGCGCTGAACTACAAAGCAAAATGAAAATACCAGGCCGATGGAGAGACGGGCGTCATCGCCCGTCTTTCTGTTGGTAAGCTGGATACTTCAACCCCGCCTTTGCTAAATTCGCCCGCCTGTTCAACAATGAATACTGTTCCCTTGGCCGCGGCTTCCGTTTACGCACGCGCCAGAGAAAGCAAGGAGCCGTCATGCCTGCAACTGGAGAACTCATCCGCCTGATGAATTACATCGACGACATCGCCACCACTCTGCGCCGCATCAGCGCCAGCATTCCGGCGATGACCCCGGAGGAGTGCGCCCGCCTCGGCGAATACATCCGCAAGTCCGAACCGAGCTATGAGAGCGTGCTCCAGCACCTCGAGCAGGCGGGCAAAGAGTGACCGAAGTCCGGCCTGGAGCCCGCCCTGAAATCCGCACCATTGCCGTGATCGGCGGCGGCATTCTGGGACGGGGCATCGCGCAGGCGGCCGCGCTCGGCGGGTATCGCACCATTCTCGAAGACCTCATGCCGAACGCGCTGCGCAGGGCGGAGACTGAAATCCGCGCCAACCTTGACCAAGCCGTTAAACTTGGCACGGTCAGTGCCACCGAAGCCGAAGCTGCTTTATCCCGGCTGGAATTTGCCGATTCCATCGATGAAGCCGCTCGACAGGCCGATCTCGTCATCGAGGCGGTTCCCGACGACATGGAATCGAAGATGGAAATCTTCATCATGCTCGACAAGTTCTGCCGTCCCGCGACCATTCTCGCCGTCAGCACTTCGTCGCTCAGCGTCGCCGAGATCGCCAGCGTCACCTATCGCGCCAAGCAATGCGTCGGCATGCGCTTTGTCAATCCCGTAGACCCGATGAAGCGGCTCGAAATCGTGCGCGGGCTCGAAACCGACGATGAGACTCTCTCCGCTGTCGTCGAAGTGGGCAAGCGCATGGGCAGGGAAGTTGTGGTGAGCGAAGAGGCGCGGGATTCCATCGCCTGCCGCACTCTAAGTTAAACTATTGCCTGCTGCGAGCTTGACTCATGCCAATGAGTCATTTACACTCATATCATGGCTAAACGATTGCAGGTCATTTTGCAGGACCCCGACTACCGGGAAATCCAGCACATGGCACGCTCGCGGCAGATGTCCATTGCCGAGTGGGTCCGTCATGCGCTCGTCCTGGCGCGGCGCCGGGAGCCGATGGGAGGCGTTGGCAAGAAGCTCGAAGTCATTCGCGCCGCCGCCCGGCACGACTATCCTGTCGCCGATATCGACGGCATGCTGGCGGAGATCGAAAGAGGATACGCCACCGGCGCGCAACCGTGATTCTGGTCGATTCCAACATCCCGATGTATCTCGTGGGCGCTCCACATCCGCACAAGAGCGATGCGCAGCGCTGGCTTGAGAAGTTGGTCAGCGACCGGCAGCGCCTGGTTACGGATGCCGAAGTGCTCCAGGAGATACTGCACCGCTACGTTGCGATCAACCGCCGCGACGCCATTCAGCCAGCGTTCGACTCCCTGCTTGGCATCGTTGATGAAGTGCTGGCTGTGGACCGGTCGATTGCCGGGCGTGCGAAGGAGATTGTCCTCGGGCATGGGCGACTGTCTGCCCGCGACGCCATTCACCTTGCCGTCATGGAACAACATGGAATCGAACGCATCCTGACCTTCGATTCCGGTTTTGACGGGTTTCCGGGTATTACACGCCTGTCATAGCTGCCGCGTCTGTTGGCTCTTCTCGCCGCTAACCCGCAGGGCATTTTCAGCGTCTAACCGACAAGGGCGCCGCGCGCTTTTTTCGGGAACCGCGCCGCACCCGCTTCCGTACTACACAGCAGCGTGCAGGGTCTGGCTTTGCCTTACGCACAAGGCGGCCGGGCGTTAAGCAAACTTCGCGGGCCAAATCATGCGGATGCTCATCGAAATCGTTCGGCAGTCGCTGGCCACGCTTTGGGCGCACAAGCTGCGCTCGTTTCTCACCATGTTTGGAATTGCCTGGGGAGTGGGATCGTTGCTGCTGCTGGTCGGCTTGGGCGAGGGCTTTCGCAGCGGGCAGGAAAAGCAACTGAAGAACCTCGGCCAGGACATTATGTTCACCTTCCCCGGACGCATTCCCGCGGTCGAAGGCAGCACGCAATCCGGCCGCTACTACCATTTCACTTATGAGGATTACCTCGCCATTCGCGACCAGGCGCGCTCGCTCAAATTCGTTTCTCCCGTGCTCAATCGCGAGGACATTCGCGCGGTCAGCGATTACGGTTCGACCAACGGGCAGGTGTTCGGGGTCGCGCCGGAGTACAACCAGATCCGCAATGTTCCCGTGGGGCCGGGCCGCTGGTTCGACGAGGGGGACAATACGGAAATGCGCCGGGTCGCCGTGGTTGGCTGGGAATTGCTGAAGAACATATTTCCCGGACGCCCGGCGGTGGGCTCGCCCATCCTGCTGAATGGCGTGCGCTTTGAGATTATCGGCGTGCTGAGCAAGGTCGGGCAGGACGGAAATAACGGCACCAATGCGCGCATCTTCCTCCCCATCACGACCATGCGCAACCTGTTCCGGCTGAAGGAGCAGAACAGCGAAGACGCGATTTCATTTTTGAACTACCGTCCGCTCACGCCCAGCGGGGATTTGGCCGCGAAGCGGGAAGTCCACGAGATTATTGCGCGGCGCCACGGCTTCGATCCCAAGCTGGAAGATTCGTTTGAAGACTGGGACACGATCGACGACAACAAGCGCGTCGCCAAAATTTTCGACGCGATGGACTATTTCCTCGGCGTGGTAGGCGTGGTCACGCTCGCCCTGGGCGCCATCGGCATCATCAATATCATGCTGGTCTCGGTCACCGAACGCACGCGCGAGATCGGACTGCGCAAGGCGCTCGGCGCCACGCATCGCGCCATCCTGACCCAGTTTTTTGTGGAGGGCGCGTTTCTGACGGCTCTCAGCGGAGGTATAGGGCTCGCCATCACCACGGCTTTCGTCGCGGTCCTGGCCGCGTTGCCCGCGCCCGAGGGATTCGACACGCCGCGCATTGTTCCGATGTCGGCGGCAATCGCGATACTCTCGCTCGCGATTGCCGGCATCGCCGCGGGACTGTATCCGGCACGCCAGGCCGCGCTGATGGAGCCGGTGGAGGCCCTGCGCCAGGAGTAAGCTATGCTTCTCGAACTCGCTCGCCAGGCCTATAACGCGCTCAAGCACAATCGGCGCCGCAGCATCCTCACCATGCTTGGCATGGCGTGGGGCATCGCGACGGTCGTGTTGCTGCTCGCCTACGGATCCGGGTTCGAGAGCGCCCTTTGGATCGCGTTCCGCTCCTGGGGCACCAACCTGGTCTTCATCTTTCCAGGACGGACCTCGCTGCAAGCCGGAGGCACGAAGGCTGGCAGCGAAATCAAACTCACCATCAACGATCTCGATTATCTTCAGGCCGAAGTGCCGCTGCTGAAGCGCCTCTCGCCCGAAAGTGCCAAGCAAAGCACGGTCGCCTATGGCACCCGCAGCGGCACCTACGGGGTCAGCGGAGTTTACCCCTACTACCAGCGCATGCGGCGCATGAACGTCGCCGAAGGCACATTCTTCACCGAGTTCGACGAGAATACCCACAGCCGCGTGGCCGTGCTCGGCTCCGACGTCAAGAAGAAGTTGTTTTCGGGCCAGAACGCGCTCGGCGAAAAGGTGCGGCTGGACGGACTTTCTTACGAGGTCGTCGGCGTTCTGAAACACGTCATTCAGAATGGCGACGACGACATGAACAGCCATTTATATATTCCGTTCAGCGCCATGAGCGGCCTCACCAACACTTATTACCTCAATTCCGTGGCCATGGAATACGAGGGCGACCACCAGAAAGTCGCCGACGCCGTCCGCCGTTCCATGGCGTTTCATCATGAATTCGATCCCAAGGACAAGCGCGCTATTTTTGTCTTCGACGTTTTCGCCGACCTGCTCGATCTGCGCGTGATCACCACCGGCATCAAGATTCTGCTCGGGTTCATCGGCCTGCTCACGCTCGGCATCGGCGGGGTGGGGCTGATGAACATCATGCTGGTTTCCGTGACCCAGCGAACCCGCGAAATCGGAGTCGAAAAGGCCCTGGGCGCGCGCGGTTGGCACATCCTGGTCCAGTTTTTGGCCGAAGCCCTGGTGATCACCTTTATTGGCGGACTGGCTGGCGTGGTTCTCGCCTACATCGTTTCCTGGTCGGTCGGATCGCTGACTCTGTGGAGCGCTTTCATCGAAAATGGCAGTGAAGGCGATATCCATCTCATCATCGATTCCACAACCCTGATCGCGTCCACCCTGATTCTGGGATTCGTCGGCATCGTCAGCGGAATGGTGCCCGCCATCAAGGCCTCCCGCCTCGATCCCATCGAAGCCCTGCGCTATGAATAAAGGTCAGAGGGAAAAGAGGTCAGATTGCAGAGGTGAAACCACCGGCTCGACCGGTGTTCAACTCTGGCCTCCGCCTTCATACCTCTGACTTCCAACGCTTGCCGCGTCTCGTTCGCTCCGAATGGGTACAATGAATCCGTGTCCGATCGGCTGCGGAAAGTGCTCGACCACTTGAGGCTCTACGATCATCCGCTGCTCGCGTTTTCCGCGCGCGAACACGACGGCACTATCGAAGTGCTGATCGATCTCAAGAACTCGGCCGTCCCGGTCCACACCTACGTGCTTCCGCTTCATCCCCGCGACCTCGATCATCCCCAGTTTGCGTGGCATTTGCAGCGCCAGATCTACGACGGGCTGCACGACTATTTCATCGAGATGTTTACACGCACTCCGCAGGAGCGCGTCACCCACAGCCCGATGTCTGGCGAAGAGGGAAGCGAGGGAAGTTAACGCCGTGCCGCTTCGCGAACAAATCGAAAACGAAATCCGTCACCGCGGTCCCATCCCGTTTTCGCGCTACATGGAAATCTGCCTCTACGATGCTGCTGGCGGTTACTATTCGCGCAGCGCCGGACAATTCGGCAAGGCGGGAGACTTCTACACTTCAAGCGACGTGCACGCCGTCTTTGGACGCCTGCTGGCGCGGCAGTTTGACGACTTTTGGCGGGCGCTCGACCGCCCCTCGGCAATCGAAATTGTCGAACTCGGCCCCGGCCGCGGCCTGGTCGCCCGCGATGTGCTCGATTGGGCGAAGAAAAAATTCCCCGGTTTCTTCGCTGCCCTCACCTACACGTTGCAGGAATCGTCGCCAGCGCTGCGCGCAAAACTACGAGAGAATCTCCGCGATCATATTCGGATCGGGAAGGCCGTAGTTCCGGACGTGTCTGCGGGGATTCATCGTACTCTAGCGCCGGAAACGCCCGTCATCATTTTCGCCAACGAATTCTTCGACGCTCTGCCGGTGGAAATTCTGAGCACGCGCGGCAAACTCCATCTAGCGCTTGAAAACAGCCGCCTGCGCGAAATCTGGCTCCCGCCGCTCGCTGAAGAACTGGAGTTCCTCGACCGCTACGGAGTCCATCCCGAGGCGGACGAGCGCATCGAGGTCCCCATCCTGGCGCAGCATTGGGTCCGGCAAATTGCGCAATCGATCTCGCGCGGTGTGCTTGTGATTGTGGACTATGGTTACACGCGCGACCAACAACTCGTCGGCCGCCATCGCGGCACGCTGATGGCGTATCGGCAGCACTCCGCGAGCCCCGACCCGTATCAGGCGCCCGGCGAGCAGGACCTTACGGCGCACGTCAATTTCACCGCGCTGGGCGCTGCCTGCGAGGGAGAAAGCATGCAGATGGAAAAGCTACGCACACAAGCGCAATTCCTGATGGGCATTGGCGAGACAAGTCAATTCGCAGATGCCTTCGAAGACTGTCGCTTTCCGCAAGAACGCGCAAAGGTGGCCCTCCAACTGAAACATCTGGTAACTCCCGTGGGCATGGGAGAGACGTTTCAAGTGCTGATTGGCAGCCGAGGAATCGACCCGAAAAAGACAGCCAGCCTGAGCGGACTGAGATTCGGGAGCAGTTTTTAGTTCTTAGTTCTCAGTTCTCAGCAAGAGCGGTAGATTGTACGGGGCTGGAACGCTATACTTGACCGGAAATCCCGGAGGATATTTATGAAGCGATTGCTCGTCATTTTTGGTCTGTTTCTCGCATTCAGCTGGCCTTGTATTGCACAGACAAACCCCGCCGACGCTCCTGCCACCAAGGCGGATGTCGAAAGGTATTTCCAGGCCGTCCAATCTCACGACATGATGAAAAAAATGATGGCGGCGATGACCCAAAGTATGCACCAGATGTTCCACGAGCAATATCTGAAGCACAAAGATGAATTGCCCGCCGACTACGAATCAAAGATGAACGCGGACATGGATAGCATGTTCGAAAACATGCCCATGGATGAAATGATGCAAGCCATGGTTCCGGCATTCCAAAAGCACCTCACGAAGGGCGACATTGATAACCTGGTTGCGTTTTATGCCACGCCCACCGGTCAAAAGCTATTGCGAGAGATGCCCTCAATGATGGCAGAGTCGATGCAAGATATGATGCCGATCATGACGAAGTACATCGAGACTGTCAAACAAACGTTGCTAAAAAAGACAGAGGCTATGATGGCCGAGTCGAAAAAATCGTCCGACGTCAAGACTCCGGCAACTAGCAATTAAGCGCTGCGCCAGCTGGCTGCGGGGCCGACAAAGGCCCCGCCCACTGCTCACCCCCATACCGAAGGCTAGGTACCAAAGGTGTGAACCATTCTGGTTGATATTTAACATTCCCGAAATATATATGAAGTAAACTGCGAGTGATGAGTTCACCTCGCGTCTACCGTTTTGCGCTGCCCTTGCAGGTTGCTGCCGTTTGTTACCGGCGGGTGAATTCTCATGCCGAGTTTCTGCTGGTCCACACCAACGGCGGCAGCAAGTGGACCTTTCCCAAGGGAGCTCCCGATCCCCGCCTCTCGCACAGCCAGGCCGCGGAACGCGAAGCCAAAGAAGAAGCGGGCGCCATCGGCAAGATCGAGCCCCGGCATTTTCACATGTACGTACACTCCAAGGGCGTTTTTTGGCAGGAGGGTGGCGTGCAGGAATATGCAGTCAAGGCTTTCTTGATGGATGTCCGCCATACACGCCGTCCCGAGGAAGACCGCCGCGATCCCACCTGGTTCGAGGCGGAGAAAGCGCGCGTGGTCCTGGCCAAGGGCCGCGAAGTCAAATACGCCCGCGAACTGCAAACGGTGATCGACCGCGCGCTGGAGCACATCGGCGTGGCCAGCATGGCGGCAGCCCGCTAAGTCTCTTGAAGGTACGGCCGCCGACATGGCAAGCCCGTATCCTGCTCGTTACTTTCTCGATTCTGCCTGACATCGCATACTCAACCTATGCCTTCGGATGCGAACGCGCGGACGCTCTCTGCTTTTCTCGACTATCTGCGGGTGGAGCGTGGGTCGGCGAAGTTAACGATTGCCGCGTACACGAGCGACCTCGCGCAGTTCGTGGAGTTTCTGGAAAAGCGGCGCGTGGCGCTGAGCGGAGCGCGGCGCGAAGATGTGCGCGAGTACCTCCAGGAATTGTTTTCGCATTCGCTCGATGGGCGCTCGGTGGGAAGGAAACTATCCGCCATCCGCCAGCTTTACCGGCATTTGCTGCTCGATGGAAAGATCGAGAAAGACCCGACGCTGAACATCGACTTGCCGAAGCAGTGGAAGGTGCTGCCGAAATCGCTGAGCCGCGACGAAGTTGGAGCGATGCTCGGCCTGACCATGCTCGGCCAAACCATGCCCGCCCAAACCGTGCTTGGCCAACCCCTGCTGGCCGAATCGCATCCGCAAAATGAAACCGCGCGGGGCCAGGCGCTGGCGCTCCGCGATCGCGCCATGATCGAAGTTCTTTATGCCGGAGGGGTCCGCGTTTCCGAAGTTTCCGACGCCCGGCTCGAAGACTTAAAGCTGGAGATGGGATACATTCTGGTGCGCGGCAAAGGCGACAAGGAACGCATGGTGCCGCTGGGAGTGCCGGCCCAGCAGGCGTTGCAGAAATATTTGAAAAACGGCAGGGAATTACTTTCCAGGAAAAAACGCTCGCCGCTTTTGTTTCTGGGCACAGGAGGCCGGCGCTTGACCCGCCAACGTATCTGGCAGTTGGTGGGCAAGGCGAGTCTCAGCACGGGACGCCACGCCAGTCCGCACATGCTGCGGCACTCCTGCGCGACGCATATGGTGGAAAATGGGGCCGACCTGCGGACGGTACAGACCATCCTCGGCCACTCCGACATTTCAACCACGCAGATTTATACGCACGTTGCGCTGGACCGGCTGAAGAGCGTGTATGCGAAACATCATCCGCGAGGAAAAGCCAGAGTATGAAATCACCACCGAGACACGGAGGCACGGAGAAAGGCTTTTTTCTTGCGATACTGTCAAGCCGCAGTTGCTGCATCAAAGTTGAAATCCCAATCTCGCCTTTCTCCGTGTCTCTGTGTCTCCGTGGTGAATTGTTTGCAAGTTGCGAAAGGCAACTGTGAAACAGTCGCGCACCATCGTCGAACGCGCCACGGACGACTTTCTGCGGCACTTGCGGGAGCGGAATGCTTCGGCGCACACCATCAAGGCTTACGCCGGGGACCTCGACAAGTTTGCGGCCTATATCGGGTGGCGTGAGTGGAAGGCGATCGACCACATCGCGATCCGCGGCTTTCTCTCGCATCTCTACGACAAAGGGTTGAGCAAGACTTCCGTCGCCCGCGCGTTGGCTGCGGTGCGGTCGCTTTATCGCTGGCTGGCGCAGGAAGGCGTGGTGGAGCAGAATCCGGCGAAGCTGGTTTCGACGCCGCGGCTGGCGAAGAAGCTGCCGCGCGTTCCGACGATTGAGGAAATGAATTCCGTGCTCGACGGCAAAATGCCGGCGGAGGCGGCTTTTCCCGAGCGCGATCGGCTGCTGTTCGAACTGCTCTACGGCTGCGGCATTCGCAACTCGGAACTGGTCGGCATCAACCTCGACGACATCAGCCGCAGCAACGAAGCCATTCTGATTCGCGGAAAAGGGAAGAAGGAACGCTACGTGCCCTTCGGAGGGTCGGCGCTGGCGGCGCTGGCCGTTTACCTGCCGTGGCGGCAACAGTTGCTCGCGACTTTAAGAAAGAAAGGATCCGAGAAAGGCACGGTCGCGCTGCTCGTCAACCAGCGCGGCGGACGGCTTACGACGCGCAGCGTGGGACGCATCGTCAAGCGCATCGCGGTTGCCAAGGGAATGTCGCCCGAAGTCCATCCGCACACGCTGCGCCACGCCTTCGGCACGCACATGCTGGAGGAGGGAGCGGACTTGCGCGCCATCCAGGAACTGCTCGGCCACGAGCGTCTCGCGACCACGCAACGCTACACGCAACTCTCGGTCAAGCACGTGATGACTGTTTACGACAAGACGCATCCGCGGGCTAAGTGAGGGAGAAATGCGCGGAGCGAGGAAATAAGAAACTGAAAACTGAGAGCTGATAGCTGACAACTCTGAGCTACTTCCGCAAAATGCGTTGCGCCAGTTCTGCGCGCGGAATCGTGACCTGCTCGCCGGAGGCGAGATGCTTGAGCGCGAAGGCATCGGCCGCCACTTCGTTTTCGCCGACGATCAGGATGTAGCGCGCTCCCATTTTGTCGGCGGCCTCGAAGGATTTTTTTAAGCGAAACGATTCGTCGCCAAGATCAACGACCAGATCGTGCTGCCGCAGTTCGCGGGCCACACGCGCGGCCTCGCGATTCATCGCCGCGCCGAGCGGAGCAATGTAAACGTCGGGCTTGCGCGCGAACGATTTAAGCAACTCCGGCGACTCAGCCAGCGACAGCACCAGCCGGTCTTCCCCAATGGCAAAGCCAATTCCCGGAGCCGCCGGGCCGCCGAGCGCTTCCGACAGGCCATCGTATCTTCCGCCGCCAAGAATCGCATTCTGCGCGCCGAGGCCGCCGTGGGTAAATTCAAATGCGGTGCGGGTGTAGTAATCCAAGCCGCGCACCAGTCGCGGGTTTTCGACGAAGGGGACACCGACCGCGTTCAGGATGTTTTTGACTTCTGCGAAGTGGGCGCGGCAATCGTCGTCGAGAAACTGGCGAATTGTGGGGAGAGTTTCGATGATCGGCTGGTCTTCGAGAACTTTGCAGTCGAAGATGCGCAGGGGATTGGTCACGGCGCGGCGCTGGCAGTCGGCGCACATTTTTGTCGCAACGGGCGCGAGCGCCTGGCGCAGGGCCTCGTTGAATTTTGCGCGATCGGCGGGGCAGCCGACGGAATTAAGCTCGAGCGTCCAGTTTTTGATGCCGACGCGGTCGAGCAGCGTGGCCAGCAGTTCGAGGATCTCGGCGTCTCGCGCCGGAGACTGGCTGCCGGAGGCGGCGGGCCCGATGACTTCGGCCCCGATCTGATAGAACTGGCGATAACGGCCTTTTTGCGGACGCTCGCGGCGGAATTGCGGTCCGATATAAAAGAGCTTGTTGAGGCCGCGGTCCCAGAGTTTGTGTTCAATGTAGGCGCGCACCACGCCGGCGGTGTTCTCGGGGCGCAAGGTGAGCGATTGGCCTCGATCGCTTTCGGCGCGGCCGCGATCTTCCCAGGTAAACATTTCTTTCGAAACGATGTCGGTCTCTTCGCCGACGCCGCGGGCGAAGAGTTCGGTGGACTCGAAAATCGGGGTGCGAATTTCGTGAAAGTTATAGGCGCGGAAAACGTCGCGTACGGCGGCTTCGACGAAATTCCAGAGCGCCGTGTCGGGCGGCAGAAGGTCGCGGGTTCCTCGGGGAGATTTGATCATGGGGAAGTCAGGGGCTCTCAGCTATCAGTTGTCAGTTTTTAGTTGAACCTTATGGTTCTTAAACTCGTCGCGTTGCATTACCAGTTTAACGTCGAATTGGCATTTTGTTGCGACAAGGCGCCATAAACAACACTGCTCAGAACTGGAGGACGTAGTTGACCACGATCTGGGTACTCACTGCCACCGGTTTGCCCATCAGGAGGTAGGGACGGTACTTCCATTTGCGAACAGCGTTTACTGCGGATACTACAAGCTCGATGGGACCGGAGACGACTTCCAAGTCCACAACGTCGCCCGTTTTGTTGATAACAGCCTGCAGCACTACCGTTCCCTGAATGTGGGCATGCTTGGCCTCCTCCGGATACACGGGTTGAACCTTCTTGATCAGCAACCCAGTCGTGACCCCCGTCGCGACTTTCACCGGTGCGGGAGCCGTTGCAGGTTCTGCGGTTACGACCGGCGTTGTTGGCGCCGTCGCTGGCGGCGCAGCCGTGATCGATCCGAGAGTCGCAACCGCGGTTTCAATCGCCTGTTTCGACCAGCCGGCAATATCCCACTGCAACCGGTAGTCCTTGACCAATGTGCAGAGGAATGTGCGGTGGTCGATGCCGTGGCGGAATTCAAAATCTCCACGATAGAAATCATGGCCGGCGATAGTGAGTTGGGATGCGTCACCCTTCTGACGACCTTCTTTTCTCGAGTGCAGGTCGTCGGCTACGGCTTCCAGATACTGTTTACACTCGGTGGGCGACGGAGCGCCCGAGCGATTCACGGCAAGTACCGTAAACTCGGAGTCGGCCCGCAAGGGTTCTGTGTCTTGGGGGATGTGGACCGCCGTCAGCAGGATAAATGTCCCTTGGGTGTTTCCCTCGGCCGCCATTTTCTGGCGCATCGCCTCAGTTTCGCGCACCCAATCGCGCGATAGAGGATAGTAGATGCCGAAATAATCGTTCGAATAAGCGTCGTGATGAACGGCGCCGAGCGGCGGAGGAGCAGGTGGCGGGCTAGCCTTTAAAACGAAGTTGAGGCTGACCTGCGTTTCCATCTCGGCAGGCGAACCTTCCGCCAGGTACGGTTTGTACCTCCATTGTTTGACGGCATCTACGGCGGCTTGCGCGAGCGCGGGATCTCCCGAAACGACCGTGACTTCTTCCACGTCACCGGAATAGCTGGTGACTACCCGCAGCACGACCTTGCCCTGGACACCTGCGTTGCGCGCGGCTTCCGGGTAGGCCATGGGTGCCTTCTTCTCAACGATCATCGTCGATGCAGTGTTTGCATCCACCTGCACACGGCGAGGTGCTTGCGGTGTCGATTCTGGGTTCGGCGACGCCGGTTGGGACTGAGCAAACGCGCACGCTGTGGGAAGTACGAACGAGGCGATCAACTTGATGAGTGCAGACTTTTTTATTATGCGCCCCAATTATGTTTGGTGGCTACCTTCGCGCAAAGGATATAGATTGCGAGACGCGGACGCAATCGTTTAGTTGCATGGTCGAGATGCATGGGGGTGGGGTGCTGAGGCGGCTTAGACAGACGAGAGCAGCTCTTCTACACGGGCGGCGTGGACAGCGGGACGCGGGCAGGAGTGCCCGCGCTACACGGGCACTCCTGGTATCGCTACTTGGCGAAGTGGGCGGCGTTCTTATCCAGAAATTCTTTTTTGTCTGCCGGCAGTTCGTCGGCCACGAAGATCGAATCCGAAGTGCAAGCGGGGACGCAGGCGCCGCAATCGATGCAACCTTCTGGGTCGATATAAAGCTGGGTCGCCGCTTCAAACTGAGGCTCGTCTTTTTTGGGATGGATGCAGTCGGTGGGGCAGACTTCCACGCAAAGCTCGTCCTTGATGCAAGTGTCGGTGATTACATAGGCCATGATTGCTTCTCCTGAGATGTTTCCTGAATGTGGCTGCGTTCTTACCTTAGCCAGCGCCGCCTGTTTTGGCGGTGACCTGCATCACAGCTGGGTGTGGCGGCGTCACACACAATGGTGATGGACGTCACAGGCAGAACGATGCCAGATGCTGTACAAAAGATACATCTGCAATTGAAAGAAGCACAGAATTGCCCGGCCTTACCCCACGACCCCACACAGCCGCCACCCAAGCGGCGGGCCGGGCAATCTTCTGATCAGACACGGGGGAATACCCAGATTGCGAAGTGGGACGGATTTCGGTGGCATTGCCGGAAGGAGTTCTGGTTTGCTGACAGGGGATGGAGCGAGCAAGATGCTTGCCTTCGAGGGATTACATCCTTATAATCCGCTCACCGGAATAATAATGTGGAGCCGCTCGATGTAAGCCGGCGGCCCATAAGTTTCGGGCACGTCAGTTTCAGTAGCATGGAAGAATGGCCAGATGGCGCGAGCCCGGCGCCAGGTTTGGATTGAAGTCGGGCACGGAGTTTACTTCAGTTTCCCCGAACGGTTAAGGAGCCACAGGAATGAAGAAAATTTTTGTCGCGATGTTGCTGATGGTAGCGGTGACCGCCGTCGCTCAGACCGCTGCCGCGCCCGCTCAACCCGCTGCCACGGCAGCGCAACCCACGGCGCAGCAGAACCCGGCGCCGCCGCCGCCCGCTCCCCAGAAAAAGGAGATCAAAGATCCGGCGGAGTATAACGCCTACGTGGGCGCCGTCCAGCAAACGGACGCCGCCGCCAAAGTCAGCGGCCTGGAAGCGTTTCTGACCCAGTTTCCCAAGAGCGTGATGAAAGAAGACGCGCTCGAACTTTTGATGGGCGCTTATCAGCAGACCGGCAATCAGGCCAAGACGCTCGAAACGGCGCAGAAAGTTTTACAGGCGAATCCCTGCAACATCCGGGCGTTGGCGCTGCTGACCTTCAACAAGCAGGCGATGGCGACGGGCCCCAACGCGGCACAGAATTTGACGGATGCGGGCCAGAGCGGTGAAAAAGGCTTGCAGTGCCTGCAGACGGCGGTGAAGCCGGATGGCACGCCGGCGGCAGAATGGGACAAGCTGAAAACGACGGCGGCGGCTATCTTCAACAACGCAGCCGGCATGAGCGCCTACCAAGCCAAGGACTATGCGAAGGCGCAGCAGTTTCTCCTGGAAGCGGTCAAGGGCGACCAGACCAACGTCACCGAGGTTTATTATCTGGCTCTTGCATACCTTGCGCCGGGACCGACTGAAGACGACGTCGATGGGCTCTTCTTCATCGCCCGTGCTTCCAATCTGCAGACGAGCCCGGGCAAGGAACAGATCGCGAAGTACGGCAAGAGCAAGTACGTCAAGTATCACGGCAGCGAAGATGGATGGAACAATCTGCTGACGCTCACCGCCGGTACGCCGCTGCCTCCAGCCAATTTCACGGTCGCAAAGTACGTGCCGCCGACTCCCGCCGAGCAAGCTGCCGAGCTTGTGAAAAGCAAGGCAGTGAAAGACCTGAGCTTCGCGGAGTGGCAAATGGTCCTTTCCGAAGGCTCGCCCGAGGACGCCGACAAGGTGTGGAGCGTGCTAAAGGGAAAGCCGCTGCTGATGGAGGCCCATATCATCAGCATCGACACCTCCAGCAAGACCGCAACCAGGCTGCTGCTGGCTGGGAGTATAGACGATGTCGACGCCAAGCGCGCCGATATCGATCTGACCATGTCGGCGGTGTTATCGAAAACTCAGATGCCGAAAGAGGATACGGAGTTCAAGTTCGGAGGAACGCCGGTCTCGTACGTGGCGAAGCCGTTTGTGATGACCATGAACGACGGAGCCTTGCTGGCGCCGAAAGCGCCACCGAAGCCGCCGGTCCACAGAAAGCCGGTCGCGCACTGAAGTTCAGGTCTCAGGTGACAGGTCTCAGGTCTTAGGGAAATCCTAAGACTCGCACACGGTTTATGGTAGATAAAAGGGCGGTCCCCAAGGGACCGCCCTTTTACTATCTCTTCGATCTTCCTGAGCGGATTCTTCCTAAGACCTGAGACCCGGCACCGGAGACCAGAACTACCGGGCCTGTTTTCTTTCCAGTGCGACAGGGAGATGGGCGCTGCGGGGCGGTCGCTTGGCTCCGGCGCGCAAGGGGCGAACATCAATCTTGAGCTCGTGCATGGTCCGGCTGAGGGTGTTCCGGTGCATGCCCAATTGCCGCGCCGCTTTGCACTGATTGCCCCGGTTCTCTTCGAGCGCGGTCATGATGAACCGTTTCTTGAACTCGCGGACTGCTTCCGAGTAAAGAATATTGCTTTTGTACATCTGAAGAATCAGTGCTTCCAGTTGATCTTTCACCTCTGGCCTCGTCTCCGCGCTTGCACGATCTAAGAATCTCTACACTTACAAATTCCCGAGAACAACTACTTTGACGCCCCGGACGGTTTCGATTGGATTGCATCGCTCACCGAATGCGAATGCCGCAAGTAATCCAAGCCCTGGTAGAAGCGGTGGCGCAATTCCGACGGCGCCAGCCAGATTGCCGCCCTGCCGCCGACCAGGAAATACGGAGCGAGCTCGGAATCTCCGAGCCACTTCGCAGCGGGCGCAAACGCGGCCATGGCGGTGAGTATCACAGCTACCACCAGAATGCCTTTCAGCAAACCCAGGACCGCGCCTAGCATTTTGTCGATTGAGCTCAGGCCGGCTTCCTTCATTACCGAGCGCGTGAACCGCCCGGCAAAACTGGCGACAATCAGGACTGCGAAAAAAATAATGAGAAAAGCGGCAATCTCGCCCAACCACAGCGATTTCATGTGCGGCTCGAACCAGGCAGCTAGCCGACGATACTGCCATGCGGCCAGCAGGTATCCCACGACCAGGCCGGCCAGATTGAAAGCTTCATGGAAGAAGCCTTCGATGGCTGCACCCGTCACCGAAAACGCCAGACACGCGAGGATGATCCAGTCCGCAACGCTCATTAGTGTTATGACCAAACTTCAACGACGCTTATCGCAACTTTTTATCCGTCCAGACGAGGGCTAAACCTGCAACTCGCGTCCCGTCAGTTGGCGGTATGCCTCGAGATATTTTTCGCTGGTCCGCCGCGCGACTTCCTGGGGTAGGGCCGGCGCCGGCGGTTGTTTGTTCCAGCGAATCTCTTCCAGGTAGTCCCGCACATACTGTTTGTCGTAGGAATCCTGCGCCTTGCCCGGTTGATAGGTGTTGGCCGGCCAGAAGCGCGAGGAATCCGGTGTGAGCACTTCATCCGCGAGGGTGATGCCCTGGGCGGTCAGTCCAAATTCAAATTTGGTGTCGGCAATGATGATGCCGCGCTGGCGCGCATAATCCGCGGCCTTTTGGTAGATGCGCAACGTCAGCTCGCGGAGCTGCCGGCTCAATTCGGGATCGACCAGCTTGCACATTTCTTCGAACGAAATGTTGATGTCGTGTCCCGTGGTGGCCTTGGTGGCAGGTGTGAACAGCGGCTCCGGCAGTCGGTCGGATTCTTTCATTCCGGAGGGAAGCTTGATGCTGCAGACCGAGCCCGTCGCCTTGTACTCCTTCCATCCCGAGCCGGAAAGGTAGCCGCGCGCCACGCACTCGACGGGAAACATCGCGGCGCGCCTCACCATCATGGAGCGGCCGCGGAGTTCGGCGGCATGTTCGCGAATCGCCGCCGGGTAGCGCTCCACGTCGGAAGTGACCAGATGGTTGGGGACAATGTCCTTGAGGAAGTCGAACCAGAAGAGCGAAATCTGGGTGAGCACCCGGCCCTTGTGCGGAATGCCGGTTGCGAGCACATAGTCGAAGGCTGAAATGCGGTCGGTGGCGACGAACAGCAGGTGTTCGCTGTCGAGGTTGTACACATCGCGCACCTTGCCGCTGGTGTGCAACTCCAATTCGGGGTAGCTCGTCCGCAGAAGGACGGATTCTAAAATCTCGGGGCTCATGCGCAAATTCACCGGGGAAAAACTTTGGGTATTCTAACTGTCGCGGAAAATTTGTCAACCATTTCCGTCACACCCGCGCAGATATCACAAACGCCGCTGCCCGTAAAATTGTTGACAGCTCCAGTGTAAGCGAAAAGCCTTGCCCCGCGCAGGGTTGCGAGGCGTGTTGATGTGGAAAAGCTGAGGAAGGCTCTGGAAAAGGAGGCAGCGAGTTTTCAAAGCGAAAAGCAGAAGACGGTGGAGGTTGTCAATGAGTTTTAGTTTGTGCCTTGCGGTGTGAGCCGAGGCGTTTCAAAAATGGCTGGGCCACTTGCGGGCAGCATGGAAGACACGGATCAACTGCACAACATCGCCGCGCACACGATAAGGAACTATGTACGGTGTTCCCGAAACAACCAATTCGCGAGTGCCGGAGATCCGACCGGGACGACCTAGAGATGGGAAATCTTCCAGAGTTTCCACCGCTCTTGCGATTGCGCCCACGGTCCTAGCAGCAGCTTCGGGACTGTCCTGAGAGATGTACTCGGACACGGCAACCAGGTTCGCGCGTGCCGCTCGCAGCCAGTTAACGCGCACGTCGCGTTAAGCGCCTGATCGTCTGCTGCATTTCCTCGTCGGTGGCGAAGTCGCCTGCATCGGCTTCGGCAAGGCCCTTCTTGATTTCACCGATTTGCCATTCGTTGACGGAGACATATTCCTGAATTGCTTGAGCGGCGACAAACGAGCGGCTGCGGTTCATGGATTTCGACAAGCGATCAAGCCGGTTCTTGAGTTTGGGATCCAAGCGCAGGGTGAGAACGGAAGATGCAGACATAATGTATACATCATACATCAGATGTATTCGAGATGGCCAACCGGTGTCTTATGCGGCCCCGAACCGCACCGACACCAGCTTCGAAACGCCCGGCTCCTGCATGGTGACGCCGTAGAGCACGGGGGCAATGCTCATGGTGCGTTTGCTGTGCGTGATCAGGATGAACTGGGTGCGCACGCTCAGCTCGCTCACCAGTTCGGTGAAGCGTGCGATGTTGGCTTCGTCCAGCGGAGCGTCCACTTCGTCGAGAATACAGAACGGACTCGGCGTGTACTGGAAGATGCCCACCAGCAGCGCCAGCGCAGTGAGCGCCTTTTCGCCGCCGGAGAGCAGCAGCACGTTCTGGAGTTTTTTCCCAGGAGGCGACGCCACCACGTCAATGCCGCTCTCCGCGCTGTTTTCCAGATCGGTGAGGCGCATGAAGCCGTGTCCGCCGCCGAACAGCTTGCGGAACGTGGCTTGGAAGTTCTCATTGATCTGGTGGAACGCTTCCTCGAATTTTTGCCGCGAAACTTGATCGATCTCGCGAATGGTAGCGGCGGTGTCGGCGATCGCATCGAGCAAATCCTTGCGCTGCGTTTCGAGGAACTGGTGGCGCTCCGCGGTTTCCTTGTACTCCTCCAGGGCCATCATGTTGACCGGACCCATGGCTTCGAGGCGGGCGCGCATTTCACGGTGCGCCTGGTCCTGAGCCGCAAGTTCATCGCCGGCAAGCAGCGGAATAGTCGTGTCGGCCAGCAGGACCGCGCGTTCCATGCCGAGTTCGTTCAAGCAGGTGTCGGCCAGGTGTTGCAGGTCCGATTGCACCTTGGCCGCTGTGGCCGACAGTTCGCCCCGGCGGTCGCGCGCCAGATCGAGTTGCTGGCGCAGGTTGCGAAGAATCTCCTCAATCTCGACGAGTCGCGCCCGCAGTTGCTCCGACTCCAGTTGCAGCAAGCCTTCGCGTGCTTCTCCGGCATTGCGCTCGGCTTCGAACTGGATGAGCTGTTCTGCCAGTTGCACGTTCTCATTTTGCCGCTGCGCCATCTCGGCAGTTGCCGATTCCATTTGAGATTGCAAAACGCCCGTCCGCCCCCGCATCTCGGCGACCAGCGTCTCGATGCGCTGAAGCAGTGCCGTGGCCGAATGGTGACGCTCTTCGATCGTGGCCACGCGAGCGGCACGCTGCGAAGTGGTTTCAGCGGCAGCGTCGCGCTGGCCGCGCAGGGCCGCGAGGCGGTCTTGCCCGGCGGCAAGCAGCAATTCAAATTGCGCGCGAGCCTCCTCGATGGAAGTCAGTTCCGCTTGCCGCGATGCGATCAAGCTTTCCTGTTCCCGCCGTTCCGCCCCCAGCCGCTGTAGTTCGCCTTCGGCGATTGCCATCCGTTCGCGCACCCGCGACATTTCACCGTCCAGTTGCTTGAGCAAATGTCCCGAGGTCATCGCCTGCTTATCGGCTTCGCGCCTTTCTTCTTCCAGGCGATCGAGTAGGGAAGCGTTCTCCTTGATTTCGCGATCCAGAGTAAGCGACAGCATTTCCTTCTCACGCAGGGCCCGCTCCAACTCTTCGAGCAGGCGCAGTACGTCGCGCAACTCGCGCTTCATCGAGAGCGGCCCCTCGCTGCGCTGCTTGCCCCCGGTGACGGTCACGTTGTGGAAGCATTCCCCGGTCTGGGAAAGAAAGAATGCATCGGGGCTGGAGAGCGCGAGTTCACGAGCCACCGCGGGATCGGGCACGATGTAGCCGTTGCCCAGCTTCGGCAGGATCACTTCGAGCGACTTGCCGAATCCGTTGAGCACGCGAATCGAATTCTTCAGCGGAACGACCGTGTCGTTCAGCGGGGCGTAGTGCTGGCGTTCATCCGCGACAAACGAAAACTTGGCTTGCGAATCGTCCGGATGCACCAGAAAGGTCGCGCGCCCGTTGGCGTCGGAACGCAGCAGGCGCAAGCCTTCGTCGGCGGCGTCCCAAGACTTGACTACGACGAAATTCAATTCGTCGCGCAGAAAGTCTTCGACGACGCTCTCGTAGCGCGGCTCGACTTCGAGGAAATCGGCGAGCACGCCGGCGGGGGTGTTTCCTCCCTGTAGCGCGCCCGATTGAAAAAGGCGCCGCACAGATTCCGTGGAATAACCGTGCTCGGCGATGACTGTTTCGAGCGAACCCTTCTTGCCGAGTGCGGTGGCATATTCCGAGCGGATCGAGTCGAGGTGTGTCTTGGTTTCGCGTTCTGCCGTGCGCTTGCTTTCGATGGCCTCGCGCAAGCTGGCGATTTCGGCGGCGAGGCCGCTCACTCGTTGGGAAACGCTTTCGAACTCCAGGGAAATCTGGCCGCGCTGCCCGCCGAAGGTTTCCGATTGCGACGATGCGTTTGCGATCTCGGAGCGCAGGCGCTGCTCTTCGCGGCCGATGCCCGCCAGCCGCTCCTCGGATTGCGTAAGCTGATTGCGCAGCTTCGAAGCTTCACCGACCGCGTCCAAAATCGCTGCACGATGCGATTCCTGCTCTTGCTCAAGCATTGCCAGGTTGGTGGCCGCGCAGGTCGTTTCCTGTTGACTGAGCGCGAATTCCTGCTGGGCCGCCGCCAGGTCCGCAGCCGCCGAGTCGAGCACTTCCTGGTGACCATTGCGCTCCTCTTCCAGCGCCAGGAGCCGGTTTCGAGCTTGCGCCAACTCCGCCTCCGCCGAGGCCGAGCGCACGATCAACTCGGCGCAGCGCTCTTCGTTGGTCCGGATGCGCGCCTTGCCGCGTTCGCCTTCGATCTCGATCTGACTGAGGCGGTCGCGATTTTGGCGCGTCTCCGTCTCAATCGCGTAGCCGCGCTGCGTTCGCTCGGAGTGCTCGGCTTCGGATTGCTGCACGCTCTCCGTCTGCTGATGAATTTCTTCTCCCAGTTGCTGGATCTGGGCGTCGAGCGTCACGGTCTCCTGATCCATCTGGGTGAACTTGCTGGCCAGCACAATGCGCAGCTTGGCGCGCATCTCGTCGCGCAGACGGGCATAGCGCTCGGCCTTGTTGGCCTGGCGTTTGAGCGAGTTCATCTGGCGCGTGACTTCTTCAAAAATGTCATTGACGCGGTTGAGATTTGTCTTGGCGTCTTCGAGGCGCGCCTCGGCGAGACGCTTCCTGGTCTTGAATTTCGTGATCCCCGCCGCCTCTTCAATGATGTTGCGGCGGTCGGTGGGACGGCTGCTCAGGATTTGGCCGATGCGTCCCTGCTCGATCAGCGCGTATGACTCCGGGCCGAGGCCCGTCCCCATGAACAGTTCCTGGATGTCGCGCAGGCGGCAGAGTTTTCCATTCAGCAGATACTCGCTGTCTCCGCTGCGGAACAACCGGCGCGTCACGGAAATCACTCCGGCGTGGTGTTGCTGCTGATTGAATTTGCGGCGGCGGATTTTCAGGACAACGAGCGGCGCGGTCGAAGGTGCGGTTTCTGCCAGTGCGACTGCCGCGGCATTGACTGGCGCTTCAATGGCCGATGCTTCGGCGGCCGGAGCTTCATTCCCGGTTGCGGAGGTTGTGGTTGCGGCCTCGACTTCCACTTCCTCGGTTTTTCCCGGCTGCGCTTCTTCGACGGCCCGCTCCGTTTCGGAGGCGGCCTGGGCGCGGATTTCGGCTTCATCCCAGTCTTCCTCGGCTGGAGGAATGTCGTCTTGAATTTCGATCTCGGTGGGCTCGTTCGTGTCCGGGCCGGCGTAAATTTCGGGGTCGATCAAAGTGAGGCAGACTTCCGCCATTCCGGTCGGGTTGCGGCCATTCGTGCCGGCGAAGATCACGTCTTCCATGCGCGAGCCGCGCAACGTCTTGGCCGACTGCTCGCCCAGCACCCAGGAAATCGCGTCGGCGATGTTCGATTTTCCGCAGCCGTTGGGACCGATGATGGCGGCGATGCCTTCGCCATGGAACTTCAGTTCGGTGCGGTCGCAGAACGATTTGAATCCCAGGATTTGCAGCTTCTTGAGTTTGAGCAAAGTAACTCCTTCGTAGGCGGACACTGCTGTCCGCGGACTCGGTTGGCGCCGGCTGGAGTGCGCTGCAAATCGCGGCAACCCGATTGTTAACTTCAGCCCTTAATGAACCATCGGCTGCTTGTTCCCGATGTTGACGGCCGGGGTTAACTCTCCTGGTTCCTCGCTGGTCTCATCGTATTGGATGCCGTCCCATGAACCAAGAACGTCATCACTGCTTTTGACCACTCTAACGGCGAATGCGGGACGGGTCAAGTAATAAAACACCACAGGTTGTGGCCCCAATCCCAACACCGCCTTTAGTTGCACATACACTGCAGCAATTGTGCGCAACTTGCTAGTGAGGAATGAAAAAAGGAGGGAGACCGCCAGAGCATTTATACTGTACCGCTGGCCAGCGAGAGATTCAAGGGCCGGTTGTGCAGGGCGCCGTTCTCGCCGTTGACGGACGCACACAAATGATCTGGGAGGACGTACGTTATGCTGCACGCACTGTGCTGCCGCATCGTTGGCATCACTGGTTTGGGTCGCGGTGATGGCCGTAAATCGGGAGCTGGTTTAGGACTTGCCATGACAGTCCGGGCTATGGTCTGTGCGGCCATAGTGGCGTCGCTCGCCGGGTGTGGTGGCGGATCAAGCGGATCCACCCCTCCGCCGCCGCCGAAAGATCCGGACCAGCGCGCGGACCTTCTCCTGGCTCAAATGACCCTGGACGAGAAGTTCCAGCTCGTGCACGGCAATGACACTCTACAGAGCGCCACCAACCCACGAGGAGCAGGCCTCTGGGTCGTGGGCATACCGAGGCTGGGGATTCCAGATCTTCTCATGGCGGACGGGCCGGTTGGAGCCGGCGACGGCGTAGGGCCCGCGACGGCGCTTCCGTCGTCCATCGCCAGCGCCGCAAGCTGGGACTTGAATGAGGCCTCCAAGTACGGGCAAGTCATCGGAAAGGAGCTGCGTGCTTTTGGCATCAACGTCAACTTGGGAGGCAACGTCAACCTCATCGGACGTGAGCCGCGCGACGGTCGTACTTTTGAAACCAAGGGGGAAGACCCTTTGTTGGCGGGGGGGATCGCCGCTGCGCATCTTAACGCCATCCAGGACCAATACGTGATTGCGGGCGTGAAGCACTACGCATTCAACGATCAGGAGACCGCCCGCACCCAGGCGAACGCCGTCATCGATGAGCGTTCCGCGCGCGAGAGCGACCTGCTGGCTTTTGAAATCGCTCTTGAGGGTTCGAATGCTCAGATGGCGATGTGCGCCTACAACCTGGTGAATGGAACGTATGCCTGCGGGCACAATCATCTCTTGAACGACGTCATGAAGGGAGACTGGGAATTCCCAGGTTTCGTGCTGTCGGACGCGTACGCCACGCAAAGCTCCGTGGCTTCGGCAATCGCCGGACTCGATCAGGAGCAGCCGGGCGACTACATGTTCGGCGGCATTTGGGCCCCTGAAAGCCTCGAGACCGCGGTGCAGAACGGCGATTTGCCAATCTCGCGCTTCAACAACATGGTGCATCGAATTCTCCGAGCCATGTACGCAGCGGGCGTTTTCGACCACCCCGCGACGATCCAGCCCATCGACGCGGCCGGTGACGCGGACATCGCCCAAGAAATGGAAGAGCAGGGCGCGGTACTGCTGAAGAACGCCGGGGGACAACTGCCGCTCAATCCGACGAACCTTAAGTCCATCGCGGTGATTGGATCCCATGCCGATGTGGGTGTGCTCTCCGGGGGCGGCTCTGGCCAAGTTGTTCCATATGGTGGAGCGGCTCTTACTCTTCCACCCGAGTGTCCGCCTTACACCCCGCCGCCGGGCGGTCTCGCTTGCACCAATGCATCCGAAATATACGACCCATCCTCGCCGCTGACTGCAATCGAGGCCATGGCGCCCGGCGTCACCGTGACTTTCAACGACGGAACCGACCCCACCGCCGCGGCCACTCTGGCGGCTAACTCAACCGTCGCAATTGTGTTTGAGAATCAGTGGGAGAGCGAGGGCATGGATCTTGTGGATTTGAGTTTTTCCAGCGATCAGGACGCGCTGGTGGCCGCCGTTGCAGCCGCGAATCCGCACACCATTGTGGTATTGGAAAACGGCGGCGCGCAGGTAATGCCGTGGCTTTCGAACGTCGCTGCCGTGCTGGAAGCCTGGTATCCGGGCCAGCGCGGCGGCCAGGCTATTGCCAATATTCTCTTTGGCGGCGTGAACCCATCCGGCAAACTCCCCATCACATTTCCGGCAAGCGTGAACGATCTGCCGCGCCCCACGATTCCAATCCCATCCCCGCCCACCTCGGCCGCAACTTTCGACGTTGATTACACAATCGAAGGGTTCAACGTCGGCTATAAGTGGTTTGAAGCGCAGAATATTCAGCCGTTGTTCGCATTTGGCTTTGGGCTCTCGTACACGACATTTTCCATTTCCAATCTTCAGCTCACACCGGAATCGCCTGCTTCCAATGGATTCCAAGTGAGTTTCAACCTACAAAACACGGGAACGCTGGCCGGCGCGGAGGTCGCACAAGTCTATCTGGGCTTGCCGGCCAGTACAGGAGAACCTCCGCAGCGGCTGGTGGGATGGAGCAAGGTATTGCTGCAACCCAACGCGCAACAAACCGTGACCGTGACCGTGGATGCGAACTCCTCGTCCCATCCGTTGTCCTACTGGGATGTGACCTCAAACGGTTGGGTGACCGCGCCGGGCACTTACACGGTTTGCGTCGGCAACTCGTCTGACAATGTCACCTCGGCAGGAACATTCACCGTCGGATCGTAACCGAAACATGGGTGGCGAGATCCACGGGAGTGACTATTTCTTCCGTTCCACTAAGTAATGCGCCAGGCCTTTCAGCGTGGAAGAGTCCGCGCCATAATCGTCGAGTTCCGCGCAAGCCTGCTCGACGAGACCGTCGGCCTTGCGAAGCGATTCCTCGATTCCGAATAAAGCCGGGTAGGTTGCCTTTTCGGCGGCCGCGTCCTTGCCCGCGGTTTTCCCCAATTGCTCGGAGGTTTGGGTCAGGTCGAGCACATCGTCCACGATTTGAAACGCCAGGCCGATCGACTGCCCATAGGTGCGGAGGCGGGCGATGTCGGCGGGCGTTCCTCCCGCATACAAGCCTCCGCTGACCACGCTGGCGGTGATGAGCGCGGCGGTCTTCGAGCGGTGGATGTATTCGAGAGTCGCGAGATCGGGCTTGGTGCGTTCGGCCTCGAGGTCAACTACCTGACCGCCGATCATGCCGTCGATGGTGCCGGTGGCGTGGGCGATTTCGCGGATGATGGCGACGCGCGCCTCGGCGGGGCAAGCGAGCTGCGCCAGGACTTCGTAAGCCTGGGTTTGCAGCGCGTCTCCGGCGAGAATGGCGGTGGCCTCGCCGAAGGCTTTGTGGCAGGTGGGACGTCCGCGGCGCAGATCGTCGTTGTCGAGCGCGGGAAGATCGTCGTGGATCAGGGAATATGTGTGGAGCATCTCGATCGCCGCGCCCAGGTCGGCGATGCCAGTCGGCATCGGTCCGGCTCCGATCATGCGTCCCGCTTCCATGCAGAGGATCGGCCGGAGGCGCTTGCCGCCGGCAAACACGCTGTGCCGCATCGCCTGATGGATGGAGGTTGGATGTAAGCTGGCAGGAGGCAAGAGCTGATCGAGCGCTTCGTCGGCGGCCCTTCGTCCCTGCTCCAGAATCTCGTTCTGCATAGCATCGCAGTATAACAAGAGGACGAAGCGCAGGTCTCAGGTGGTTAGGTCTCAGGAAACTCGGGAGGGCAGGTATCAGGTATCAGGCGTCAGGTCTCCGGAAGCTGTTTGTTGATTTTGCTTTTCCTGAGACCTGAGACCTGACGCCTGCGACCTGGTCGGATCAGGCGGCCGCATGGTGCGTGAGATGGTGCAACACGGATCGCACCACGTCATCGTTGCGCGGCTCGCATATATCGGAGGCCCCCAGGCTCAGCGCCTCGGTCCACAGTTTGTCGTCCGCCAGCCTGTGGGTGCCGACGATGCAAAGCCCTGGGAACTCATGATGCAGATGCTCGACTTCATCCGGCCCTGAAGTTTCCAGATCCAGCACCACCGCTTCGGCGCGGTGCCGGACAACCGCGGGAAGCACTTCCTGGCAGGTGCCGGCCAAATGAACGGCACCGAAGTGTTGGGAGAGACTAACCGCCAGATTTTGTGCAGTTCTGGGGTCATTTTGATAGAGGACTACACTGAATGGTTCCATACATTCCCCCTGACTACACCGCAATGCGCGGCGGCCTTGGCTGCGACAGCAAACTGCTAGCACAGGCGTTATCATCTTCCGAGTCGCGAAACCGTTACTTGCGCAACGCTTTCTCGGCCGGGGGCTCGAACGGTTCGGCTTGCAGCCTCCCACTCTGCTTTAACAGGATCTCCACTTTTCCTTCCGCATCTTCCAGTTGCTTCCGGCAAGTGGCGGAAAGTTGCATGCCTTCTTCAAAAAGCGTCAGAGATTTGTCCAGAGGAACTTCCCCACTTTCGAGTTCATGAACAATCTTTTCAAGACGCTCGAGGCAATCTTCGAACTTCACCAATCGAGTTGCTCCTGCTCTCTATTGTAATGCTTCTTTCGATGCAAAATGTCCAGTGAAAAATGTAAACCTTTGCGTTTTTTTTGTAACACTTTTCCCAAATCTACACGGTTTCCCGCCGCTTCGTTCCGAGGGCCTCCAACACATCCACAGCGGATGCATAGCGGCCCAGGGGAGCGCTAATCTGCGCGCCCTGCACCCGGTCTCGAACCGCAGTCAGCATCTCGCGGGCGATGGACACCCCTTCGGCGCGGGCGGTTTCCGGGGTCGCGGCCTTCGCCATCCTGTTGAGAATCTCATCAGGCACGGAAACCCGCAGCTCATTCTTCATAAATTCGGCATTGCGCGCGCTGACCAGCGGCCAGATCCCGGCAATGACGGGTATTCGGCAGTGTTCGATCCGCCGCAGAAAATTCTCCAGCAGGCCGAGGTCGAACACCGGCTGCGTCACCACGTATTCCGCGCCGGCCTCCACCTTGTATTCGAAGCGCTTGATCTCTTCGTCCAAGTCGGGCAACCCCGGATTGGCTCCCACGCCGATCACGAAGGCCGTCCCACTGCCAATTGGGTTGCCGCCTAAGTCCAATCCCCGGTTCAAGTTATGGACGATATTTACCAGTCCAATTGAATCCACATCAAAAACCGCCGTGGCGTCGGGATAGTTGCCCATTTTGGGCGGATCTCCGGTGATACAGATCAGATTCCGGATTCCGGTGGCCGCCGCCCCTAGCAGGTCCGACTGAATGCCCAGCACGTTGCGGTCGCGGCAGGTGTAGTGCAGGATCGCCTCAATCTCCACCGCCTGCTGCATCAAGAGCGCCAACGCCTGGTTACTCATGCGCGCCGAGGCGCGGGGGCTGTCGGGGATGTTCACGCCATCCACGCCGACCGATTTGACGTACTTCGCCCCCTCGATCTCTTTGCGAATATCGATGCCCTTGGGCGGCACGATTTCTACCATCGTCACGAATTGACGGGCCGCGAGCTTGGCGCCCAACTTGGAGCGCTCGGCGAGGGGAACAGTGGCCGGGGCCGAAGGCGCGGCGGCGGAACGAACCACCTCCGAAATGGCGGTTTTCCCGCGCGCTTCACCCACCCGCAAAATCGACTTCATGGCGCGGATGTGATCGGGCGTCGTTCCGCAACATCCGCCGATCAGCCGTACTCCGGCCGCCACAAAATCAGCCGTATAGTTCGCCATGTATTCCGGCGAGCAGAGATAGATGTTCCGTCCCTCGACCGACCGCGGCATGCCCGCGTTAGGCTGCGCGGCCAGAGGCAGGCAAGTCACCGCGCGCACGCGCTCGATCGCCTCCAGCATGGCGACCGGCCCCACGCTGCAATTGACGCCCGCTACGTCCACCTGCCATTCCGTCAGCCGCGCCGCAAAAGTCTCGGGATCGGAGCCGTCGAGGCAGTTGCCGTCTTCGTCGATCGTGACTTGGGCGACCAGGGGAAGGTTCGGATTCACCTCGCGGCAAGCCAGTATTGCTTGACGCAACTCTTCCAGGTAGCCGAAAGTCTCCAGCATTAGCAAATCGACGCCAGCCTCAACCAGCGCCGCCGCCTGTTCGCGGAACGCCGCACGCGCTTCGACCAATGAAACCTTGCCCAAGGGCTCGATGCGGACGCCGAGCGGCCCCATCGATCCCGCGACCCACGCGTCGAAACTCTTGGCCGCTTCCCGGGCCAGGCGAACGCCCGCCACATTGATGTCGCGCACCCGGTCCACGAGTCCGTGCCGCGCCAGACGAAAGCTGTTGGCGCCGAAAGTGTTGGTTTCAATGATCTCGGCCCCGGCCTGGAGATAGTCATGGTGGATGTCGCGGATCATCTCCGGTTGCGACAAGTTCAACTCGTCATAGCAACGGTTAATGAAGATGCCCTTGGCATAGAGCAGCGTCCCCATGGCTCCATCGCAGAGCACGGGCGATTGCTTCAGACGATTAATAATGTTCTGTGGCATTACTTTGAGAATACTAGAAGGAGCGAGGTCGGCGCATCCGCCGCGAGGGGCCTGCTTCGACCGGCCTTGACATTCCGCCGCCAGTCGCACTAACTTACCAGAAATTCCCTTCCGTCTATTAGCTAGCACTCGGGCCCCAAGGAGATTCTTATGACCAGCACTTCGAATTCCGCAACTCGCCCCAAGCGTCTTCTCTCCATTGATGGCGGGGGCCTGGCCGGACTCATTCCCGCTGAAGCTCTGATTGCCATCGAGTCCCAGCTCGACGCGCTCACCGGACACTCGCTGCCGCTCTCCGACCGCTTCGACCTCATCGGAGGCACCAGCACCGGCGCCATTCTCGCCGCCGGCCTCTCGCTCGGTTTGAAAGCCGCCGAGCTTCGCGACTTCTACATCAAATTTGGCAAGGAAATCTTCACCAAGGTGTTCTTTACCGAGCGCTTTTGGCACGATTATCCGAGCGCTCCGCTGGAACGCCATCTGCAAGACGTTTTCGGGGAAGACACGACACTCGGCAGCGACAAGCTGCGCACCCAGATCCTTATCGTCACCAAAAATGCCACGCAGGGGACAACCTGGTTCTTCACCAATAATCCGAAAGGAAAGTATTTCGCCAACAACCGGGGACTGCCGCTGTGGCAGATCGTGCGTGCCAGCAGCGCCGCTCCCACCTACTTTCCGCCGCAGCCGATTTCCGTTCCCGACCTCAGCGGCCAGCCCCAAAATTTTGAGTTCATCGACGGCGGCGTCAGCACCTACAACAATCCCTCGCTCCAGGTTTTTCTCGAAGCCACCGACCCGCAATATCAATTCGGATGGCCCATCGGGACCAACAACCTCTTGTTGATGTCGCTCGGTACCGGATTCAACGCGATCACCGTTCCCGCGGGCAAGGCTTCCGGTTATAACCTTCTGAACTGGGCCCGGTACGTGGTCAAGGACCTGATGGGCGATGCCAATCTGGAGCAGAATGTGCTGATGCACTTGATCGGCCAACCGCCGCCGGGCAAGCCTCCCGCTTCCATCGCGGAAACAAGCGCCGTCCGGACCAGCGGCGTTATGGCCAGCGATGCGCTCGATTTCATCAGCCCAGGTGTCTCGAAGGCCCTCACCTACCAACGCATCACCGTCAGCTTGACCCGCGAGCGTCTCGCCGCGCTCAACCTCGCCGACATCGACCCGGCCAAGGTCAGCGAGATGGATGCGGTCGATCAGATCCCCAATTTCCAGCGCATCGGCCAAGCCATCGCGAAAGAGCAGGTCAGAATGGATCAGCTGCGCCAGTTCTTCGTCTGAAACTTTTTAATCTTGAGAGCCCGTGTGGTGACGGGGCTCTGCCCCGTCCCACCAGCGGAGCGACAGCCTGCCCCGCCTGTCCTAGCCGAGCGCAGCTTGGCGTCCACCCCCGCCCGCCCGCAAACACATTTTTCCTTTGCTATAATCCTTGTTCTTGCATCCAAGCGATTATCCGGCACGAGGTTGGAGTTCAAGGTTTGAGAAGAGTCCAGATTCTGTTGCTTATTCTGCTGCCCACCAGTCTGATGTGGCTGAGTTGCGGCGGCTCCGTCACTGCTGGTAGCGTGAAGAAAAGCGGCCTTTCCTACCGCGCCTTCATCACCAACAACGTTTCGTCCGGCACCGCAGCCGCGGGCGTGTATATCCTCAACGCGCTCAAGGACCAGCTTGCGGCTGTGCCGGCGATCTCCGGCGGCAACAATCCCGGAATGATGGCCGTCACGCCCAACCGGGCCCAGACCCTGGTCTTCAGCGGCATCGGTACGCAGTCTTCCGACAACAAGCTCACCATCATCGACAACTCCAAGGAAGCCGCCTCTGGTGGATTGACTTTGCCCGGCATAACAGAGAGCTTGGTCGTGTCTCCGGATAGCTCCACCGCCTACGTCGCCGTGCCCACCGCGCCCGTGGTGGGCCAGCCTCCCGGAATCGTAGTCCAGATTTTTATAACCAATGCCAGTGTGGCAGGAGAGGTAAACATTCCCTCGGTTCAATATCTGTCGATCGACAACAGTGGCAACCGAATTCTTGGTTTCAGCGAGGGTCCGAATTCCGTGGCCGATACCGTGGCCGTCATCACCCCCTCGAATATCGGGATACCGAATGCGCAAGTCGTAACCTTTGTGGGCGGCTTCGACCATCCGGTCGCGGCCTTCTTCTCCAGCGACGACACCACCGCCTACGTGCTGAACTGCGGCGCCGAGTGCGGCGGGACCCAGGCCAGCCTGCAAACCCTCGATTTGACGACCAACACCGCAGGCCCGCCCGGCGTCGTCTGTACTCCCGGCGGAAATCCACCATGTGGCGGCACTCTGAACCTCATGGCCGGCAGCGTTGCGCTGGTGAACAGTTCGACCATGTATGTAGCCGGAACTCCCGTACCCGCCTCGCCCTGTACCGGCCAGACGACGGCTGCAACTACCTGCGGGCTGCTCACCATAGTCGACCTCAACACCCTGTCTGTTATCAACACTGCGCCGATCGTCATTACCGACGGTTACCACAACCGCATTGCGCTCGCGGCCAATGGGCAGCTCTTCATCGGCGCGCGCACCTGCACTGAGATCATTCCGCCCATCCCTCCGCCTACAGGGGCCGAGACCCGCGGTTGCCTTTCCATCTACAACACCCTGAGCACTGCGGTGGGGAGCGCTCCCAGCGGCGGCGTCTTGATTCCTCCCGAAAACGGAGATGTCACGGCCTTCCAGGCCATCGTTCAGCGGTACACCGGCGGTTTTGTAGCGCAACAAGTGATCTATGTTGTCCAGGGCGGATCGCTCGATGTTTACGACGTCACCATCGATGCGTTGGCCTACAACCCGTACAATCCCAATAACCCCGGCCAGGTCTACGGCTTGGTCGGAGATTTCATCGACGTCAAGACGGTGGATTTCTAGGGCCGCTGCTCGTCGTTCGCGAATCGCTGTTCGTTCCAGAGCGAACGACCGACGACTAACGACCAACGCCGTTCCTACCGCGGCACCATCGTCATCGCATGCTTTTTGTGTTTCTCGATCGCGGCTGAAGAAAACGGAAACGCGAACGTCGATCCCCCGTACCACGCCCGCCACTGGTCCAGATAATACGGACTGAGGAATATCCCGCTCTCTCCCGTCACCAGGTTCAGCGTGCTGTCGTCAAAGTTCGCAAAATCCCACGTCAGCCGTTCCGACGCTCCATGCTCGCGGCTCACCGCCTTCACCGTGTATGCGCTCCCGCTCAACGGACGCACTCCCGGCCCCGTCAACCGCCCGATCAGGGGAAGCTGCCTGAGCACCGGATGCTCGATTTCCACCTGATAGTTCTTTCCCCACTTCCATTGATTGAGGTCGGAAGGGGCTATCGCCGCAAACGCCACCGCATCTCGCGAACCAACCCCGGTCTGCTTCACCGCGTTCTCGACCGCAGCCGTCAGCAGGCTCCCGTAGTCGGAGTATTCCGGCGGCAGCCAGCGCACCGGCTGTTTGGCGAGCACATTTTCCAGCCACACCGAAGACATGGCCCAGCGATAACTCTTCCAACTCAGCGCGCCCGGAAGCGCCTTGTCCTCCGCCGCCCCCAGCTTCGGTTCCAGCAGCAATCTCGCCAACTCCTGGCGCGCTTTCGTCTCGATCGTCGGCGCTGCCGAATCCGCCGTCATCCGCCCGTCCCAGTCCCGCAGAATGTTCGCTGCCCGCTTCGCCCGCTCCGAGGCATTCGGAGCGTGGTCGATCGCGTAGACGAACTTGTCGGCGCAGAAGCGGTCGTACGCCGACGATACGTCCATCTGAAGCGCCAGCATGTCCGCCGCCGAGAACTTCCTTCCCGATTCCAGCACCCGGTAAATGCGGGCCGTCCGCCACGGCGCTTCCCAATTCGTAGCTATCGAATATTTGTAGCCGTCAGGAGTCACGCGCCCGTTCGCCGTAGCCAGAATCCCCGATGGCGGATCGTAAACATGCGGCATCTCGTCGAACGGAACCCAGCCTTTCCACTCGTGCGCGTCGTCGCTCCCGCTCACCGGCAGACTGCCATCGCCCGCCGCCCGGATCGGCACCCGCCCCGTGGCCTGATAACCGATGTGGCCATCCACGTCGGCGTATACCACGTTTTGTCCGGGCGCGGCAAAAGTCGAGAAGGCCCGGCGAAACTCATTCCAATTTTGCGCCGAGTCCACATCGAAGAACGTCAGACCGATGCCGTCCTGCAAAGTCCAGCGCAACGCGATCTTGCGCGTTTCGCCGGAAAGCAAGTCGGTAATGATCGGCCCGTGCCGCGTCGTCACTACGTCGAGGATGACGTCCGGCTTGCCCTTGACGTGGACCGTCTCCCGCCGGTGCTCGGCATCGCGCCATCCCGCCGGAGTCTTGTACTGCCCCTGCGCGTTGAATTCCTCGATGTAATCGTCTTCCACCGCCGCCCCAAGATTGGTGAATCCCCAGCCGATCCGCTGGTTGTGGCCGGCGATGACGAACGGAATTCCCGGCAGCGTGACCCCCGCCACGTCGAAGTTGTCGCCCTTCGCTGTCGTCGTTTTCAGGTGCGCCGCAAACCACAAGTTCGGCATCTGGTGGTCAAGGTGCATATCGTTCGACAACAGCGGCTTTCCCGAAACTGTATGCTGCCCGGAAACCACCCAGTTATTAGACCCCGGCCGGAAAGAATCATCCGAAGATCCATCCCCGGAGCGACTGGCGATCCAAGTACCAGCCCGCAGGATCGCCAGGATTTCCCCTGTGTTCCCCTGTGTCCCCTGTGGTTCAAGCTTTTCCCGGCTGCCACAGCCCCCTAAGCGGCACGGAGAACCCAGCCCATCCGTCGCCGCCGAAATCAACCGCCCGTTTCCCCCCTCCGGATCGATCTGTTCCTCGTCATCCTCGTCTTCATCCGTATCGTCGCTCTTGACCGCCGGTGCCAAATCCATCCGCCGCATCTCGGTCGGCGGACGGTCGCGCCACGAAGAATTCACATACAAGTCTGCCGTTAGTTCCGGCCCCACCTTCGCCAGAATTCTCTCCCGCGTGAGCGAGGGAGGAGTCCTGTAGTGGGTCAAGTCCTGCGCCATGCGCGCCCCGATCAGCAGCGAATCGGTCACCGTCCAGGGCCGCGGCGCATATTTCAGCAGGCGAAATTCGAGCGACAGCCGCTCGCGATGCGATTCAAGAAACGCGTTCACTCCCCGGGCGTAAGCCTCGAAATAAGTCCGGTCGCGGACGGAGATGCTCTTCTCCGCCGCCTCGGCCACCAACCGCAGCCCCAGGATGCGCTGTGTGCGGTCCATCTCGACCGTATCTTCGCCGATCACCTCCGAAAGCTCTCCGGCTGCGGCCCGCCGCAAGATATCCATCTGCCACAGACGGTCTTGGGCGGTCACGTAACCCTGGGCAAAAAATAAGTCTTCCAGCGTAGCCGCCTCAATCGTAGGCACACCTTGTTCATCGCGCACCACCCGCACCGGAGACGAAATCCCAGCCGCCGCCACGCGGCCATCCAATTGCGGCAGGGCCGACCGCGCAATCCAGTACAGCCACCACATGCCGACGACCAGCCCCACCAGCAGCAAGCAAACCACGTAGTAAAGAATGCGCAGCGCAGGATGACGATGGCGCCGGCGGGGTTGAAACGGTGAAATCTCGGGAAGGGAAGCAGCGTCCGGCATATTCACGATTGTAGGGAGCCTCTCCAAACCTGACAACAGCGCGGCGTGAAGCCTCCGTGTAGAGACGGGGCTTGCCCCGTCTCCCGCTGCGGAAAAACTCAAGCTCCGTATCAGGGCATCGTTTCAGGGGCGATGGCTTTCGCTCCTCGCGTCTTCTATAATCCGTTGTTCTTGCATCCATCAAGAGGAGACTTTATGAACATGCAGTTCGCGCGCCGGTTCTTTGCGCTGGTCCTAATCTCAATGACGATTACGTCTGTCGCGGTGTGGCCAGCTTCAGCCCCGCAAGTGAAAACCCGTTCCGGTAAGCTCGAAGGCAAGGCCGACGGCCAGATTCACGCCTTCCTTGGAATCCCCTACGCCGCGCCTCCGGTAGGCGACCTGCGCTGGAAGGCGCCTGCCCCGGCAGCGAAATGGAGCGGAGTGCGCAAGGCTACCGAGTTTGGCTCCCACTGCATGCAGGGAAAAGTTTTTGGCGATATGGTGTTTCACGATCCGGGCGCCAGCGAGGACTGTCTGACGCTGAATGTCTGGGTTCCAGCAAGGCATTCGGAAGCCAAGCTCCCGGTCATGGTATGGATCTACGGCGGAGGTTTTGTCGCTGGCACCACCTCCGAGGGACGGCAAAACGGTTCTCATCTTGCCGAGCAAGGCGTCATCGTGGTCTCGATGAACTACCGCCTCGGTGTCTTCGGCTTCTTCGTTCATCCGGAATTGGCACAGGAATCGGGCCACAACTCCGCCGGCAACTATGGCTTGCTCGACCAGTTGGCGGCCCTGAAGTGGGTCCACGAAAACATTGCGGCGTTCGGAGGAGATCCCGGGAATGTAACGATCTTCGGCGAGAGCGCCGGATCGTTTTCCGTCTGCGCCCAGATGGCCTCGCCCTTGGCAAAAGGTTTGTTCCACAAGGCGATCGGGGAAAGCGGCGGAGCCTTCTCCCGCAGCGGCCTTAATTTCGAGTCGCTGTCGGTGCGCGAAGAGAAGGATCAAAAGATGGTCACCGAGAAGCTGGGGGTTTCCAAATTGGCCGAGTTGCGCGCTCTGCCCGCGCAGAAGCTGCTCGATGCCTTCGCCCCTCCGCAGTCGCCAGGTTTTGGTTTTGGTCCGGACGTCGACGGATATTTTCTGCCTGAGCCCGTTCCAGCGATTTTCGCTGCCGGAAAACAGAACGACGTGCCGCTGCTGGCAGGTTGGAACCACGATGAAGGCAGCTTCGAGATCGCCTTCGCTCCCCAGAAGCCGACCGCCGAGAGCATGAAGGCGACCGCGCAAAAAGACTTCGGAGACAAGGCCGCTGAGTTTCTCCGGCTTTATCCCAATGACGACCAACACGTTTTGCGCTCCGCGGAAGATTACGCCGGCGATCGCTTCATTGCAGCTGCGACCTGGCAATGGATCGAGGCGCAAAGCAAAACCGGCACGCAGCCCATTTACCGCTACCGCTTCGACATGGCGCCTACGCCTTCCAATCCGAACGCACCGAGGATGGGCGCATACCACTCGGCCGAGATCGAATATGTTTTCGGACAGCTCGATTCGAAGACCGATGCAACGTGGCGTCCTGAGGATCGGCAGCTGAGCGAAGAAATGCAGAAGTATTGGGCAAACTTCGCGCGCTCGGGAAATCCCAATGGCCCCGGTCTGCCAAATTGGCCCGCCTATACCTCTGGCGCGGGCTGGCCGGTAATGTTCCTGAGCGCGGAACCCGCCGCGCATAAAGACGACTTCAGAGACCGGTATCTCTTCTTGTCGGCCGAATGGGCGAAATAGGACTGAACTTAGCGGTCGAACAAAAGCTCCTCCCGCAGGTTCGCGGGAGGAGCCAGGAAAAAGGACAACGAGGAAGTTAGAAAGTGAACTTGACCGCCAGCTGAATCCCGCGCGGGCCTCCGCCGCCGATGTACGGGTTGCCGATGCCGACGTCGCCGGTGGCGGCGATGCGATAGGATCCGCCGCCGACTTCGCGGCCGGCGCTGTTGATTGCAGAACCCGCCGCGCCAGCATCTGCGATGTAAGAAGGCAGGAAGGGATTGGCGAAGTTGGGGTGATTAAGGAGGTTGAAGAAATCGGCGCGGAACTGCATGTTGACCCTTTCCGCGAACGTCGTGTTCTTATAAATGGCGAAGTTCCATTCCTTAAAGGTAGGACCATGCAACGCGTCGCGGCCTTCGTTGCCGTAGTGGCGGGTGCCAGGCACGCAATCCTGGGCCGAGCCGGTGGGGCCGGTGCCGTTTGGATCCGGCGTCAGCGCGATCGTGGTGAGTTGGCACGGAATGGCGAATGAGCTCAGGTCCAGGTAATTGAGCGGGTTCTTGGCGTCGTACTTAATGGGGCCGACCACATCGGGGCGGTCAAAACCGCTGCCGCCGCCGCTATAGTCATCCTCGAAGTTATAGTTCAGTTGAAAGGGCTGGCCATCCTGCAGGTTCACGATGCTGTTAAGGCCCCAACCGTTTTTCAGGCGCTGCCAGTCGCCACCCCTCTTCGGAAGTTCGTAGGAGAAGTTCCAGGTGAGGCGAAGAGGGATGTTGAAATTGGACGGTCCATACTCGAGTTGCGGGTTATTGCTGTCGTTTGGTTGCGCTGCATTCGGTTCGAAGTCTTCTCCATCGCTGGAGTTATCCAAAGAGTGCGACCAGACAAAGTTCAAGGCCGAGGTCACGCCATGCCAACCGTTGATCCGGAAGCTGGTCTGTAGTGCGTTGTAGTTGGACTTGCCGGTGGAGTTTTCCTGCAGGAGGTAGAACGAACCATAGGGATTATTCGGGATGTAGTTGCGGGGAACGCCGTAGCTGGAGATGCAGCCGGGGCCGCCGGTCGGTACACCCGCCGTTACGCATGGTCCTGAGTGCACGTTGTTTTCGGAATCTGTCCAGGAATAGTTATTGCTAGCTGCGTATGATACGTCGTAAGCCGTAACTGTCGCATTGCTCGGCTGGCTGAGATCGAAGAAGCGCCACAGACGATGGCCCTGCGATCCAACGTAGCCGATCTGAATTACAGCCTTGCTATTCAGCTGGTGCTGGATGTTGAGGTTGTAGTTTTCCATGTAAGGGGTTTTGATATTGCGGTCGAAGCCGAATGCGTCGCACTCGTAATTGCAAACGGTTGTCGGCTCGTAGATGGGCACTCCAGTCTGGATTCCGTTCGTTATCACGCTGGGGGCGAGACCTGTGGAAAGGATCTGGTCGGCCAGCGGCACCGTCGGGGCGTTGTTGTAGGCCGGTCCTGGATCGAAGGCCGGAGAGTAAGGGAAGTGTCCGTTCACCATGTCCTGCGAGGAAGAATCGAAGAAGACGCCGTAGCCGGCGCGAATCACCGTTTTCCCTTTTCCCGTGACGTCCCAAGCGATGCTAACGCGCGGCGCGAAATCCTTCCTGTCGGGATTGTAAAGGCTGCTCAGGCCGGGCTGACCCACTTGCGTGAGCGTAAAAGTATCCCCGGCAAGATCCAGATTTGTAATGTTGCTGAGGAGGTTGTTTTTCTCGCCGATGACGCCCATGAAATCATAGCGGAAGCCGTAGTTAAAAGTGAGGTGCGGCGTAACGCGGAAACTATCCTGGGCGTAGAAACCAAAGTTGTTTTCGTAAGTGTGACGGTCGGTGTTTCCAAAGTACTGGTAGCCGCCATCGACGATGCCAGCAAGAAAATCCGCCAGGCTGAATTCCAGCTTGCCGCGGAAATTGCGGTCGTATGCCTCTTGCACCACAGTCGTGCGGTGGAAATCAAATCCGAATTTGACGTCGTGCTTGTTCAGCTTCCAGGAGAAACTATCAATGAGCTGAACGTTGCTGTCGGTGCGCTGACGGGGATCGCCGCTGTTGGCGCCGATTTGGGCTACGCCACTCACCTCGATTACCGGCAGGCCCGCATCGTAAGGTGATGTCCCGTTGCAGCTATCCGGACCGGTGGTCGCGGTTGCCGCACAGAGTCCGATGGAGCTGGGGTGAAAGCTTTGATCGTCGGGGAAGAACCCTTCGGCGAATCGGTTCCAGCCATAGCGCAGCTCATTCACCTTGTTAGTGCCAAAGGTGTGCACGTAGGACAGAGAGGCGAGTTGCACGCGGGTGGGGGTGTAAGTATTGAATCCGGGCAACTGGCCGCCGCCGGCGGCGAGAGCGAGGGGGAACGACTGGACGCTGTCGCCAAAGTAGTAACGGCCTGTGAGGATATTCCTGGTGTTGAAATTCTGGTCGATCTTCACAATCATGCTGGTGAGATCGTTGTAGGAAGGCGAGATGACAGAGGCAAGGCCGGGCGTAGTTGCTCCCAAATTTGGCGCAGGCCATGGATTCCGAGCCAACAGCGCGGCAATCACCGGATTTGATGCGTCGCTCGGTTGCAGTGCGCAGGTAGGGCAGTCGCCTGTGGGAACGGTTGATAGCGTGACGACCCCCAACGGTTCCCGTTGGCCCTCGTAATCGACGTAGAAGAACGTCTTGTCTTTGACGATGGGTCCGCCTAAGGAGGCGCCGAACTGATTGTTGTGAAACTTGGCTTTGGGCTGGCTTGAATCGTTAAAGTAGTTGCGCGCGTCGAGCGCATCGTTGCGCATGTATTCGCCGGCGGTCCCGTGGATTTTGTTGGCGCCGCTCTTAGTGACGATGTTGACGACGGCGCCGGCGTTGCGACCATATTCGGGCTGGAAGTTGGAGAGCACGTTCACTTCGGCGACGGCGTCAATCGGCAGAATCGTTGCTGGCGTGCCGAAGACGCCCGCCTGATTGATGGCCGGGTCGTTGCGGTAGCCATCGTTCATGTCGGTGCCATCGAGCAGATAGTTGTTCGAGCGTCCGCGGGCGCCGTTCATCGAGAACTCGCCGAAGGAGCCGGGGGAGTCGGAAATCTGGTCGGGAGAACCCGCCACGCCGGGATTGAGGTAGATCAGTTTGGTGTAATCGCGACCGTTGACCGGCATGTCATCGACAACCTCGGCGGTGATCACCCCGCCCAGGTCGTTCGTCTCCGTCTCGATCAGCGGCAAGGCGTCTGCGGAGACTTCAACGCGGGTGGACACTGCTCCAGTCTTGAGCGCCGCATCCACACGGCGTTCTGTGGCTACATCGACCGCCACTGCGGTCGCCACAAAAGTCTTGAAGCCAGCCTGGGTTATAGTGACGGAGTAGGTGCCGATGGGCAACTCAGACACCCTGTAGCTGCCATCGCCGCTGGTGACGGTGGCGCGTTCCAGGCCAGTGCCCAGGTTGCGCACTTTGACCGCCGCTCCGGCAACAACTGCTCCGGAGGGGTCGGTGACGGAACCCAGGATTGTCCCACGAAACGTTTGGCCCACGAGTATGGCTGTCGAAAGCAGAACGAACACCGCTACTAAACGTAGTTTCATTTCCGGTCCTCCTTAAGGGTCGTGCGCATGTACACTTCGCGTGCTCCAAATGCAGTTTCACTTAAAGCGCACAATTATATACGAGTGTGAACGAAAGGCCAGTAAAGAATCCGTTGGCCCCTCGGAGCCGTGCGATACCCGCCGAATGCGCAGGATGCTCCTGCTCGCTAAACCTCGAAACTCAGTTTCGATAGTGCCGATATTTCCAACCGTCGTAGAAATCGAGGATGGCGGGTATCCGCCCAAGCTCCGCTGGGGCGCCGCCTTCGACTTTTCTCATCAAAAACCTGTGGGATCCAATTCCGTTGACCTAAGCCGCGCCGCACGCGACCATAATTATTAGAGAGCTGATTGGGGCAGCTCCGAGGCATGGCCGTTAACCAAGACGGCCCTCGCATCTGCCCAAAACTCATGTCTAGAGCAGTATAGGGGCCAAGTCATTGATTTATAAATACTTTACATCTAAGTCCTTTAAACTCAAAGACCTAGCGAAAATTGTTCCTAAGTCTTTGATTCTAATATACCAAGGGAGGGGGGTATCCAGAACGGTACAGACAGCGGCGGCTTGGCGAAACCTTCTTCTCCTGGTTTTCCAGGTTCAAGATTCTCTCCGTGACTCTGTGTCTCCGTGGTGAAAGAAGACAAATTAGGACACTGCCCGGCATCGCGCTCGGCGGATCGACGCATAGCTTCCGCTATAATGAAGGACTTCCGCTGCAAAAAAACGGCGCCGTTTGGCTGAGGCGTCAAGTTCATTCTGGAGGTGTTTGCGTGATTTGGGATTCGCCATACCAGTCGTCATTCCGGTGTTCGCTGATTGCGGCCATTCTGCTGGGGTTCTTGCCTGCGATGCATGCTCAGAGCCCAGCTCAAACTGCGTCCCAGACTGCGGCCCAACCAGCGGCGCAGACCTCGCCGCTTACTCCCGACATCCCTGCAAAGTATGAAGCGCCAACCTCGTCCTACGACTACGCGAAGCGCGACGTCATGGTTCCGATGCGCGACGGTGTGAAGCTGCACACTGTAATCGTCATTCCGCTGGGAGCGAAGAATGCGCCCATGATCTTGACTCGCACGCCCTACAACGCGTCGAAACGCACCGAGCGCAACTCATCGCCGCACATGCTGGCCGCGTTGGGTCAGGGCGACGATGTGTTTGCGGCTGGCGGCTATATCGTTGTTTTCCAGGACGTGCGCGGCAAATACGGCTCGGAAGGCGACTATTTCATGACCCGTCCCTTGCACGGCCCGCTGAATTCGACCTCTACAGACAATTCCACCGACGCTTACGACACGATCGACTGGCTCATCAAGAATGTTCCCGAATCCAACGGCAAGGTTGGCATGCTGGGGAGTTCGTACGAGGGTTTCACCGTGGTCATGGCCCTGGTCAACCCGCATCCCGCACTGAAAGTCGCCGCGCCCATGAGCCCGATGGTGGATGGCTGGATGGGAGACGACTGGTTTCATTTCGGAGCGTTCCGCCAGACCAACCTCGACTACATAACCTACCAGACGACCCGGAAAGACGAAGGCCGCGAGATTACACGTCAGGGCTATGACGATTACGACAATTTCCTGCGCGCGGGCTCGGCCGGAGACTTCGCCAAAGCCGCAGGCCTCGATCAACTACCCTGGTGGCGCAAGCTGAGCGAGCACCCTGCTTACGATGTGTTCTGGCAGGCGCAGGCGCTCGACCAGATCATGGCGGCACAGCCCTTGCGGGTCCCGACCATGTGGATCCAGGGATTGTGGGACCAGGAAGACATGTGGGGCGCGATCCACTGCTATTTGGCGGCCGAACCCAAAGACACCGCAAACGACATGAACTTCCTGGTGATGGGTCCATGGCCGCACAGCGGAGTCAACTACGACGGTTCTGCTATCGGCCCGCTGAAGTGGACGGGAGACACGGCGCTCGAATTCCGCCGCGACGTGCTGAAGCCGTTCTTTGACCAGTATCTTAAGGAAGGCGCGCCCAAAGTGGATACTCCTCCGGTGCTGATCTACAACACCGGTGAGAACCATTGGGACCGTCTGAAGTCGTGGCCGCTGGCGTGCGAGAACGGCTGCGCGGAGAAATCGAGCCCGCTCTACCTGACGGCAGGCTTTGGCCTGTCGTTCAATGCGCCGGCGCAGAGTGATCCCAGCGCTCCGTCAGACGATGCTTCGTCAAACCGTGCTTCGCCCGAGCATGCTTCGTCAGACCGTGGTTCGTCAGATTATGACGAGTACGTTTCGGACCCGGCCAAGCCCGTGCCTTACGTTCCGCGCCCAGTGAGATTTGCGGAACGGGACGCATGGAGACGCTGGCTGGTCAGCGATCAACGGGCGGTTGACGGTCGCCCCGATGTGCTTTCGTATGTAACGCCGGTCCTCACAGAACCGCTGCGCATCAGTGGCGCGCCGGTTGTGAACCTCGTCGCCTCCACCAGCGGCACCGACAGCGACTGGGTCGTCAAATTGATCGACGTTTTTCCCGATGAAGTCCCAAGCCAGCCGGAGCTGGGCGGATACCAACTGGGCATCGCCATGGATATCTTCCGGGGACGGTATCGGGAGAGCTTCGAAACTCCGAAGCCAATTGCCGCGAACAAACCACTGACCTACAAGTTCGCCTTGCCGAACGCGAACCACGTGTTCCTGCCAGGACATCGAATCATGGTGCAGGTGCAGTCAACTTGGTTCCCGCTCTATGACCGCAATCCGCAAACCTTTGTGCCGAATATTTTCTTCGCGCAGCCGCGGGATTATGTGAAGGCGACGCAACGGATTTACCACGCCGCCGGCGCAGCCAGCTTTATCGATCTACCAGTGGTTGCGGCGCGGTAGTCGGGATGCGACGGAGTTGCCCATTGGCGCATCCCGCGCGGCCCCAGTATCATGTGTGCAACGCTTAGCGCAGGATCGTGTGGACTTCTCGCGCCGCCCAACATGCTGCCGAAACGCATCGACGATCGCTTGACCATCTCGCAGGAGAACATCCGCGAAGCCGAAGGGATTTTCCGCGCGCATCTCAAGCGTGTCGGACTGAAACAGACCGGACAGCGCAGCTCCATTCTGCGCACTTTCCTCGAAACTCGCGAGCATCTCTCGACTGAAGAGTTGCACCATCTGGTCCAGAAGACCGACCCGCGCATTGGCATCACCACTGTCTACCGGACGCTGAAGCTCTTTGCCGGTTGCGGATTGGCCAGTGTCGTCGCCTTTCACGACGGCATCGCGCGTTACGAGCACCAGTACAACCGGCGCAGCCATCACCATATGGTCTGCACCGAGTGCGGCGCATCGGTGGAATTCTTTTCCGAGAAAGTCGGAGAGATCGAACGGGAAATCGGACATAAACACCGTTACCTCACCACCCGCCACACGTTTCAGATCTACGGGGTTTGCGAACCATGCCGCAAGAAGAAAAACGGCCGCACTGCCTAGGCGAGGGAGTAGTCCCATGAACAGTCTTGAGAATTGGACTGCAAGTCCGCCGCAGGCTTCCGTAGATTGTCCACACTGCGGAACCGCGATGCCGGCGAACGTGGAGTTTTGTCCCGGATGCGGATGGTCGATGACGCCGATTTCTCGCGAAGAACGCGCGGCTGCGGTCATAGCTTATCTCCCTATGCTGGCTGCCCCGGTGATTTTGCTGCTACCGGCGTATCGCCGCCGTCGTTTTGTCCGCTTTCATGCCTGGCAAAGCGTTTTGCTTTGGGGGGTCTTTTTCGTTCTGACCATCGCCGCTGTTTTCCTTTCGAATGTCGCCGACCCGATGCTTCTTCTTCTGTTTGGAATTTTGGCATCGCTGGCCATGCTGTTCTTGTGGATTGTCTTGTCGCTCAAGGCATGGCAAGGCGAGCGCTTTGAATTGCCGCTGTTCGGCGTGCTGGCGGAACGGCTGCGGTAAAGCAGGTCTCAGGTCTAAGGTGTCAGGCCTCAGGAAAAGCAAAACCGATTTCGTTTTGCCCGCGAGGGTTTCCTGAGACCTAAGACCTGCCACCTGGGACCTGAGACCTTGCGGTTAGACATTCTCGCCCGCATCGTTGAAAATAATAAATTCACCGTGCAATGCACTTTATACTTCAGGAGACCTCATTGACCCAGCTTCAGCGCGTTAAGATCAGCGCTCTCGGAACCTACGTTCCACCCCGGATTCTCACCAACGCCGACCTGGAAAAGATGGTTGACACAAACAATGAATGGATCATGACCCGCGTCGGCATTCGCGAGCGTCATCTTGTGGACAAGGGCGTGGCCGCGAGCGATTTGGCGGTCGCGGCGGTGAAGAACCTGGTAGCGTCGCATCCCTTCGATTTGCAGGAGGTCGATCTGATCGTCGTGGGCACGGTCACGCCCGACATGATGTATCCATCGACGGCATGCCTGGTGCAGCACAAACTGGGCATCGCGAACACCTGGGGCTTCGATGTTTCCGCGGGGTGCTCGGGATTTCTCTACGCCCTCAACACCGGCGTGAAGTTCGTCGAGTCGGGGCGGTACAAGAAGGTTCTGGTGATCGGTTCGGACGTGAACTCGTCGATGACCGACTACACCGATCGCGCCGTGTGCATCATCTTTGGCGACGGCGCGGGCGCGGTTTTGCTCGAACCGGCGCAGGATGGGGACGTCGGCATTATCGACCACGTCGCCCAGGTTGAGGGCATGGGAGGGCAGTTCCTCTACATGCCGGGAGGCGGAAGCCTGAACCCGGCCACGCACGAGACGGTCGATCAGAAAATGCACTACATCCATCAGGACGGCAAGAGCGTCTTCAAGTATGCGGTGAAGAAAATGGCGGAGATGACCGAACGCATCCTGGCCAAGAACAATCTGACCGGCAAGGATGTGGATTGCTTCATTGCTCACCAGGCGAACCTGCGGATCATTACGGCTACCGCCGAGCGGTTGGGGATGCCGACGGAGAAAGTCATCGTCAACATCGACCGCTACGGCAACACCACGGCGGGTACGATTCCTCTGGCCATGCAGACAGCGCTCGAAGAAGGCAAATTGAAAAAGGGAGACACGCTGGTGCTGGCGGCCGTCGGCGCCGGGTTTACTTCCGGGGCGACGCTGCTGCGCTGGGAGTGCTAGAGCAGGTCTCAGGAAAACAGGTCTCAGGTGGCAGGTCTCAGGAAAACCGTGGTCGATTCTGCTTTTTCTAAGACCTGACGCCTAAGACCTTGTCAGGATGCCCGTTGTGTTGGGGCTTGAAACCGATTGATCAGGCCGTTCAAGATTCGGCCTAGCTCTTCCGTCTCGGATTCCAGGCTCTCGAATACCGGCAGG
>CAVPYG010000067.1:0-23730 GCA_963709835.1 uncultured Acidobacteriaceae bacterium
TAACTCAGAAGCGAGAACACCAACCAGACCTTCACGGCGGAGGGGCTCAACCCACCACTTTCTCCGTAGCGCACGATCCAAAGCACAATGCCCACCACCAGCCAGGCGCCGACCGGGATCGCCGTCGGCCACAGTATGCCCGGGCGCGTCCAAGCTAGGGTGGTGGGGTTTCCGCCAGCCCAGCACACGGCCAGATAGACTCCCAACAGCCAGCAAGCGCACAACGCCACAATCGTTCCATGCCCCGAAGTCGGTGGGGTTTCGGCGTCTAGGGCGACGGGTAGGAAGCGCACGAAAAACAGCAGGAGGGCAATAGTCAACAAAGCTAGTCCGCCAATGATCGCACCGGACGAATGCAGGAAGTCCGACATGCAAGCCAGCCAGTAAGGGAGCAAGAGCAGGCCGATGGTCGCCGATACCACGATCATGAGGTTCAGCAGCAAATTGCGGGTGAAGATGGCCACTGCGGTCCAGGTGTCCGCCGTCAGCAGGCCCACCCGCGGTGTGAGGTAGTTACTGTAGTCGCGCAGGAACTCAATCTCGGGGGAGGCTCTATTGCTGGCGTGCTTTCCCCAATCCGGATGCAGGCCCCGCATCACCTCGCCAAGCGAGCTTCGCTTGAGCCATGCGGCCAGCCAGGAGCCGATGTAGCCACCTCCCGAGACGGTGGAAAGGTAATCGATGCGCGGCAGGCCGCCTAGCTTGGCGAGCGCCTGCAACACGCCGAGGTTGAAGGTGGCGCTGCGGATGCCGCCCCCGGAAAGGGCTAGGCCGACGCTATCCTGCTGAAGCCAATTCATTTCCTTGGCGCACTCGTTAAAGAGCTTCTCATCGGCGTCAAAGGCCTCGGCGAGCGCCTGCTCTGGTTCCTTGTGCGGTTCTAGATTTGTGTGCTGCAGTCGTTCCGCAAGTCGACCGGCCACGGAATCGGCGTCGTGCTGCGATGTAATCTCTTGGATGACCTGCCAAGCCAGCCGGCGGTGGCGGCTCAGCTCAATTTCTTCGGCTTCCTTCTGACCAACCTCCGTAAACGGAACCTGATTATCATCTGGATTAATCGAGACCGCCATAGTGCCTCCCAAGGCCTGTCCCCGCGGCGTGCTTCGACAGTGTTAATTCGTGGTCTTGATTGGCTTCGTCACGACGCCGTTGTTGTCAATGTATTCACTGGCGAAGGCCCTGACCATATGATCGTTGAAATCGAACAGGGCCTGGCCATAGTTAGGAGCGAACTCACTGAGACTCCGCGCCGACTTCTCGCAACCTTTTTCCCCCATACTGAGACAATCGGGCTTCACCGGAAGGCCGCTGCCAAGATCGGAGGCGGTAGGAACCAACAGGGCATTGATAAAGACGAAGCTGCGATGGTAGGTAAGCTGAGGCCGGCGAGGCTTCTTCACCACCTCGGCCAGCACCGGTATCTCAAACCAAGGGTCCAACGGCTTCCAAGGCTTCTGGCCTCGGCCAACTCCGACTCCATGGTGGACAGCTTGAAAAGATTGAGGGAATCCACCCGGACGCGTGTGGTGACTTTGTGATCGGAGACTCTTGACATTAGATCGTCGTTGGCAAGGCTTTGTGACTGGAGATTGCTTTGAGTAGTCGCCGTCACCAGTCCGGCGCCGTTCTCGTTGCTTTCCACCGTGAGATCCATTTCCGCGCCCGCAGCCCCGCTTAGGCTGTAGGCAGTCGCGCTCAGTGTGAGTCCCTTTCCGATCTTCGCAGTCACAGGAGTCCGCGTGAGGGTCTGAATCGCGGCCAGCGCTCCCACGGCCTCGTTCACGGACATATTGCTGGTGAGGAACTTGGGCAAGGCGGGCGCGGCTCCGCTGGCTGAGGGCGAGCCGATGGAGCGGATAGCTGCCGCGAAGTCCCCGAGCGTGGCCGGCGGAGTAGCGTCAAAGTAGTTCTGCGTTGTGGTCTGAACATTGGTCGGGTTTCCCGCCACCACCTTCACGGAAACTATCCCGCTCGAAGCGTAGGTGGTGTTCTTGTCCTGGAACACCGGACGGCAGCTTCGATCTACTGCCGGTGATGGTTTCTGCTTTGCAGCGCTGGATCCATTGCACTCGATCTTGTCTCGGATGTTCTGCTGGAAGATCTCCAGGTCGCTCTCGAAGGCGTCCACGATCGGACTCAGTTGGGCGTCAAGATCGGCTGCTGCCTTCGAGCTCAGAAAAGGCTGAAAGTCGTCCGGGTAATCAACCATCATCTTGTACTGAAAGAGGAAGTTTGCAATGGCCGCGCGAAAAAGACCGAATGCGCTGGTGCTCGGCTGGCCGGTAGTTGAGGCAAACAGTTGATTGTGGAGAACGTCACGTACGCACTCGAGCTGGAGCCCCATGAAATGCGCGTATCGTTGGCGGTCGCGACACTGGCAGGTGTGGTTGTCCGGCGTGTCGGCGAGCGGAGAATCCGGTAGTGAATCGGGGTTCTCAATGGCGTTTATCACGGCGTCAGCGTGTACTCTAGGCTGGTTACTGGCCGCTAAGGCCACCAGCATGTAAACCAGATTCGGCTCCAAGGGCTTGAACAGCGTTGGGTATCCGAGGGCGTAGTCGGGCTCTAGTTTGGACGTGAGGCCGTCGATGCGCTGGAAGCTCTCTTGACCGAAAACATCGGCGGGGGCGACGACAGAAATGTCGGTGAGGTAATCGCTGAAGTCGTGGTCGAGGAATCCGTCTTTCTCGATGTTATCCACGAGATACTTCCACCCTTTGGCCCTGGATCGCGCGAGCCGGCCATTGTAGTCTTGGGCGACCTCGTCAACCTTCCGGCTGAACTTTTCTACTTCTTCTTGCTTGGTGGCACTGTACTGAAGGCTCCAAGTCTCGAGGGATAGCTGAGGCTCGGGTTGATCGATCTTGGAGATGGTCCGCCGCGCGCTTTGAATGGGGTCTCGCTTCTGGCCGTGGGGGGTAACTTCTTTTCATGGAGTCGGGCTTTTGGCCGGGAGCAACGTCCTTCTCGTCCTGGTCAGGTTCAAGATCGGGAACCGTTTCCGAAAGCACGATTTTATCGGGAACGATCGCCTGCGCAGTGACCTCAGCGTAGGCTTTGCTAATCAGGGCGGCCAGCGCTACTGGGTCGTGGTCATAGTAAAGGCGTTCTGAATAAGTCTTGGTGTTGGGCGCAGGGGCGGCAACAGGCTCTGCCAGCGCTTTCACGTAGCTGTTAATGGTTTTGTGGAGATCCTGGTTGTCGGCATTCTTATCGATGGTGAAGGCGAGGCGCGTGGTGCCCACCGGTGCAATGCTTAGCACTCCGGGGATCTTGTTAACCAGTGCGTTGGCGACATCGCAATTCTTTCCGGTACCAAGCGGAAAAGGAACCAGATAAAGTTTGGGGTACGGCAACGCCATCGCATGTACGATTTCAGTGATCCGGCCCTCCAGAGCCTTAACATCACGGGGTTTGCTCGGGACTTTCGGGTCGGGGGTTTCATCCAGCATAAAAAGCAGCTTCGAATTTCCGATGGGGATGATGGTATTGACTCCCGGAATAGCGCCGGCCAGCTTCGAGGCGATGTCCGGAGCATTGCCGTTGTCTCCCAGCGGCACGGCAAAGGGCAGGACCGCGTAAGGAGTCTTGAACGCTTCCATATTCTCAACCGCCGAACTGATGCGATCTTTCAGGTCCTTAATTCTGGCGCTCGGAGCCTTGGCGTCCGCCGGAATCTTTTCGCCGTTCAGCGGGCTCACATCCACGATCAACACCAGTCGCGTATCGGCGAGGGCGGTTGCCGAGAGGACCTGAGGGAAGCCTGTCAACGCCGCCGCGATATCGGCGGCGTTATTGCCCTTGTTTAGCTTCACCACCCACGCCTCAGCCCGTTTGACAGGCGACGAACTGGCGGGGGAAGCCTTGAAGGCGACGAGACTGGCCACGGCGCTCTTGATGGTAGTCAATGCGGACGTGAGATCGGGCTTCTTACCGTCCTTTGCCGAAACGTCCAGTACGAACACCAACTGGGTGTCGGTTTACGGCCGTAACGCTGATGACCTGTGGAGGCAGATTGCCGGAGAGCGCGGTAACGATGTCCGAGGCGTTGTTAGCGCCGCCCGCCAGGTTCTCCACGTTCGACACGAACGTCAGTGAGAGGAGTTTTGGACCCGGAGGGCGCCGGGCTTCCGCCAGTTACGGTCGCCGTGGGAGCGGTGGAAATCGATATCGTCACCGGCGCGCTCGACGTGGGGGCTGGGGAAGCAGCAGCCTGCGCGGCGGCACCTGCCGGCGCTCCCGCCGGGGCCGTCGCTACAGGACTGGTCGGCGCCGCAAGCGCAGGTGTCGCCGCCGCGGTCAACACACACGGAGGCGCCGCCGCCGGCGTGCCCGGTTGCGAAGTTGCGGCCGACGCGGCGGGCGCAGACGCCGACGCAGGGGGAGAGGTAGCACCAGTGACCGTCTGCCCGTAGCACAAGGAAGTGCTCGCTACTGCGGCGAGCAGGATGCCGAGCAAGAGCAGCAGATCGCACGAGCAATCAGCCGCATGGCTACCCAATTCTCGCAGCCGGTACACGATTACTCTCACCAGGCTGGCGCGGTCTTGGTCTCGGCTGGTCACACCAGAATGCGCGGATGCGCGCCTGAATATCCGGGCCATATAGCTCTCCCGTTTCTAGGCTCTTTAGCTCTGATAACTACAACCGGGGTCCGTGCAACACCAAGGATAGGTACAACTGAGGCGTAATCTTGAATTCCGTTGATTGTTTTCGCTATGACTCTGATCACAGATAAACGTGACCAACGTCACGGGGCAGGAATCCTCACAAGCAAGCGCTGCTCTGTGACTACTTCATTCTTCACTCTGACAACCAAGTGGAACCGGCTGGCCGCGATGGGTCTACGAATCGGTTATCCGTGCAGTTTACTCAACTGAAATAGTACGCGCTCGCTGTCCAGAAGTCGGCTTCTGGGAAGTCAGCCGCGCGGTCAACGAGTCACTCCCAGATCGCGGGAAATCGGAAGCTCTTCCGGTCCAAAACTGTGCATTTCCACCTGACGTAGAACAATGCACAAACTAGGACAGAGTGGCCAGCGCCGTAGGCAAATCCCAACCCACAATCCAACCCACAGGGTGCGATGTCTTGCACGACTTCCGCGTACTTTGGCAGTCCCCGCGCGTTTGTAAGTCGTTGAACAACCTATCCAGGCTGGACTGTCACGGCAGAGGTCGCGAGTTCGAGTCTCGTCGTCCCCGCCATTCCCTTCAGCAGTTGACCATCAGTTGCTGAAAAGGCATGGTACACAAGAAGGTGCACACTAAGCGGTACCTCCCGCGTGGTGGCGCGTATGCCCATTCCCTCCTGTCGCAACTTGTTGATATAGGAGACGAGAATGACGGCGGTCTCCACAGAAACCCCAAGCAACGCCAGCAGAGCCGGAACTAATGACGCGTGCTCGCATTTGGGGAGCCTCCCCGACTCACCAAACAGGCCCATCACACCTGAAGATTCTGAAGATAGGGGACGCTGGCTTTCATCATTTCCAGGTTCATTTCGACGAAGTAATTCTTTATGCCGCCCGTCTTCGCCGAGCTAAAGATCTTCTTCCAATCCAAGGAGTCCTGTCCCACCGGCATCACTTTCCTTGCTTCGACCGACCAGCCTTGTACGTGCATGGAAATGAAGCGCCCAGGGTATTTCGTGAAATACTCAGCGGCGTCGTAGCCCCGGCCGATGGTGGAGACCTGGAACTGGAACTTCACCAGCTTCGGATCGAGAAGCTCCAATAACACGTCATAGGTCCGCTTTCCGTCCACCATCGAGAGCTCAAAGTCTTCATTGTGAAGTCCTTGCTGGATGCCAGCCTTGGCCGATTTCTCGCCCATTTTGTTGTATTCCTCGGCCGCTCGCTTCACGTCGTCCAGCGCCGGTTTCTCGGGCCCGTCGAGGCTCGGGACTATCATCTGGGTCAAGCCAACGTCTGTCGCCCAGGCGATGGCGCGCTCCTGATCCTTCCGAAGTTCCTCAATGCCGAAGTGAGAACTCACGCAACTAAGGCCGGCATCGTCCAGAATCTTTCTGAGTTCCGCTCCCTTGTACCTGCAGAGGCCTGCGAAGCCGTCATCGGCGTAACCTACCGGCGAGCACAGCTCAATCGCCTGAAACCCGGCCGTGGCCAGCTGTTTGATCGTGCCGGGAAAGTCCTGGGCGATCATTTTCCTGACCGGCCAGGTCTGGCATCCAATGGGCAGGCCAAGCGGATTACCGCGAAGCTCCAGCGCTCCGGTGGAAAGAAAGCCAGCAGCGGCGGCGCACGTTGCCGCATCTTTAAGAAAATCCCTTCGCGAAATCACAGACATTGACGCCTCCTCCGTCGCTAGGCGAACAGTCTCATCGCCCCTAATAGCGGGCGAACGCATTATAGACCCGTCCCCTCTCGTATCGTTGTGTCAGGCGAAGTGGGTATGGCTGAACTTGAGCCGCCTGTTCGCTAGAGTTCCCATCCGCTTCGCCGTTCCGGCCGGACGTACTTCTGCCCGGCATCGGAGTTAACGCTCAGGTTGGCACGGTCCCAATTGAGTTTCTGCCCCACGCGAGTCGCGACATTTCCCAGGAGCAAGGTCTCGGTGACGAGGCCCGAAAATTCGAAATTCCCGCCGGGCTTCACCTTGCCTCCCTTGCAGGCGTCGAGCCATTCCCGTTCGTTGCCTGGCGACCTGGGCAGCGTCTGGGGCGGCTGTTTGTAGGCGTCCATCTTTGTCTGGGGAATAAGCTTTGGAGAGCCTCCATTGAATGCGCAGAGAATTTTGCCGCGGTCTCCGACGAACAGGAGCCCTTCATCGCCTTCTTCGCCTTCGCCCTTTAGCGGACGGTTATCTTCAAGTTCTTCCGGCCGCGCCGGCTTCAGGCCTCCGTCATACCAGGTGAATTTCACCGGCGGCATGTCGCCGCGGGCGGCGAAGTTGTAGCGGACGATCGAGGCGAGCTGGGTAGGTCTCATCGTAGCGGTCGGTGGAACTCGCTTCCACACTCGCCGGCGCTTCCAACTTCAAAACGCGAAAAATCGTGTCGAAACTGTAGGAACCCATATCGCCCAGCGCGCCACAACCGAAGTCGCTCCACCCGCGCCAGACAAAGGGCAGGTAAGCGTGGTTGAAAGGCCGTGCCGGCGCCGGACCGAGCCAGAGGTCCCAATCCAGACCTTCGGGCACCGCTTCGAGTTTCCTTCGGGCGATCGATTCCTTGCGCCCAGAAGGGACGGCTCGACCAGTTCATGACCTCCCGCACCGGCCCGATGGCGCCGTCCCAAATCCATTCGCATAGCAGGCGAGTGGATTCGGATGCCTGGTTGGCAACTGCGATCTGAGTGGCCACGCCCGTTTCGCGAGCGATTTCGGCGATGCGCCGCGCCTCATAGATGGTGTGCGTCAGAGGCTTCTGGCAAAAGACATGTTTGCGCTTCTTCATCGCCGCAGCGGATACAGCCGCATGCAGGTTGTCGGTGGTACACACCACAACCGCGTCGAGGTCTTTCTGCTTCTCCAGCAACTCGCGGAAATCGCTGTAGGCCGCACAGCCGCGATATTGGCCGGAGCGCTGCTGCGGTGCGCGTAATAGCCGTCCACGATTTTCTGGCAAGGTTCGCGGCCGGCAACGCCGCTGGTGACGCGCGAGGGAATGCGTCAACTGAATCGGTTGGTCGGGGCTGAGCCAATCCCAGCCGCTGTCCGACGCCCAGCAATTTGCGGACGGAATTGCAGAACTCATGGGTGTCCCATTGCGGATGGTTCGCGCTGGATTTATTGGGATCGCAGACAGCCACACCTTGCACGTCGGGCTCCCGCAAAAAATGAAGCATGACGCGTAAACCCTGCGCACCGACGCCGATGAAAGCAATATTGACCTTGTCGCTGGGCGCAACATAGCCCGGGCCGCCCAACACCCGGCGCGGAACGATCGAAACACCAATCGCCGCTGCCGCGGTTTGCCCTAAGAACTTACGTCGCGAAACCGAGCCCTCTAAAAAGCTGCGAGACCGAAACTGATTCTTCACTGTCGCCTCCCCAGCCGCAACTCACAGAAGCCAAGTCTCCCTCGGCTGCTGTCCGCATGTTGCAGTGATTTGCCGCGGCTCTGATTCAACCTGGATACTGTAAACGAACCGGAGGTCTGCGTGTGCAAAATTTGAGAGTTACATAGCCGATTCTCTCGCAGCTCTTCCATGCCGGGGAAACGATGCCGCTCGGCGCAGACTTCTCGGCAGCGGAGGGTCGCGCAGTGCTCGAGTCCAATCCCATCAGCCCTGGAGCAAGGCGGCTGTGAGGTGCGCCGGGGTCATGGGCAGTTGCCGGAGGCGCGCGCCGGTGGCGTCAAAAATGGCGATGGCTACAACCGCTCCCTCAATCGAGCCGTCTTCGCGGACCAGCATTCGCGAGCTCTCATAGCCGGGGATAGAGCCGTTCGTGTAAACAATTGTAGCCAGAGCCCCCCGCTGCCCCGCCCGACGCATCCTTACAATTTCTTCAAATAGATCCACCTGCCGCCTCTTTCTGTTCGCAATGTTAACCCGTCCCGCTCTCTCGAGGTATAGGAAAATCAAAATTTCGTGTTCACCGGGAACGAGGCACGGTGGCGGGTCAAGTGGGTGTCGTCAGGAAGAGTATTACGATTCGCCCGCCGTGAGGGAGCGAATGAATCGTTCTAAAATATGTTCAGGAGACGCCGCATGAGCGAGACAGTCAGGCTACAGGCAAGCGATGGTCACGAACTCGACGCATACGTGTCGCAGCCAAGCGGCGAAGCCGTTGCTGGGCTGGTGGTCATTCAGGAGGCGTTTGGGGTTAATCGTCACATTCGCTCGGTGGTTGACGGCTATTCCCGGGACGGCTTTCTCGCCGTTGCCCCAGCGCTCTTTGATCGGATTCAGCGGAACGTAGAACTGGGCTATGACGCCGCAGACTTACAGAAAGGGATCGCAATGGCGAGGCAGAGCAATCCCGCAGACGCTGTAAAGGATGTCGCGGCTGCCTTGGAGCACTTGCGGAAACGGGCGAAGAAGTGCGGGGTTATCGGGTACTGTTTTGGCGGAACCATGGCTTGGCTCGCCGCCACGCGCTTAGGCACCGATGCTGCCGTGGGCTATTACGGCGGGCGCATCGAGCAGTTTGCTCAGGAGAATCCCATCTGCCCCGTGATGCTGCATTTTGGATCGCTGGACAAGCATATTCCGAGGGAAGGCATAGACCGGGTGCAGGCGGCTCATCCTGAGGTGAAGATTTTCTGGTACGAAGCGGACCACGGGTTCAACTGCAATGATCGGGCGAGCTACAATGCCTCGGCTGCGAAACAGGCGCGGGATCGGTCGCTGGAATTCCTGAAAAAGCATCTGGGCAAATGAACGCTGCTCCAGGGTGTTCGAATCGGATGGAGCATTGGGTTCACGGCATCCCTCAGGAGGCAGAGCGCCTTGCTGTCAACGCTGTACGAAGCAGAACTTGCCAGCGACGCTACCAGTCGCGCCACCTCATCGTCGCGCAGCAATCCGATGGCTCTGCGTCACACAATCGAGCAGATGTGTGGAGATTGCTAGCCCCGTTACTGGACCGCCAAAAGCAGATTGATTAGTCGTTCGGCACAAAGATGCACGAGCTAGCCCTTCTTCTGCTGCGCCTTCACGTTCGCCCACCTCGCCCGCTGGGCCGCCGCGATTCTCTCTCTGCCTGCCGCTGACATCTTGCGCTTGGGCTTCGCCGTGCCCGCCTTGACATTCGCGGCTCTCTTTGCCCATCGCGCTTTCTGCGCGAGGCTCATCCGCTTGCGAGCCGAGGCAGACACGTTACGCCGTGGTGAATTTGCCTGCAATTGCGCCCTTGTCTGTTTCACTCCTGTGCCTTCGAGCAAGCGCAGCACCTGAGTCAACTTTGAAATCTCTTCCTTGACCTGTTGGGTGATGGACTCCATACTCATGCTTTTCCTCATTCGCCAGATGCGAACGGACAACATAGCACACAACGAAAATCATCACAATTTCTTTGTGATCGCTCGCACTTCCTGCCTGCCGACAATTTGCTAGAGTAACTGTCAGGCTCCCACTTTCGACAGATCGCCGAAGGATTCTGTAGCTCTCCGCACGCCGGCCACTTCCTGGTCGGAGCAAGGCTTCTCCCGGCAGCGCGCCAACCGAGCACGTGCCAAAATTTACATCTGCGCTGTACCATAGCTGGTAGCTGTCGATCCTATGGAGCGTGCCGTGAACCCTGCACTGGCGAACCTGGAACCTGAAGCGTTGTGGAAGCACTTTGATAAACTGGCGGCTATTCCTCGCGCCTCTACCAAGGAAGCCGCGGCACGAGACTACATTCGCACGCTGGCTGCCAAGCTGGGCTTGGAATCCCGGCAGGACGACGCCGGCAATCTCGTGGTCCGGAAACCTGCGCGTCGGGGACGCGAGGGAGCGCCCATGGCCCTCCTCCAGGGCCACCTCGACATGGTGTGTGAAAAGAATGAGGGGACCTCTCATAACTTCGATACCGATCCGATCAAAGTGATAAGAGATGGGGACTGGCTGAAGGCGGATGGCACGACCCTGGGTGCCGACAACGGAATCGGGGTGGCTGCATCACTGGCCGTGATGGAGAGCAATGACATTGCCCACGGGCCGCTGGAGTTCGCCTTCACCATCGACGAGGAGACCGGGCTTACGGGCGCTTCGGAGTTCCCTGGTGGCGTGCTGAAGTCCAAGTATTATCTAAACCTCGACAACGAAGATACGGGTACGCTGTGTATCGGCTGCTCGGGCGGCATCAAGACAACGGCTCGACGCAAGGTTGGCCTTCACGCCGCTGGCGCGGGATCGGCCTGGCGCATCAAGGTTTCTGGCCTGAAAGGTGGCCATTCCGGCGTCGATATCCACCAAGGCCGCGGCAACGCCCTGCGGATCATGGGTGGGGTCCTTCAGGTCTTGCTGGAGCGCCTGCCGATCGAAATCGCCGCGATCAATGGTGGAAGCGCGCAGAATGCGATTCCGCGCGAAAGCTGCGGCACTGGTATTGCTAGACCCGTCTCGAGAGAGTGAACTGAAATCGCTTGTCGCCGCGGCCGAAGCTGGATACAAAGCTGATTTGGGTGGATTCGATTCCGGACTGCAGATCACGGTCGAGAAAGCCGAACGCCCGTCACATGCGCTGGATGCCACTGATGCGAAACAAGCGGTGGCGCTACTGGCGAGCTTGCACCACGGCGTTCTGGCAATGAGCCCGGATGTTGCTGGTTTGGTCCAGACGTCTACCAACCTGGCGACGGTTACCACGAACGGCGACGTGGTGGAGATTGTCACCAGTCAGCGCAGCGCGATCGAGAGCAGCATGATGGCGGCTGCCCGCCTGGTTGCGACGGTGTGCCGCCTGGCGGGCTTCGAAGTGGAGTACACAGGCAAATATCCGGGCTGGAAGCCGGAACCGAACAGCGAAATCGTGCGCAAGCTCCAGGCGGTGCACAAGCAACTGTTCGGTGAACCCGCCAAGCTAATCGCCATGCATGCTGGCTTGGAGTGCGGCGTCATTGGCGAGAAGTACCCCGGCATGGAGATGATTTCTTTCGGGCCGACGATCGTGGATCCGCACAGTCCGAACGAACGCGTGGAGATCTCGTCGGTGAAGAGTTTCTGGGACTACCTTAAGTTGGTGCTCGAGAAGCTGTAAGCAAGGCCTCAATCTCGACTGTCCGGCGGTCCAAGTCGGACGTTCTTGAAGTCAAAAAGGAAATTCCCGATGAAAACCCTCCTTGTGCTGTTTCCTTTGGTTCTCACTTTTATTTTGTTTCCCGTTTCTCTCGCCGCCGCGCCACGCGATGTATCTGTTTCCGCGCCTCCTTCCACCGTGGAGGCTTACGACGTTCTCGAGCTCACCGCCTCAGTCTCTTCGCCCGACGCGCCTAACCCGTTTCTTGATGCTTCCCTGGAAGGCGACTTTCTTCTGCCTGCTACCGGCCAGTCCTGGCACGTCTCCGGTTTCTGCGACTCACCCGATGGCTCGGTTTTCCGCATCCGGTTCATGCCCCCAACCGCGGGAGCCTACAGTTTCGCGCTTACTTATACCCAAGGCGCTTTCTCCAAGGTGTTCCAAGGCGCGTTCCAAGCTGCGGCCTCTCACCGCCGTGGGCCCCTGCGCGTTGACCCGCAGTACCCGTGGCATTTCATCTGGGAGGGGACCGGTGAACACTATTTCTTCAACGGCACCACTGCCTATTGGCTTTTGGGCTGGAGCGACGATCGCATCGTGCGCTACTCGGTCGAACGGCTGCATCGCCTCAAAGTAAACCGCCTAAGGGTCACGCTTGCCGGCCGCACCAACGTTTACTATGGTGAACCGGTCATGCAGGGCGAGAATCTTACGATGGATCTTGCCGCCTGGCCCGCCAAGGATGCCCACGACTTCCTGCATCCGGAGTTCGACTACTCGCGTTTCAACCTTACTCACTGGCAACGCTTCGAGGCCATGCTTCGCTTTGCCCGCGACCGCGACGTGATCATATCTATCGTGCTGGACATGAATGACTCGCGCATCCATCCCGTCGCGGGCAGCGAGGACGAGCGCCGCTTCCTGCGCTATGCGGTCGCGCGCTTCGCCGCATTCTCCAACATTACCTGGGACCTGGGCGACGACCTCGACCGTTTCCGTGACGACGCCTGGACCCATGACACCGGCACGTTCCTGGTTCAACTCGACCCTTACCACCACCTCGCCACCAGCCATCCCGTTGACGTGGTGATCGACGGTAAGTCCGTGCACCAGGATCGCGCGTCCTCGTGGTTTGGTTTCACCTCCTATCAGGAGTGGTCCCGCAACCAGCACGCGCTCATGCTGCAATCGCGTAAATTCCAGGAGCAGACCGGCCGCATGATCCCTCAGACCAACGAGGAATATGGATACGAGGACCACTACCCCCTCTGGGGCATTCCGAATCAGGAATCGGCTGACGCTCTGCGCCGCGTGGTCTGGGACATCGTAATGGCTGGAGGCTATCAAACGGCCGGCGAGTCCGCCCGTCGCGGGACGAACGTTTGGCCCGACTCTGGCGGCGGTTGGATGAATGGCCGTGGCGACGACTCCATGACCATGTTCGTTGGCATTGGCCACATGGTCGATTTCATGACCAGCTTCGATTGGTGGAAGACCAACCCGCACGACGAACTCATCGACCACGGGAACTACTGTCTCGCCGATCCCGGCCGTGTTTATGCGGTTTATCTCCCGCAAGGGGGCCGTTTTACGCTCCAGCTTCAGCCGGGCACATATTCTTTTACCTGGTTCAGTCCGCTGACCGGTGAACGCATCCCGGGGCCCGATGCCGCGGCGCCGTCCTGGGTCTCTCCCGCCCCGCCGGACGCTAAGGAATGGGCGGCGCTTCTTATTCGGAAATAGAGAAGATGAGCCAATGGGTTTTGCGCGGCTTCGGACGCGGCGCAATGGGCGCGAGAGTGACCGGCTACTTGATATTGGCGACAGTGAATAAGTAGTTTGAAATCTCTTCCAGTTATCCCGGCGCTTTCCGGGTTGGTGGCCACTCCTCAGGAATTCGCTTGCCGCCCCGTTCATTTACGTTGCCGCCGAAGAGCAAAATGTGATGGAATCCAGTGTTATGAATCGTCGGGATTTTATTCGCCTCTCTGCCGCGGCCTCTGCGGCTGCTTTTCACCAACCACTCGCCTTTGGCGTGACCAACCCGGCCGCTTCCGTCCGGCTGACTCTTCGTACCGACCGGCTCGGCAATAAGATCGGAGAAGATTTCACCGGGCTGAGCTATGAATCGGCGCAACTCGGGAATCCGCATTTCTTTTCCGGGGACAATTCGGATCTGGCCGGCTTTATGCGGAGGCTGGGGACGTCGGGCGTTTTGCGGATCGGCGGCAACACCAGCGAGTATTGCTACTGGACTCCGGACCCCGCAAGACTGGCGAACGTGCAGAATAACGTGCAGAATATTGAGAGCATGCGCACGGGAGACAAGGCGAATCCCATTGCGTTTGGGCTGGCGGTCGGTCCAGATACTGGGCACAAAGCGCCTGCGCCGGTGAATATTACGCCGCTCGCCATCCGCCATCTCCGGGAGTTTCTCGACGCCTGCGGCTGGAAGCTGATCTATGGTTTGAATATGGGTACGGGCACAGCTGAAGACGCAGCCGATGAGGCAGCCTATGTGATGGACGCGGCCGGTTCAAAGCTGGTGGCATTTCAACTGTGCAACGAGCCCGATCTTTTCTATCGCAACGGGATTCGCAATTCGGATTATGATTTCGCGCAATTTGCCGGCGAATGGCAGCACTTCTACCAGACGATCCGGGCGCGCGTTCCTTCGGCGCCGTTTGCCGGGCCCGATACGGCCTACAACAACGAGTGGCTCGTACCGTTTGCCAAACAATTCAAGCGTGAGGCGGCGTTCCTTTCGCAGCACTATTATGCGGAGGGTCCGCCGACCGATCCCTCGATGACGATTGAACGGCTGCTCCGGCCGAATCCCAAGCTGCAAGCCGAGTTTGAAGGAATGAAAGAGACGATGCAGGAGTCTGGCTTGCCCTTCCGGCTGGCGGAAACGAACTCCTGCTACCAAGGCGGCAAGCCGGGAGTCAGCGATACTTTTGCCTCCGCGCTCTGGGGTGGGGATCTCATGTATCAGCTGGCGTCCGAGGGAGGCACAGGGATCAACTTTCACGGGGGCGGTTATGGCTGGTACACCCCGATCGCCGGAACGGTGGCCGATGGATTTCTGGCGCGGCCGATCTATTACGGCATGTTGTTATTTGCACAGGCCGGAGCGGGGCAACTGGTCGAGAGCAAACTCGAACCGTTGGAACCGGCGACGCTGCTGACGGCGTATGCCCTCCGCGGCAACACCGGAGCAATCAAAGTGGCGGCTTTCAATAAGGGCCTGGATCGTGGCGTTCGCCTGACCATTGATGCAGGACAACGCGCACAGCGCGTGACTGCCCTTCGTCTGCATGCGCCGCGCGTGGACGACACAACTGACACTACCTTCGGAGGGGCGCCGGTGGGCGCGGGCGGCGCGTGGTCGGCCACGCGGGAAGAAACACTGTCAGTGGAGAACGGAGTCGCGGCCATCGAGCTTCCGGCAGCGAGCGCGGCCTTAATCACGTTCGAAATCTAAGGCCCAGTTTCTTTGGCAAGCGACTTTCGCCCTCGATGCCCATAGCGGCCGGATCACGGGCGACTCGGGAATAATGCCCCCGTTTTTTGCGACTCCTCGAAAACCTGAAGGAGTGGCCTCTGGCGTGTCAATTCCAAGCAAGAAAAATGCTCTGTAGTCCGGAGTTGCCAACTCCCCCGCAAGTTCGTTCTCGCTGCCAGCTTCTCTTGATAACGAGGCGTTTCCTGAGCTGTCTGGGCCGATTACGGAAGTACCGTTGACCCTCCTTTCTTAGGGATCGACGATACAGAAGCGACTCGGTTGCTGACGGGGCCGAGCACTGTCTGGCGGACGCGCGAAACGGCGGCTGCCAATAGGCAAGCCGGTCGGAGGTTCCATTTCCGATCGAAAACGTAAAGTTCCATGCTCATGCAGTCCTCCGGAACACGGGATTGCTGCTGAGCAAAGCGCTATTGTGGCGGGCGCCATGAACTCTGGTTGAAGGAGCGAACGGATGGTTCGCAGAGTGGTGTTCACAGCCGTTGTTGTTCTTCTTTCCGCATATCTCGCGGCCGGCGGGCCTCAGAGCCAGTCTGCCGGTAGCGTCGCGCCGGCGCAGCCAGCCAATCCGCCTACGGCCGGTCCGCCGATCGGGTCCATTGGCATGCAATTCCAGACCGGAAATCAGCCGCCGGAACGCGTGACAAAAATTGTGGTCGACGGTGTGATTGAAGGCGGTCCCGCCGCCCAAGCCGGCCTTCAGGCTGGCGACATCATCACATCCGCGGACGGTCGTGCGGTCGGCGAACGCCGCCGAGTTTGTGAGCGCGATCCAAGCGCACGCCATCGGCTCAACCGTAACCATCGGCTATGAACGCAACGGCCAGCAGCTCGACGCCAGCGTAACCGTTGTGGACCGCAAGCAGTTGTGGACCGCCTGGTTCGCCAGGAGCTCACAGGCGGAACAGTCCGCTGGCGAACGGGAAGAGAACGGTGCCCAGTTGACTCTGCGCCGGTCACTCAGTGCGGTGATAGTCGGACTCCAGAGCAATCCCGAAGCCATCGTGATTGATCCCATCCACTGTAATTTCAACTTTGACAGTTTCGAATTCAGCGCCAAATTCTCCAAGCACGGGGACTTCCAGCAGTACAAACTGGATCTGAAGACCCTTCCCCGGGTCTTTCCCAAGCGCGGTTTTGGTGGAATGTACCGCGTGAAGGACGAGGCCGGGAACGACCTTCCCAAGCCCCTCGACCACCTGTGGTGGCATCCCCGCGACCAGCATGCGCAGGCGAACGCCGAATCCATGGCCAACGCCCTCAACCATCTGCGTTACCTCGCTGGCGACCGCAACATCATGGCCCTGCGCAATTTCGAGGACGCGGCGGGGATTTGGAGCACCCTTTCGCCGAAACCTCCAGTTCCGGAAGCGGTTCGGGAAGAACGATTGCTCGCTGAGAACGCTTTCAAGGAGGGCAAAACCGAGGAGGCCTTATATCACTACGAAAGGGGCGTGGAGTTTGATCCGCTTTGGCCCGAAGGCCGCTTTAACGCCGCTGTGATCGCTGCCGAGTTGACGTTCTACGCCGAAGCGGTCGAGTACATGCGCGCCTATCTTGAGTTGGCGCCCGATGCTCCCGATGCGCAATCCGCCCGCGACCAGATGGTGATCTGGAACGACAAATTAAGGCAGTTGAGAAGTAAGTGATTCGGAGGCGTGACCGAATCCAAACGCAATTCGAAAAGGAGTTTTTGCATGACTCGCGTACCTGGAAAGTTCGCTGCCGTTGCCATCTTGCTGGTTGTAATAGCGGGAGTCACTAGCCGTTCTGCCGCGCAACGGTGGGCAAGGCATAAACCAGATCAAGCGCAAACCGCCGAGCCCGAGGCAAACTCCATGACCGTCTGGCAGGCGCGCCGAGCGGTTATTACCGGGCTTAAGACTGTTCTCCCTAGTGTTGAGACATGGCACAACGCATTCGGAGATAAAACTGGATACAACGTAGCCATGCGCACACAAACCATAGAAGTTAGTGCCGGACGCATTGCGTGTGAAGCCGATGTGACTTACTGGGACCATATGACCGAGCCCATGGCTTGCGCAATCGACTTGAGAAGCGTCGGGGTACTCGGCGTAGATACCGGAAGGCACCCGTGCTGTTACTGGTTGACTGAAAATGGGCGACGGGCTCGGGACACGAACTTGGGACGGCCCGGTGGGCTATTCCAGCGAACTTCTGGGAACCATCGCTTGGCCAACGCCTGGCGAGGCACAGGCGTTTGCGACTGCGGTCAACCGCTTGCGCTCCGCGGCCCGGGGCGATGACCAGGAATTCCAGGGCATCGCATGGGGCGCATTCCAGCAGCAAGCGGCCGCATGGCGAGCACTCGCTGTGAAGCCGCCCATTTCGGAAGAGGTGCGGCGGCACCGGTTATTGGCTGAGCATGCGGTCAATGAAAAGCAGTTCGACGCCGCCGTCGAGGAATACGAAGCCGGGCTGGAGATCGACCCGACGTGGCCGGAAGGTCACTTCAATTCCGCGCTGCTCTGCGCCGAGTTGGGGTATTACTCCGAAGCCCTGCGCCACATGCGTGCCTATCTCGAATTGGTTCCCGATGCGCAGGATGCGCAATCGGCCCGCGACCAGATGATTATTTGGGAGGCTGAACTGAGGAAGGCCAGGTAAAGGAGCGTCTCGATACCTAATGACTAAAGGAAGCAAATGAACGAAGGATACGAAGTCCCGCCAACGAAGATTGGGCCCCGTTCCGGCCTGGTCCGCCTGCCGTTTGTCCTCATTGCTTGCTGGTGGATTTGCTTTCCCGGTTTCCTCCACGCCATCAATGCGCCAACCACGGCCGACGATCAAGCTTGCTCGGACGCCTACAATGCTGGGCTCAAGGCCGACACCAGCGGGGCCATCGCCAAGATGACGGCTGTCATCCAGCGCAACACGCGGTCGTGGCTGTGCTTTCATTTGCGGGGCGCCTTGTACAACCAGGAAGGCGAACTGGACCAGGCGATCCTCGACCTCAACCGCGCGGTCGATCTGGCTCCCAAGCGGGAAGTAAATCCGTACGTGCTTCGCGCATCGCTAGACCTTCAGGCGCAGAGCTGGGACAAGCTGCTGGCGGATTCCGAAGCGGTGCTTGCCCGGGACCACAAAAATGCCTCATGCCTCGCCTATCGCGGACTCGCCTTGCACGGCTTGGGACGCTATGCGGAAGCGGTGACGGCGTTGGACGATGCCCTGAAACCTCGCTACCAGCTTCCCGATTCAGCGCGAGTGCTTGTCTATATCTGGCGCGGATACCCACTGTTCTTGCTGGGCAGGTACGCAGAGTCGATCGACAGCTTCGATAAAGCGATAGCCTTAGGGACCACCGACATATCTGTGTACATTTTCCGCGGAATAGCGGAATGGAAGCTCGGCCAGCTCGATAAAGCCAAGGCGGATGCCGCGATACTGCTTCTGCGAGACCCACGCTTGCAGGCCAGTTTCAGCGGAGATCATTCGCTCGAAATGTTCGACCTGGAAAAGCGCCGAGTGGCCACGACGAAAGCCATCGAAGCGGCCCAGGCGGCCGAGGCCAAAGCAGATTGGCCGGCCTCTTTCGAAGCGTGGAACACGGCAAATTCGTACTGTACCCCGTACACGCCAGATGGTCCGGCCATTTGCAGTGTCAGGATTCCGGACGGCTTGTTCAGGAGCTATCCCAAGCTCGCGGCTAAGCCCGCCATGCCAGAGCTTGCAAGGCAATACCAAGTGCACGCCGAGACTTATTTCAAGGCGAGAGACTATGCCAAGGCCATCGAAGCTTACGGCAATCTAATCGGCGTAGCCCCGTGGTTTGCCCAGGCCTATTTCAACCGCGGATTTTTGGAAGGCGAACAGCAACAACAATACAAGGTTGCCATCGCCGACATGCAAGCGTATTTGAAGCTGGCGCCGAACGCGGCAGACGCTCGCCAGGCCCAGGACCAGATCTATGTATGGCAAGCCAAGGCCAAGTAAGACGATGACAAACCGTGGCTCTTCGCTTGGAGGCAATCGTTGGGAGGCAATCGTTGGGAGGCAATTATGAAAAAGGCTTTGTTTGTGGTTCCTCTTCTCGTCTGGGCCGTGGTGCTGATCGGTGCCCCGGCAGCACAGTCGCAAGTCGCAGGAGGGTTTGCAGGAGTCACGCAGTGCTGGAACGGTAGCTCGTGGGTTACGGTTCACGGAAACTGCCCGGCAACGGGCGGTGGCGGAGGCGGGAGCAATCCGTCTGGCGCCAATTCTGCCGCGTATAACAACCTCAACCAAGCCGGCTATCAGCTCGGCTATGCGCTCGGCCGGTGGCTGTTCGGCTCGAACTCAAACCCGCAGGCGGAGTTGCAGAAGCAACAGATGTTGGAAGAGCTGCAGCGCCGCCAGGCTGAAGCCGAGCGCCTGCACCAGGAAGAAGAGGCGCGGCGGCTGGCCGCCATGTACAACCGCCTGTTGGCAACGCTGAAGCTGAACGGATTGCCTAACCTTCAACTGAAACAAGTGGGCGCCAACAATCCTGGCCTGAGCCTGAAGCTTGGCGACAGTCCCGATGGCCATGTCGGAGTCAAAGGTTTGCCCGGCATGTATCTCAACGACGGCGCGACGCCCTATGGAATTCCAGGACTGCCGGGAATCTATACGGGCGGTCCGGGACCGGGATCGGGTCTGACGAATTCAAAACTGGCGCTGAAGACTGGCGACGGTGATACCAGCGCCGCGCAACCCGCGAGTGTTCCCGCCGCGCCGAACGCAAGCCAACAGCCTTACGGAGCGCCCGCCGATTCAGCCAGCATACCCGCGCCCGTGCCAGCCAACGATTCGGGTCCGCAATTCTCGGGCCTCCAGCTGAAGACCGGAGATGGCGCCGGGCCCGCCGCCCAAGCCACTACGCCAGGCCCTGGTTTAGATCCTAGCAAGATGACTCCGCAGCAGCTCGCCGATGCGGCCGAACAATTCAGCAAACTTCCGCCGGAAGACCAACAACGCATCATGACCGCGGCGCAAAACGACAACGCAGCCAGTCAGCCGAACCCTGGCGCCACAACGCAACCGTCGGCCATGGCATCACTGCAACAACAAGCTGCCGCGTCCCAGTCCGCCGCCGCAGCGCCAGATCTGGAAAGCGCTTCGGCCGGAGCGCGCGCCGGTTTCGACACGCCGCTGGGGCCGAGCGCGATCCAGCCGGTTACGTTATCCAGTTCCAGCCAGCCGACTTCGGTTCCGTCGCAGACTCCGCCGTCGGCTGCGACCGTGTACCACGATCGCACCGCCAACTCGGCTGCCAGGCCGAACCTGACAGTTCCGCCTGCGAGGATAACTCAACCCACAATGTCGGCTCCGCCTACCGCGACTGCCTATGCGGCGGCAAGGCCCAGCCCATCGCCGAATCCGGCGAGCCTGTCCACGCCTCCGCCGAGCGCTCCGCGTTATGTCGAAACCGTGGACCAATGCCTTGCCCGCTATATGCACACCGGGCCGAGTGGCGCGGCCCCTTCGCTCGATCAGTTGCAAACCAAGCTGGAGCGCGAGCATGCCGCGCTGGAAAAGTTACTGGAAACGCAAAAAGACGCGAATGAGGACCGCAACGAATGGCTCAAAGAGATGCGCAAAGCGGCGCAGGACGCAAGCCTGATGGCCATCGACAAGGGCGTGGATGGCTTGTTCGAATCCACCAAAGAAGGCCTTAAGGATGCCGAGGTCGAGCTCCACGAAGCCATTCAGAACACCGACCAGGAGGCTGGCGCACTCAGGCAGGAAATCGTCGAGGCCCGCAACGCGGCAGTTGCCGGCAAGGCCGATCCCGAGCGCATGGCTGCTCTCAACCAGCAATGGAATGATATGGAAACCAACCAGATTCAGCCGCTGCTCGAGCGACACAAAGCCCTGGAAGACCAATGGGAAAGCACGTTTAAGTGGAAATCAAAAGTCGATGGATTCAACCGCAGCCGCGACTTTGGCATCTGGCTAACCGACATGGAACTTCCCTGCACCCTCGACGATAACCATCATCTGACCTGCAAAAACTTCAAAGACAACAATGCCTATACCAAGATGAAGGGCGGAGATCAAGAGACCACTTTGGACGGCCTGAAACAAGTGTTGTCGATTGCCGCGCACAACGCGGAAAGCTTAAAGCAGATTTCCAATTACGCGGTCATCGGAACCACTGCCGGAAAGCTTGCCGCCAATGCCACCTTCATTGGCGAGACGTGGGACGCAACCAGCATGACCATCGACCTGACTTACGACGGCACGGTTGGAGTTCTCGGGTTTATGCGATTGCGGCAAGTGAAGCAGAATGACGCGCAGTTCGAAATAGCAAAATCCAAACTGGGCGCGCTGATCGACCGCACGAATGCGGAGGCGAGTTGCTATCGGAATGCACACTGAGCTGGCGGGATGCGGGGAACGTTTGTTGTTTGCAGGACGCAATCCGGCGTGGGCAAGATATACGCAAGCAGCGGAATATCGGTTCTGATGCAGAGCTGACATGGAGAATGCAATGAGCAAAAACAATGTGCTGTTCGCGCTGGCCGTGATGCTGCTGATCGCGCCGATGATTTCACTGCATGCTAAAAAGAAGGAGCCAATCGCCGTACCCTCCCTTCTGAAGGGCGATCCTCCACCCGGCAACGCCATGGCGCTCTCGGTTTCTCAAGCGCGCGCCGCGCTGAAAGATGCCATTCAGAAAAGATTTGCAGGCACGGAGCACGGCTTGGCGCTCACTGTGATCGTCGAAGAGGCGACCGATCCCCATTTTTCCTCTGCCGGCTTTGGATTGACCGCACCGTCCACGGCTAAGATCAGCACCATTGCTGCGCAACCGCGCGACCCCGGAAAATTCTCCGTGGTTTATAAAAATGTTCAGGATTACGTCGAGCCCTGCCGTCTCGTGGCCCGCCTCCGTTGCGGACCAACGTTCTGCTACACCGCCTGCTATGCCTCGAACCCGGATTGGAGGACGCGCTGTCTGGGCGGATACGTTTTCGACTGGCCCGATGAAGCGGAAGCCCAAACCTTCTCCGACGCCTTCAACCGGCTTGTCTATGCCGCCCATCACCATGAAGATGAGCAGGTATTTGCAGCCTTCAGCGCGGCCGCCAAGGCCTGGCGCGAGAATCCCGCTAAGCCTCCGCTCAGCCCCGAAGCCGACCGCGAAAGGATCCTCGGGGAAAACGCGATCAAAGAGAAGGACCTGGAGTCTGCGATCGAGCACTATGAGAGCGCGCTGCAAGCGCAACCGATGTGGCCCGCTGGATGGTTCAATCTGGCGTTGATTTATGCCGAGGAGAATAACTACTCCGATGCCACCGGCCGCATGAGGCATTATCTGGAACTGGCTCCCGACGCTCCCGACGCCAAGGACGCGCGCGAGCAAATGGTCATCTGGGAAGACAAAGCCAAGCAGTGAACCGGCTGCCAAGCATACAAAGGAGAAGAATGAACGCTAAGAACATACGATTTGGCCTGGCGATTGGATTCGTAATCGCGGCGGCCGCCTTGCTCCACGCCGCTGAGAATACCGCCATTGCCACTCCTTCGGTCAAAAAAGGCGATCCGCCGCCGGGCAACGCGATGGCGCTTTCCATCCCGCGGGCGCGCGCTATGCTGATCGAGGCACTAAAAAGAAGATATGTCGGCGCGATGAAGTACTGCTCGCGAATTATTATGGTCAAGGCCTGCGAGACTTTCGTGCTTTCGCAGGCGGCAGACGTCCGCGTTAGCACGGCTAGCCTTGATTTGAGCGCACCGTACACCGATAAGCTGCCCGGCGTGCCCGAGGCCAGCAGAGACGGCAGAGTGTCCCTAAGTTTTAAGACGGACGTGGATTACCTCCAGGCGTATCGCCTTGGCGTATCCGACCCTAAAGGCGGGGTTATCGTTGGCAAAACGTCGTATTCTCCTAGCCCCCTCTATACCGCCGGCTATGTCCCCGACCCGGGACGCTCCCCGATCGCTGGACAGGTTTTTTATTGGACGGATCAAACCGCCGCGCAAGACTTTGCCGATGCCTTCAATCGGCTCGTGTATGCCGCCTCGCGAAACGAAGAGCTGACCCCGTTCCGCGCCGCCGCCCAGGCCTGGCGCGAAAATCCCGTCAAGCCGCCGCTCAGCCCCGAAGCCGATCGTCACCGGATACTGGCGGAGAATGCAATCAAAGAAAAGAACATGGCGGACGCCGTCGCGCACTTTGAGAGCGCGCTTGAAATTCAGCCGATGTGGCCGCCAGGCTGGTTTAACTTGGCTCTCATTTACGCCGAGCAGAACGACTATGCCGATGCGACCGACCGCATGAAGCACTATCTCGAACTCGTTCCCGACGCGCCGGACGCCAAGGACGCGCGCGAGCAGATGGTCATCTGGGAAGACAAAGCCGCGAAGCACTGAACGCAGCCACGCCCACAATCGCCGCAGGCGCAGGCGGCCCATGGTTGCCTCCGATCGGCAGCCATGATTGCGAACACCCAACCTGGTACCAGACACCGATCCGGGGATTTTTGTGTGTAATCGCGATTGATCAACAACTGATTTTCAAGGAGTCCTTCAAGTCCTCTTCGCTGATTGACTTGCCCCACGTGTAGCTATAAGATTCCTGCCAAATGATCGGGGC
>CAVPYG010000068.1:0-131605 GCA_963709835.1 uncultured Acidobacteriaceae bacterium
TCATTGTGTCCTTGTCGCCCGCACCTTGAACAGAACGAGCCAAAAAACGGCCGGTCACGAGGATGGGGCAATGAACATTTTTATGCGAATTGTCATGAGTTTGGGTGCTGCGATCTACGGAATTGCGGCCGCGCTGTGGAATCCGCAGGCCACCTTGCTCGCCGAAACTGCCGGTCAGCAGATGGCGGCCGACGACAGGGCTTTTCTCGGTGCCGCCTACACGTACAGCTTCCTCTCCGGTGTCAATATCGTCTTAGGCTGTCTGCTTGCGCTGTCGCTGGTGCTGATCTGGATGCGTCCGGCACGCGAGCTGTTGAAACGGATCGCGGCGCCGGCGCTCGTCGTGTGCACCGCACTCGTTATGTGGTCTGGCGACGGTCGCGCCTACTACGATCAGAAGGACCTCACGGAAGCCTATACGATCCTGCCGAACGAATTGGCGTTCTGGATTCCGAGCGTCGGCGACAACAAGAGCTCGCAGGCACAGTTCGATCTGGAAGAATATCTGAAAGCCAACAAGGTGCCGGCGAAGATGTTCATCATCCCTCGCAGATGGGGGCGATCGAAAAGGCCATCCGCAGCGGCGATCTTGGCCTTAACCCGATGAACGATGGCAAGCTAATTCGCGTGCCCATCCCGTCGCTGACCGAAGAGCGCCGCAAAGACATGGTCAAGCACCTGCACCGTATCCTGGAAGAGCACCGCACCGCGATCCGCAACGTCCGCCGCGACGGCAACGAGGCCATCAAGAAGGCGATGAAAGACAAGAAAATCGCCGAGGACGACGAGAAGCGCGCGCTCGACGAAATCCAGAAGCTCACCGACGACGAAATCAAGAAGATGGAAGAGATGAGCAAGGCGAAAGAAAAAGAGGTTTTGGAGTTCAAGTAGATTTTTCCGTAGAGACGTGGCTTGCCGCGTCTCCCTTCGCCAAGGGAGACCGGGCAAGCCCCGTCTCTACACGATGAACCTTGGGAGCCGCAGTTTCCGGCATCGATTGTGCATGATGCAGCGCCAACCGTAGCAATGCCCTAACGTATAGGAGCTAAGACTCAACCCTTTACACCGTGCTGTCGGACGGGATCGCCGTCAGACAAGAACCTTGGTGGGGATTTTTGAGCGTATTGGCCTGATTCCGAAAGTTAACGCCCCTCTTCGCACCTCGCGGTAAACTCTTCTCATGAACCGCTTCGTATTCGCTCTGCTCATCCCATTGAGTTGTAGTCTTGTTGCTTCACAAGCGACAAACCCACAGCCGGAACTCGCGGTGACGCTGCGGAGCATAAAAACTTCTTACCGCATTACTGAGGAAATTCAGCTAGAGGTACAACTTTTAAATGCAGGACACCGATCGTTTCTCATACGCCGACCTTTGGGGTGGGGCTATGGACGGACTGACATAGGGGTATTCGACTCCAAAGGCAAACAAGTGATCACGACCGCGCTCGCCGACGAACTGCCTCCACCGCCCGTTGAGGAGGATTTCTTGAAGCTTGAATCTCACGAGTTCTTCGGAGTCCGGGTGCAAGAACGGACCACCAATTTTGTTAACGCTCCTGGAACTTACGAATTCGTTGTCAATTACACTAGCCATGTCTCGGAAGAATGGGTACGCGACCACTTCAAGCTCCCACTGCCATTTTGGTCGCGAGAGCGCGGAACGATTCAATCTAACCGCCTTAGGATCGTCATCACACCGTAGGTATGCTCAATTGGTGCAACATCGCCATAACGCTCAGACCCCCAATCGGTTCGGTCCCTTGGCGCACTGGGCGAATCGGGGGCGATGGGGGGGCAGGACACTGCCTCTGTCCGAAAGATGGAGCGTTGCCACCGCTGTCCGCACGGTCGAGTTCAGACGATTCCATCTAACTATTAGATCGAACCCTAGAAATACTTTCCCGCCTGGGCAACGCGGCGGCGCTCGATCCCGTCTGTGTTGAGGTGGAAGTTTTTCGAGCGTGATTTTTCGGGAGAACTTCAAGGAGAAAGCAGTTCTTGGCTCTTGGCCTTTGGCTTTTTAGCCAAAAGCCAAGAGCAAAAAGCCAAAAGCGATTTCCCCCCGGCTTGGACGGTTGTCGCTCTGTACCGTATAATTACCGTTTTCCGAACTCTAGTCTTTCGAGGTCGTTGCGATTCAACGTCGTCATCACACTATCCCTGTGCGGGCCCCGCGACTCGGCCACGACATGGGCCCGCAGAGCGGCCCCGCCTTGTCTCCATCTTCTTTCCGCGCTGGAGTTTGGCGGCGCACTCCGGTCTGGAATCGCCTTCTGGCAGCCTTCGCGCTGCTGCTGCTCGCTGTGCCCCTGGCCGCCCAACAGGACCTGATCGTCGGTATCAACATCCACGGCAACCGGCGCATCCCGGCCGACACCGTCAAGTCCCGCATCTTCACCAAGGTAGGCAACGTCTACGACCAGGCCGCCATCGAACGCGACTTCAACGCCCTCTGGAACACGAACTACTTTGAGGACATCCGCTTTGAGCGCGAGCAGAACGCCAAAGGCTGGATCCTTCACATCTACGTCAAAGAGCGGCCCACTATCCGCGAGATCAACTACGCCGGGCTGAGTTCGGTTTCCACCAGCGACGTGCTCGACAAATTCAAGGATCGCAAGGTCGGGCTGTCGGTCGAAAGCCAGTACGATCCCACGAAAATCAAGAAGGCCGAAGTCGTGCTGAAGGAGCTGCTGGCGGAGCACGGGCGTCAGTACGCCACCATCCGCACGGAAATCCGGCCCATCCCGCCGGCCGCCATCAGCGTCACCTTCGTGATCAAAGAAGGGCCCAAGGTCAACGTCGGGCACATCCGTTTCAAGGGCAACAAACACATCAATGACCGCACGCTGCGGGCGGCCATGAAGAACCTGAAGCCCATCGGCATCCCGCACTCCATCTTCCTGGAAAACATTTTCTCCAAGACCTACGACGCGACCAAGCTGGAAGAAGATACCGAACGCGTCCGCGCCGAGTTCCAGAACCGCGGCTACTTCAAGGTGCTGGTGGAAGACCCCAAGACGGAGATCCACGACACCGGACACACCGGCTTCCACATCCCATTACTTCAGCCGGGGATGGGAAAATCGGTCGATATCACCATGCCCATCGAGGAGGGCGATCGCTACCGCCTGGGCGCCATCACCTTCAAGAACAACAAGGCGATTACCAACAACGCCGCCTTGCGCAACCTGTTTCCGATGAAGGACGGCGACATTTTCAGCCGCGAGAAAATTGCCAAGGGCCTCGAGAACCTGCGCAAAGCCTACGGCGAGGCGGGATACATCAACTTCACTTCCGTCCCCGAAACCGCTTTCGACGATGAAAAGAAGACCGTCAACATGACGATCGACGTGGACGAAGGCAAGCAATTCTACGTGCGCCGGATTGAGTTCCAGGGCAACACGACGACGCGCGACAAAGTCATCCGCCGCGAAGTGGCGATGGAAGAAGGGCAGATCTACAACTCGCGTTATTGGGAACTGAGCCTGATGCGGCTGAACCAGCTCGGCTATTTCGAGAAGCTCAAGCCGGACGATCCGGATACGACGGAACGCCATCTCGACGAAAAGGCGGGCACTGTCGATCTCACTCTGAAAGTCAAGGAAAAAGGGAAGAACAGCATCGGGATGCAAGGCGGCGTCAGCGGCCTGGCCGGCGCTTTTATTGGCATCAATTACGCGACCAACAACTTTCTTGGATTGGGCGAGACGCTTTCGGTGCAGGCCAGCCTGGGCAGCCGCCAGCGCGACGTGATGTTCGGATTCACCGAGCCCTATCTGTTTGACCGGCCGATCCAGACCGGCTTCACCGTGTACATGCGGAAGATCAGCTATGATCAGGCCAAGCAGTATGCCATTTTATCGGGACAGAGCCTGAATCTGCCGTCGTTGACCCTGCAAAACCTCCAGAACTACTCGCAGTCGAGCCAAGGCGCGAGCCTGAGCTTGAGTTATCCGCTGCACCATTCCTTCAAGCGAGTGGGCATCAGCTACTCCTTCGACCGCTCTTCGCTGGTCGCAGTGAGCAACGCTTCCAAGCTGCTGTTCGAGAACCTGAACTTCCGAGGCATCACGGGTCCCAACGCGCTCAACGGCATCATCACCAGCAAGATCGTCCCCAGCTTCACCATCAACACGCTGGATTCCTACTACGCGCCGCACCATGGCAAGAGCCTGTTTATTGGCGGCGAGTTCGCGGGAGTGGGCGGGACGGTGCACACCATCCGCCCGATCGTCGAGTTCAAACAGTTTTTCCCCATGCAAAAGCGCCGCAATGCCCTCGGGTACAATGTGCAGGCTTCCTTCATCTCCGGATGGGACGGGGTAGTTTCGCCGCCATTTGAGCGGGCTTATCTGGGCGGCGAAAACGACTTGCGCGGCTTCGACATCCGCACCGTTTCTCCCATCGCCTACCTGCCCAGCGCCCAGACGGTTGCGCTCAGGAACCAGGATGGAACCTTCGTTCCCGCCAACCCGAGATTTCCGGTGGGGACCTCGGGGGCATCCTGCGTCAGCAACTGCGTCAATATCCCGATTCCGTACAATCAGCTGGTAACTCCCGGCGGCGATCTCAGTCTGCACGGCAACCTGGAATACCGCATCACCATCGCCGGGCCGGTGGCTATCGCGCCCTTTGTCGATATGGGCACCGACCCGATCCTGCGCACGTCGCAGCTACAGACGAACCCGGTCCAGTACGAAACCCTGGTGAGCACGGTCTTCGGCTGCCCGATTGCGCCGAACGACACCAACGGGTATGCGTGTCAAGGCGGACAAACGTTTGGCGGCCAGCTTCTTCCGCAATTCCCCTCGCAAAATCTCAAACCGGTTCCCGGCACCAACTGGGTCGTCCGCATGTCCACCGGAATCGAATTGCAGACCATGCTTCCGGTCCTCAATGCGCCCTTCCGCTTTTACTACGCCTATAACGCCATGCGCCTCGACGGCACCGCCGCGCCGCCCATTCAGATCAACCGCGGCTTGTTCCCCTGCCCTGTAGCCGCATCTGCCACCTGCAACGGAGACTATAACGCCGGCACTTACACCTACCAGACCACGCTGGCGACTCTGGGCTCCAAATTCAATCTGCTGGAACCGCGGAAGACCTTCCGCTTCACCGTGGCCACAACGTTCTAAGGGCAGCCATCAGCCGTCAGCTATCAGTAGAACCCCGCCTGCAAGACGGGTCAGGATCGTTCGTGGCCGGGCAGGGATGCCCGCAACTCCGCGAGCACACAGGCAGCAGCAATAATGACAATCACTAACTGACGGCTGATAGCTGATGGCTGACAGCTATTCGATCCGCACCAACTGGCTCGCCGGCTCTGACGCCGGCGCCGGGTGCTGCGGTGCGCGCCATGCATCCAGCACCGATACCTGATGCACGCACGACACGGTGCAATGCGGGGCGCACGGCTTTTCCGTTTTGAACTCGCGGCGCATGTCCGCGATAGTGTATTTTTCCAGCGGAACGCCCGGATAGCCCCGTTGCTGCGAGCAGTAATGCACCAGGCCGTCCTCGCAAATGTAGAGGTAGCGCGCGCCGGCGCGGCAGCGCCACTGGTTGGGCGGCCGAGCGCGATGTTGTCCTGAAACGCATTCACGCGGGTGAAGCTGCGTTTCTCCAGTCCCTTCATCTCGTGGTACACGCGCCGTTCTTCGTCGTTCAGGGGCTGCACCTGCCCGGAGTCGTCGTGAATGATTCCCACGGTCGAGCTGAAGCCGAGCTCCAGCGCGCGCTTGCCGATGGTAAGCGCGTCCTGCGGATGGCTGATCCCTCCGCCCACCACCGAATTGATGTTCACGTGAAAATCCGCATGCTCGGCCAGTAGTTGCAGCTTGCGGTCGAGCACTTTCAAACTTTTTTTGGAAACTTCGTCGGGATTCACGTTGTCGATGGAGATCTGGAGCCACTCCAGACCGGCGCGATTCAAGCGCTGGATGCGGTCCGCGGTCAGCAGATAACCGTTGGTGATCAGCCCCGACACGATCCGGCGTTGCCGCATGCGGTGAATAATGTCGTCCAGTTCGGGATGGAGCAGCGGTTCGCCGCCGCTGATGGTGACCACGGAAGTGCCAAGATCGCCCAGTCGGTCCACGCGCCGCAACATCTCGTCAATGGGCACGGGCTTCGAAAAATTGTCGAACTCGTTGCAGTAGGTGCAGGCCAGATTGCAGCGCCGCATTGGGATCAGATGCGCGAGCAACGGGTGGTCGGTCGAAACGATGGCCTTCAGGACTTGCCACAGCCCATGCGCGTTCCGTTCCGCCGCCCTGAATTTACGGCGCAGCGCCGTTGACCTGGTTGTCATTTGTTTCTATTTCACCACAGCGGCCGGCCGAATGCCCAATTCGCCGCAGTATTTGGAAGAAGCAAGGGATCGAATGGCAATTTGCGCCGTTCGCCTGAGAGCTGACGGCTGAGAGCTGACAGCTAAGACCTGAGACCTGGACCTACTGCATGTCTCCGCCCATGGGCACGTAGTGGTAGTGCAGCCTCTTGGCGTCGAAGAAGACGGCGGAGCTGGTGCCAAAATCGCCCGCTTCTTCAACGTAGAGCGCTTCGACGGCAGTTTTCTTGAGCTGCATTTTTCGAATGGAGATTGCCCGAAACGGCAAATTGACAATCACAAACTTGGCTTTCGGAGTGGCAGACCGCCAGGCGTCCTTGCCCGCCCCGTGAATGATCAGCACCACCAGGCCGCGCAGCGCCGGATCGGCCTCGATGAAGGTGGTCGTGATCTTGGGGTTGCCATAGCCAAAATACTCGTTGAAGGGATCAATCACCGTGTAGCTGTGCTCGCCTTGATCGAGCAGGGCATTCTTGCAGCGCGCGGCGATGGCCACGTCTTCCACGCCGTCGCCGTCCAGATCGCCGTATGCGGGCGCGAACTCGGGCAGTAGGGTGAACTGGTCGCCAAACTGCCGATGCACGAATTCGTTGTCGATCTTGCGGTCCGCCGGAGGCGTCTGCCCGAAAGCTGGAACCAGCATCGCAACACTGAACGCACTGAACGCACCGAACGATAGGAGTAAAGATGGTTTCCTCATGCCTTCACTCTAGTCCCTTGCCGTCACCACCGGCAGGTAACGAAAGTCACTTGGGGGAAGGTTTCAGAGTCTCAAAGTTGCAAGGTTTCAGAGTCTTGCTTTCTCACCTGGAACGAAGAGGAAGTCGCTGGATTCCATGCGCGCTTGAAGACTCGTTTCTTTAATACAAGCTCAGAAATTACAAATTACCAATCGCCAATTACAAATTTCCCTTGAAATGTTCCCATCCCTTGGCCTTGAGAGTCCGAACTTTTCCATCCGCCCCAATCAGCCGCATTCCCTTGGAGCGCGTAATCCGCCCGATCCGCGTGACTCGCACTCCCGCAACTTTCGCAGCTACCGCCGAGGCGGAGGTAAACAGCAGTTCATAATCGTCGCCGCCATGCAAAGCCACGTCGAGCGCGACCGGTTCTCCCCCTGCCCCGGCTTGCGCTCGCGGAATCGCCTCCACGTCAATCTCCGCGCCAACCTGGCTTTCCTGGCAGATGTGTTCGAGATCGGTGGAAAGTCCATCGCTCACATCGATCATGGCCGAAGCCACTCCGCGGCGGCGCAGCCACTGGCCCACGGCAACCCGCGCCAGCGGATGAAATTGCCGGGAGTCCGCAGCGGCTGCGGCCTTCGATCCTGCCAGGCGCGCCAGGGCCGCCGCCGCGCCGCCTAACTCCCCGGTCACATAAATTCGCTCGCCCGGCTTGGCTCCCGTCCGCAGCACTGCCGTGCCCCTGGGCACCGAGCCCACAATAACAATGTCCGCCTGAATTCCGCCTGGAGACTGCGCCGTGTCTCCGCCGGCCAGCGGGATCTGGAATTCTTCCGCCAGATCGAGCAGTCCCTTCAGAAAGCTGCGAACCCACTTTTGGGGCACGTCGCTTGCCACCGCCAGCGACAGGAATGCGGCTCGCGGCTCGCCTCCCATGGCCGCGATATCGCTGAGGCCGCGGGTCAAGCAGCGGCGTCCCACCAGCTCTGGAGGGTGCCAATCGCGGCGGAAATGCACGTTCTCGATCGTGAAGTCGGTAGTTACGAGCAATTCTTCGCCCGGAGGAACGCGCATCACGGCGCAATCGTCGCCGATGCCCTTCACCACCGCTCGGCCACTGCGGGCAGAGCGGCGAATCCGTTGAATCAGTTTCCTTTCGCCAAGAGGCATGAGGATTACTATACCCCGGCCCCGGATCACACGAGGGCCGAGTGGGCGCCGGGTGAGGGGCGAAAAAGCGGAAAATGGGCCATAGGCTCGGCATCTTCTTGCCGGAGCATGCTGCACGGATGGGCACTGCCGCTTCCCCTGCCTTGGTAACCTTCCGGAAGTCGTAGGGAGGTTGACAGCGGGTATCGCGTTTGCTACTTTTAACTTGCCGTTCACAGATATTTTGCCGAACCAAGTATTGCAACCCTGGCAGGTTGCAACCAAATTGGATTTCGGCTTGCCTGGTTCCGTGGTTTTGGAAAGAGCCAGCCTGCACCTGACGCGGCTGGTGGAATCAGGATTCCGAGCCTGAGCATGACTGTTCCGCTCCGGCAGGATTCCGAAGCAGACTTTGCTTTACGGAAATTGGGATGCTGAGAAAACGTTTCTACATATTTTTCGTGACACGGGACGAAGCGGGACAACTGCGCCGGATTTCCATCCCCATGCAGTATGTCTACACGCTCGTTGCGGGACTGGCGACGGTCACGCTCTTGCTCACCGTAATCGCCGGCTCGTATGCCAGGATGCTGCACAAGATCTCGCACTACAATCAGCTCCTCACCGAGCACTCCCAGCTTAAAGACAACTATTCGCGGCTGGAGCAGGTGGCCAAGGAACGCGACATTCAGGTGGCATCGCTGGGATCGCTGGCCAGCGAAGTTTCGGCGCTCTACGGACTCAAGTCCGATCCGGCGATGGTCGTTGCCGCGACCGAGCAGATTCAAGAAGACCAGGTCCATTCTTCAATCGACCAGCTTTACGCTTTGAAACACACCGCGCTGACCGGCGCGGCCAGCGTCGGCATCTCGCTCGGACTCACCCAGAATTCGACCACGACGACTGGATGCGCGCCAACGCGGCGCCTAGTCTCTGGCCGGTCGAGGGCCAGGTCACGGCCTCTTTTGGCGAACGCATCGATCCGTTTAACGGAGAAGGCGCGTTCCACTCCGGCATCGATATCTCGTCCCAACTAGGCACGCCGGTGGTCGCTCCCGCCGACGGCGTGGTTACCTTCGCCGACTTCATGGGCGGCTACGGACGCGCCGTCATGATCGACCACGGGCATGGCATCACCACTCGCTACGGCCATCTTTCCAGCTTTGCCGTCACCGCCGGGCAAAATATCGGTCGCGGCGACACCATTGGTTATGTTGGCCAAAGCGGACGCGCCACCGGTCCCCATCTGCACTACGAAGTCCGCATCAACAACGTCCCCGTCAACCCCTACAAGTACCTGCGCTTCACCGTGGCCCGCTTTGGCGGCTTCGCGGCGGGCTCGTAAGCGCGAAGAACCTTCAGAAAAATTAAAACAAGTAAGGATAGGACGGGTTCCCAGCGGTGTTCCAGGTGGGACATTTGTGCGTATTGTTGTGTACGTACAATAGGGCCAGAAAAAATATTTTCGGGTAGGCCGCGAAATCGGCGATTTGGGTGGTTGGGGTGGGGAGGGCGAAATTGGGAAAAATCAAGGGCGTTGGCGTAATTCCCATCGAGACAAGGAGTTAGGCGGGACAAACGGGAAACGCGCAGTCGGGCTCCGGCGGTGGAGGGCTTCGAAGTGAGTGGTTTTGTGTCAAGAGGGGATCTTGTGGATGCGGGCGAGGCACCACCACACCTTGTGGTTGTGGCGCAATTTGTGGTTTGAGGCGCGATTTCAGCCCTGGTTCGCGCCCGAAGGCCGAAGCACAGGCACCCTCAAGAGTCAGGACGACGGTTAGGAAGGGCAACCCGCCACCACGGTTTTAAGGGCGTTGACAGGTCGCAGGAGCATCCTTAGACTGGCGCTTATGGAAGTCCATCTCACACCCGAGCAGCAGCACCAGCTTGCGGAACTAGCCAGCCATCGAGGCCGCGACGCGGATTCGCTGGCCCAGGAGGCGATCGGCCGATATCTGGCAGAGGAAGCCCGTTTTGTTGAAGCGGTCAAGCTGGGCGAGGCAGCCTTGGAGCGCGGCGAATATCTCACGCACGAGCAAGTGGGAAAGCGGCTCGACGGGCTGTTCCATTCCTGACGCCTTATGGAGGTCCGGTGGTCAACCCTCGCCGTCGAAGACCTGGAACGCATATTCCGCCACATTGCGAAGGATAATCCGACTGCGGCCCGCGAGACCGTGAAAGCCATCTATGACGGGTGCGAGGCATTGCGCGACTTTCCCCGCCGTGGCCGCCCCGGACGCATGTCTGGACGGCGCGAACTGGTTTTTTCTCCCTACATAGCGGTTTACCAGGTCAAGGAGCACGCCGTCGAAATCTCTCGCATCTATCACGCCGCGCAGGACTGGCCTTAATTCTTTTTCCCTAAGTTCCGTTTTTATGCACCGGAATCCGGTGAGGCGCGTTTTCATGGATATTTGCGATGATCGCAGCGAAAACGGAAGTCAAAATCCCCGCCCTAACGCCGCGAAAAGCGCGACGCTAGAGTGGGGCACTCGGCTTGCCTAGCTCTTTGGAGTCGTTCCTAACCGGAGCAGCTTTAGGCCAACCAGGATGTACCAGGTCATGATCGAAAGGCCGGCGGCAATGGCAATGGCCATCCCTGCGGCGGGTAACGTCCGCTTGATGGTCAGGATGACTTCGACGACTATCAGCAGCACGTTCCCCAAAATCCCGGCGTAGGCGGTCGCTTTGCTGAAGACACTGCTTCTCAGCATGACGGCGGAAATCACCAAGCAGGCAAATTCTATGAGGGGAAGACCGGCCCGGCTTTGTCCCTCGGCAAGCATCGCCTGGCCAGCCGCAATCAATGCAGACCTCTGCGCATCGGTGGCGGCGCTGAGGTATTGCCCGCTGAGAGAGAGCATCCCGAAGGCCCTGTTCCCTGCGAGGTAGGCCGCTAATCCCACGAAGAAAAGGACCGTTCCGAGCGCCGCGTAAGCCTGGTTGTCTCGCCTGAGGACGTAATAGATGACGAGAACGGTTGGGGCCAATAGAGCTGCTCCAACAATATTCAAAAGACCGAGGTTGCGGAGTCCGAGAAACCAATGGTTCTGAAAGAGGGTGAACCAGTCGATCACAGTCACCGTTTTCTCGGACGCGCTGGCTACGCCGGGGAGGAAGCCAATGGCGACTTCGGCCAGCGGCAGCAACGCTGCAATCAGGACGGTAGCTCCGCCGACTTTGTAGAGGCTTTTCCAACTGGACTCTGGGGTTCCGGCATCAGTAATCCGCGTTAGTTCCGATTGCGACACGTTAGTTCTCCCAAATGTTTATGGCGATGTGACTCGCACTGGATTATTTCGGAGCGAAGATGCATATTATTCTACGAGCTACCGATGGGAGAACTCTATGCATCACGCCTTGGGTTTTTTCTTACTGGTTCTTGAAGTCGTGCTTGTCTACTTCGTAGTTGGCAAAATTTTTTTGAAAGCAGGGTATCCACGTTGGGAAAGTCTGCTCTTGCTGATCCCCCTTTTTAATCTTCTTGCGATTGTGTCGCTTGCCTACGACGAATGGCCCATTGAACGCGAACTCCGTCAATTGAAGCATCCCGGCGAGCAACCGAGCGAGCCACTGCCACTGTCCATTCACGGCTTACCACAAGGTCCACTTTGAAACCTTGCAACCTTGAAACCTTATACCTTAGCCTTTTTCACTTCTTCGATCAGCGGCGGCAGGATGTCGAACAAATTTCCGACGACGGCATAATCGGCAATCTCAAAAATCGGCGCTTCAGAATCTTTGTTGATGGCCACTATGCTGCGGGACCCTTTCATGCCGACAAGGTGCTGGATCGCGCCCGAGATTCCCAGCGCCAGATAGAGCTTGGGAGCAACCGTCTGGCCGGACGATCCGATCTGGCGATCCATGGGCAACCATCCGTTATCGCAGACCGGACGCGACGCCCCGAGCTCTCCGCCGAGCGCATCCGCCAGCTGCTGGGCCAACGCGATATTCTTCTGCTCCTTGATGCCGCGGCCTACCGAAACAATGATTTCAGCCTGCGTCAGATCGACGGCTTGCTTGGCTTCCTGAAAAATTTCCTGCGGTTGCGTGCGCACGACGCTCGCCGGAATGTCGATGTTGACTGTTTCGACCGGCGCTGGCGTTGCTCCCGCTTCGACCAGGTCGGCGCGGAACGAGCCATTTTGAAATGTCACGAAGCAAGGGCCCGCGCCCGAGAAGCTCACGTCGGCCACGAATTTTCCCTGAAACATTTGGCGAGTGAACAGTAGCTTTCCATCTTCGTACTTGTAGCCGATGGCGTCGCTGATCACCGTGGTTTGCAGGGCTGTGGCCAGCTTGGGAACAAAATCGCGCACCTGGTAGGTGTGCGGCATCAAGACCAGCTTCGCCGGATGCTTATGCAAAAATTCTTTCAAGGCAAACGAAAACGCGTCTGGAGTGTAGGGATCTAACCTGGCCGACTCGATGGCATACACTTTGGCGACTTTCTTTGTCGCGATTTCGCTCGCGATCGCGGCCACGCCTGAGCCTGAGTTCGAGCCGCCGGATTTTGAACCATCGTAGTTCGAGCCAACGACTGCGGCCTCGAGCGTCCATCCGGTTTGAGCGGCAATCGCTTGCCCAGCCGCGATTGTCTCCCACGAGACGCGGTTCAGCTTTCCTGCGCGCTGTTCGACGATGACGAGAATGGTGGACATGGAATAGGTTCTCAGGTCTTAGCTGTCAGCCGTCAGCTATCAGCTATCAGTGAAAGATAATCGCTGTTACTGATAGCTGATGGCTGACGGCTGACAGCTAAATCACCCGCACTTCATTCTTCAGCTTTGCCACTAGCTGCTTGGCCACTTCCGCTGGAGGGCCTTCCAGGAATACCGTGTTCTTCGACTTCTCGGGGACGTACAGCTTTTCGATTTTTTGTAGATTCGCGCCCAGGGCTGGTTGCACCTCGGCCAGCGTTAGCTTGCGCATGGGTTTCAACTTGGCCTGCTTGATGCCGATCAGCGTCGCATAACGCAGCTTGTTGATGCCCGATTGGATGGTCAGCACGGCTGGCAAGGGCATATCCACAAACTGGAAGAATCCGGCTTCGAGTTCGCGCTTCACTCGGATGCCAGCGTCAGTTTTCTCAATTTGCATGATGATGGTGGCGTGCGGCAATCCCAAGACCTCGGCGAGAATCACACCGGTCTGCGCGTAACCGTAATCGTCCGATTGCAGGCCGGTAAAGATGAGATCGAATTTGTCGTCTTGAATCGCGGAGGCGATGGCGCGCGCGGTGTTGTAGGGATCGAGTCCGGCAAAAGCGTCGTCCTCCAGATGGATGGCACGGTCGGCGCCCTTGGCCAGCGCCTCGCGCAGCACCTGCGACGCGCGCGGCGGGCCGGCGGTGATGACGACCACTTCGCCGCTGTGCTTTTCTTTTTGTCGCAGGGCTTCTTCGAGCGCAAAGGCGTCGGGCTCGTTCACTTCGTAGGAAACATCGTCGCGGATCCAGGTCGCGGCCGCTTTCAGCTTGAGCGGAGCGTCTTTCTGCGGCACTTGCTTCAGGCAAACTAGAATCTTCATGGGAGACTCTTGTCGGTGGTCGATGGTAGTCAGTCGTTCGCTGTTCGCTATTCGTCGTTCGCAAATACAGCTCCAACCGTGAACCGGGTTGCGAACAGCGAACAGCGTGCAGCCAACGACGGCTAGTCCAAGAACGCGACGCTTTGCACGCCGGTGATCTCGAAACGTTTGCGGCAGCGCATGTTCTTGCACATCATCATGTCGTCGCGGCGCAGCATGTAACTCTGCGCCTTGGCGAACTTGGCGCGGTCGCGATCGTCGGCCCGCGGCGGCAGGCTCTTCTTCTTGGTGCGCACCAGCCACTGGATCTCGTACTCGGCCGGCTGATGGCAGTGCGGACAACTCAGATTTGCCGGCTTCTTATCGGTCTTTTCGTCGAAAAATTCGCGCTCATCCATGAATTAGGCCCTCGGTTCTGAACTAACGCGGCGTAGTGGCCCTCGCGCTTCTTGCGAAAGGCTACAATTTCGCCAAGTCCAGATTATTGCACTTTTAGCCAGCGGATGTGCAAAGGATATGCGAAGATGCGGATGGCGACAGCTGCCGAGCTTACGCTCGGCTGGACAGCCGAGGGCGGCTGTCCCTACGCGAGTTCGGCTGTCCCTACGCGAGTGTTATGCCGAAAAAGCGCAAGAAAAGAATTTTCTCCGCCGCCAAGATTGTCCGCGAAATGGCGCGAGAGCGCGTCGGCAGTCCCAGGCCATCCAGCTTTGTGCCGGGAAAGAAAAAGAAGGCGGAGAAGCACAAGCCGACGCTGGGCAAGCTGCTGGAAGATCAATAAGGCGCTACTGGCAATTCCCCGGCTGGTTTACTGTGACGAGTGCGGTGCCCACGACCACGCCGCCGGAATCGTTCTGCGGATCGCTGGGCGCCGTGGCCGTGACGGAAGCGGTGCCGCAGTCGGCTCCCGAGTGGGCAATTCCGGTGTTCGCGTCAATCGTGACAATACCGTCTAAGGTCGATGCCCATACCACCGCAGTCGTAATGTTCTCGGTTTCTGGCGGATGGATGTAAGTCCCAAGAGCCTGGAAGTCGATTTCCACGCCCGCGCCGGTAATGGTCGCAGCCGGAGGGTTGAGGGTGATCGCTACCAGCTGCTTTTTGAATCCGCAGCCCGGAAGGCTCAAGAGCGCTCCCACGGCGATCAGAACGCCCAAGGCCAGGCCAATGTAGCTCCGCTTTAGAACCGTCATAATTGCCGCTCCTGGGGCAAGTTCCGGCCTGCCCGTTGGCCAGAATCGGGGAAAGATGAAATCTAGCGGAAGCTCGCCTAAAAAGCAAGAAACGAACTGGTTCACACTTGTTGGCGGCGCGGTGAGCGTCGTCAACACGGCTGCAAGGCTGCTGGACGGGCGAGGGCGGCGGTCGCTCCACGGTTTGATTTATCGCAGGTCGTCTGATTTTTGCGCGGCGTACTTCAATAAGCATCCACTTCTTTAAACAGGAGAGTGGTGGATACTCTCTCATCGCCGTCAGCGTCAAAGAACAATTGACGGTGCGAAAAGCTGTTCTTTGAAACAAGATAATAGAGGCCGCTTTCAATGAAAACCTTTGAGTAATCTTGCTTGAACGAGAACACGCCGTCCTTGTGACGATAAGGGCGTTTGTGCCTGTGTATCGGGTCGAAGTCGGTAATCGCCAGGAAGCCGCCGGACTTCAGGACCCGGTCGGCCTCAGCCACGGCAGCGAATAAGTCCTGACGGTCGAGAAGGTAGAGGCAAAATCCAAAATAGACAAAATCGAAGGAGGATTCCTCAAACGGCAAACGTGAAGCTGTGCCAACCTGCAGGCGCGCAGTTTTCCCGGAGAGCCTGCGATTGCCCTCATCGACAGCTTGTTTTGAGGGGTCGATGCCTTGGCCCATCGCGTCGAGCAAACGGCAAATCTGCTCCAGCTTGGCGCCGTTGCTACAACCGATTTCCAGAACACTGTCTATTTTGTCTTGGAAGGGAGATAGGGCCTGGGCGAGCCAGAGGATTTCACTCGCGCCGCGACTGGCGTCAAGCGCTGCCCTGTTTCTAGAAAAATAGTTATCGCCTTCCCCGTCAAGGAATATCGCGGACTGTTTCATAGTTTTACCTGTCAACTTCTTAGAGTCGAAGCGGGCAGCATCGATTCTATCTTCATCCATCAGACATTTTGATGGGTTCATTCCGATCGGTTTGATTTTAGGCTGGCTACGGCGTAGAAACTGCAATATGCCTTATCGCGGGTCGTGCGTTCTGGTTCGGTTGATTTTCTGTTTCTTCTTTGTTTGTTCATTGGCCTGCTTGATCGTCTGCTTGACGACGGCGGATGCTTGGGCGCAGGCGCCTGCTCCAACTTCTCCCGAGCAGAAAACGAAGAACGCCAACGCTGAAGAGGCCGCCGTGTTTGAGCGGATCTTGAATCGCGTGCGCTTTGAGAACGACGGCACGGAAGTGACGGAGACCGAGGCGGTGGTCCGTATCCAGAGCCAGGCGGGCGTGGAAGAATTCGGCCAGCTGGTTTTTGGATACTCCTCGGCGACCGAGAAGTTGGAGGTCGAATATGTGCGGGTGCGCAAGCCGGATGGAAGAGTCGTCGAGACTCCGGAATCGACGGCGCAGGATTTCGCTCCCGACGTGCTGAGAGAAGCTCCGATGTACAGCGATTACCGGCAGCGGCATATTTCCGTGGCCGCGCTCGCGCCGGGAGACACGTTGGAATACCGGACGGTGACGCGGGTTCTCACGCCGCTGGCTGCGGGAAATTTCTGGTACGAATACACATTTCCGAAGGGTGTTGCGGTCAACGAAGACCGGTTGGAGATTGACGTCCCCAAAGCGCGCGAGGTGACGCTCAAGGCGCCGGTGCGCAAGCCGGAAATTCAGGACACTGGCGACCGGCGGATTTACACCTGGGTGGTGAAGGACATCCGGCCGGAACGCGACAAGGATAAAGATAAGGATAAAGATGAGGCGGAGGAGGAGACGAGTGCGGATGTGCAGTTGACGACATTCGCCGACTGGAAGCAGGTTGCGGAATGGTACGCGAAATTGCAGGGTGAGCGCATGACGGTGGACGATAGCGTGCGAAAGAAGGCCGACGAACTGACCAAGGGAGCGGCGACGCCCTTGGAAAAGGCGCAACGGCTCTACGATTTCGTGGCGCGGAATGTGCGTTATGTGAGCATCTCGCTCGGCATCGGGCGCTATCAGCCGCACGCGGCGTCGGATGTTCTGCGAAATGGATACGGCGATTGCAAGGACAAACACACGCTTTTTTCCGCGTTGCTGCGGGCGGAGGGAATTCAAAGTTATCCGGTGCTGATCGACAGCTCGCGCAAGTTGGATGTGGACGTTCCTTCGCCGGCGCAGTTCGATCATGTGATTACGGCGGCGCGACTCGGAACGGGACTGACCTGGCTGGATACGACTCCTGAAGTGACGCCGTTCGGCCTGATTCTTTACCAGTTGCGAAACAAGCAAGCAGTGCTGGCGTCGGAAGACAGCGCGGGAGGATTGCAGCGGACGCCGGCGGATTCTCCGATCAAGACTTTCATGCGCTTTGCGCTGGACGGCAAGCTGAGCGAGTTTGGCGCGCTCGACGCTACGCTTGAGGTCACGGCGCAGGGTGATCGGGATTGGCCGATGCGCTCGAGCTTCCGGCGATTTGCGCAGGCGCAGTGGAAGGACTTGGTCAAAGTGCTCTCCGCCAGTTGGGGCCTGCCGGGCGATGTGGATGACGTTCAACTCGATTCCATTGAGGACACGAGCAAGCCTTTTCATCTGAAGTACCGCTTGCACGAGGACCAATACTTCGTTGTGCCGTCGGCGAGTGTGAATTTTCGTCCGATCCCGCCACTCGGGTTGCCGGCGGTTCGAGCGTCGGAGAAGAGCACGGAACCGCTGGACATTGGCCCGGCGGGTGAAATGGACTACCGCGTGCGTTTGCAGTTTCCCGGGAACTACACGGTGCACACACCGACGCCGGTGAAAATGTCGCGAGATTATGGCGACTATTCATCCGCATATTCGCTGAACAAGGGAACGCTGGAAGGCGAGCGCAAACTGAACGTGAAGGTGAATGAGGTAGCGGCGGCGCGGAGAGCGGACTACGAATCGTTTCGCAATGCGGCGCAAAGCGACGAAGACCAGCTGTTGTCGTGCACGATCGTGACGCCGTCGGGGCAAGGGGCGCAGACGGCGGTGAAGATGGAAGGAACTCCTGCGGAACTGCATAAGGCGGGAGTGAAAGCGCTCGAGAGCAAGGATTATCGGACGGCGATTGATCTGCTGAAGCGCGCGGTGGACGGGGATTCCAGCTTGGACAATTCGGGAATGCCGACTTCGCCCATGAAAGACGGGTGGTATGACCTGGGACTGGCTTACGCGGGAGCCAACCAACATGCGGAGGCGATTGCGGCGTTCCGCAAGCAGCTTGAGCTTGATCCGAATCACAAGCATGCGAATGGCGACCTGGCGATGGAGTTGCAGCAAACGGGGAAGAACGATGACGCGATTGCGGCCTATCGCAAGCAGTTGGAGATAACGCCGTACGATCCGACGGTGTTGAAGAATCTCGGCTTGTTGCTGGCGCAGTTGGGGCGCGATGCCGACGCCCGCACGGAACTGGAAGCGGCGGCGGCGATTCCTCCCGATGATCCGGAAACGAAAATGGCGCTGGCGCAGGTGTATGGGCGGCTGGGCGAAAAGGCGAAAGCGCAGGAATTGTTGAAAGGACTGACGGGCAGCGCGGGCGCGGATTCGGGCGAGGATATTTTTGCGGCGGCATTAAAGAATGACATTGATCCAACGCAGACGGAAAACGATGCGCAGCAGGTGCTCTACGACATAGGAGGGCAGTTCGACTCGGGAGAGTTCGACCGGCTGGGGCCTTCGGCGTTTTCGTCGATGAAGCTGGTGGCGCTGGCGTGGGCGCGGATGGGATGGGCGAAATTTCAGCGCGGCGAAAATCTGGCGGCGATGCAGCTACTCACATCGGCGTGGCTACTGAGCCAGTCGGGGACGGTTGCGAACCGGCTGGGCCAGGTGCTCGAAAAACAAGCGCAGCCGGAAAAGGCGCGTCACATATACGCGCTTGCTGTGGCGGCGGGCGGAGGCGACGCGGCGGATTCGCGGGCGCGTTTGGCTAAGCTGGCAGGCGATCCGGCTGCGGTGGAGAAGGATGTCACGCTGGCTTCGGCGGAGTTGGTGCCGGCGCGGACGGTGAAGGTCGATCCGATCACCAGCAAGGCGGTTTCGGCGCGGTTTAATCTTGTATTCGACAGCTCGCCGCGTCCGGAGCGCGCCGAGTTTGTGGACGGCGACGAAAGCCTGCGTTCGGCGGGCGAGCAACTGCGGCAAAAAGATTTCCCGGTAAGATTTCCGGACGTGTCGTCGGTGAAGATCGTTCGCCGCGGAATGTTGAGCTGCGGAGGGTCTGGGTGCAGCATTGAGCTGCTGCCGATTGAGAAATAATTGTCTTGTTGAATAGTCCGTTCTGCTCATGATCGCTTTTCTTACGCTCGAACTCCGCATCGAAGCGGCGCACTCGCTCAAAGACAAGCGGCAGGTCACGCGCAGCCTCAAAGACCGGCTGCGCTCGTCGTTTAACGTCGCCGTCGCGGAGCTCGAACCGAGCCTGCTATGGAATCAGGCGACCATTGGCGTGGTGAGCGTCTCCCACTCCCGCGATTATCTTGATGGGCTGATGAAAAATGTGGAGCGCGCCGCTATGCGCATCGCCAATAACGCTGGGGCGGAAGTTACCGACTCGTTTGTGGAGTTTATGTGAATGGAGACAAATCGGGTCACGAGCCATCGGGCCATCGGGTCATCGAAAGTCAACAGGCCAAAGATCGACGTTCGCCGGATGACACTGATTTCGCCCTAGCGCGCATGCACTCTTGATCTGACTTTTCTGATATCCTCAAAGGTTTTCTCCCTTCGAGGTGTGCGGTGGAGCATCGTGGGCAGAAATATCATCGCGGAAGGCTGAGCGCGGCCATACGGGAGGAAATCGAAACCATCCTCGAAGGCGAACTCGCCGATCCGCGCATCGGGCTGGCGAGCGTCAGCGCGGTGCTCATGGCCCAGGACGCGCGTTCGGCCCGCGTCATGGTAACGGTCGCCGGAGACGAGGCCGAGGCGGAACGCACGCTGGAAGGACTGGCTGCCGCCAGGAATTATGTCCGGCACGAACTTGCGGAACGGCTGCGGCTGCGGCGGCCTCCGGAACTGTACTTCCAGATCGATCGCGCCGATGAATTGGAGAGCCGGGTGGAGGAGCTTCTGGAGCGCGAGAAAAAACGCAGACGGAAGAGTGCGGAGCCCAGCCCCTAGGAGCAGGTCTCAGTCTCTCAGTTCTCAGTGAGAAGCGCCGGAGTACTTACTGAGAACTGAGAACTGAGAACTGAGAACCGGGAACTGAAAGCACTTCATGCTAGACGTTGTTCTACAAGAAATTCGCGCTCGCCAGCGCTTCGTCGTGACTTCGCACGCGCGGCCCGACGGAGACGGCATCGGCTCCGCCCTCGCCCTGGGCCAAATTCTGCGCGTCATGGGGAAGGACGCCGAAGTTGCGATGCACGACGGGGTTCCCCGAATTTACCAGAGCCTTCCCTTCGCCGATCGCGCCATACAGGCCAGTAGCGTTCCGGCGAACGACGCGGTCATCCTGTTGGAATGCGGCAGCACCAGGCACGCGCTGCTCGAGGGGCTCGAAGACTGTTTCCTCATCAACATCGACCATCACGTCAGCGGACGCAATTTCGCCCAGGTCAACTGGATCGATTCCTCGGTGATGGCCACCGCCGAGCTGGTATTTCGACTGGCGCGCCGGGCCTGCGTTCCGGTCGATCGCGACATTGCGACGTGCCTCTACACCGCGCTCATGACCGACACGGGATCGTTCATGTTCGAAGGCACCAACGAGAATACTTTCACGGTGGGGCGCGACCTGGTGCTGGCTGGGGCCGACCCGGCGCATTGCGCGCGTCAAATTTATTTTGGGCACTCGACCGCCAAGCTGCGGCTGCTGGGCGCGGCGCTTTCGAACCTGCATCGCGAAGGTGCGCTGGCGTGGATCTGGGTCACGCAGGAGCAAATGCAGCGCTTCGGCGCGCGCGAAGAAGATTGCGAGGGACTGGTCAACTACGCGCTCTCAATTGGCGACGTGCAGGTTGCCATGTTCTTTCGTGAAGTTCCCGGCGGGGGTTATCGCGTCAGCCTGCGCAGCAAAGGGGAAGTCAACGTGTGTGCGGTGGCCGAGCATTTCGGCGGAGGCGGGCACAAGTGCGCCAGCGGCTGCGCCATCGAAGGGCCTCTGGCTGTCGCCGTGGCACGAATTGTCGAGCGATTGCACGCGGACGCTGGAGGCTTGAACGCGAGCAATGCAACCAGCTAACTAACGCCGCCTATGAATCGAGAAACGAATCCGCGAAGCCGCACTGACCTGCTGTTGCTGGCAGTGTTCTGCGGATTTCTCTTCTTCTATGGCCTGGGCGCTTTCGGACTGGTTGGCGCCGACGAACCGCGCTACGCGCAAGTGGCGCGCGAAATGCTCCAGCGCTGCGATTGGATTACGCCGACGCTTCAGGGCAAGGCGTGGCTGGAAAAGCCGGTGCTGTATTACTGGCAGGCGATGCTGTCGTTCCGGGCCTTCGGCGTTGACGATCGGGCTGCCCGCTTGCCTGCCGCTTTTGATGCCGCCATGCTCATCGCCGCCATTTACTTTTTTCTGCCGGCGCTTTCGGCCCGGCAGTGAACTTGACGGCGCGCTGATCACGGCCAGTTGCGCCGGAGTGGTTATTTTTGCGCACGCCGCGTCAACCGACATGCCACTGGCCGCCGCTTTTGCGGCTGCGTTGCTCGGCTGGTACGCCTGGTATGAAAGCCGCAGGAAGATTTGTCTTGCCGTTTTTTACATTGCTCTGGCGCTCGGAACGCTGGCCAAGGGCCCGGTTGCGCCCGCACTCGCCGCAGTAATCATATTTCTTTTTATTGCGGTGAAGCGCGAGTGGAGCGCTATTCCACGGATGCTCTGGCTTCCTGGCATCGTTCTTTACTTCGCGGTGACGTTGCCGTGGTATATCGCCGTGCAACTGCGCAATCCGCAATTCTTTCGCATCTTCATCCTCGAACATAATCTTGCCCGCTTTTCGCGGGACGTCTATCGCCACCACCAGCCCTTTTGGTTCTACGTGCCGGTGTTCCTGCTGGCCATGATGCCCTGGACGCTGGCGCTGATTCTTGCGCTCGCGGAACGCTTGCGCCTGATCTGGGCGGAAGGCAAAGAAGCTTTTTCGAGCGCGGAAGATTCGTGGCCGCTGTTTCTTTTCATCTGGATGCTGGTGCCGATCATGTTTTTCAGCGCATCGCAATCGAAGCTGCCGGGATATATTTTGCCCGCGGTTCCGGCGGCGGCGCTGCTGGTTGCCGAATATCTGGCGGCTCGCAGAGGGGATAAAATTTCCAACGCAGAGGGCGCTGAGGCTACGCGGAGGTCGCGGGACGAAAGCAGATTGCCGCCGCTGTTTGCCGTCGCTCACGGGATTCTCTGTGGGCTGCTGATCTTTATTGCGGGCTCGGCTGCTCTCTCCGCCGCCTCCATTGCCATCCATCACAAAATGCAGTGGGGAAGCGGAACCTACGCAGCCGCTGCGATTGGCGCCGTGTGTGGGCTCGGCATCAGCGCCTTGCTGCTCTCTCGCGCCGGGCGCGGTCTATTGAGCCGCGTGACCCTGTTCGCGGTTGTCATAAGCGTTGCCGCCATCCTTCGTTTTGGCGCACCCGCGATTGACGCCACGCAATCGGCGCGGCCCGTTGCGGAGACCATCCACGCCCATTCGAACGAGCCCGTCCCCATCGCCCTGTATCACGTCAATCGCGCGCAGGAATATGGACTCGAGTTTTATCTCAACCGTCCGGCGCAAAAATACGAAGAGGGAAAAGTTCCGGCCGCAGCCCACGTTCTGGTTGCCGCAGAAGGTTCCGAATCCCAATTCGCCCTGCTTATTCCCGGACGCCGAGTGTCATACTTAACCAGCATCCCGCAGCAGAAGTTGGAGTTGTACTGGGTGGGAGAGGAATAGGTGTCAGGTCTCAGGTGTTAGGTCTCAGGCGTCAGACACGAGAATCCTGGTTGGCATCCAAAGCTCGCAGATGCGCTTTTCCTGAGACCTAACACCTGACACCTAAGACCTTCTTTATGGAAATTCTCGATCTTCGACATTTCTCTTCCGCCGACCTTCGCCCGCTGCTGGAAGATGAGATCGGCATGTGGGGGAGCCAGCTGTCGTGGGATTACACCACCTCGGCCGAGATGATCCTGCGCTACATGGATTCGAAGATCCTTCCCGGCTACGCCGCCATTGAACGCGGCAGCATCTGCGGCTACTCATTTTTTGTTTACGAAGAAAGCAAGGGCGTCGTCGGAGACCTGTTCGTTCGTGACTTGGTCCGCGACCCGGTTGCGCAATCCGTCCGCGATGCAGGCCCCGCGCCGGTCCGTCACGAAGTCGGCGGCCACGAAATCGGCGGTCACGAGGTCGGCGGTCACGAAATCGAGGAACGCCTGCTCACCCACGTCATCGAGACGCTGCAACAGTCGCCGGGCATCCATCGGGTGGAGGCGCAGTTGCTGGCTTACGAGGCCGGCGAAGTCGCGCGCCCCTTTCTCGAACAGGGGTTCAGCCGGCATCCGCGGGTGTTCATGAATTTCGAAATCGCCAAGCATCCCCAAACCGAGCCGCCGGTTCCGCCGCAATTCGAGATCCGTCCCTGGTCGGAACAGGAATACCAGCCGGCCGCGGGAGTGATCACAGCCGCCTACCGCGGGCACGTCGATTCGGACATCAACGACCAATACCGCACGCTTGCCGGATCGCTGCGTTTTTTGAACAACATCGTGCGTTTTCCCGGATGCGGCACGTTCGATGCGCCAGCGTCTTTCGTGGTTTGCGAACGGCGCAGCGGCGCGCTGATCGGACTGATTCTGTGCTCGCGGGTGCGCAGCGATGTTGGACACATTACGCAGATCTGCGTGTTGCCCGAGTACCGTTCGGCCGGCCTGGGCGAAGCGATGCTGGCCGCGACCACCAGGAATCTGCGCGGACGGGGATTTCATGCCATCTCGCTGACCGTGACCGAAGCCAACGACCGGGCGATTGCGCTCTACAAGCGCATCGGATTTGAAACGAAGAGAGTGTTTGACGCGTTTGTTTGGGAAGGGTAGGCGAGGTTTACTGTAGGCGGCGGATTGTCGCTTTGGAATCCCGCTGCGGAGCCGGTTAAGAAGGATGATGCGGTTGGCGGCTTTCGAGCCTTTCCACACGTTTGTCCAGCTCGAGAGAACTTTTTAAACCATCAATCTTCGCTAGAATTTCATTGTGACGGGCCGTGGCGATATCTTCCATAGCGGAAAAACGGCTCTTTACGGCGTCAAAACGGGTGTCCATTTTTTCTTCAATGGCGTCAAAGCGGGCTTGTACGGCACGCAATTCCGGCGCCAGGAAGTCATCGAGAACGCTCCGAACATCTTCAATAGCACTCATCGTGTTCTTCATTGTAGACCTAGCGGGCTCGGTGGCGGGCGAGGGCGCCCGCCCCACACTAGCTTGGACGGGGCAGAGCCCCTTCACCACACGGGCTTGACAGCCGAGGGCGGCTGTCCCTACGTGGGTTACAATCCAGCGGTGACGGTTCGGTTGCAGATTGAAACCACTCGCGGCGCGGCCCGCGCCGGGAAGCTCATCACTCCTCATGGAGAGGTGGAGACGCCGGTGTTCATGCCAGTGGGAACGCTGGCTTCGGTCAAGGGCGTTTCGCAGGACGTGCTGGAAGAGCTGGGCGTCGAGATTCTGCTGGCGAATACCTATCATCTTTATTTGCGTCCGGGGATGGAAACGGTGCGGCGGCTGGGAGGGCTGCACCGGTTTATGGCGTGGGAGCGGGCGATTCTCACAGACTCGGGCGGGTTCCAGGTTTTCAGCCTGAACGATCTGCGCAAGGTCAGCGAAGAAGGCGTGGCCTTCCGCTCGCACCTGGACGGCTCGGCGCATTTTCTCAGTCCGGAAAAAGCGATGGAGATCCAGATCGGCCTGGGCGCCGACATCATTATGGCGTTCGACGAATGCACAGAGTATCCGGCGGACGGCGAGCGGGCGCGGGCTTCGATGGAGCTGACGCTGCGCTGGGCCGAGCGCTGCAAGAGTTATTTTGAAGAGCATAAGCACGAAGTCCCGTGGGCGAGCAGGCGTCAGCCATCAGCCGTCAGCCGTCAGGAAAAGCAGGTCCTTCCCCTTCGACAAGCTCAGGGTCAGGATGACGAAAATGGGGATGGACATTATCAAACGCAATCGCTTTTCGGAATTGTGCAAGGCGGGATGGATCGGGAGTTGCGGCGTGAATCGGCGGAACGGACTGTCGGCATTGGCTTTCCGGGATATGCCATTGGCGGCCTGAGCGTGGGAGAGCCGCGCGAGCTTACGCGCGAGATCGCCGAATCGACACTCGAGCATCTGCCTTCCGACCAGCCGCGCTATCTGATGGGGGTGGGGACTCCGGAGGAGATCGCACACTACGCACGGTCGGGGGTTGACATGATGGATTGCGTGCTGCCGACCCGCGCCGCACGGCACGGGTTGTTGTTTACTTCGGAAGGAAAGATTTCGATCAAGCAAGCGAGATATGCGCAGGACGAGACGGCGCTCGATCCCGCCTGCGGCTGCCGTGTTTGCCAGCGTTATTCACGGGCGTATCTGCGTCATCTTTATGCGTCGAACGAATTGCTGGCCCAGGTTTTGAATACGATCCACAATCTGAGCTATTACCTGGCGACGATGCGGGAGGTGCGGGCGTGGATACGGGCGGGCACGAATCCGATCGCTAGAAACCTCTGAACTTTGGTCTCCGCTTTCAGCGCCCAGAGGATGCGAGTGAAAACTCGGTCGTCCCTCCGGGACTTGAATCATTTTTTTCGCTCTTCCCAGCGCTGAAGCGCTGGGCTAAGTTTGGCCGCCCCTCCGGGGCTCGATTGTCTAGCGATTTGCGGAGGTGAAATTCTTTTTTTGGGGGCATTCCGTCCTTGACACGTTGGCGAGGCATCCGGCATTCTATTTAACTTGGGAAGAAGGTCCATTTCTTTCTGTGTCGCTCCGAGAGAAGCTGGGGCGCGGCGTTGCCGGTTCCAGCCTGCTTGCTGGAGGGCCTCCGGCCATAGAAGAAAAGAATTCCCGTTACGTGGAGCTTTGAGCGACGAGCCACGAGCTTCGAGCGAGCGTTCGAGAGGTTGCTCGTAGCAGGAAGCACTGCGGTCGTTACAGGTACATATAAATAGAGGATCGACTTTACCGTGGAAATCATATTGTCTGGCGTGTCATTGAGTGCGAAGGGCGTTCTGGCGGTCTGGCTGCAAATGCCCGGGGGCGGAGGCCTGCTTACGCTGGCGCCGCTGCTGTTCATCTTTGCCATTTTTTATTTTCTGCTGATTTTGCCGCAACAGCGCAAGCAAAAGAAGTGGCAGGCCATGCTGGGCGAATTGAAGAATGGCGACAAGATCGTGACCAGCGGCGGGTTGCGCGGGACGATCGTCAGCCTCAAGGACGATGCGCTGGTGTTGCGCGTGCCGCCCGATAATGTGAAGCTCGAAATCAGCCGCGCATCGGTGGTCACGGTGACGACGGCGGAAGAAGGAAAGTAGGGGCAGCTATCAGCTCTCAGTTATCAGCTTTCAGTTAGAGCGTCGGTTGCCTATGACAGTTTTTTCATGAATAAGAATCTTAGTTGGAAGTTGACGATAGTCTTCGGAATACTGCTGCTCTGTCTGTTCGGTATTTTCGGCATTCCCAAGGACTGGACGGGCAAGGGCCTGGCGGCGGCGATCACGGACCGCATTCATCTGGGGCTCGACCTCAAGGGCGGGACGCACCTGATTTTGCAGGTGCAGGTGAACGACGCGGTCAACATCGATTCCGACAACGCGATCGAGCGCCTCAAGGCTGACCTGCGGAAACACAAGATCGATTACGCCGACATCACCAAGCCCGATCCCGTGAACCATCCCGAGACTATCGTGGTCAAGGGAGTTCCTCCGGACAAGACCAGCGATTTCAAGAGTCTTGTTCCGACGGACTATGACGCCGTGTCGGGCGCGGAGAATTCCTGGACGGTTTCGATGAAGGGCCAAAGCCTTCAGGAATTGAAGAACCGCGCCGTGACCCAGGCCATCGAGACCATCCGCAACCGAATCGACCAACTGGGCGTGAGCGAGCCGGTCATTCAGGAGCACGGGCTGGGCCAGTACCAGATTCTTGTCCAGTTGCCGGGCGTGGACGATCCAGCGCGGGTGAAAGACATCATGCAGTCCACGGCCATGCTGGAGATCAAGCAAGTGATGGGCGGGCCCTATCCCAGTGAGGCGCAGGCCATGCAAGATCAGCCCAACGGATTGCTGCCTCCCGACTCGGTGCTTCTACAGGGCACGGCTCGCGCCAGTACCGATCGGAATGAGGGAGAGACCTGGTACATAGTGTACGCGAGCGTCGGCCATCACCGGGCGGGATCTGCGGGATGCGCAGCCTTCGCAGGACCAGAATGGACAACCGGCGGTGGGCTTCAGCCTGACCGGCGACGGCGGACGCAAGTTTTTCGCATTCACCTCGGAGCATGTAAAAGACAAGCTGGGCGTGGTTCTCGACGGCAAAGTGCAGTCGGTGGCGACGATTGATGAGCCCATTCACGACCAAGGCATTATCAAGGGGCGTTTCACACTACAGGAAGTGCAGGACCAGTGCATGGTTCTGCGTTCGGGCGCGCTGCCGGCCAGCATTAAGTATCTGGAAGAGCGCACGGTGGGGCCGTCGCTGGGCGCGGATTCGATTCATTCGGGCGTTCGGGCAGCCATCGTGGGCATGACCGTCGTCCTCGTGTTTATGCTGATTTACTACCGCTGGGCGGGGGTGAATGCCGATATCGCGCTGATCCTGAACCTGGTCATCCTGCTAGGGTTCATGGGCGGCGTGGGAGCGGTGCTGACGCTGCCGGGCATTGCGGGTGTGATTCTGACGGTGGGCATGGGCGTGGATTCGAACGTGCTGATCTTTGAGCGCATACGGGAAGAACTGAGGAACGGCAAGACGCCGCCCTCGGCGGTGGAGCAGGGATTCAGCCATGCCTGGATCACCATTGTGGATACGCACGTCACGACCATTGTTTCGGCGGCGATTCTGTTCCTGTTTGGAACGGGGCCGATCAAGGGTTTTGCCACCACGCTGGTATTCGGGTTGCTGGCCAACCTGTTTACGGCGGTGTTTGTGTCGCGCATGATTTTCGATTGGGTGCTGAGCAGGAAGCAGCGCGGAGAAGCATTAAGTATCTAGAAAGAGCGGCTCCTAGCTTCTGGCTCCTAGCTTCTGGCAAACCTATACAGGCTTGCCAGGAGCCAGCAGCTAGCAGCTAGCGGCCCTGGAGCTTGAACTTGGAATTCTTTCGCAATACGAACATCGATTTCCTCGGGAAAAAGTGGTATTTCCTTACCTTTTCGCTGATCTTCAGCGTGGCCGGAGTGCTTTCCATGGCGTTCTGGCACGGCATTCCGCTGGGCGTGGACTTCCGCGGCGGCACGCTGGTTTACGTGAAGTATGCGCACACGCCCGATACGGCGGGCATCCACGCGGAGATCGACCGCGCGGGATTGAAGAATGCCCGCGTGCAAGCCTACGACAAGGCCCACAACAGCAACGAAGTGCTGATCCAGCTCGACATTCAGGAGACCAGCGAACAGGCGCTGGACAAGGGCAAGATCCAGATCATTCAGGCGCTCGAAAGCCACGCCCCGGCGGGCAAGCAGGACCTCAACAACTCGAGCTCGTTGACCATCGCGAATTACCTTCTGGAAAAGGACCCGCTCTTTCTTGGGGCCGGGACCGACGCCAATCCGCGCTACACAGCGATCGCTCAGGCGATTGTCGATTATCGCGACAAGGTGAAAAGCGGCGTGCTGGGTTCGATCGACGAACTGAAGAGCGTGGCCGATCCCGCGGTCGTCGCCTCGCTCCCGGACAACTTCTATGTTTCCGACTTTGGCATCCGCAACGTCGAGATTGTCGGCCCGCAGGTGGGGGCGCAGTTGCGCAGCCGCGCCATGCTGGCCACGCTTTATTCGCTGGGCGGGATGCTGATCTACCTGGGCTTGCGCTTTGAATGGATTTACGGTGTGGCCGCGGTGTTGACGGTGTTCCACGACACATTGATTACGGTGGGCGCATTCTCGCTGCTGAACTGGGAAATATCGCTGACCGTGATTGCGGCCATTCTGACCTTGATTGGATACTCGAATAACGATACGATTGTGGTCTTTGACCGCATCCGGGAGAACGTGAAGCTACTGCGGCGGGAGAGACTGGCCGACATTGTCAACAAGAGCATCAATCAGACGTTGAGCAGAACCATCTTGACAGCGGGCCTGACTTTCCTTACTGTGCTTGCTTTGTTCCTTTTCGGGGGCGAAGTTTTGCACGGATTCAGCTTCGCCCTGGTGATCGGAATCCTGATCGGGACGTATTCCTCGATTGCGATTGCCGCGCCGATTCTGGTGGCCTATCAGGAATGGCGGGGCGAGCAGGGAAAACGGGCGATTGCGATGCCGCTGCGCCCCGGAACCGGCCCGCAGCCGAAGTAAAAAGTTAAGTTTGAAAACCGTCCAAATGGCGTAGAATCTTCACTTGCCCCAAGAGGCGGAGTTGGCAGATAAAAAAGTTGAAAACACCGGGAGCAAAGAGGATGCAGCCGGTGTCTAAGTTTTCGTAGGGTTCGGTGTAGGAGGAGATTATGTTTGAAGACAGCCTGATTGAGCGACCAAAAGGTCCGATGACCGTGGTTCAGTTGGTCGTTTTTTGGATCTTTGTCGTGCTTAGCGTCGCTAATGCCCTGGCGGGGTTCGTCTTGATTTTCACCGGAGGTCTGGACACTTTGTATTTAAGCGTCCCTACCTTGTTGGCAAACGCGCTTTGTGCGCTCCTCGCCTATCAGGGGTACCACAAGCAGATTTTGGCCTACTATGGGCAGTTCCTGCTGGTCGGGATCCTGATTCTGATCCCGCTGATTTATACCGATGCGCTGCCCAAGACGCAGCTCATGACATTTCTGGTAGCGCCGCCGCCGCCGCCACCGCCACCGCCGCCGCCGGCAGCGGCGCCAGTCAGGGTGGTGCGGATCCAGAGCGAAATCACCGACGGCCAGTTACGCGCTCCCACCAAGATTCCAAAAACCATTCAGATGATCAGGGAAGATGAAGCTCCGCCGGATTTGGGTGGAGTCCCGGGCGGAGTTCCGGGCGGCATTCCGGGAGGCCAAGCGGGCGGCGTGATCGGCGGGATTATCGCCAAGACCCAAATGGAACTGCCGAAAATCGCGATTCCAGTGCGCCAGCGCGTGTCCACGGGCGTGATGACCGGCTTGTTGATCCGGAAGGTCCAGCCCACCTACCCGCCGCTGGCAAAACAGGCGCGCATTCAGGGGACGGTCGTGCTACAAGCGCAAATCAGCAAGGAAGGCACGATTGAGAACCTGCAACTGATCAGCGGACACCCTATGCTGGCGCCGTCGGCGATCGAAGCGGTGAAGCAGTGGCGCTATAAGCCCTACCTGCTCAATGGCGAGCCGGTAGCGGTGGATACGCAGGTGATTGTGAACTTCAACCTGTCCGGAGGCTAGACTTCTTAGGATCGGGTGATCGGTCCGTCGGGTCATTGGACGATTGAAAACGTAAGATTTCGGAGGATTGTCGATGGCCCGATTCTGTAAGCGGCACGCAGTCGGTAAAGAGTTCAGGAAGTGGTTCAATAACACGTACGAAATAGTTCCGAGGAGGAAAAGCAACTCATGGTAGTCAACCTGGCAGCAATCTCACTCTGTAATTTCCATCTTTTCGCCGCCTGGCTCGCAGACGAGGGCTCGGTCGGTTGGGACCCGATTTCGCTGTGGCATCAAATGGGCATTCTGGCGAAAGCCGTGGTCATCATTCTGTTCATCATGTCGGGGTGGTCGATCGGCGTGATGATTGACCGTTGGATGGCCTTCAACGCCGCCCGCAATCAGTCTCGCGCGTTCGCCCCGGCGGTTGCCGGAGCGCTGCGCGAAGGCAAGATTGACGAAGCGATCAAAGTTGCCGAGCGCAACAAGAAAAGCCACCTGGCGAAAGTGGTCACGGCGGGCCTGATGGAATTCAGGGCCCACCAGGACAGCCCGGGAGAAATCCCCGGCGAGACCATTGAAGCCTCGAAGCGGGCTCTGGAACGCACCGAAGCGATCGTGCACGCCGAGCTGAAGCGCGGCTTGGGCGGACTGGCAACGATCGGATCGACGGCCCCCTTTGTGGGACTGTTCGGGACGGTGGTCGGCATTCTGAACGCGTTCAACGGCATCGCCAAGGAAAAGGCAACCGGTCTGGCAGCGGTCGCGGGCGGCATTTCGGAAGCGCTCGTGACCACGGCAGTCGGCCTGTTCGTGGCGATTCCGGCGGTCATGATGTTCAACTATCTGACCGGCCGCGTGGAAGCGTTCGACGTGGAGATGGACAACTCGTCGAGCGAACTGATCGATTACTTCCTGAAGCGCCGGAGCATGCGCCGGTAACCAGGCCGCAATTAGCGCCCCATGAGTTGCTAGAACGGCGGAGGGCCGGGCGGGGACGCCCGGCGCTCCACCGGGCAAGTCAGGGACGGCAGGTAAAGTTGCGACGCCAAGGGCAAGCGCAGGCAGGAGACAGAATTCTATGGCATTAGCAAAGCGAAACGAAGGGGCCAACGTCAGTTCCGACATCAACGTTACACCGATGGTGGATGTGATGCTGGTGCTGCTCATCATCTTCATGGTGGTCACGCCCATGTTGCAACATGGCGTGCCCGTGGATATGGCGAAAGTCAATAATCCCGAGGCAATGCAAGACGCCGACAAGGAAGACGCACTGTTGGTCGCCATCACGCGCGACGACAAGGTGTTTTTCGGGACCGATCAGGTCAAACCGGAAGATCTGACCGACAAGGTCAAGGACAAGTTGGCGAACCGGACCGACAGACGGGTCTTTCTGAAGGCCGATATGCGGGCGAAATTCGGCTGGGTGGTCGAAGTCGTGGATGATGTTCGAGCCGCCGGCGTGGACCAGCTCGGTCTTTTGACGGACCAAAAGAAATCCGGATCGCTGGTGTCCCCGCCGCCGAGCGGCGCTACAACGAAGGGCGGGCAATAGCACGCAATAGGATTGCAGGAGAGCGATTATGAGTATGGCAGTCGGCCCCAAAGGGGGCCAGAACGCAAACATGAACGTCACGCCGCTGATTGACGTGTTGCTGGTGCTGCTCATCATATTCATGGTGATCACGCCGTTGACGCCCAAGGGATTGGAAGCGTTGGTGCCGCAGCCGCCGCCGAAGGACCAGAAGACACCGCCGCCCTCCACCGATCGCACGATTGTGGTGCAGTTGATCGACCACGGCGGCGGGAACCCTCCGGGACTCAAGATCAATCAGGATGAGGCGACTTGGGAAACTCTACAGGGCCGGTTGGAAGATATCTTCAAGACCCGGGCCGAGAAGGTAATGTTCGTGAAGGGCGACGACAATGTGCCCTTTGGCGACGTGGCCAACGTGATCGATATCGCGCATGCGGCCGGCGTGGATAAAGTCGGATTGATCACAGCCAAGATTGAATCTGGCAACTAGCCGATGGAGGGACGGGCGTCTTGCCCGTCTTGCCGGGCGGGGACGCCCGGCGCTCCGTCGCACATCTTTTACACTCCGCTACAAGGGAGATTCATAAGGCAATGAAAATGAAAACGACGCAAAGGATCATAGTGGTATTGGCGGCCGTACTGGCGATGCTCTCCAGCACCGGCTGCAGCAAACTCGAGGCGCGCGACCACCTCAACAAGGGTGTACAGGCTTTCAAGAACCAGAAATTCGAGCAGGCGATCGATCATTTCCAGCAAGCCGTCGCCCTCGACCCGACCCTGCTCAATGCCCGCCTGTACCTGGCGACAGCTTATACGCAGCAGTACATTCCGGGCGTCGATACTCCCGACAACAACCATTTTGCCGACCAGGCAATCGAAACCTACAAGCAAGTGCTGCAAGCCGAACCCAAGAACATCAACAGCATTAAGGGCATCGCCTACCTGGAATGGCAGATGAAGAAATTCGACTTGGCCAAGGAGTACGACAAGAAGGCCTCGGAGGCCGACCCGAACGATCCCGAGCCTTATTATTCCGTGGCCGTGATCGACTGGACCGAGACCTATGTGCCGCGTCAGGAAGAGCGCAACAAGCTCGGCTTGAAGCCCGACAGTTCTGCTGAGCCCTTGCCTGTTAAGGACAAAAAAGTCTGTGCCATGCTGCGGGAGAAGAACACCGCCAACATTCAGGAAGGGATCGATAACCTGAACAAGGCGCTCCAGCTTCGTCCCGACTACGACGACGCCATGGCCTACATGAACCTGATGTACCGGGAGCGCGCCGACGTGCAGTGCGACGATGCGGCAGCCCGCACCGCCGATCTGAAGACCGCCGACGAGTGGGTGGACAAAACCATGGCCATTAAGAAAGAGAAGGCGGAAAAACAGCCCGGCGCCACCGGCATTGTCATGGACCAGGGCAAGTAACTGTTTTAGCTCGCGCGGGGACGGGGCTTTGCCCCGTCCCAGTAGTTGTATGCGCAGGGACAGCCGTGGCCGACTGTTCAGCCGAGCGCAGATCGGCCCTCCCCACTTCTCACCCGGCGGGCGATCCAGAGAGCGCTAACCCCTAAGCTCCGACTCGCGTTATCGTGTAGGCATGGCGTTTGGCCGTCCCAGAAAACTTTTCACCGAAGCCGAGCTTTACGACTACGCCGTGGGCGCGCTGGCGCGCCGCATGCGCTCGGTCGCGGAACTGAAGCGCCTGCTGCGCAACCGCGTGGAAGCCGACACGGAATTTGGACAGACGCTGGTGGAATTGATTGTGGTTCGGCTGAAAGACCAGGGCTATCTCAACGACGCGAAGTATGCGGCGGCCTTTTCGTCGTATCGCCGCGACAACGAGAAATTTGGGCGCAAGCGTGTCGTCAACGACCTGAAGGCCAAGGGAGTGCACGGCAACGTCATCGCGAAGGCGGTTGCTTCCGTCTATGACGACGTGAAAGAAGAAACCCTGGCGCGCGATTACCTTCGTCGCAAACGCCTCCAGAAGCCCAAAGATAGAGATCAGAAACAGGCGGCCCGCATTTTCCGCCAGTTGATGCGCGCCGGATTCGCGCCGAAGACTATTTTTGCCATCTTGAAAAAGTGGGACGTGGACGAGGAAACGCTCAGCGAACTGGAGAGCGAAACTCTTGAGTAGGGGAGGTTTCAAAGTTTCAAGGTTGCAAGGTTTCAGAATATCCGCCACGGTTTCGAGTGCACAGCTTTTGCCAGTTTCCTTGAAACCTTGAAACCTAGAAACTTTGAAACCTGGCTTTCTGCTTTTGTCCCCTGTGGTGAAGGTTTGCCTTTCATTTAGAATGAAGCCTCCATGCTGACAGGCTCCGAAATTCGCCGTAAGTTTCTCGACTTCTTCATACAGAAGGGGCACCGCGAGGTGCACTCTTCGTCGCTCGTCCCGGCCAACGATCCGACGCTGCTTTTTACCAACGCCGGCATGAACCAGTTCAAGGACGTTTTCCTCGGCCTGGAAAAGCGCGACTACTCGCGCGCCACCACCTCGCAGAAATGCGTGCGCGCCGGCGGCAAGCACAACGATCTGGAAAACGTCGGCTTCACCAATCGCCACCACACGTTTTTCGAGATGCTGGGGAATTTTTCGTTCGGCGACTATTTCAAGAAGGACGCCATCGCTTACGCTTGGGAACTGATCACTTCGCCGGAGTGGTTTGGGATTGATAAAGGGAAGCTGTACGTAACCATATTTGAAGGGATCGGGCCCGAGGGTGGGCTCATTCCGCTCGACGGAGAGGCACGCGATGCCTGGATCAGCGTAGGCGTGCCGCAAGAGCGGATTATTCCACTAGGCATGAAGGACAATTTCTGGCAGATGGGCGATACGGGTCCCTGCGGCCCTTGTAGCGAAATCCACTACGACATGGGCGTGGCGGCGAGCGACCAGGGTCACACCGATTGCAAATTCGGTTGCGAGTGCGGGCGGTATGTCGAACTATGGAACTTGGTGTTCATGCAGTTCGACCGCGACGCCAGCGGCAAGCTGACGCCCCTGCCGAAGCCGTCGATTGATACCGGCGCGGGGCTGGAACGAATTGCTTCCGTGCTGCAGGGCGTGATTTCGAACTACGAGACGGATTTGTTCACGCCGTTGATTAAGCGCGCAGCGGAGTTGACGGGGACCTCGCTTAAGAAGGAACTCGACAAGGAAGCACATACGAAGTCGGCGGCTTCGCTGCGAGTGATTGCGGATCACTCGCGTGCCGCAACATTTCTCATTTCCGATGAGGTGGTTCCTTCGAACGAGGGCCGCGGCTATGTTCTGCGCAAAATCATCCGCCGCGCGATTACCCACGGACGATTGCTGGGGCAGACGAAGCCGTTCTTGCACGAGATGGTCTTCGCCGTTCGAGACCTGATGCAGGATGCGTATCCGGAATTGAACGAGACAGCGAAGCGGGTGTCGAATACGGTGCTTGCGGAAGAGACCCGGTTCGCACATACATTGGATTTGGGCCTGAAGAAACTGGAGGAAGAACTGGAGGCAGCCATCCACCTCAGTTCCACGCTCGGTACTGCGACTGCATCGGAGGCGATCCGACTGCGCGGTGCCGATGCGTTCAGACTGTATGACACATTCGGTATGCCGTTGGACTTTATGCAAGATGCGGCCCGCGACCAAGGAATCGTGTTCGATCAGGAAGGTTTCGATCTTGCGATGCAGGAGCAGCGCGAACGCGCCCGTGCCTCCTGGAAAGGCGCGGCTAAGCAGACGGCCAATCCGGCTTACCAGCAGCTTCCAAAGTCTGAGTTTGAAGGCTATCGCCAGACGCGCTCTGGCAACTGCGAAGTGCTGGCCATCATCAAGGGGAATCAGGGTGCGCAGGAACTTCGACCGGGCGAATCGGGCGAGATCATTCTCGACCACACGCCGTTCTATGCCGAATCAGGCGGGCAGGTGGGAGATCGCGGATGGCTGGTGCAAACGGGGCGCCATCTCCCGACAGCATATACCGAGGCACGTACTCCATATTTCGGAATCCAGGATTCCCCTTATCTCCTTGCCGAAGTGACTGGATGCTACTACCCGGTGCAGGGAGTGCGGGCGCATCAGGTCGTTGCCAAACAGTCGATCCGCGTGGGCGACAAAGTCGATGCCGTCGTGGACACCGAGACCCGCTTTGCCACCATGCGCAATCACACGGCGACGCATCTTCTTCATGCGGGACTGCGCGAGGTGTTGGGCAAACATGTGAAGCAGGCGGGATCGCTGGTGGCTCCCAATCATTTGCGCTTCGATTTTTCGCACTTCACTGGGGTCGAAGACGAAGAGTTGCAGGACATTGAAGACATCATCAATAAGGAAGTTCTGCGCAACGAGCGGGTCGAGATCGTCGAGAACGTTCCGATTGACGTGGCCGTCAATGAGTACCACGCGATGGCGCTGTTCGGCGAGAAATACGGCGACAAGGTGCGCGTGATCAGGATTGGCGACTTTTCGACAGAGTTGTGCGGCGGCACACACACGGGCGCCACGGGCGAGATCGGGCTGATCAAGGTTTTGAAAGAGGGAAGCGTTTCCTCGGGCGTGCGGCGCATCGAGGCCGTGACTGGCGAAGGCTCGCTGCGACATTTCCGTCAGGACCACGAACTGGAAAACGTTGTCGCAAGCCTTGTTGGGCCCACCCTTTCGCAAAGAACGCGAAAGGATGGGGCACCCACGGGGAAGGATGGGGCGCCCGCTGCTGGAGAGATGCCGGCTACTCCCGCCGAGGCGTTGAAACTCGAGCTAGAGAAGAAAGACGCCGAAATTAAACGCCTGGCGCGGGAACTCGACCAGGCGCGGATGAAATCGGCATCGTCGAGCACGGTCAACATCGGCGAAAAAGTCAAAGAGGTTCGTGGCGTCAAAGTGCTGGCCCACCGTGTGGACAATCTGGAGCGGGCGCAAATGCGCACGCTGGTCGATCAGCTTCGCGACAAGCTGGGCTCGGCGGTGGTGGTGCTGGGATCGGCTTCAGATGGCAATGTTTCGCTGATCGTCGGCGTCACCAAGGACCTGACCAGCCGGATTCAGGCGGGGAAAGTCATCGGACCCGTGGCCCAGAAAATTGGCGGCAAAGGCGGCGGGCGTCCGGATTTGGCCGAGGCGGGCGGCAAAGATGCGGCGGCTCTGGATGCTGCCCTGGATGAGGCTTACAGTGTCGTCGAGTCGCTGTTAGGATAGATTTCGTCCGTGCCCCGGTTCCGTATTTTGTGGTAAAGTTTTTTCACCACAGGGGACTCTTCGACTTCGCTCAGGGCAGGCTCCGGGGATCACAGGGAAAACCATTCGGGGCCGCAATGCACAATGGATGACCGAATTTATTTCGTCGAGCACCGCGGCAAGCAGATTCTGCTGCTGGACTATTCTCATGCCAACGCGCACGAGATGCAGCTTCTGCTGGAGCAGGTGCGGATCACGGTGGCGCAGCACGCGCGCGAGTCGCTGCTGACGCTCGCCGACTTCACCGGCGCCACGGTGGACCGCGCGGTGGCCACCAGGATCAAAGAGGTGCTGACGCTCGACCGTCCGTTCGTGAAGAAGTCGGCGTGGGTCGGCACCGAGAGCATCCCGCACGCTTTCATGGAGAGCTTTCACAATTTCTCGCAGCGCCAGTTTGCGACGTTCAAGACGCGCGAAGAGGCGATGGACTACCTGGCCGGAGAGTAATCCGCGAGTTTCGCCCATATCCATTTACATAGCCATATCAGATAGCTATAATGGAAACATGCAAGTCAGCGTGGCGGATGCCAAGAACAAGCTTCCTGAATTGATTCGAGCGGTCGAGGATGGGCAGCCGGTGACCATCTGCCGCCGGGGTGTGCCGGTGGCGGACATCGTGCGGACCCGGAAGCCCAGCCGCAAGGCGCGGATTCTGGGAACGCTGAAGGGCAAGATCCAGGTGGTCGATCCGGATTGGTGGAAGCCGATGACGGCGGACGAGGTGGAAGATTTTCTGGCGGGGCGCGGGTAACGTGCGCCTGCTTCTCGACACCGCGGCTCTGATCTATGCGGTCGAGGCGCCGGAGCGGCTCAGCAGGCGCGCCACCTCCGTCTTGAAGGACCCGGGAAATGTGCTCGAGTTGAGCGCGGTTTCCATCACGGAGATTGCAATCAAAGCTTCCCTGGGCAAGCTGAAACTCACGGGCGCCATGGTTCGCCAGGCGGTCCAGGACCTGGACATTCGCATACTGCCCTACACCGGCGAGCACGCCATGCGATTATTCGAGCTGCCGCTTCCTCTGCAGCATAGCGATCCCTTCGATCGGCAAATCATCGCTCAGGCGTTGTCGGAAAAGATACCCGTGGTGACTCCGGACGGGAAATTCAGATTCTACGGCGGACTGAAGATTATCTGGTGAAGGAAGTTCTCAGTTGTCAGTTCTTCGCGATTCGATCTGAACACAAGCGCGTTCTTAACTGGATGTAAGTTTCGCGGGCCACGCCGGGCGCTTCTATGTGGGTCAGGAAAAGCTTGCGCAGGGCAGCGGTGGTGAGGCGGCCTTCGATATAGGCGTCGTAAAGATCGGTGCCGGCGAGATATCCGAGTTGTTCGGCAACATATTCATACTTCGGTCCGGTGAAGTCTGGGGCTTGGGCAATCGGCTCGGAAGCGCGATGGGAGCGCTGATGGGCAGGGGAATTATCGCCTAGAGAATGATTGTCGCGAAAATCGTGCGCGCGGTGGCGAGTCAGGAAGTCGAGAGCTTCGACTGCGTCCACGAAGGGCAACGCAGTCTGGTGTTCGAGATCTTCGCGGGTCACGTCGAACAATTCCTCCAGATCGGCATCGCGGAAAGCGGGACGCGCGGGATATAAAATGCGCGATCCGAAAAACGCGAGCGCGTGCTCGAAGACCTCGAGGTAAAACGCGTCGTCTTTATCGAACGATTTGGCCTCTGGCGCGGCGTCGGTTGCGGTGCGCTTCCCTGAAGCCTTCGCGCTCGACAAGCTCGGCAGTCCGCGACAGGCTTGATGAAGGAAACGGGTGGCGTCCTCGGCGGCGGAGGTCATGGCGAAGCGGCGCACGTACACGGCATTGATCGGCGTGAGATAGACACTGCCGCGCTGGCGCACCCGGCGGAGCAGCGACCGGCGCTGATCGGCAGTGAATCCTTTGCGGGACAACAGGCGGCGCAGAAGCGCGTCAGAGCTGCGCGAATAGACTTCGGGCATGAGGTCAACCAGAAGCCTGGGCTGGGTGGTGTTTCGCGGGGAGTACTGGTCGATGCCGAGAAAACGCACCATGCCGTCGATCAAGTTGTAGAGCGTGGGACCGAGGTCGGGCACGCCGTCGTCGTTGCCGTCATTGTCGTTGTTTCCCCAGCGGTCGAGGCAGAGGCGATAGTGTCTCGTATTTTTCGAGTGGCGTGGCGTTGAAGACGCAGAGCACATTTTCGCCGGCTGTTTTCGGACCTCTTTGCGGACCAAGACGGCTTCGACGTGGTCGCCCGTTTCTCCGGCGGCGCGCCAGTAGAGGGAGTCGACGTTCTGAAGAACGGTGAGCAGGGGTTCGGCGGGAAGCCGCTGCCGGAGGAGGGCCGGCAGGTGTTGGGGAGCGAGATGGGACTCGCCGAAAAGTATCAGGACTAGAGCGCCGGAGTGGCGGCGGCGGAGTTCGGCAATTTTGTCGGCGGCGTGGCGGTCGCGGGCGGCGATTTTACGCAGGTCTTCGCGCGGCATGCAATCGAGGCCGTAGATAAAGGCGCCGTGGTCGCGGGCGGCGCAAAGCATTTCGTAAAATGGGGCCCACTCGTATCCCCAGTCGAATTCGAAACGGACGCGTTGGCGCAGTTCTCCTTCTTCGATCTCGCCGCGGCGCCATTCGTCGAGAATGTGCTGGTCGTGGGAGAAAATGGTTTCCACTCCCAACACTACCGGGCGCTGGCGGAGTTCAGGCCCGCGCAGAAGCGCGGCCAAATACCGTTGCGAATTGGGCAGGGCGTGGTAGTCGCCGACCAAAACAACGCCGGCATTGGCGATTTCGCGGCGGACATCTTGCGGGGCGATGACTTTTTCGTAGGAGCGGTAGGCCTCTAGGAACTCGCGAAGGTATTTGCATCCGGTGGCGGGGTCGGCGGCGCCGATCTCACGCTCGACGCTGGCGATGGCGTGGAGTTGGGCAGCGCTGCGCCGCGATCGTAGGATGCCGGTGGTGGACATAATTCGTCGTTGGTCGTCAGTCGTTGGTAGTTCGCTACTCGCCTTCGCCTTGCTAAATACCGAAATTACAAATCACAGATTACCAATCGCAAATCAACCAGCTTTGCTTTCCGTCTTGACTTGCGTTCTCCGCGTCCCTATCCTCAGTTTTTCGAGGCCCTGAACTCGATGGGGTCTCGTGGAGCGCCAAACTTGCCTCTTCTTCCGCCGGAAAACCTGACGGTGGCCACTACCGGCGCCAGCGGGTCGTTATTCCTGAAACACTTTTTGCTCACCGTGGAACGCGACGCGCGCGTGAAGACGGTGAACTTCATCGTTTCCGACAGCGGCCTGCGCGTCATGGCCGAGGAACTGGGCGTCGAAGGCCGGTCCGACCTTATACGCCAAATCATCGGCGCGGCTTCGGCAAAGATTCAGCAGCAATCCAACGCCGATGTTGGCGCGAACGTGGCCAGCGGGTCGTACCCCACGGACGCGATGGTCGTGATTCCGTGCAGCGCCGGCACGCTGGGCCGCATTGCCAACGGCACGGCATCGCACCTCATCGAACGCGCCGCCGACGTGACGCTCAAAGAACGCCGGCCGCTGGTGCTCTGCCTGCGCGAGACTCCGCTCAACAAGGTCCACATCCGCAACATGTCGCTGGCGGCGGATGCAGGCGCGACCATCTTCCCGCTGATCCCTATGTTCTATAACCATCCCTCGAGCCCCGATGCCATGGCGCATGAATTCGCCAACCGCGTGCTGGCCCATATAGGACTGCCCCAGGCGGATGCGTTCCGCTGGAAGGGGTAGTCAGTTCCCAGTTCTCGGTTCTCAGTTCTCAGAAAAACCCATGATTCCGCAGCTCTTCAGGTTTTACTGAGAACTGAGAACTTCTTGAAAGATCAATGACTTGGGGGAAGCCGCTCCTGCCTTGCAGGAATGCTTTCAGTCTAGGGAACGGGCACTGACGAAGGTAGGTATCCGCGGGGCATGTACTGTGAGTGCTGGCGCTTTGCACGGAGAACTGGTCTCAGGCAACCAAAAGCTAAGAGCCAGAAGCTAGGAGCCAGCCCTGCCTCTTGGGTGTGCGGTTGACGGCGAGGCGGTGTTTTTTGTAATCTGCCCTTACACCGGAGAGGAGGTGGTCGGATGACAAGTTCTGATAGTCATAGTAGAAGTACCAGACCAGGTGAGGTGGCTGAGTCTTAGGGCGGTTGCTCTAAGCGGAGTTCTCGAGGAACCTTTGGTCGGGGGAATCGGGAACATCTCTCGCAAACTATCCGTGAATATGGGCTGATTGATAAAGTCTGATCCGCCGGGCACAAGCTGTGCCGGGCACCGGAGTGAGCGAGGGGCCACGAGAGTGACCACCTCAGTCAATCCCAAACAGTCCACCGGGCAGCCCGCAGGCTGAGAAGCTTGCGGGCTGTTCTTTGTTTAGGTGGCAGGTGTTAGGTCTCAGGTCTCAGCAAAACCAGTTTTCAGTTGCCAATTCTCGGAGAAGGTTGCATCGGCGTTGTGATCGCAGGGCGTATCCGCAGCCAGCTCTTGCGACCATCCGAAATCGGGTCTTCTGAGAACTGAGAACTGAGAACTGAGAACTGAGAACTTTCTTACCCCACCGCGCCGTGGAAGAAGATATCCGTGTACTGCTCGACCAGCGCGTCTCCGGTCAGCGGGCCGCCGGGCTTATACCACTGGTAGATCCAGTTGATCATTCCGATGAGGGCGAAGGCGGCGGCGCGGGGCGTGACCCTGGAAGTTGAATGGCGCTGGCGCTGCACGTCGGCAATCAGGTTCTCGACGAAGTGGACGTAATCCTTCTTGCGCCCGTTGATCTTGCGCCGGAGCGCGGCCGGCAGGGGATGGTTTTCGTGGAGCATGACCGTAATCTCGCGGTCTTCGGGACTGAGCACAACCTCGATATGAAGGCGGATGAGGGTGCGCAGGCGCTCTTCGGGAGCATCGATGCGAAGCCCATCAGTGCCGGATACAGGAATGCGGCGCGCCACATTGACGACCCGTTCTTCGGTGATGTCCATGGCGTGCGAGAGGATGTTGTAGAGGATTTCGTCCTTCGACTGGAAGTGGTGGTAAAGGCCACCCTTGGAGAGCTTGAGCGCGGCGGCCACGTCGCTCATGGAAGTGGCGTCGTATCCGCGCTGTTGAAACAGGCGGGCGGCGGCGCGCAGGATTTCCTGGCGGGGGTCTTGGCGGTGTTCCTGGCGAGGTTCGAGGGCAGCTTCGCGAAGCATCTTCAGAGATAGTATCGCGGAATGGGGCCCGGCGTCAGGCACTCCGAGCCAAGGCGGCTTCCAGTATAATTATCGATTCAGCCAACCCATATCCTAAGGAGTTATCCAGTGGCCACAGTGTTTTATCAGAAAGATGCCAAGCCAGAAGCGCTCAAGGGCAAGACGATTGCCGTACTCGGCTACGGGTCGCAGGGACACGCGCAGGCGCAGAACCTGCGTGACAGCGGCTACGACGTCATCATCGGACTCGATCCCGGGCGTGGATCGGCGCAGCAGGCGCGCGCCGATGGCATGACGGTGGTCGCTCCGGCCGAGGCCGCCCAGCGCGCCGACTGGATCCAGGTGCTCACGCCCGACGAGACCCAGGCGGCGTTTTACGACTCGGCCATCAAGCCGCACCTGCGCAAGGGGAAAATACTCGGCTTTTCGCACGGCTTCGCGATCCATTTCAAGACCATCAAGCCTCCGAAAGATGTGGACGTGGTCATGATCGCGCCCAAGAGCCCAGGGCATCTGGTGCGGCGGGTGTATGCACAGGGCGGCGGCGTGCCTTCGCTGCTTGCCATCTACCAGGATGCCAGCGGCCGCGCTCATGAGTTCGGGCTCTGCTACGCACACGGCATCGGCTCGACGCGGGCTGGCGTTTTGCAGACCACATTCAAGGAAGAAACCGAGAGCGACCTGTTCGGCGAACAGGCCGTGCTCTGCGGCGGATTGACTTCGCTGATGCAGAAAGGCTTCGAGACGCTGGTAGCGGCTGGATACGCTCCTGAGATCGCCTACTTCGAGTGCGTGCACGAGATGAAGCTGATCGTCGATCTGATCTACGAGGGCGGGATGAGCCGCATGCGGTATTCGATTTCGAACACGGCCGAGTACGGCGACCTGACCCGCGGCGAAGTGGTGGTCGGGGACGAGACGCGCAAGGCGATGAAGAAAGTGCTCAAGCAAATCCAGAGCGGCAAGTTTGCCAAGGAATGGATCGAAGAAAACAAGAAGGGCGGCAAGAAGTTCGCCAAGCTGCGCGAGGCCGGCAAGCAGCATCCGATTGAAAAAGTAGGCGAGCAGTTGCGGGCCATGATGTCGTGGCTGCCGTCGGAGAAGAAGAAAGGCGCGTAAGGGCAGTTCTCAGTTGTCAGTTCTCAGTTCTCAGTAAAAGCGGCAGCGTCACACCGGGAAATCCCCGAGCGGCGGCATCCACGAGAAGCTGTTCTTACTGACAACTGAAAACCGACAACTGAGAACTCTCATTCAGTTACACTGTCGGCATACTCCCATGGACCTTAAACATCGCAGTCGCAATATCACTGACGGGCGCGACCGGGCCCCGTCGCGCGCCATGTACAAATCGATTGGCTTCACCGACGAAGATCTGGCGAAGCCGCTGATTGCCGTGGCCAATACCTGGATCGAGACCATGCCCTGCAACTTCCACTTGCGCCGCCTGTCGGAGAAGGTGAAGGCAGGGATTCGCGCCGCCGGGGGCACGCCGATGGAGTTCAACACCATCGCCATTTCCGACGGCGAGACCATGGGCACCGAAGGCATGAAGGCGTCGCTGGTGAGCCGCGAGGTGATTGCCGACTCCATCGAACTGGTTTGCCGCGGACAGCTTTTTGACGCCGCGGTTTGCATTGTCGGATGCGACAAGACGATTCCGGCGGCGGCGATGGCGCTGGCGCGCATGAACCTGCCCGGCCTGGTGCTTTACGGCGGAACGATCATGGCGGGGAAGTTTCGCGGCAAGGACGTAACCATTCAGGATGTATTCGAGGCCGTGGGCGCAAATGCGTCGGGCAAGATGAGCGATGCCGATCTGCTGGCGCTGGAGAACGTGGCGTGTCCGGGAGCGGGCGCGTGCGGCGGGCAATACACGGCCAACACGATGAGCACGGTGATGGAGCTGATCGGGCTTTCGCCAATGGGATTCAACGGCATTCCGGCGATGGATCCGCGCAAGGACGAAGTCTCATTCCGTTGCGGTGAAGTGGTGATGAACCTTTTGCGGTTGGGGATTCGTCCCAGCGATGTTTTGACGCATGCGGCGTTCGAGAACGCGATTGCGGGCGTGGCCACGACGGGCGGCTCGACCAATGCCGTGCTCCACCTGCTGGCAATTTCGCGCGAAATGGGGGTGCCGCTCGAAATCGACGATTTTCAGCGGGTCAGCGAACACACCCCGCTCCTGGCGGACCTGAAGCCGGCGGGAAAATATGTGGCGGCGGATGTGGACGCGGCGGGCGGCATTCCAGTGATCGCCAAGCGGCTGCTGGATGGCGAGTATGCCGACGGTGCGGCGATGACCGTGACTGGGAAGACCTTTGCCGAAGAGGCGAACGCGGCGCAAGAGACCGCTGGACAAACGGTGATCGCTCCATTGAGCAAGCCGCTAAAGGCGACCGGCGGCTTGGTGATTTTGAAAGGCAACCTGGCTCCGGGTGGCGGGGTGGTAAAAATGACTGGCCACGAACGGGGCTCGCAAACCGGCCCGGCGCGCGTCTTCGATTCCGAAGAAGCGGCGATGCAGGCGGTGACCGGTAAGCAAATCAAGGCTGGAGACGTAGTCGTGATCCGCTATGAAGGCCCCAAGGGCGGGCCCGGCATGAGAGAAATGCTGAGCGTGACGGCGGCGATTGTGGGCGAAGGCCTGGGCGAAAGCGTGGCGCTGATCACCGACGGACGCTTCAGCGGCGCAACCCGCGGCCTGATGGTCGGCCATGTCGCGCCAGAAGCGGCGCTGGGCGGGCCGATTGCCGCGATCCGCGAAGGCGACCGCATCACCATCGACACCAAGGTCCGAAGGCTGGAGTTGGAGATTTCCGATGCCGAGATTGCGCGGCGGCTGGCGGAATGGAAACCTCCGGCGCCGCACTACAAAACCGGCGTCTTTGCAAAGTACGCGGCGCTGGTCGGTTCGGCGGCCGAGGGAGCGATTACGACACCCGGCCAGCAGAGTCACTCGAAGGCCTAGACGTTGTTTTGCAGGGGAGCGGCTTCAGCCGCGCCGTAAGAGCCCTCAATTCGCTTAGGTCTTGCTCGATGAGTGCAATCGCGATTTGTCAACACTTGCGCCGGCGGGGCGCGGTAAACTTGGACAAAACATGATCATCCTGCGGCGAATTGTCGCCATGGTCCTTGTCGCAGGCGGTGCTCTTGGTTTCGCACAGGCCGGCCAGGACTCGCGCGAAACGGTTCCCGCACCCGCGCAGCCAGCCTCGGAGCGGCTTGATGCCGAGGCCCCCTCATTCACCTTCAAAGCTGTTACGCGCATGGCTATTGTGCAGGTCGTTGTTCGTGACAAGGAAGACAACCCGATCCGAGACCTCACCGCCAACGATCTGCGCGTCTCAGAGAAGATTGGCGACTCCCCAGAAATACCCGAGAAGATCGCTTCGTTCCGCCCCATCAACGAAGTTGTGGCGCAGCAGTCCACAAAAACAGCCGGAATCGTGTTGGGCTGGTTGCACAAGTCATTTTGTCCGCTTACAGGCGCGTACGAGCTTTCCTATTATCTTTCTCCTGAGAGCCGTAAGGATGGGTTACACCGCGTTTCCGTAACCAGCTCTCGACCACAGTTGAGGCTCTTTTTTCGTACGGCATACAAGATTGAAGCAGATAAACCGGCTGAGGTAGGCGCAACGGAATTGGCAGGCAAGCCTGCCAGTTCTCAGCTACAGAGGCAGCAGCTTATCGAAGCCGAACGCAAGAGTCATCCCGAACTTGAACTTGCGCTGATCGCGTGCTACGACACGCTGAATGTGACGAACTTCCATCTGGACGTCCGCAAGGTCGAGACAAAATCGGCGGACAAGGTAACGGTGCAGTCGCAAGTACCTGTCGATAGCTATGAGTTCACTGTGCCAGGTACGTATTTTGCCTCGCTTCCCGCGTCTGAGCGCAACCACCCCAGGCATCTGGATTTCTCATTCTGCAAGTTTGAATACGGGGGCCTGCCCATTCGCGAGTCCGAGGGAACGGTGATGGTCGGAAGAGCCCCGGAAGAGTATTCGTTGCTGAGTGACCAAGGCTTCGCGCATACCATTACTGTGGAACGACAACGGTGTGTTCCGGCGGAAGACAGAATGGTATGTGAGCCGCCAGTTACTATCAAGGAAATGCAGCAGCGCCTGGTGATCAAGATTGCCCTTTCCGCTCGACTCGTCGTCCGGGATCGCGAAACCGGAGCCTTCGGTACTGCTGAAATACTCTTGGGTCCACTACCCAAGGACCGGTTCCCTGCGCTCATCCCGGAGGGGCAAACAAATGATTCCTTCGGGACTGCGGATCCCAATACACCACTCGCCATGTGCGGTGATGTCTATCAACTCGCACCCTGGACGACAAAGCTGCCCCTCTTTTCTGAGATCGATGCCGTCGCTCCCCTCTACGCGACTTCTCTGGCTGTTTACTCGCGCTTTTTCACGGTTGGCATTCCAGGCGTGACGAGCCGGACTGAGTGGCTTGGCATTAACTATCAGGGAGCTTTCGGAGTCGATAGACCTGGCAAGTACGAATTTGATCTATATTCAGACGACGGAGCGAAGGTTTACATCGACGGCAAGCTCGTCGTGAGCGACGACACGATACATGAAGCACATGGTTCTAGGGGAAAGATTCAGCTTGATGCAGGCGCCCACAACATCCGCGTTTCCTATTTCCAAGGCCCTCGGGTAGAAGTCGCTTTGCTTCTCCTCGTCAAGCCACCAGGACGAGGGTGGAGGGTCTTCGATACAAGGGACTTCCCTAACCCTGAGCAGCCTTCTTCCCAGCGGGGAAAATTGCCGCTACCCGAGAACTAACTCCGTATCGCAAGCTACGAACCCCAACTCCCTCGATACGGATCGTTTGTGCCTAGAATTTCTTGCGTAGATGTTCAAAAAGGATGTAGCCGATGAGCGCGGCTATCAGGGCGATTTCGAAATTGGCAGCGGTAAAAACATCTTCGAGGGCCCAGACCGCACCCCTCCTCCAGCCCATGCCTGAGCGCTCAAATTCTCCCATCAGAAGATTGGAATAAAAGAGGAAGATGATGAACCCTACCTCGATCACCGCTCTCCAGAGATTCTTTTTCATGGCAAATATCGATTCCTTGGTCGCTTCGGTTGCGCAGGCACGAGAAGCTCTTCCGGCGACGCAGGTAAAGCGGCTGGGCTGAATGTGCCGCTGCGAATTCCTGTGGTGAGGATATCAGCCATGAACAATAACGAACAACAGAAATGAAAGTCGAGCGCAGAAACGGCCAAGGCTATAGCGCCAACGCTCGCAGTTGGTTAAACTGCTCTGTCTTACCAAAAGGAGCAAACCGTGACAATATCCAAGGCAATCGTGCGGTTCCTCGCCATCCTCGGCGCTCTTTGGCTGATCTCGATGGTCATCGTGATGGTGGCTGTGATTGGCTCGAAGGGAAAAGTCCCTTCCAAGACGATCCTCGAAGCCAACTTCGAGCAAGAGTTTTTGGAGGATGCGCCGGCAACGCCCTCGGCTCAACTGCTGTTGAGCGAAAAGCAAACGCTGCGCGACGTGGTGGACGCCATTGACCGCGGAGCGAATGACGATCGCGTCGTGGGCATGATTGCCAAGGTTGGAGCGGCTCCGATGGGAATGGCGCAGACGCAGGAAATTCGCGACGCCGTACTGAGATTTCGCGCGCACAAGAAATTCGCGGTCGCTTACGCGGAAACTTTCGGCGAGTTTGGTCCGGGCAACGGCGCTTATTATCTGGCAACGGCGTTCGACCATATCTACTTGCAGCCCTCGGGCAACGTCGGACTGACGGGCATCCTCATGGAGTCGCCGTTCGTCAAGGGCACGCTCTCCAAGCTGGGCGTGACGTTTCACGGCGACCATCGCTACGAGTACAAGAACGCGCTTAACTTTTACACCGAGACGAAGTACACCGGTCCGCATAAAGAAGCGATGAGCGCGATCATGAACTCATGGTTCAACCAGATAAAGGACGGCATTTGCCAGGGACGGCAGATCGCGCCGGAGAAATTCCAGGCGCTGGTGGACGCCGGTCCTTATCTGGGCAAAGAAGCGGTGGCGGCGAAATTGGTAGACGCGGTGGTTTATCGCGATGAGGTTTACAGCGACGTGAAGAAGCAGGCGGGAGACGGAGCGGAACTTCTTTACCTGGATAAATACTTAACCCGCGCCGGACGTCCGCACGATCACGGAAAGACGGTGGCGTTGGTGTTCGGCGTTGGCGGAGTCACGCGCGGCAAGAGCGACTACGATCCCGTCGGAGGCAGCCAGAATATGGGCTCGGATACGGTGGCAGGCGCGATTCGAGCGGCTGCGGAAGACAAGGACGTAAAAGCGATCCTGTTTCGCGTGGATAGCCCCGGAGGTTCGTATGTCGCCTCCGATACGATCTGGCGCGAAGTGGTGCGGGCGCGGCAGGCGGGCAAGCCGGTGATTGTCTCCATGGGAAACCTGGCGGGATCGGGGGGATATTTTGTGGCGATGGCAGCCGACAAGATCGTCGCCGAGCCGGGAACGATTACGGCTTCGATTGGAGTGCTGGGTGGAAAGATGCTGACCAGCGGCTTGTGGGACAAAATCGGGCTTTCGTGGGACGAGGTGCATCAGGGCGAGAACGCCACCATGTTCACGGGAACGCACGATTTCACGCCCGCCGAATGGGCGCGATTCCAGGCGTGGCTCGACCGCGTGTATGTGGATTTCACCAGCAAGGTCGCCGAAGGGCGCAAGCTGCCGAAGGATAGAGTGTTGGAGATTGCCAAGGGGCGAATCTGGTCGGGCCAGGATGCGAAATACATAGGACTGGTGGATGAGCTGGGCGGCTACGATACGGCGCTGAAATTGGCCAAGAAAGCGGCGGGAATTCCGGAGAGCGACGAGGTCAAAATCGTGGTGTATCCGCAGCCAAAAACTTTTTTCCAGAGCTGGATGGAACGGCGCGGCGCGGAGAACAGCGACAAAGAAGCAGTTGGCCAAACCCTGGCGAAGATTCTAGAAGTGGTGCAGCCGGTGGCGCGTCAGCTGGATGCCGCGGGGATCAAGGCCAAGCATGAGGATCAGGACGAGGTGTTGCGGATGAAGGAGTTCGAGGCGGGAAAATGAACTCAATGGATCAGGCTATCGACCGAAAGCATCTGTTTCGCGTCCGCCTGAAGTTCCTTGCGTGCTGTGCCGCAGTCGTAGCGGTTCTGATCCTTCCAGACGCGGTTGCGCAATCACACATCCTGAAGCGTGTCGTGCTGCTCCTAGCGACTTTGGCCATTGTGGCGGGCTGGCTCCTGTTGCTGAAGGGCCGCGAGCAGAAGACAACGTGGCGAGCGGTAATCGCACTGATTGCGGCAGTTTATCTGGTGGTTTCCCTCCCCGTTTTCTTGTTCGAGATGTCTCAGATTAAATGGCTCATGCGGCACCCCTGGCACCACTGGCTATCAATGTACGTAAGGCCGTGGGTGCATTGGGGGGACACCCTCGTGTTCTTGAGCGTCATCTGCTCGTTTTTTGGGCGAGGCCGGGCGCGAATCGCATTCGTGACCGGCAGCGTCTTGTTAATGGCGCTCAAGTTCTCGACGGGCATCTGGGTTTATTGAAGCGGGTGGGTGCGGGAAACCCTCGCGTAGCGGGTTACACTCCCAGTTTTTTAACTTCATCGTTGTAATACTTGCGGTAGAGGATCGACCATTCTTCGGTGCCTTCGATGATGGTGCGGCGCTGGCTTTCGATTTTCTGGCGGGCGGATTGGTCGATGCGGGCTTCCTGCAGGAACAACTCCTCGAGTATCTTGCGGACTTCGAGGCGGATGGTGTTGCGGTCCTCGATGAACTCGACTTCATCCATTCCGGCCACGGCATCGGTGACGGCGTGGGCGAGTTGGTTGACTTTGTCGCGGCTCAATCGCACGGCAGGGGCATCCTCATGCTTTCAACTTCATGCTTTCAACTTCAAAGCACAGCCTTGTATTTCTTCACCAGCTCGGTCTTCACCTTGCGGAACATTTCCTGGTAATTGGCGCCGCTCTTCTGCATTTCTTCGGAATAGGCTTCGAGGATGACGCGCACCTCGTCGTTGATACGGTCTTCGAGCGCCAGTTCTTCCAGCAGTGCGGCGTGCACTTTCTCGGTAAGAGCGGGCACCGCCTTGGTCTCAATGAGACCGCTCGCCACCAGTTTTTTGGAAACCTCGCGGGCCAGATAGCCCACATATTCTTTGGAAAAGAGCATGGTGAAAACGCTTTTTGGTGAATAAAAAGTTTAACACAAAGGAGCCAGTCGCTGGTCGCTGGTCGTTCGTCGTTCGCCAGCCGCCGCCTCAACGCGCATCGGCAGGCCGAATGCAACATTTTGCAGAATGGTGTGCCAGCGACCAACGACCAACGACTAGCGACCAACGACAGTCCTCGCTCAGGCAGTGGCGGCGGACTGGCGCAAGCCGTACAATGATGGAGCCTCATGACTCCTACTCCCATACCTCCGCATCCGGACGATCTGACGGGCATGAAAGACGACATGACGGCCTTCATTGAAGGACTGGGTATGCGCCGTTTTTTTGGCTATGTCGAGTGCGACGAGATTCCCACCGTGCTCTGGGACTCGGCGCATAATCCCGAGGGCTGGAAGGATTTCGTGGAGCTGGCCAAGTCCTCGGGCGCGCCCTTTCTGACCATGCATTCCTGGGCGCTTGATCGCGAAGAGTGGGAGCGTTTATCGCACCAGTTGGCGGACGCCGATTACGGCAGCGACGAAGATTTGGAAGAAAGCCGCTGGCTGAAAGCCTACATCGGCAAGACCGGCTTTGTGCAGCTGGGATGGGCGTATCAAGGATGCGTTTTCATCTACGAAGCGGGTACCGAATGGTACGAACGTTTTCAGCAACTGCGCGACCTGGCCGAGGATGCGGGCGGGTTCATGTTCGATGAGCCCGATCAGGACGAGGAACGCTAACCCTATTGCAGAGGTCAGAGGTCAGATTGCAGAAGGTTAAAACAAGGTTAACCCTAGGACGCGGACGCGGTGAGATTCTAACCTCTGCAATCTAACTTCTGACCTCCGACCTCGGCTTACACCAACTCAATCACATTGATCTGGTTTGCGATTTCGGCGGCGAGTTCTGCTTCTTCGGCAGGGAAGCGCTTTCGCGCTCGGTCGGGGAACGATGCGACAGCCTCGGCATAGGTTCGAGGGATGCGGCAGCGGATGACGGCGAAGCCGAGCGCATCCGCCAACCGGCAACTGGGCGCAATCAATGACGCTGCGCCCACTGGCCGCGCCGTCGGATCATGATGGCGCGCGGTGATCTCGATGAAGGCTTCAGGAAGTTCCCAGGCAACCACCAGCGAATGTCCCGCCTCGCAGTGGTCGATTCCGCAGAACTCCCGCTCAGCCTGGATAACGTCCTGGGGCCCGTCCGCCCCGCGCTCGAGGACGCGCGTATAAGACTCTGGCATGATGGTGGCCATGGCCACCCTGCCGATGTCATGCAGAATCCCTGCCGTGTAGGCGAAATCCTTGTCCGGAATCCGGTCCAGCTTGCGCTGCGCTCGGCGACGATTGCGCAGGCGACGCTGTGGCGCCAGCATAACTGCATGAGCGGCGAGTAAGGAGTTGTGGAGATACGCCTTCAGGCCGAGTGTCATTACCACGCTTCTCAGTCTCCGGAAGCCGAGCAGCATGGATGCCTGAAGCACGCTGGTGATGTCCTTGGAAAAGGCGACCAGGGGAGAATTGGCGATTCTGAGAACGGCAGCCGAGAATGCGGGATCGGGGCGGATCAGATTGCAGAGCTCGAGCAGGGACGTATCCGTGCCCGACATGAGTTTCAGCGCCTTCAGGGCGACGGCCGGGAAGGGCGGAAGACTTTCCGGGTCCCATGCCAGCCCCATCGGATTCGGCGCTTTGGCTGTGCCGGTTGCCACGGTCATAGCATTCCTGCGATCTGGGCGTCTCCCGCTCCCAGACCGCAAGCGCGGCGCAGTGAGCGGGAGGAGCCATGGGTTGCCCCGTTTTCTTTCATCGGCAGTTGGGGCGGATTCGTGAATAACGCGGGGGCGCATCCTTCTGGAAATTGGGCAGGGCCTGCTAATCTGGTTCTTCTCGAAAACCGCTTATGCGATGGATCTCCAATCCGCTGAATTCTGCGAAAGCCCGGATGCTGGAAGCGGCGCTGCATGATTCCAAGCTGAACATCTCCGCTTCGGCTTTGCCCGTGCTTGCCGATCTGCTGGTCGGGCGCGGAATCGACGAGCCGGAGGCGGCTGCGCGTTTTCTTTCGCCGGAGCTTGGCGACCTCCACGACCCGCTGCTGATGAGCGGGATGAAAGCCGCGCTTGACCGGCTGGAAGCGGCGGTGGAGCGCAAAGAGAAAATTCTGATTTACGGCGACTACGACGTCGATGGCACCACGGCAATCGTCATTCTGAAGACGGCCATCGAGTTGTGCGGGGGAGCGGCTGATTTTCACGTTCCGCACCGCATCCGCGAAGGCTATGGCATGCGCGACGAGGTGATCGAGCGCGCCGCCGCCGACGGCGTGCGGCTGATCATCAGCGTGGACACGGGCATCCGCGCCTTTGCCGCCGCCGAAACCGCGCGGCGCACCGGAGTCGACCTGATCGTCACCGACCATCACCTGCCGGGGACGGACGGCGTTCCCGCAGGCGCTGAGCGTTGTCAATCCAAATCAAGAAGGGTGCGATTATCCCTGCAAGTATTTGTGCGGCGCGGGCGTGGCGTTCAAGCTGGCGCAGGGATTGATGCAGCGGCGGCTGGACGCGAAGGATCAGTCGCGCCTGCTGATGTCGTTCATGAAAGTTGTGGCCATTGCCACCATCGCCGATGCCGTTCCGTTGCTGGGCGAGAATCGCGTGTTCGCGAAGCTGGGATTGCAGGGGCTGCGTCGTCCGGTGAATGTTGGGCTGAAGGCGCTGCTGGAAGTGGCGAAACTCGGCGACGGGCGGGCGCTGACCGCGACCGAAGTCGCCTTCCGCGTCGCGCCTCGCCTGAACGCCGCCGGACGCATGGACGTGGCGCGCGACGTGGTCGATCTTTTCAACGAGAAAGACATAGAGCGCGCCCGGCAGATTGCCGGCCGTCTTGACCAGTTGAACGCCGAGCGCCAGGAAGAAGAGCGGCGCATCATGGACAGCATCGAACGCCGCCTGGAAGAAGAGCCCGCGCTGCGCGAAGCCTATTGCGTGGTGCTGGATGGCGAAGGCTGGCATCGCGGCGTGATTGGCATCACGGCGTCGCGGGTGGTGGAACGCCACGGGCGGCCAACGCTCGTCATCTCGCGGGAAGGCGACGAAGCGCACGGCTCGGGACGATCGATCCCCGCGTTCCATCTGCTGCACGCGCATCGAATCGTGCCACGAGCTATTTTCGCGCTACGGCGGACACGCGCACGCAGTGGGCTTTGCGCTGCCCAGCGCGAATGTCGAAAAACTGCGCCAGCATCTTGATGGCTACGCGCGGGCCCGGCTCACGCCCGCCGATTTCGAGCCGCAGCTGGAGTTTGATCGCGAGCTTGCCGCTGAGCGAAGTCACGCCCGAACTTCACCAGGCGCTGCTTTTGCTGGAACCTTTTGGGATGGAGAATCGGGAGCCGGTTTTTGCCGCGCGAGGGGTGCGGCTGATGGCGCCTCCGCAGGCGGTGAAAGACAAGCATGTGCGGCTGCGCGTGGGCGCCAGCGCTCGAACGGCTCGCCAGCGCGCAGGACTTCACTCCCCGCTGCCATCCCGACGCGGCAGCGATTCCGAAACGAGATGGTGTGGGACCGGGCCCGCGCCACCGCACAATCCCATCATCATCCTCTTGGCGCGACAACATTGCGTTCAAAGCGATGGGCTGGGGACTGAAAGAATCCTGCGACCGGTTGCAGTTGCTGGCCGGAGACCGCCTGGACATCGCCTACTCCCTCGGCATGAACGACCATCCTGAATTCGGCGGGCTTGGAGCTGACTTTGCGCGATGTGGTGCGCGCCCGGTGAGCGACGGTTGTTCCCGCGAGTCTGTCCACTGCCTGGCTTCGCCTTTTAGTCTTTGACAAGAAGCCAATCGATCTTTATAGTGCCGGGCATGAACGGAACTTTCTTCTGCAACAAGTGCGGCGCGCAGAATGCCGCCGGCGCTCAGTTTTGCAGTCGCTGTGGAGCGCCGACGAGCCCGACACCGGTGCCGTCCGCCAGCGATTTCATCATCAGCCGACGTCAGCGTTCGCCCAACCCACGTCGCCCTACGCAGCCCCAGCCGCTGCCTATCCGGCGGTTGCGCCGCGGCGGTGGGAGTTGGCTACGGAGGATTCTGGATTCGGGTGGTTGCCGCCATCATCGACACCATCATTTTGCGGGTTGTGGTGGCTCCGGTGGGCATGATTTTCGGCGGCCTCGGGCTGGCGGGAGGAATGATGGGTCGCGTTCCGCATTTTGGACATCCTTTTTTTGGACTTGGTCTTTTGGGCGGTGGCGCCACTTTCATCTTATTGCTTTTCGGATCCTGGTTGTACGAGGCTTTCATGGAAAGCTCGTCGTACCAGGCGACGCTGGGCAAGATGATCTGCGGGATGAAGGTTACCGATCTCAACGGCAACCGCATCTCGTTCGAACGCGCGACGGGAAGGCATTTTGCGAAGTGGCTTTCCGCGATGATCCTGTTCATCGGCTACATCATGGTCGGATTCACGGAGCGCAAACAGGGACTGCACGATCATGCTGGCCGGGACGCTGGTGCGGCGAGGATAGAGGGGCGGCTGATTCTCCCGTATGGAGATCGATATTTGCCCGCGATGGGTTCTGGCGAGGCTGGGCATCCCGGCGCGCTGTCAGCATCACGTTGCGCTGCTGGTCTCAGCCTTGCTCGCGCTGGCGCTCCTTCCACTCGCAGCTTACGTTCCCCACTTCTGTCTCATGCGGAAGCTGCTTGGAATTCCCTGTCCGGGATGCGGCGTTTCGCATTCGATCCTAGCGATGCTTCGTTTCGATCCGGCTAGGGCGTGGGAGGCAAATCCGGCCGGGATTGGAGTTGCGTTGGCGTTTTGTTTTCAACTGGCGGCACGTCCGATTGCCATCATGGTTCCGCGAACTGGCAATTTGGTTTCGCAAACTTCACGCCAAATCTCAAACCTGGCGCTGGGCTGTTTGCTGGTGGTTTGGATTTCCAGAGTGATTTAGGGAGGATTCGATGGCAGCAGTTTCCTGTGCCAAATGCAACAACTTAACTGAACGGTCCGGCTTCCCAGTGTGGACGATTATCGTGAGCATTTGCTTTTTTCCCGTGGGACTGCTGGCATTGTTGGCCGGCCGTAAGCCAACCACGTGCAGCCACTGCGGGTTCACCTGGAACGCCTAGCCGCCGTCCCGCGTGGATCCTGTAGCTTGGCGACTGACGAGTTAGCGGCGAAGCGGGATTGTGGCGCCGCCGTCTCAGCGGCTGTCCGGCCGGCGTCGCTGCCTGCCGCGCGGAGGGCGAGACGCCCTCGGGACCGGCGGCAAGATGCCGGCGCTACGGCTCATGCGGATCTCCCGGTCCCCGTACTGGCTGCGTCCCCACGCGAGCGTGCCGCACGTTACACTAGCTTCTAATGGCCCTTCCGGTTTCACGGCTGCGCCGCTGGTTCGCCTTGGGCGCGATTCTCATGATTGCGACGGTTGCGGGGATGTATTTCTACGCGCAATGGAGGGTGCGCCAACTTGTCCACGTCATCCCGGCGAAAATCGGAATTGACATTCAGCAGACCGCCGAGGGCTATTCGTATTCCCAGTCGGTCGAAGGCCGCACTCTGTTTACGGTGAGCGCTTCCAAGGAGGTGCAATTCAAAGGAGGCGGACGGGTGGAATTGCACAACGTCAAGATCGTCGTCTATGGCAAGGATGCCAGCCGCTTCGACCGCATCTCGGGGGATGACTTCGAGTACGATCCCGCGTCCGGCGATGTGAATGCGAAGGGAACGGCGCTGATTGACCTGGAAGCGAATCCCGAGGGGATGCGGCATTCGGACCAGTCTCCTCCGGAACAAACGAGACAGCCGATTCATCTTGAAACGAATGGCTTCGTCTTCAACAACAAAACGGGAGACGCTTCGGCGGCGGGGAAAGTGGTGTTTCAGACGCCGCAGGCATCCGGTTCCGCGGTGGGCCTTGAATATGTAGCCAAGACGGGCACGATGCGCTTGCTCTCGGCGGTCGAGGTGACCGTCAACCGCCAGCAGTCGATGCAGTTGAATGCGGACCGCGGCGTAATTACGAAGCAGCCCCGGCAGGTCGTGCTGGTTGAGGCGCGCATGGCGCGGGAGGGGGAACGGCTACAGTCCGATTACGCAACATTTTTCTTGCGCGACGACAACACGGTGGACCGTATTTTTGCTTCGGGCGATGTGCGGAGCGAGTTTCATGGAGGTAAATCATCGAGCTCGGATGTGCAGGGGAGTTCCGACCGCGCTGAAATGTGGCTGATCGGGGCGCGGAATGAGCTGACCACGGCCATTCTCAGCGGCAACGTGCAACTGGCCAGCCTCGGAGCGCAGCCCGCCGAGGCTTCCGCCGGACGGGTGACGCTGCATTTTGCAGGGTCCCCTTCGGGACAGCAGATACTGAAGACCGCTCATGCTGAAGACGGCGTGCGTCTGGCGCAGAAGAGCAGCCAGAGCGGGGCTGTGGTGGCGTCCCCGGCTCTGTTACCCGCGTCGGCGAAGGGCGGCGCGCAAGATATTGAGATGACCGCTCCGGTGATGGACTTCATGGTGAAAGACGGCCGGCTGCTGGAGAGCGCCGAGACCAGCGGGCCGCCGCAGATCGTGATCACGCAGCCGGGCTCGAATCAGAAAACAGTGGTTACCGCCGCGAAATTCACCGCAAAATTCACCGAGAAGAATCGTCTGGCCACGCTGCATGGAGAACCGGACGCAAAAATCGTCAGCGGCATGATCGACAGCGGCAAGAATGCCGCGAGCACGATGGCCGCGAACACGATGGTCGCGACTAAGAGCGGCGGTACGCCGGCGCAGGCCGATCGCGTGTCGACCAGCCAGATGTTGGATGTGGTTTTCCTGCCGGAGGGCGGCGTTTCGTCGATCACGCAGAGCGGCGGCCTTGCCTATTTCGATGGCACCGAAAAGGCATGGGCGCAGCGGGGAGAGTACACGGTCGCCGATCAAATGCTCGTGCTGACCGGATCGCCACGGGTGGTGGACAATGGCATGACGACGACCGCGCAGACCATGCGCATGAACCGTGCAACCGGCGACGCCATCGCCGAGGGCAACGTCAAGAGCACGTACTCGGATCTGAAGGCGCAGCCGGGCGGCGGCATGCTGGCTTCCTCCGACCCGATCCACGTCAGCAGCCACAGCATGACGGCGCATCGGGCATCGTCATCGGCGGTTGCGCTGTACACGGGCGACGCGCGCTTATGGCAAAACGCGAATGTGGTAGAGGCCCCCACGCTGCAATTCGATCGCGACCACCGGTCGCTGATCGCGCAAGGGGAAGCGCCGGGGGCAACGCAGGGACGTGTGGCTCAGCCCGTTTCGACTGTGCTGGCGCAACCTGACAAGGACGGGAAAGTGACGCCGGTGCATATCACATCCGCGCGTCTGAACTACGCCGATACGGAGCGCAAGATCTTTCTCGATGGCGGTGTGACGGCGAAGGGTCCCGACGCTACGATGACGGCACAGCAGATGACGGTATTCTTACTGCCGCGGAGCCAGTCGCCGGCAGCGGCGGGCCCGGGAACGCCGGGGCAAGTGGAACGGATTGTGGCGGAACAGAAGGTTGTGATTACGCAGCCGGCTCGGCGTGCGACCGGGGAGCGGTTGGTTTACACCTCGGCGGACGACAAGTTCGTCCTGACGGGTGGATCTCCGAGCATTTTTGATGCCGAACGGCGCAAAATCACAGGCGATTCGTTGACTTTCTTTAGGCACGATGATAGGGTGCTCGTAGAAGGCAAGGAAACATCCCCGACCGTCACTAAGACGCAAGTGGCACGATAAATGCACACGCTGGCCACCGACGAAATTGGGAAGTCTTATCGTGGCCGACGCGTAGTGAACGGCGTCAGCCTCCAGGTCATGCAGGGCGAGGTCGTGGGCCTCTTGGGGCCGAATGGGGCCGGAAAAACCACCACGTTCTATTCCATCGTAGGTCTGGTTCCTCCCGACACCGGCAGGGTATTGTACGACGATGAAGATATCACCAGCGTTCCCATGTACTTACGGGCGCGGCAGTACGGCATCAGCTATCTCCCCCAGGAAGCTTCGGTTTTCCGGAAACTGACGGTCGAGGAGAACATCCTGGCCGTGCTCGAGGTCCAGCCGATCTCCTGGCATGAGCGCCGGGAGAAGACGGAGAAGCTGATCGACCAGCTGGGGCTGGAGCATATCCGGCAGAACCGCGGCTATGCGTTATCGGGCGGGGAGCGGCGGAGGGTGGAAATCGCGCGCTCGCTCTGCATCAATCCGACATTCATTTTGCTCGACGAGCCGTTTTCGGGCATCGATCCGATCGCCGTTCTGGACTTGCAGAAGATCATTTCCGATCTGCGGGCGGGCGGCATTGGGATCCTGGTCACGGACCACAACGTCCGCGAGACGCTGTCGGTGACGGACCGCGCCTACATCATTAACGAGGGCCGTATTTTCCGCTCCGGCACGCCGGAAGAATTGGGCAGCGACCCGGAAGTGCGGCGGGTTTATTTGGGGGAAAGCTTCTCGCTGGTATGAGTTCTCAGTTCCCAGTTCTCAGTTCCCAGTCAACCCGGTTCTACTGAGAACCGGGAACTGGGAACTGCTTTTGGTTACCTAGGCGTGGACGCACTGACCTTTCGTGTCCATACGGGCTACCTCGGTGCATGAGAAGCTAAATTTTCCACACCCGGTCGCGCCGGACGGTCAGGGGCAGCCGGATAACTGAGAACCGGGAACTGAGAACCGGGAACTTGTTTGGAGAGAAATGGTTCTTCTTCAGCACAGACTGAACGTTAAGTTGTCGCAACGGCAGATTCTGACGCCGGGTCTCGTGCAAATGGTCTCCGTGCTTGCGCTCAACAAACTCGAGCTCAAGGACATGATCAACGCCGAGATGGTCGAGAACCCGGTGCTGGAAGAACTGGAAGATGCCGTCCCGCTGCTCGACGACGTGGGACGCCAGGAAGAAGAGCGCGACCGGCTGGCCGCCAAAGAGACCGCTGGACCGGAAAACGGTCCGACCATCGCGGACGAGAAGAAGGACCCTTTCGAGGAGATCGATTTTGGCTCGTTCTTCCAGGACTATCTCGATCCCGGCTATCGCAGTTCGGGAGAAATGGAAGAGATTGAAAAGCCTTCGTTCGAGAACTTCCTGTCGAAGCCGGGGAACTTGAGCGACCACCTGCTCTGGCAACTAGGCGCGATTTCGGTGCGGCCGCCGGTGCATCTGGCCGCCGAACAGATCATTGGGAACCTGAACGAAGAGGGCTACCTGATTGCCACCGACGAAGAACTGCTGGGCATCGCTCCGATCGCGCCTCCCGAGGCGGACGTCGAGGTGGCGGCCAAGATCGTTGGTGAAGCGGAGGCGCTGGGGATTGCTATAGGCGCGGCTTCGCCCGACGCTGCCGATTCCGATATTTCTGCGCTTGCGCCGGAGGACTTCGGCGCAAGCGATGCTGCGGGCCCGTTGCCCGAGGTCAGTGCCCAAGTCGAGTCAGGATTACTGGCGACTGCCAGTCGGCAACCGGCAACTGATGCCGCCGGGACAGCGACGGCGCCCGCCCGGATTGAGCCCGTAAGCTTCACCGTCGCCGACCTCCACGAAGCGCTGGAAGTTGTGCGCCAGTTCGATCCGCCGGGCATTGCCTGCCGCGGCCTGCGCGAATGCCTGCTCTTTCAATTGCGCTACCATCTCGCACAGTTGCCGCTGCACAGAAACGGCAATGCCAATGGCAACATGACTACCGAGCAGGTGGTGAAAGACGCGATTGCCCTGGTCGATCAGCATCTGAAAGCGGTGACGCTGAAACAGTTCAAGGAAATCGCGCGCGCCATTGGGCGTCCGGTGGAAGCGGTGCAGGCGGCGCTCGAGTATGTCCGCACGCTCGATCCCCGGCCCGGCCTGCGCTACAACAAGGTGGCTACGCGGCTGATTGAACCGGATGTCGCGTTCGTGAAGCATGGCGACGAGTGGCTGGTCATCATGAACGACGAAGACATGCCGCAGTTGCGCTTGAATCCCGCGTACAAGCGCCTGCTCAGCCGCGAGGGCAACGACCGCGACACGCGCAACTACGTCAAAGACCGATACAAGTCGGCCATCCAGCTCATCAAGAACATCGAACAACGCAAGCAGACGATTGCCAAAGTCTGCTACTCGATTGTGGCGCGCCAGGAGGATTTTCTGGAGCGGGGAATCGATTTTCTGAAGCCGATGATGATCAAGGAAGTGGCCGAGGAGATCGGCGTGCATCCTTCCACGGTCAGCCGGGCGGTTGCCAATAAGTATGTGCACACGCCGCAGGGCGTGTTCGAGTTGCGATATTTCTTTTCCGAGAGCGTGCAGGGGCCGGAGGGCGGCGGCACCTCGCTCCTGATCCTGAAGCGCCGGGTCAAGAAGCTGATCGAAGAAGAAGACACCAGCCGGCCGCTGACCGACGAGCAGATCACCCGCGTGCTACAGTCGCAGGGCATCCAGGTCACTCGCCGTACGGTCGCGAAGTACAGGGAAGATATGAAGATTCCCAGCACACATCAGAGAAGAGTGAAAAAGTAATCGGGTCATCGGGTGATCGGGCCATCGGATGATCGAAAGTCAAAGGCACTTGAACTTAGATGACCCGATGGCCCGATGAACCGATCACCCGATCTTCATGGGGCTTTCGGTTTTTTCAGGAGCGTATCTAATGAACGTGGAATATACCGCGAGAAAGTTCAAAATTACTCCCACCATCCGCAAGGAAGTTGAAACCGGCCTCGACAAAATTCGCAGAATTCTAGGCGACCGCTTCGAGACCAAGGTGGTTCTGGCCGTCGAAAAGAGACAGCACAAAGCCGAGATCACGATCGACCCGCCCAACGGTCCCATCGTGGGGCTGGCCCAGACCGGCGACATGGCCTCCGCCATCAATGAAGCTCTCGACCACCTGCAAAAGCAGGCGCTCAAACATAAAACGAAGTGGCTGAGCAAGAAGCGCAAGGCGGTCAAGAAATTCGACAGCCAGTCGCTTCAGGACAACATCGAGGCGGCGCTCGGACTAGCGGAGAATCCCACGGTGTCCGTGCTCGTTCATAAATTTCCCTCGGTGGCCCAGACCACCGAAGTGCATTTGGTGCAGTCGCAGGACTCGGTGGCGCTGCATCCGATGACGCTGGAAGAAGCGATCAAAGAGGCGCACTTCCGCGACAAAGATGTTTTTGTATTTCGCGATCCAAAGGGCAGGCTGATGATTCTACACCGCACCCGCGACGGCAAGATGGAGTTGATCGAAGCGCCGTAGAACAGCCGTCAGCTGTCAGCTATCGGCCATCAGTAAAACCAGAGGCGATTGCACCGCACAGACTGCCGGTTTAACTGATAGCTGACGGCTGATGGCTGACAGCTCTCCTCACATTCCTCGCGTCGATTCCTGGGCCCAGGCCAGGGACTGCCACCAGGTTGAGGCAACTTCCTCATCGGACAATCGCAGTTGTTTGGCGAGTCCGCTCGCTTGGGCCCATTCGCCGGATTCCTGGGCCAGCATGAGCTGATAGAGGGGCCGAAGGCTGCTGTTTTGGCCGAGCAGAGCAGCCTTGATTTCGCGGTCCACGGGCAGCTGCTCCAGGAGCGCGTCCATCGTCACCTCCAGGATCGCGTCCATCATGGAGAGCAGGCCCATCAGGAACAAGTCGTTGTCCGATCGCAGGCGGTTGGAGAGCAGTTCGCAAAAGCGGGCGCGGGTCAATCCCATCAACACCAGTTCGCTGCACTTCTGTTCGGCCGCGCCCACGGCGACCACTAACCGCACCCAACGCCGCATTTCCCGTTCGCCCAGGACCGCCATGGCATGGCGGATCGACTTGATTTCGAGGGCAAATCCAAAGAGCGGGGAATTCAGATAGCGCAGCAGGCGGTAAGAGACCGAGGCTTCCTGTTTGAGCGTCTTCTCCAGTTCGCGCATATCAATTTCCCGATGGGAAACCAGTTCGAGCAACCGGATATAGCGCAAGCGGCTGGCGGGGACTTCGCGGCCGATCACAATTTCGGGGCGGCGAAAAAAATATCCCTGGAAGTAGACGAATCCCATGTTCCGGGCCTGCTGAAACTCGTGCGGCGTTTCGAGCTTTTCCGCCAGCATCTTGCACGCCGGAGACGCGAACCGGCGCATCATGCCCGACCGTTCCTCGGGCGTAGTTGCCCGGAAATCGACTTTTATAATGCTGGCAAACTCAACCAGCGGGATGCGGGGATCGTTGGGCGCGAAGTCGTCGAGCGCGATGAGGTAGCCGGCCGCTTTCAGCCGCTTGCAGGCCGCGATCACGCGGTCTTCGGGCTCAACCGTCTCCAGAATCTCGGCCACGGTCTGGGCGGAGGGAAGCAACGTGATCAGATCTTTGAACAGCACGTCACTGGTGCAGTTGATGAAGGCCAGGCGGTGATCGCAGAGGGTGTCGATACCGAAAAGCAGCGAACTGTCGAGGGTCGAGCGGGCGGCTAGCTCCGGATCGGCGTTGAAGTAGTTTTCGACGCCGTTACGGAAAAGAATTTCGTACCCGTAGACTTTTTGCGAGCGGTCGAAAATTGGCTGGCGGGCAACGAAGCGTTGTCCGGGGAGCGCGAGCGAGTTCGAGGCAGAGCTTTTCTCTCTGGCGGGAGCGGGTTTCACTCTGTTTACATCGGCCCGGCCGTGTCAAGACTTCATCTGAAACGGCCAGCACGCGATGGATCGGGGAATTTGAGTCTCGGAGAGGCTGCGAGCCCACTTTGGTAACGTCCGGATGTGGAAAACTAAAGGCATTCCCCCCTTGCGCTGGCGGCGGTTTCATGAGTAACATCAAGGTGTTCCCAATGGCCATGCTTCCAGGCTGGCCGTTCGCGCCACGTAAGACTCCGGGCGCCTAGATTGAATAACGACAGTTTGGACAACGATAGTTTGGGCATCGTTCTCGAATAACATCCAGCCGATGTGGGGTTTGGTCTGCCGTTGACCGATTAACGGCGGGCCACGCGCGGTGTTCAACGCGTTGAACGTGCCGGCAACAGAGGGACGAAACAATCGGGCCTGCGATCCAGGCCCGGCATTAGCTTCACCGATTAACTTCAAAGCTTAACCAGAGAAAAAATATGAATGCAGGACCGGGACATCCCTCCGCAGGAGGAGGGAAGCACAAACGGCGCCGTGGACGGCGTCCGCCGAGAAGAGGCGCGACTGGCCCCATGGGCCGCGCGCGCCAGGAGCACCAGGGAATCTATACCGCTCCCATGGACCACAGCTATCGGGCCAATATGGGAACGGACAATGGCAATGGCAACGGCAACGGAAACCGAGGGCCGCGCCGGCCCGGATTTTCCGCCTCCTACGCGGTGGCCGATCCCGAGCCGCTGCCCGCTCCGCGGGAAGATGCGGCTTCGCGCGTCTTCGCCTTTGTCGAAGACCTTTTCTTCCTCAGCAAGATTCAGGACACGGGCCGCAAGATGAACGTGAAGGTGGAGTTCGTCAAGAACGAAAAGGAACTCACCGAGCGGATGGAGAGCAACGGCGAAGAAAAACCCTCGCTCATCATCTTCGACTTGAACAACGCCAATGCCAAGCCCTTGACCTTGATTCCGAAACTGAAGAGCAAGCTGAAGAAGGGGACGTCGATCATTGGATTTCTCTCGCATGTGCAGGGCGACTTGAAACAAAAGGCGCATGAGGTGGGCTGTGACATGGTGCTGCCGCGCTCGGCGTTTTCGCAGAATTTGCCCCAGTTGCTGCGCCGCCATGGCGCGGTGGACGACGAGAGCACCGCGACGCAATAAGGGCTGCTAGCTCCTGGCTATTGGCTTCTAGCGAGCGCCGGCGGTTTAGGAGGCAGATTCTTCCCATAAGGACCGAACCCTCTACCGGCAACCAACTAGCTAGCGGCCAGAAGCTAGTAGCTAGTAGCCGACGGTTTCCCTGATACAATTTCGGCGTGCTCCCTCACAGAATTCTGATTGCGATGTTGGCCTTGGTTGCGTCGGCTTCGGCCCAGCAGCCCCAAGTGAAAGTGAGCGTCCTCAACGTCTGCACGCCTTCGGCCGACGAGCAGAAGGAATTGACCTCGGCGCTCGCCCAGATACCGGGCAAGCCGGCATTCGCCGCCGACTACGAAGTGGACCGCGGGCATTCCACACTCGACCCGAACACCCCGATCCCCGGCATGCAGTCTTTGCCGTCCGGGTCGCCCGGCGCAGTCTCGGCGGCCGACTGGGTCCGGGTCCGCCGCGAGTTCCCCGGCGCTGCTCTGTTCAGCAATGTGCAGTATTCCTTCAGCGTGGATGCGCAGAACATGGTGGAGACGCTCGTGCTCCGCGTGCGCGAGCCCAAGCCCAAGTCCGACGACCTGCTGCAAGTTTCGATCGAAGACAGCGCTTCGGCGGTCACATCCGCGGCGGCAATGTTGTCTTCGAGCACGCCGGTTTCGCGCGTCAAGTTGGAGCGCTTTGGCAAGCCCTCGGTCGCTCTGGCGCGGTGCACGGGAGCGGAAGGGAATCCGGCGACCGACCAGAGCGCCTACGAACCGATCTTCCACGCCGCTTCTTCGATCATGGAACGTTATCGCGCCGCTCTGGGAGCGCCCAAAATGGTGCCCGAAGAACTGGCCCGCCTGCGCGCGGGGAACTCGGCCAGAACTTCTGCCGGGAATTCGGTCAAAACTTCTGTCAAAACTACGGCAAAGCCGGCCGCGGACGGCAAGAAGAGCGAGTAGTGCTGAAGCGAAATCTGTTTTTCGGAATCTATCTACTAGCGCTGTCTTACTACTATGGAAATACGAAATGTCGTGATCGTCGGCTCAGGATGTTCCGGCCACACCGCCGCCCTCTACACTGCCCGCGCCAACCTTAAGCCGCTGGTGATCGAAGGCCATGAGCCGGGCGGACAACTGTCGCTGACCACGCTGGTGGAAAACTTCCCCGGCTTTCCCGAAGGCATCCAAGGCCCGGAACTGGTCGAGAACATGCGCAAGCAAGCCGTTCGTTTCGGCGCCGACTATCGCATGGGCCATCTGGTCAAGGCTGATCTAAGCAAACGTCCGTTCGAGTTGACGGTCGGCAAAGAGATCGTCCAGGCGCGGGCGCTCATCATCGCCAGCGGAGCCTCCGCGCGCTGGCTCGGCCTGGCCAACGAACAGGCGCTGATCGGACACGGCGTTTCTTCCTGCGCGACTTGCGACGGCTTCTTTTTTTCGGGCAAGGAAATCGCGGTCATCGGCGGCGGCGACTCCGCCATGGAAGAAGCAATCTTCCTGACGCGCTTCGCCAGCAAAGTGACGCTCATTCATCGCCGCGAGCAGTTTCGCGCTTCGAAGATCATGCACGACCGCGCCCGCGCTAATCCGAAGATCGCATTTCTGACCAACACCGTGGTAGAGGACGTTCTCGACGCCGGCAAGAAAGAAGTCACCGCCCTGCGTCTGCGCCATCTGAAGAGCGGCGAAAACTTGCATTTCCCCACCAGCGCAATGTTTCTTGGCATCGGGCACATCCCGAACGCCAGGATATTCGAAGGCCAACTGGAGACCGATGCGGACGGCTACCTCGTAACCGAGAAGAACGTCTTCACGCGCGTGCCGGGAGTGTTTGCCTGCGGCGACGTGCAGGACCGTCGCTATCGTCAAGCCATCACCGCCGCCGGTTCCGGCTGCATGGCCGCGCTGGAAGTGGAGAAATTTCTGGAAGAAGAAGGGCACTGAGGGACAAGAAGATCGGGTGATCGGGCCATCGGGTCATCGAAGCTCAAACGCCTTTGATTTTCGATGGTCAGATGACCCGATGGCCCGATCCTTGTCTCTGTGGTTAAGGTTTTGTTAGTTAGTGCAGCACTCGCTTCCTCGTTGCGGAGGGCAGTGTCTCGCAGGCGGTTCGCAGCACCAGTCGCGGCGCCTTCTTCCGAATTTTCATTAAATAGGGCACGGTGCGCTTGGGATCGGCCTTGGCCGTCTCGCGCAAAAGCCAGCCCAATCCCTTTTGCACCATATCTTCTTCATCCTGTAGCAGCCGATTCGAAAGCCGGACGATCTGTGGGAAGAACTGTTTTTCTCTCGCTCCCCGGATCAGCGCCACGCACGCGGCGCGCCGCCGCCAGCGATTCGGCGACTTCGCCCACACAAAAACCTCGCGGCAACGGGCGGGCTCGGCAGCCACCATCGGAGCCAGCAGACAATGCGCCAGCGCGTCATGATCGGCCCAATTGGTGACGCGGTCAAGCCATGAGGCAAAAAGCCGGAATTCGTTGTCGCCAAAATCCTTCGTCTGATTTTCCAGCAGTAAAACGGCCATTGTCTTCTCTTCAAGAACCCCGCCGGAAAAAAGTTTGTCGGCGACCTCGACCACGAAATCCATCCCGCGTTCCCGGGCGATGGCGCGCCGAAACCGCACCGCGAACTTCCTGAGTTCGGCCGCATACCAGCCGCGCGATTGTACTTCTTCCTTGAAGAAGCGCTGTACCTCTTCCGAGTGCGGCGCCGATCCGCCATCCTTCAGCACCCGCCGGATGTGGTCCGCGATGTAGTTGGGAGTGATTCTGGCGCTGGGCATGTTCCCTATTTTGTTGCCGCCGTGTTGCCGACGCTGACCGTCTTGTCGTAGATCCAAAGCGCCGCGGCCGTTACCATGCCTACTGCGGTGACGCTCCACCAGATGCGCGCGGGTTGATGGGCGACTTCTCCGAAGTGGTGGACCAGCATGCCGCCAAACCAGCCGCCGATCAGCGAGCCGATTCCGATGGGCAGGAAAGCAAAGCCCATATACGTGCCCTGCTGTCCCGGAGGCGCGAGCCGGGAAATATATTCGTAATAACGCGGCGCCTGGATCATCTCGCCGAGCGCCAGCACAAACAACGAAAGCACCGCTCCCCAGATGGTCGGGCGAAAGGCGAGGATCAGCCACGAAGCCGAGGTGATCACCGTCCCCAGAATGACGGCTTGAAACGCGGGGATCTTGCGGGTCAGAAGATTGATCGCGAGGGTAAGACAGATCACGGTCACGCCATCCGTTACCAACACCATTTCGGCGTCGGCATTGGCGTTGATGTAGCCGTGGATATAGCCGGGCAGGCTGATGTACTGCTGCCAGAACACAATCCAATAGCCGGTGAACAGCGCCAGAAACCACATGAAGCGGCTGAGACCGGCGAGCACCAGCGTCAGAAGCGCGACCCATATCCACCAGGGCACGCTGAAGCTGGGACGCACCCACGTCCCTATGCGCAGCAACAACGCGATCAGCAGCACGGGCAGGACCAGCCGGTGGTTGCCGACGACTATGCAGAAATTCCGCGCGACGGTCGCGATCGAAGGCGGAGGCGCGTCTCCAGCCTGGCGCGGTTCACGGAAAAAAAACAAAACCACAAAGAACATCGCGAAGACGCCGATCGCCGCCACGCGATAGACATTTTCGACGCCCAAATGGCGATGGGCCCAGGAGGCAAAAAAAGGCCCCGCCGCTCCGCCGATGTTTACCATGGTGTAGTAGATCGAGTAACCGATGGAGCGAACGTTCTCCTTGGAAGCGCGGGCCGTGGTGCCGACCACGCAAGGCTTTACCAGCGACACGCCCAGGGCGGGAAGAACCAGTATGCAGCCGACAAATAAGCTGAGCGGGACGGCGTTGCGCACCGGCGCCAGCCAGGAAGCGCCGATCGAGCCGATCAGAAAATACGAGGCGGCAAGAATCAGGTAGGCCATCGAAAGAGCGCGCCGGAAGCCAAGGCGGTCGGCGGCGGCGCCGCCAAAAATCGCTAGAAACCATACCATGCCGCCAAAGATGCCGGTCAGAGTGCCGGTCTGCTCGGTCGAGAAATTCAGTTTTCCCTGCAAATACAGCGCCAGCGAAGCAAACGCGCCGTAGTAGGAAAGGCGTTCGAAGATCTCGCTGATGTTGGCGATCCAGAAAGGCTGTTCAAATCCAGTGCGGATTTCGTGGAAGCGTTCCGTGAGGGTCAAAGTCTGGGCCTCCTGATCCACCGCCACACCACAACAAATTCACCGACAACGAACAAGAAACCGAAGATCTGCTTGTTGTAGCATGCCAGCCACAACGGCAGGTAAATATCGAAATTGCAGGCGCGGTCGTTAGTGTATCCGGCAGCCACGTCAGTGAGCGGACAACGTCCGCCGTTCAACGCCAGCACCATGCACTCACCTACGATCAACAGCGTAAGCCAGAAAGCCCATCGAAACCGTCTCCACCAACCGGCCCAGGGCAGAGCAAGGACCGATGCCGCCATGACCGCCCAGACCGCGGTGTGGAGCAGTTTGATCTGCTGGAGCTTGTGCGCAAGCGCTGCCGAGGAATCTTGCACCGGAAGCATGATTAGTACCCTATCTTGAAGCGTGCCAGCTCGTCCCGAGTGCATCGAACACGCACTGTGTGAGGCGTGCGCGTACTTCCTCCGCCGGCAGTCCCGCCACGCGGACCACTTTATTCCGGCTGGTCTGGCCCGCAGCAATAGTAACGGAGGAACGCGGCACCTGCAAAAGTTTCGCGAAAAATTCAACGCAGGCTTCGTTAGCTTTGCCGTCCACAGGAGGAGCGGTCAGGGCAAGCTTGAGCGCGTCGCCAACCTCGCCGGTGATGGCGTTCTTCTTGGCGCGCGGATGGACTTTGACCGCGAAGGTCGCGCCTGCCGCCGAGTTTTGAATCGCTACCATCGAAAGGCTTTACCACAGAGGTCACAGAGGTACACAGGGGAAACCACAATGTTCTTCTCAGCGTCCTCTGCGCACCTTTGCGTTCTCTGCGTTTAAGGTTTTGGTCTTTCTCCGAAAATTGCCGTCCCTACACGCACGCAGGTTGATCCCTCTTCTATGGCTACTTGGAAATCGTGCGACATGCCCATGGAAAGAGCTGCCATGCCGATTTTCGGCAGCCCACGCGCGCCGATGCCGTCGCGAACCTGGCGTAACTGCCGGAAGTAAGCCCGCGCGCCCTCCGGATCTTCCGTGTAAGGCGGGACGGTCATCAAGCCGCGAATTTCCAGATTCCCCCATCGCGGCGCGCCTTGCAGAATCTGCTCCAGTTCGTCAGAACCTGTTACGACTCCGCTTTTGGCCTGCTCGCCGCCAACATTAATCTCGATCAGGACGGGCAATATTTTGCCCGCGCTTTCCGCCACCGCATTGAGCTTTTCCGCCATCCGCGCGGAGTCAACGGAATCGACTGCGTCAAACAATTCGACTGCCTTCGCGGCCTTGTTCGATTGCAGATGCCCGATCAGGTGCCACTCGGCGTCCGGCAAGTCGCGCAGGGCATCCGCCTTTCCGGCAAACTCCTGCACCCTGCTCTCGCCGAAGACGCGCAGTCCGGCCGCGTACGCCTCGCGAATGCATTCCACCGGGAAAGTTTTGCTCACGCCCATCAGCGTGACGTCGGACGGATTGCGGCCCGCCCGCCGCGCCGCTGCCGCGATCTGCTCCCGCACCTGGGCAATATTTTCCGCAATCGACATTGACGAATAGCTTACATGAACGAGGCGGGGCCGAGCTGCTCTCGACGGGGACAGCCGAGGGCGGCTGTCTCTACGCAAGCTGGACGGGGCGGAGCCCCGTCCCCACACAAGTATCACAAACCTACATTATGGCCGTCGGCGGGGCCGGATCCTCGGGCCGGCCAGGCATTCATCAGCGGCAACCAAATCATAACGACAACCAGCAAAGCCAGGCCGACCAGTCCGGTAATCCAATGGTTCCCCATTGCGAGTTGGAAGAGTTTGGCCTCGGCGTGCGGATCTTTCGTCAGCTTCCGCGCAATGATGGCGGCAATCGCGATTCCGCAAAGCGCCTCACCCGCGATCAGTCCCGAGGCAGTCAGCACTCCGGCGTTTTCCACGCGAGCTTTCTGCGCATCGTTGTAGCCACGGCGATTTCGCAGTTCGTCGGTAATCCAGCGGATCACGCCTCCAAGAAAAATCGCGAACGTGGTTTCCAGCGGCAAGTACATCCCTACGGCGAACAGCATGGGACTGCGTACTTCCACCATGATCAGCGCGATACCCATGAAGATGCCGACGATCACCAGCGGCCACGCCATGTTGCCGCCTACGATGCCCTGGGCCAGCATGGCCATCAGTCCGGCCTGCGGCGCCGACAACGCCGGGCTTCCGAAGGTGTAGGCCTTGTGCAGCATCATGAGCGGGAAGAACAATACCAGGCTGGCTACCACAATTCCGAGCAGGTCGCCGAGCTGCATTTTGGCGGGAGTGCCGCCCAGGATGTGCCCAACTTTAAGATCTTGCAGCATCTCGCCAGCGACGGCCGACGATACGCAGACCACGGCGGCCACGCCGAGCACCGCCGATACGCCGCTCAGCCCCGAAACTCCAAGGGCCACCATCATCAGAGCCGCGACCACCAGCGTGCAAAGTGTAAGGCCGGACACCGGGTTGTTGGAGGATCCGATCATCCCCACCAGATTGCCGGAGACCGCCGCGAAAAAGAACCCGAGAACCAGCATGACTATGGCAGCGACGACGGCGCCAGGCAGCGTGTGCGAGAAATAGAAGTACAGCGCGATCATGCAGAGAAAGACCAAGGCTATACCGGCGAACACTACCTTCGCGCTCAGATCACGGTCCGTACGGCTCGTGGCTTGGTGCGCGGCCGCCGACTTTTTCAAGTCTGAAACGGCGCGCTTCATGCCAACGCCCAGCTGCTTGCGCATACGGAACAAGGTGAACGAAGCGCCCACCAGCATGCCCCCCACGGCGATAGGACGCACGATCGAATACCACACCCCGCCTGCGATCCCAGCCCAGTATTCCGGGGCGCTCCCGCCAGCCGGCATGGCCGGCAGCGTCGGGCCAATGAAGTAGATTAGGAGCGGTACCAGCAGTCCCCAAGCAACTACGCCCCCGGCAAAGTTCAGAGAGGCGAGGCGCGGTCCAATGATGTAACCCACCCCCATGTATGCGGGACTGATGGCGGGCGTCGTGAACGTGCTCATGCCTCCCGCGGCCACTGCCGGACCGCCGCGACCGAGCCGCAGCCCGTTCCGCATCGGCGGAATGCGTATCAACACGGACCGTGTGTACCAGAACAGATTGATCTGCGATAGAAAATACATCACGGCGCCAAAACCCATGTTGGCAAAGAGAATCTTGGCCGCCTTCGCTCCCTGCTGGCCCGCTTTGTGAATTTCGGACGCCGCTACCGATTCCGGATACGGCAATTCCGGGTCCTCGACCATGACGCGGCGCAATAGCGTAACGAAAAGGATCCCCAGCGTGCCGCCGAGCGCCATCAGCGCCACCGACTTCCAGTAGGCATGCGCAACGTCAAATACAGGCCAAGCCCCGGCAATCACGAACGCTGGAATCGTGAATACCGCTCCCGCCGCCACCGACTCGCCGATGGAGCCGACGGTCCGCGCGATGTTTTCTTCCAGCAGCGAGCCTTTCATCAGGCGCAGCAACGCCATCGAGATGACGGCTGCGGGATAGGTTGCGGCAATCGTCATTCCGGCCTTAAGTCCTAGATACGCGTTGGCCGATCCTAGGAGGGCGGTCAGGAACAGGCCGATCAGTACGGCGCGGAAGGTGAACTCCTTCATTTCCATCGATTCTGGAACGTAGGGACGATGCTGGCGGGGGCCTGCATTATTCACCGCGGGAGTGCTCATAAAGTCCTCGTGGGCGTGGGAAATTTGACTGGAAATCTCATCGCCGCTTCACATTTATGGCGACGGCGCACATTAACACGCCGCAAGGCTGCTTTACAAGTGCAGTCGTCACTCAGCGCGAGCTTTGCTGCCCGGAGATTTCCTTTACCTGCCGCGCCATTCGTGCTAGCATCGGCCTGATTTTCGGACCATGTCGTCGTAAGAGGTGATTTCTTACAGCGATTGCTTCCGATGGGTTCCCGGGCTGAGTTTAATGAACTACATCTTCCTAGGAGGTCCCTATGTTTCTGAGCAATAGAAATATGTATCTGTGCCTGATGGCCGCTGCCGCCGTGCTGCTGATCCCGTGTGGCGGGTGCGGCAGCAGCAGTTCCAATCCCAATCCCGACAACCTAACGCAAACCCAGGCTTCACAACTCGGGGCTGAAACATTTGATGACGCCTTTTCGGCTCTGGATTACGCTCTGGAATCAGCGGGACAAGTTGAAGACGTTGCGGGACAAGTTCCTGCCCCGTTGAATTTGGGCCGCAAGTCTAATCTGCTGGCTGTTCTCCCCAAGAACAAGCACATCTCATCCGCGTTGTCCCCGGAAGGTGTCTCATGCACAGGTCCAAGTTGCACCATCACATCGGTTGTTTATGATTGCGCCTATGGGGGGACGATTACAGTCAACGGAAGCGAGAGTAGAACTACTTTGAGCCTAACCTTCACACCAGCCAGCTGTTCCGATGGCACCCTCATCATGAATGGCAACCCGGACATAACCATGAACGCACAAGCAAGTGACAACGGCACAACCACAACCTTGAATTACAATCTAGGCGGGGATGTTTCATTCGCGCCAGTTACGACAGGTGCGTTCCCGACAGGGAGCTGCGGATCCAATCTATCCGTCACTGCCTCTGTCACAGATTCCACCGAAACTATGACCAGTTGCTCGGTCAGTGGAACGGTGTGCGGTTTAACGGTGAGCTATAGTTGCCTGGGATGAGGCGGAACAAGCGGCTGGCCTGGCGCTTGGAGATTTGACCTTTCGCGACAGCGCCAAAGACAGTTCGCAGACGGCAACCCTTAGGGGAAGAGGAGATTAAACCAGGTACGCGGTTAAAGCAAGCGCCACAACAATGTGGGGTTTTTCTTGAGTGGCTCCGAGCAGGCTGCGGAAAAACTCACCCGCGGCGCGGAAAGCTTGCCTCAGGCGCTGAAGCGCGACGAATTTTCAACGTCTTACAGCACGAGTGAACTCGTGGCCTTCCCAAAGTCCGGCGCAAACCGTGTTTTTCAGCAACTGCCAGGCAACGGCTGCGCGCGAGAACCGCCCACTTTTTTGAACCTTTTTGCGCAATTTTGCGTCTTAAGTGGGGTAAGAACAATATGGCTTGGGGGGTATGGGATGCCTCGCCAGGCCGGGCCCTCTGGGATGAGATTTGTGGATGAGTTCGTTTGCCGGGGATGTGGCGCGCAGGAAGTGTACCGCTCCCGCCCTCGCGGTTTCTTTGAGAAATATGTGCTTCCCCTTTTTCTGCTGCGAACGGTCCGCTGTGCGGGCTGCTTCAAACGATCGTACGCCTTGCGGACGATTGCGGCGCTAGACCCAGTTCAGCCCCATCGCGAGCAGCCATCCTGAACGGTCGCAGTAAGCCAAGATTGATAAACCAAGATCGATAAACCAAGATTGATAAACCAAGATCGATAGACCAAGATCGAATTGACGGCCAAGAGGCTTTGAGCCCACGACGCACGGTCGCCGCGTTGCGCAGGGCGCGCGCGGCGGCTTATACTGACTTCGTGTAGCCCGGCGAAGTGTCTCAGCTTGCCGGGTGCGGGAGGACGTCTTCAGCAGTAGCAGTAGTGGTACTGGGTTTCGAATACGGGCAGCCCAGGGCCAAGCGGCGGAACATGATTTGGCTGATCATGGTTTTGCAGATCATGGTTTGGCAGATCATGCGTTCCCCGGCTTTGCCAAGCGCTCTCTTGCGGCCTTATTCTTCACGTTTTTTCCTGCCGATTGCCGTATCTGCGGTTCCCCACTTCTGAGAGTTTCCCGGCTTCCCGTTTGTGAGAGTTGTTTGCGCGCGCTGCGGCCGTTGCACGGGGAGTACTGCGTGGTTTGCGGACAAGCCTTGCGCCTCCCGGCCTGGATCGATAGCGCAGAGCCGGATGGTGCGGATCAAGAGGAAGCTGAAGCTGAACCTGAAGCTCAAACTGAAGACCCGCGGTGCTCGCTCTGCCGCCGCATTGATCCTCCGTTCGAACGGGCGGTTGCCTATGGCAGCTATGACGGCGGATTGCGCGACCTCATCCATCTGCTCAAGTTTCAGCAGGTTCGTCCGGCGGCGGCGGTTTTGGGGCGCATGCTGGCGGAGACGATTGCCGGCGTGGAAAAGGCTATGCCCGTGGGAACGATCGCGGTGGTTCCCGTTCCGCTGTATAAGCGCAAGCAGGCGCAGCGCGGATTCAATCAGGCGGAGGCGATTGCGCGGGCCGCGCTGAAACAACTGTCGCGCCCGAAGCGGTTCGAACTGACTACGGGAGTCCTGGTGCGCCGCCGCGAGACTGGAAGCCAGATTGGCCTGACCAGCCATCAACGGCGCGAGAACTTGCGCGGCGCTTTTGCGGTGAAGGATCCAACGCGAATCCTGGGCCGCGACATCTTGCTCATCGACGACGTCCTCACGACGGGAACCACGGCCTCCGAATGTGCGCGGGTCCTGCTCCGCGCGGGAGCAGCGAGGGTCTGGGTTGCGACTGTGGCGCGAACGTTGAAGTATTCCGGTGGCATTTCGTTGGTAGGGAATCTACCAGACGACCTATCCCAAGAAGGGAGTGAAGATCGCGTGGGCATGGCGGCCCACGGGTAGAAATCATGTCGTTGCGCTTGCACAATTTCGGCGGAAGCATGTGGCCGCACCTCCCGGCGTCGCTGCTCGCTCCCGGAATGCATGCAGAAGGCGATGGCCACGCCTTGCACCAGCCGGTGCTGGTGCTGAACGCCTCCTATGAGCCGATCAATGTATGCGCCGCGCGCCGCGCCATTGTGCTGGTGCTCAAGGGCGTCGCCATGACCGAAGAAGAGAATGGACACTTCCTGCACGCCGCCCGCGTCGCCATGCGCGTGCCCTCGGTGATCCGGCTGCTGGAGTATCGCCGCATTCCGCACCAATCGCGGGCGTTGTCACGCAAGAATATCCTGCTGCGCGACCGCAACACTTGCCAGTATTGCAGCACCACGCTGCCTTCCGGCGAACTGACGCTCGACCACGTGATTCCGCGTTCTCGCGGCGGGCTCTCCACCTGGGAGAACCTCGTCGCCTGCTGCCATCCCTGCAACCGCCGCAAAGGCAACCAGCTTCCCCACGAAGCCGGCATGAAGCCCGCGCGTGAACCCCGCGCCTTCAATCTCCACACCAGCCGCCACATCATGCGCCTGATGGGCCACTCGGACGATAAGTGGAGAAAGTATCTGTTCTATTAGCCGTCAGCTATCAGCTCTCAGCTTTCAGTGAAGCGGGGTGGACCTTCAGAGGGATAGAACACCCACTGTCTGCGCGTATGAGCCTTCACTGATAGCTGATAACTGATAGCTGACAGCTAACAGCCTGCTACGGCTTCGTCGGCTCCGCCGGCTTCTGCTCTTCTGGCTTCGGCGCCGTCTTCTGCACTTCCTGGCCTTCGTAGAGGATCTTCGACTTCGATCCGAACCGCCTGTAGTTCGTGTACTTGATGATCTCGCGGATCTTGACGTCGCCGAGGGAGAACTTCAGCGTGTCTTCGGCGCGGGTGTAGGTGGGGAACCAGTACTGGCCGTCAATCTGCTCGCGCCAGGTGGTGAACTTGGGGAACAGGTTCTCCTGGCCCTTCTTCTTCTTGATGTCGGGCACGGTTTTTCCATAGGTCTCCACGATCTGAAAATCGTGGTCGTCCACCCAGATTCGCCCCTGGAAATAGCGTTTCTTGCCGACGATCTGCTTGGGCGCGATATCGAAAACGTAGGTATTGAGCTCGTCCTGCTTCTGCTGGCCGACGTAGAGTATGTCGTATTCCCCGATTTCATCCGAGGTCAGCACAAAAGGCAGGCGATTCTCGATGTCGTCAAAATCTTCCTCGGTCATCATGATGCGTTGCAGCGTGGGCTGCGGCGCGAAGACCACGTTCTTGATCTTGCGTCCCTGGTCGTCGAAGGTCACGTCGAAGACCTGCTGGTAATAGCCGTCGGGCGTGTCGCCGTCGAGCGTCATGACCTTGACGTCCTGCCGGAAGGTGTACTGATCGCGCGCGATCCGGAACTCTTTCTCTTTGGCGGCGAAGTGTTTGATGATTTCGTCAACCGTGACTCCCTTGGGCTGGGATTTGTCGAGCGGGCCTTCCTGCGCGCGCGCCGCCTGGGGCAAAATCATGACGGGCAACAGCACGGTCAGCATTGCGGCCAGCAGTGCGGCCAACGAAAGAAGCAGCGAGAGAGCGAAGCGCGCAGTTTGGGACTGGGATCTCATAGACCCTATTCTAACGAAAAGAGAGCACCGAAAGGTTAACGGCAGCCTCCACCCCCAGGGCCGCCGTGCAGACGTCCGTTCGGAGGGGGTGGAAGACTGCGGTCCTGCCTGTTTCATTCGATGCAGACGGCGTCGCGAGATTCGGTGGATTTACATTTCTTTACTTTGGGAGAGTTCTCAGTTCTGAGTTCTCAGAAAAACCCAACGACTGATCGGTTTTCACTGAGAACTGAGAACTGAGAACTGAGAACTTTTTTATGGCGTAAAATCGTCCGTATTGGAGCCGCTGTGAGTTCGTTGTTGCCCATCTTTCCGCTCGAACTGGTGCTGCTGCCGGGCGTTCCGCTGCCGCTGCACATTTTCGAGCCGCGATACAAGGAGATGATCGCGGAATGCCTGGAACAGAAAAAGCCGTTCGGGGTGGTGCGGGCGTCGGGCGAAGGAGTGGCCGATATCGGCTGCACGGCCGAGATCGTGTCCGTCACCAAGAAATATGAAGATGGGCGCATGGACATTCTGACGCGCGGGGTCGAGCGCTTTGAGGTGATCCATGTCAACCAGGAGCGATCGTTTCCGCAAGCCGAGATTGCAGTGGTGCAAGACGAAGCCGAAGACGACGACGAAAATGAAGGCAAACCCGCCAAGCCGGCAGTCCAGACAATCGAGCAGGCCCTGCGCTTGCACGCTGAGATTGCGAAACTTACCGGGACCGAGGCCTCCGGCCCCGGCAAAGATGCCGGCAATCTTTCCTTTCTGCTCGCCGGATCGCTGCCGCTCGATCTCGACTTCAAGCAGGGGCTGCTCTCGACTCTGTCGGAAGCCAAACGACTGGAGGCAGTGATCGGTTATCTTGAGGCCATTCTCCCTGGCCTGCGACGGGCGGCGAAGGCCCGGTGGAACTAGCTTTTAGCCGTCAGCTGTCAGCGATCAGCTTTCAGTTCAACCAGCCTGTCCGATGGCTTTCCATCCGCTGAGGGCGAGTGACAGAAGTAACGCCCTCGGTGCCAGCCCGGACGCAGCATCGTGTAAGATCGATGCAGGGTGTTTGGTTCGGAGACGTTATGAAACGAATTGCCGCCTTCATTTTGCTGGTTGCCTTCAGTCTTGCAGGGGCGATACCGGTGCAGGCTCAACTCATCAGCCCCCAGGAACATGCGCGCCGGTCGCAAAAGGCCGCCAAGAAGCAGCAAAAGGCATACAAGAAAGCCGTGAAAAAACAGCTGAAGGCAAACCGGAAGGCGGCCAAGAAGGCGAACCGCCGCTATCGGTAGCCTTTCCGCGTTGGCGCTGGCCCCGTATTGCGGGTTCGCGCGGATTACCGATCCACTTGCGCCTCCCAGTCATTGCAAGGACGCGAGGAACGGGGAACCCGCGACTTCAGCGGTTTGCCAAGACTGGCACCTGGCGCGCTTTCAGCAGGGTCTCGTCGGCAGTCACCAGGGTCAGATCGAACACCCGCGCCGTTGCCACCAGAAAACGGTCGGCAGGGTCGCGGTGAGGAAGGCGCACACGTGCGGTTTCTTGCGCGACCTGGTAAGTGATGGGAGCTTCCCGCATGGGAACTGCGTCCAGCGCATTGGCGATCCACGCCTGGGGATTGGGATGAAGAACGAGCCTGCGCTTCTCGGAAAGAGTCAGCACTTCCCACAGAGAAATAGGAGAAAGCCACAACTCGTTGCCGGGATCCTCAAGCGCGGCCGTCGAGCGAGCGGAAAGGCGAGCGCGATCGAGCGCGCTCCACACCCAGATGTGAGTATCGAGCAGCAGCCTCATCGGCCGAGTGCCTCCCACTCGTCTTCTTCGCTGGCGGGAGAAACAATGTCGCCGGTGATTTGACCGGTTCCTGCCAGGCAACCTACCCAGCGCTTCGGTTTTCTGGACGAATAAGGAGGGACGACCTCAGCCACCGGCTTGCCGAAACGCGTTACCAGAACGGTCTTTCCGGTCTTGCGCACGTCTTCGAGCACGGCCAGGCAAGTGGCTTTGAACTTGGAAATGGCAATTTCTTCCATGTTGGATCTCCCTTGACAAACCAAACCCTTAACGCCGAGTACGCCAAGGTCCGCAAAGAACGCAGAGTAAATCGGGTGTTTGCATGCAGCTTTTTAGCCGCAAGCATTTCTCCGCGCCCACGGCGATTCTCGGCGACCCCGGCGTTGAAGACTTTGATTTTACTATGGTCAACGACCATGGTCAAGATGCGGAAGGCGCCTCTTCGGCCAGTCGGCCGCCCGCATTGTCTGCCAATTCATCACAATCGCACAGTGACGGCCCGCACATCTACGTCATTCATAATGCGCTAGTCTGATTCCACTTCCAGGACCACTCCCGGTCCGGTTCCCTCCAGAAAGAGAATTACTATGCCTACGTCACGCTACGTGTTGGCCGTCGCCGTCGCTTGTTTTTCGGCCATTTGCCTGTCGATCTTCTGCCTGTCGAGCTTTGCAGCGGCGCAGCAATCGGACCAAGCCGCTGCTGAGCGCGTTCTCGGTCCGCAATGGAAACAGCTTTCACGCCGGGCTGGAATGATATTCGTCGGCACCGTGCTCGGCACGCCGATTCGAGGCTTGACGGCCCAAACTGTGAACACAACGGCTGCGGCTGGCAATCGGCCGGTCCCGGGCACGACTCCCGCGGTGGAGTTGAGTTTTCGCGTGGACGAGGCGATAGCCGGGGTCGAGCCGGGGCAAATCCTCACCATTCACGAGTGGGCGGGAGCATGGTCCATGCATCGCCCCATGACCGCGGGCCAGCGCATTTTGATCTTTTTATATCCGCTGAGTCGGTTGGGCCTGACCAGCCCGGTCGGCGGAACGCTCGGGCAGGTTGAGCTTGATCCTAGCGGAAAGATTGCAATCGCGCACAGGACTGGCGTCGCCATTAGCCTGCAAAACGCATCGACTCCGCGATCGCGCGCGGCGGTCAATGACCGGAACGTCAGCAGCGGAAACGTGAGCGTCGTTCAACTGGAGCGGGCGATCCGCAGCGCCCGAGAGGAGTGACCTATGTGCTCACAAATCATGTCCTGGCAAATCATGCGCGGACGAATTCCAGCGCTTGCCGTTCTTCTGATTTGTAGTGCCGCTGCCAGTCGCGCCGGAGGTCCGGCTTTTGTCGCGGGCTCGGGCTACAACGCCGGAGTCGAAGGCCAGGCGCTGATTTGGGCGAACGGTTCGGTGGAGTATTTTACCGACCAAGGAAACCTGAGCCCGATTCTCACCGGCGCGCAGGCCGATGCCCTCGTCGCCACTGCGTTCAGCACATGGACCGGCATTTCCGGCGTTGCCCTCACCGCGACGCACGCCGGACATCTCGCCGAAGACGTGAACGGCGGCAATATCGTGGTCACCGACGGAGTGGTCACCGCTCCGGCGGACATCACTTCCGCAGCCACAAGCACTCCCCTCGGAATTGTTTACGACGACGACGGAACGGTCACCGACGCGCTGCTGGGCGAAGGCGCGGGAGATTTGGAGGATTGCTTTGCCAACGCCGTCTATGGCGGACCCGACAACTTCTCCGCCGCCGGGAACATCGTGCACTCGCTCGTGGTGATCAACGGGATCTGCGCGGCCACCAGCGCGCAGTTGCCGGATGTGCAATACCGGTTGGTGCGCGTGCTGGGACGCACTATCGGTTTGGGGTGGTCGCAGGCCAACGTGAACGTGCAGACCGACCCCCCGGCAACCAGCGGCGATCTTGCGGGATTTCCCGTGATGCACTTTGCCGATCCGGTTAGCTGCGTGCCCATCACGGCCTGCTATCCCAACCCTGCCGTCCCCAAGATGGATGACACCGACGCGCTGGCGAGGCTTTATCCGGGCAGCCCGCAAACGGCGGGCAGAATTTACGGCAGCGTGTATTTCACCGATGCATCCGGGAATGCGGCGCAGCCGATGCAGGGCGTCAACGTGGTGGCGCGGTTGATCGACGGATCGGGGCATCCCTCGGGGCAATATGTCGTGACTTCGGTTTCTGGATTTCTGTTTTGCGGCAACGCCGGCAACATTATCGATGGATACGTGGACGCAAACGGCCTTCCCTACGACCGATGGGGTTCCAACGATCCTTCGCTGGAAGGTTTTTTCGATCTCGGGCAACTGATGATTCCGGCGGGGCAAAGCACCGCCGAGTACCAGCTCAGCGTGGAAGCGCTGGATCCGATGTGGTCGGAGGGCGTTGAACCGTACGGTCCCACACAGGTAGCGCCGTCGGGCTCATTCGCTCCCGTTGTGGTCACGGTGACGAATGGATCGGATGCCGAGCAGGACATTCTGATGTTGCAGAGTGAAATTGCGCAAACCCATCCCGGCAGCGGATCGAGCTACGCGAATCCGGCAAGGCTTCCGCAGGGCGGCGGATGGGGATCGTGGATTTCCGGTTACGGCAGCTCCGATTTTTTCCAGTTCGCAGCACAAGCAAACCGGACAGCGTCGGTCGCTGTGACCGCCTTCGAGGAAACGGGTGCGCCGACCGAAAGCAAATTGTTGCCGGTGATTGGGATTTGGGAACTGAGCGACCAGAGCCAAAATCCCGCGCCAGCGTCAACGCCCTCGGCATTCAACTCCACGACTTTTGCGATGAGCCGGTTGGATGCGCAATTCAGCGTGTCGGAGATGTACCGGCTGGGAGTGGCCGATTTTCGCGGCGACGGCCGTCCCGACTACCACTATCAAGCCAGCGTCCTTTATTCGGATACGATTGCGCCGGCGCGGCTGAGCGTGGCTGGCGGCGTCGCCACTCTGAACGGCATCGGGTTCAATCCTGGACAACAGGTGGCTGTGTGCAGTTCGATTTCGCCATATGGAAGTTGCGTTGGCGGCAACAACGCCAGCATCCTTTCCGTGTCCGCGAGCCAGATCGAGGTGGCCGTGCCCGCCGGATCGCAGGACGGAATCGTTTCCGCCCAGGTCACCGATCCGGCGAGCGGCGCTTTTTCGCAAATGATTGGCGCGCTGACCTATGGCGCTCTGTCCACGGACCTCTTGCTGCTGCTGCAAGGGGCGGAGCCGGCGGTGCCCGTAGGGTCCGCGGCCACCAACCCAATCCGGGTGCGCGCGGTTGCCGCCGATGGAGGAACGCCGGTCAACGGGGCGACGATTGCCTGGAGCAGCGCAAGCAACGGCGTGCAGTTCTCGGTGTGCAACGGAGCCGTTTCGTGTTCCGTGCTGAGCGACGAAGCGGGAGAATCTTCGAGCTGGGTGACTCCCACCGCAACCGGGGCGAACACGATCACGATCGCGCTGGCGCCGGCATCGTATTCTCCGCCGCAGTCGCAACAGGCGACGGTGGTGGGCACCTCGTCCGCGCTCAGCCTGGCTGCGCTAACGCCGACGCACTGGATTGGCCAGGGCGCGACCATTGCCGTTCCACTCACCGTCGAAGCCCTCAACCAGAACGGCACGCCTCAGGCGAATGTCACGATTAATTTCACTGTTAGACAGGGTGCGGCTTCGCTTTCGGCGGCGAGCGCGACCTCAAATAGCGCGGGGCTGGCCACGGTTACGGCGCAACTCACGAACCAGAATGCCAGTGTGGAAGTGAGCGCTTGCGAGGCTCCGAACAACGCACCATGCAGCAGCCAGCCTTTCATTTTGTACGCGACGCCCGCTTCGTTCTGGACGCTGGAGACGGTGAGTGGATCGTCGCAGTTTGTGTTGACCGGACAATCGTTTCAGGCTCTGGTCATGCGGGTGACCGACGGTTCGAGCGCCGATAATCCCGTAATGGGAGTGAACATAACGTTTGCGACCACGCTGGCACGGGTCAGTTCGGGCAGCGGGGGTGGGGGAACGCCGGTCCTGCTGGGATCGTCGCAGGCGCAAGTCGCAAGCGATCAGAACGGCCTCGCTGCCATCGTGCCATCCGCTGAAAACGTTGGCCCGTGCGATGTCTTCATCACGGTGAGCGCGGGCTCCGCGAGCGCGCAGTTTCAGATGGAGAGCCTGGCGGCGATGGTTCCGGAGCAGCCCGTAACCGGGCCCGCCAAGGTTCCCGTGGCGCGGCGCGATTCGACCTTTGTTTCGGCTTCTGGTTCGCAGACATCCGCGCCTCAAATCCCGCTGGGAACGCTGTTTGTGTATCCCGACGCCGTTCCAAACGACGATCCGGCGCCAGATTCGCCGGTAAGCGCGGGCCCTGAATTACCCGCGGACAGTGCTTCCAGCGATCGGGAAGTCTCAGCGCCGCCGGCTCCCGCAGCCAGCGAAACCGCTGCTGCTCCGCCATCCGCAAGTTTGAAGCCGGCCGCGGCCACAGCTCCCAAAAAGGTGGCGCAAACTGCGATCGACGTTGCGACCACCAACGCCCCCAGCCCTGTGCAGGCCCAGCCCGAACCCGCTGCAAGGAGTCCGCTTCCCGACGACAAACGAAGCTGCCGGGAACTGGCAGGGGATAGCCCTCTGCCCTGATTCGTGGGCCACGCTTGGTTGGCCGCTTGTGGAGAGACGGGGCCCTTCGGCTGCGCTTAGGGCAGGCGTGGGGCGGGTTGCGGATTGCAGCTTAAAGAAGTGGGAGATTCGGACACTTTGTTTACTATTTAGTACCCCCTACCCCCCCCTCCCCCTGGTCTAATGGAATCATTTGGTTAGATGGGGAGTTTTGTTCTGGTCTTTGAATCGAAAGGACTTATATTAAAGTATTCTGGAATAAGGACTTAGCGGAAATGGGCAGTGAAAAGTGGGAAATCAGTTGCCAGTCCCAGAAAGAGCCCAGATGCAAACAACTGAAAAAAGGGTGCGGAGAAGGAATCCGCACCCTTTTTGATCTCTAGTTCTATTTTATCAGGTTGGAGGGGGCACACCGCCAGATTTGGCGGGTTTATTTTCGTATGCTATGCAATGACTTACGGGGAAAAGCGGGGAAATGGGGGGTTGACAAGCTAAAAGATACGGTTTCCAACTCGTTGAAATTACAGCGGCGTGAAGGAGGGAGGCTGGCAGCGTCCTGGCCGGGTCGCTGGGTACAACGACGGTGGATTTGGTCTAGAGTCAACCGATTCGTTCTGCGCTAACACGATTGTCCGGACGAAGCTGCCCGGTTTCAGGTTGCAAAGTCGACGCCCTGACGTTACCTTCGCCATTATGCCGCCGGGCACAGTAATGACGAGCAGCGATGAGAATGGGGCAGGAATCTCGGCCGGCAGAGCGGCGTTGTTGTTTTGCGTTTTCTTCCTGATCGCTTGCGGCCTGGGCTATCCTGTGCTTAACCGGTTCGACCCGCGCCAGACGCCGGGGCTCACGGACGTGAGAGCCTACGCGTCGCTCGTGACTGGGGACGCTAACCTCGACGCCGGTGGCAAGCTCTACCGCGGATTCCGCGTGCTGGTCCCGTGGGTTGCCCGGCCTTTCTACCGGCTCGCGCGAGGACGGGTCGGAAGTTGGGACCCGGTGATGTTCGGGCTTCTGGTTGCCGACTCTCTGTTTGTTGCCGGGACCGCCGTGCTGATCGTCATTCTCGGAAACCGTCAACTGGGGCGTTCCGCGGCAGGCTTGGTTGGCGCTTTGCTCTACCTCGTCAATTTTGCGGTCCCCAATCTCCGCCTGGTCGGTTTGGTGGATGCCGGCGAAGGCTTCTTCCTGCTGGCACTGCTCTGGAGTCTGTGGGAATCCGAGCTATGGGCCTTGCCTTTGATTGCGGTGCTCGGAGCGCTGACCAAAGAATCGTTCATTCCCTTCAGCATGGTCCTGACGTTCGCCTGGTGGTTGTTGTTTTCGCGGTTCTCAAACCCGCCCGATCGTAATCTGGATCGTAGTCGCGCTCGAAGTCGTGCTCTGTCCGCCGCCGCTTGGATCCTGGCCAGTTGGATAGCAAGTCTGGCCGCGATGATCGGGCTGCAATGGTCGATGACAGGCAGCTTTGTAAGTCCGCTTCAATTTGGCCTCGCGCTTCACCGCACCGGGGGAGACAACTTCGCGGTTTCGCTGCACGATCGAAGCCTCTGGTACATCTTTTTGTGGCTATTGCCCACCGCCATCCCAAACCTGAAGCGTTTTCCAAAATCGTGGCTCATCCCAGTCGGCGCGGCATGCGCCATGGCGTTTATTTTGGACGCGTATTTTGGGGGCACACCGGGGGCCGCTGGCAGAGCGCTCTTCAGCATCGCCGGGCCGGTGCTCAGCCTGTCGTCGGCGCTGTTTCTGCTGCGGATTGCGGGCACGGATGAGTTGTAGCGCCGGCATCGTTCGACTTCGATCAGGACAAGTCTTGCCGGCTATCCCGAGGGCGTCTCGCCCTCGGCGCGGCGGGCGAGGACGCCCGCCGGACAGCCGCCGGGACGGCGGCGCTACGATCGCGGCGTTCACTCCACCACCAGCACCACGAACGAATCCGGCTCCATTTTTCTCTCCGGACGCGGACCCACGTTTGCGGTTACGGTGAAGAGGCGATGCGTCTTCGGATCGACGGCCATGGTGCGCGCTCCTTTTTGTGTGGTCACGGTCTGTGCCACGCTGAACTTATCCGCGCCATCTTCCCGAATCACGGTGATGGTGCCATCTCCGGCCGAGGCAAACGCTAAGCCGAGCTCGGCATCGAACGCGGTCGCATCGCAGCCCTCGCCAATAGCGGGAGTCGCCACCACTTTTCCGCTGTCGGCATCGACGATTGCCATTTTCTTGTTCCCGCCGCAACCGGCAAACAGGCGCCGGTTTTTACGGTCGATCGACAGGCCCGTCGGCGAATCGCAGTCCGTCAGCTTCCAACGCGACTTCACGGTCAGCTTCTGCGGATCGAACGCGACCAGTTCCGACGTGTCTTCGATATTCACGAACACGGTGCCCTTTTCGTCGGTGGCGGCAAATTCGGGCTTTCCGCCCAGTTCGAGCTTGCCCACCACCTCACCGCTCGACGCATCGACGGCTGTGGCGTCATGGCCTTTTCCATTGAACGTAAAAACGCGCTTCGAAAACGGGTCGTACAGAATGGCGTCGGGACCGCTGCCGACCTTGATCTTCTTCTCTACCGCAAGCGACTTCAGATCGAAGACGCTGACCGTGTCTTCGCGGCCGTTGCTGGTAAATCCGCGGCCGATTTCCGCAGCCAGGGCGATGCCATGCACGCCCGGCGTATCGGGAATCTCGCCCACCTGCTTGCCCGACTCAGTATCGGCATTGATATCAACGACCATCACGCGCGTGGCCCGGGCAATGAATAAGCGATGCCCATCGCTGTCGGCCGTCAGATAATCCCACCAGCCATCGCCGCCCAGCTTCCATGTCTTAGTGACCTTGTAGTCCGCGCCAGCCGCCACCGTCGCCGTCGTCGTCGTCAACAGTACCGTGGCCGCCAGCAAAATCAGAGAACTTCGTGCCGCTGTTCGCATGTTCTTAGCCTCCGCATTGTCCCAGTGTAGATGAAGAATTGCCACGACCGCCGCCATTAATCACCCCCGGCGGGTGAATTCTGGCCGTGAAATGCCGATTGCAACTGCCATCCACAAGTGTGCAAACAATTGCCCTTACCCCTCGCTAACCCACGTAAAACGGCCATTTCACCCCGGCAAAGTTTGGCCCCGGGCTTGCTGTTACAGTCTATGGAGCAGCCACGCCCGCCTTTGTGTTGACGGATGATCCCCGCTCCGCCATCGGAGACCCTACGATGAAAAAGACCCTGTTCCTGCTCTGCCTGCTTTGCCTGCTTTGCACCACGGCGGCATTTGGGCAGCGCATCGCGTCTGTCAGCAGTGAACCGCAGAGCTACCAGTTTCCGACGCATGAGGCGCACGCGTCATACACACCCATGACTCAGGAGAAGAGCGTGCTCGGCGGCGGGAATTACACCACCGCCCAGGGAGAAAGGCCGGCGTCGGATTTCCCGCAGGCAGAGCAGGTCTCTCTCGGCGCGTACGCCCGCGAAATCAGGGAGCAGCACGCGCAGCTGAAAAAAGCGCGGGTCGTCTGGGTAAACCAGTAAACATCAGCAGCGAGCGCCCCTGTCCACGGCAATGTGCCGCCAGGGTTTCCTGCGGCAGAGACGGGACTTACCCTACTTCCAGAGACGCGGCAAGCCGCGTCTGTATGGCAAATCGAATTCCCTCTTACTGACTCTCCGTCCCGCTCCTCTTCAACACCAGCACCAGAATCCGTCCATCGGAGTGAAATTCCCCGCCGGTCGCGGTTTTTGCCTCGGTCAACGGATCCGACGGAAGCAGGTGCCCTCGCGCCACCACCAGTCCGGTTTCGGAGAGCGTCTGGTTGACATACTCGCGCTCGCCGTCAATCGCCGGATCGATCTTATGCGTCACCAGGTCATTCCTTTGATCGCGCTCGAGCCCGATATCGTGGGTCGCGGCCACGCACCACAGCGGCCGTCCCTTCACTTCATACGGCGACATCCACACCCGCAAATGGTTGCGCGAGGTAAACACCCGCACCGGCTCGGCATGCGCAAACCCATAGTCCTGAGGACGGTCGAACAAATACAGCGTGCTCATCGGCATGGTCAGGTAATCCTTCTTCTCGAAGGTGTCCTTCAATCCGGACAGCAAACTTCCCTCTACCGATTTATCGACCTTCACCCACTCCGCCGTCGTGAAGGCATTCACCACTTCTTCTTCCGTCCCAACGATGAGGATGTTCACCATGTCTCCGGGGTGGTGTTCCTTGTCGGAAATTCGCCGCGGGATCGACTCGAGCAGCTCCGGCGTAATGGCCGGCAATGGCGTTTCCGGCGGACCGCCGACGGCCGCCGCGCCCGGCGTTCTCAACCCCTTGCTCAGTATTTCAATCGTCACTTTGAAACTTCCCTCCGCGCCTTCCGCATCCTTCATGCTCTCGTTGATCCCGAGAAACAGCCGCCCCGCCACCGGAGCGGTGTAAGTACTGCTCTCTCCCACGGCAAACGCTTCGGCCGCGTCGCCCGATCCCAGCCGGCCGATCAACTCTCCGTGGTCTCCGTTGAGCAGAGCGTATTTATGGAGCACGTCGGCAACGCCGCGGTGGATTCCCGCCGGGCCAAATTGTTTTCCCTTGGCAAGAGTGATCGTCCCGTCAGCCGTGATCTGAAGTTTTTCGCCGCCGCGCAGGTCGATGTTCGTATCCGTCCACTGCTGCGATCCGTTGACTTCGACCGTGTACGACTTGAGAACGGGAGCGCTGCTGCTGTCCGGCGCTGCCGCGGCTTGCGCCGAATCCGGCGTCTGGTGCTGCCCGGCTTTCGCCCATGCCGCGCCGGCCGCCACTACGGCGAGAATCACGAGAATGATTGCTCCTATTCCGATTCGTTTCGTCGTCTTCATCCAAGCCTTCTCCCGTTTACCAGCATTTGTCCTGCGATGCCTTCAAGAAAAGAAATGTTAACCTAAGACATAGTCGATGACTATGACTATCCCGGACTTCAACATCCTGGAATTCACCGGCGCTGTGGGCATCGTATCCCTCGCCGCCGGATTTCTTGGATCGCTCACCGGCCTCGGTGGCGGCGTCGTCCTCGTGCCCTTGCTCACCATTTTCTTTCACGTGGATATCCGCTACGCCATCGGAGCCTCGCTGGTCTCGGTGATTGCGACCTCGTCCGGCGCCGCCGCTTCGTATGTGAAAGAAGGATTCTCCAGCATTCGCATTGGTATGTTTCTGGAAATCGCCACTACGCTGGGCGCGCTGCTGGGGGCCTTCCTGGCCACCCACATTCCGACCAGCGCGTTGGCCATCGTATTTGGAGCCGTGCTGCTCTACTCGGCGTATATTTCCCGCAACGTGCGCACCCAGGCCCAGCGCAACCTGCCGCCCGATCCGCTGGCTACCCGCCTGCGGCTGAACGGCAGTTTCCCCGACCTGGAAGGGCAGCGCAGTTATAACGTGCAGCGCGTTCCCGCCGGATTCAGCCTGATGTTCGGCGCGGGCGCGCTCTCGGGATTGCTCGGCATCGGCTCCGGAGCGGTCAAAGTGCTCGCCATGGACCACGCCATGCAGATCCCGTTCAAAGTTTCCACCACCACCAGCAACTTCATGATCGGAGTGACCGCCGCCGCCAGCGCCGGTATTTACGTCAGCCGCGGATACGTCGATCCCGGCCTGGCCATGCCCGTCATGTTGGGAGTCCTGGCGGGGTCGTTGCTGGGCAGCCGCATTCTGGTCAAAGCCGAGACCAAATCGCTGCGCCTCGTCTTCAGCGTGGTGATTTTCGTTCTCGGACTGCAAATGCTCTACAAAGGAATCTGGGGGGGCATGTGATGGCCGCTACCGATAAATCAGCACGCCAACCGCAGCCGTTTCGTCCCCAACCGTGGAAAGATCGCCGCATCGAAGTGGTGCTCGGCAACCTGCTCCGCGCCGGAGTCCTGATCTCCGCCGCCGTCGTTCTCTGGGGGGCGTCGATCTACCTCTTTCGCCACGGCCACGAGCCCGCCAATTACCGCGTCTTCAAGGGCGAGCCTTCCGAGATCCGCACCATCCCCGGAGTCGTCCGCAGCGTCATGAACGGCCAGGGCCGAGGCTGGATCCAACTCGGATTGCTCCTGCTCATCGCCACCCCCATCGCGCGCGTGGCTTCATCAATTGTGGGATTCGCTCTCGAACGCGACCGGCTGTACGTGGCCTTCACCCTTTTCGTCCTCGCTGTTCTCCTCTACAGCCTCTTCGGCTCCGGCCTGGGGATGTCGGCCGCCAAATAAGTCCACGCGGTCATCCTGAGCGATTTGCGGTCACAACCATCGTGAATTCGCAATAGGCGTGGAGCGATTTGCCCGCGCGGCGCTGGGGCATGGCAAATAACGGTGGGATATGGGAAATAAAAAAGGGAGCCGGAGGACCGGCTCCCTGTGATGCAAACAATGCAAGACTAGAAGCTGAAAGTTAACCCGAGGCGGATGTGGCGTGAAATCTGCCAGAGGTTCGGTTGTCCGTATTGTGAGTTCAGCGGCACGCCGCTCGCTGTGATCGCCGCCTGCGCGTTGTACCCGGTTTCAACTTGCTGATAAAAAGCCGCGCCAGCGCCGAAAATTTGATATTGGAACAACGCGGATGGGTAAATGTCCGAGTTCAAACTCCCCCAGTACGAGGTGACGGAGTGCTGGTTGAGCAGGTTGGTAAAGGTTCCGTTAAAGGTGAGAAGCTGGTGATCATTGTTCTTGTTCACCTTGAACGCATGTGTAAAGTTGAAATCGGTCTGCGTGTACCAGGGTGTGCGGCGGGCATAGGTGTTGCCAAGGATTGTGTTCCCGTTCGCATCGCTGGTAGCGTTAATCCAGTTGCCGCGACCCCAGACGTAGGTGGCTTCGACGGGATCGTTGCCGTTCCCATAGCCTATGTCAGCGTACGAGCTCACCGGGCTGCCCTCGTAGGCAACCTGGAAGATGCCGAAGGTCGTGGTCATGCCTTTCCAAGGTACAGAGTAATACACGTTGCCCTTGAGGGCACTGGGACGATCCGTCGGCAAAGGCCCGTCGTTGGACTTGCCGTTGGCGCCGAAGTAATAGAACGGCTCGTCGAAGGCGCGGGTGGTGTCGGGCGAGTTGCGTCCGGTTGTGCCGCCATCGATCTGGTCGGTAGTGGTCAGGCCGGTATAGTTGCCCCACAGGCGGCTCCAGGTGTAGCTGAACATTCCCGCCCAGCCCTTGCTCGTAGTCTTAGTCAGCCGGAGTTCCAAACCGTCGTAGTCGCGGATCGCCAGGGGGTTGGGTGGGCACCCGGTACAGGTGCCGAACTGTTCATTGGGGTCACCGTTAAACGCGGCTGTGCCAGGACCGTAGGCATCGCCAATCGAGGTCAAGTAGTTGGCGTAACCGTTCAATGTGCTGTTTACGCCCTGGCCAGGGTTGACGATGGTATAGATTTCGAACGCAGCCTTGTCGGCCAATGAAGCGTCCTCAATCACGTGGTCGAGGCGGCGACGATCGTAGCGCGCTTCGAAGGCCCAGTCCCGGCGAACCTGGTAGTCCACGCCGCCAACGTACTCGTGCTGGCGATAAGGTTTGACGTTCGGCGCGACCGGCTCCTCCGGGCGATAGTTGACGTTTTCAATCAATTGAACGCCGGTAGCGGCGTCCGAAAGGGATTGCGGTGGGGTGTTATTAGGGAAGTTGGCTCCCACGTTCGACACACCGGTCGGGCAAGCGCGGCCGGACGAGTTGAAGATCGTATTGATATCGGAGACGCTGAACCCGCCGCCGGCATCTGGATTCAGCGGATAGGTGCAATCCTCGTATCCCTGCGCGCCCCACGAAGTCTGGGCGAGCAGCAGCTTCATGACGTCGTTGGTGACGCCATAGCTGCCAAAGATCTTCATCTTGCCGCTTTTCGATCCCCATGCAGCTCCCAAACGGGGTTCAATCTTATCGCTCCATCCGAAGTTGATGGAACTGATCTGCACCCCAATTCCAGCGGGAGCAGGCAGAGTTTCCCTCTCGATACGGAGGCCGAGGTTAAGCGTTAGACCGTGCCCTATGGTCCAGGCATCCTGCACGAATAAGGCATGGTTCGTGTCGGCGGCGGGCACCACATTGCCCGCGGGTGTTTTCAGGATGGTTGCGAAGTCCTGGATCGTCACATAGCCGTACTGGCCGGCGCAGTTCCCCCCCATTCGCCCGCCAGGCCTGTCGTGATCGCGCCCGTTGTGGGTCCATTACAGTTTTGGCCGCCGAAGGCGGTGGCCGACCCATAGGACTCGTCGTTGCCCAGGTATACGAAAGCGAAGGGTATGTTGCCGTTCTGATCGATTATGTTCGACAAGTGGTTGAGCTGGTACCCCGCTTTGATGTTGTGGGTACCCGCCCGGCCGCCCTTGAAGAAGGCTACGTCTTCATCGAACTGGTAGTGTTTATTGGCATTGAACAAAGTATAGGTCCCATCGTAGACACCGGTGGTCGTGCCGCCGGGCACCTGCAAGCTGGCAGGCAGGGGATTGCCATAGTTATCGAGTCCACCCAGGCCACCGTTATAGAAATCAAGGTTTACACCCGAGGTTGGCCAGCCAAAGTCGTGATAGTTGTTGAAGTAGTAGCCGAAGCGGGTGGTAGCGACGATCTTCGGGGTCAGGGTGAGGTCAGCGCCGAAGTTGTAAGTCGAGTTCGGTGCCGAGAAGCCGAGGCCGTGGGAAAACTCTGCGAAGGGAGTGAAGATCGATTCGTTCAGATACGTAGCCGATTGCGCGTTGATTGGGTCTCGTCCGGGCAAGGTGTCCCCGCTCTCGCGCGCGTACTGGTAGAGCCACGAACCGAAGAGGCGAATCTTTTGCGTCAGATAGGCGTCAATGCGGGCAGTACCGAAGTACTGCTGGTTGTCTTGAGTGAAGACTTGATTCCCAAGGGCTGAATTCGGACAACCACCAAGAGTTGTACACAGGGGCTCTGGGTCGAAGTTCACAGTGCGAGCCGTGCTGTTGTATTCCGGCGCAAAGCCCAGGAAGAACCACACGCGGTCTTTTACGAGCGGACCGCCAAGGGTAAAGCCGGGCTCAGCGGTCTTAAAGTGGTCTCTCCTCGGCAGGTAGGTCTGTGAATCAATGTCAGGAGTGGTGACAAGTTGCAACGGATCGTAACGCAAGGTGCCGTTCGGAGAACCGTCCATCCCGGAGGATTCATAGGTGCCGAAAATGGCGCCGTGGATCGCATTACTGCCCTTCTTCATGACGACGTTGACCACGCCGCCCAGGGCGCCACCGTGTTCAGCCTCGATGCCCGAGCTCTTGACCTGGACTTCCTGAATGAACTGGAAGGGAACGTTGGCATTGGAAGCGCCGCCGGAGATGTTCTCCGTGTCCTGGCCTTCCACAAGGTAGCTATTCTCGGAATCGGCGCCGCCGCCGACGGAGAAACCGACGGCCAAACCATTGCCGCTGCTGCCCGGCATGTTGCCGCCGCCGCCGCCCGCCCCCATGCCGCCGTTGGTATTCCCGGCAAGAGGCTCGTTACGGGCCATCGGCGCGTACTGAATGACCGACTGGAAGCTATAACCGTGAGGAGTGTCATCCAGCGCTTCGCTGGTGATGTTGGTTTGGTTCGTATTGGTGGTGGTGTCAATCACCGGCGCCGCGCCGGTCACTTCAACCACGGTTGCGCTGGTGCCCACGGCAAGCTTGAGGTCAACCGTGGGAAGGTGGCCGACTTCGATAACCAGGCCATCGCGTTTCTCGGTCGAGAAACCCTGCGCGGTGACCGTGACCGAATACGTGCCCGGCGGCAGGTTGGCGAAACGGTAGTATCCGCTGCCGTCCGTCTCCGCCACTTTCTTGCCCACCATTGACGAACTGGTCAATTCCAACTTCGCGTGCGATACCACCGCGCCCGACGGATCTTTCACCGTACCCTGCAAGCCGCCGGTGGTTTCCTGGGCGAACGCGCCCGCCACGGCGAACGCGAGTAGAACGCATGCCAACAGAACGAGAGTCCTAGTGCTGCGGAATGTAGATTCCATTGAAATCTCCTGTTTGGTTTTTTAAGCCTGAAATGCGGTCAATCGAGCTACGTTGTTTGTTTGGGGAAGGCCTGAAATCGGCACACTATCCCCGCAAGTTTCCACTAAAGTAACCAGCGAATGGATGCAATCTGTATTCCAAAAAAGGAATCAAACAAAGCCATATGTTTCAATGACATAGATTTATCACGCGAGAATTGTACAATTTATGGGAGGCGCAGTATCCATTTTTTTATGAAAATATGCATATTGTCAAACAGGCGGAGCCGAGTTAGGCGCTTGGATTGCCCACTTTCAGGCAAGAATGGAGTCGTCGAGCCGCTTGCGGTGGAAGTCGGCGACGGCTTGCACGAACGCGACGACCAGCGGGTGGGGCGCGTCTTCGCGCGACGAAAGTTGCGGTTGGAACAACGTCGCGACATAAAACAAGTGCGCCGGAGACTCGATGGCCCGGCACTCTTCGTCGGGGCCGCGGGCCACGACCGGAAAGCCGGCTTCCATCGCCATCCATTCGAACTCGGGATTCATCTCGTAGTTGCAGAAGAACTCTTCCTCAACGGTTTCCTGTCCATAAAACGCCGCCAGGTAGGAGCCGGGGCGGAGGCGAATCTGCCCAACCTTCCCCGAGAGCTTGGGCGCCTTCGGATCGGGGTTCGGGACCGCACAGGCCACGGGCGAGATGACGATGTTTTTGGCCTGCGGGTCTTGTTCGGCCGTGGTGGCGTCGGCGATGCCGAGCACGTTGCGGGCACACTCGATCAGCGCGTACTGAAAGCCTCCGCAGGTGCCGAGAAACGGCCGGTCGTGGACGCGCGCGAATTCGATGCCTTCGATCATGCCGTCGAAACTTTTGTAGGGGCTGCCGGGCGAGGCCCACAGGCCATCGAAGGAATCGAGCGTGGCGGCGGCGCCGGGCTCGACGAGCGCGGGGGTCGGAAGCCACGCGGTCTCCAGCGTGAGCTGGAGCTTCCGCGCCGCGTGCTGGAGCGAATCGTTGGTCGCGTGATGGGAACGGGAGTCGGGATTAAAGTCGCCGAGAATCCCGATTCGGACGGATTCGTTCACAGGGGTCATTCTAAATTAGCGGTCGGCAGTTGGCATTGAGCAGTTAGCTACCCGCTGCGGGGAAAGGTCAGCCGGCGGCTACAGGCGTTTCATCTGGGCCAGCAGCGTGTAGACGCCGAGCAGTGTCATGGCAACCCCGGCTGCGAGCCAGGCGGCGGATTTCCAGGCGAGCGCAACGACGAGTTCTTTTTGGCTGCGGAAGGAGATTGCGAACATGGCATCATCGGCGCCTCTCATCAGCACTACCGGCGGAGTGGGATTGACGGTGGATGGATCGGGCTGGTCTTCATTATTTGGGCCTGAGTCTAGCTGCGCTTCGCCTGGCCGGTCTTCGTCTGGCCGATCCTCGTCTGGGCGGGCTTCGCGCGAAACCACTTCGTGCAGACGCAGTTCAGCATGGGCGGAAATGGGCGCGGGCGGCACGTTCTCTTCGAGGGCCACGGTTTGGCGGCTGATTCCGGCGGCCGACCACGCCTCCGGTTTGGCGATGCCGGCACGCCGGAGCGCGGCCGCTATTCTTGCCTGCTGGCTCATTTCCCGGGCGGAACTGGGAGCTGCGCCGCTTTCGAGACGGATGATCTCGGGAGCGGGAGCTTGCCCGGAAAAATCGTCCGGAGCCGGATTGCCCGCGTGGTCGTTGTGCAAGCCGGCGCGGTGCGGCGCCGGAGGACGCAGCTGGACGCCCGGATTTTCCACCAGAGTTCCGGTGACGAAGAGCGCGTCTTCGGGCTCGACCAAGCGTTCTTCGATGCGCACGCGGCCCGACGGGACCACACCGTGGCGCGAGAGAAAAGCGCCGACGCGCGCTGGTACGCCGTCCGGATTCGAAGGAGAAGCATCCGAGGGAAAAAAGTCTGAGGAGAAATACGCCGCGTCATATTCTTCGCGAAAGTCATCGCGCAGGTCGAGATCGGCTCCCAACGGTTCGATTAGCAACCGGCCGGTCGAGTCGGCGATGAAGAAGGGCAGGTGCAGAGTTTCATCCGCCACTTTTTCCCATTCCTTCTTGCCGTCGCGCTGCATCCATGCGCTGGTGTGGTAGAGAAAGCAAGGTTTGCCGGTGATCGGCGCCGGCATGGTGTAAGGGCCGGCGGCCTCGCCATTGACCTCGACCAGTCCCAAGGCCGCGCTGCCGATCGCTGCGGTTGGCGTGGCCAGCAATAAGCGCTTGCGGGCGAGCAGTTGGAATCCAGCGACGAAAAAGCACAAGCCGCCGGCAATCGCGATAGCCGACAGAATCGTGAGGTAGTCGATCGGGATGAACAAGGAAAGGCAGACGGTCACAGTGCTTTTCTAAAATGCCTCGGATGATCTGATACTTAGAATAAGAAGAGATTTCAATTAGGACACGGAGAAAGCGGCGGCGCGGTCTTACGGAAGTAACGGTTACTGACCGTCTCGCGGCGGCCGCGAGCTGTGGGGACGGTCGCCCTCCTTTACATTTTGTCATCCTGAGGGCAGCGAAGGACCTGCATTTTGCGGCGTCACAGCAAGACAATGCACCGCGAGTGGTAGCATTCCTTAGCCGGTGCGATGCCGGCGCTTGCCCCTATGCCGACTTTTTGCGACGTCGCCCTCGCTGTGCCGCTCGACATGGCGTTCACCTATGCCATTCCTCCGGGCATGGAGCCGGTGGTTGGCGGACGGGTGCTGGTGCCCTTCCGGCAGCAGCGTTTCTCGGGCATTGTGGTTGCGTTGCATGACCGTCCGCCTCGGGTCAAAACTAAAAAGGTCATCGAAGCGCTCGACCTCGCGCCGGTGCTCGATGAGCAACTGCTGAAACTGGGAAAGTGGATTGCCGATTACTATCTCGCGCCGGTGGGCGAAGTGTTTCGCGCCATGCTGCCGCTTTCCGCCGAGTTTAAACGCGCGGTCGCGTATCGCATCACCGATCAGGGGCGGATGGCGCTGCATCTGGCCGGAACCTCGGGATCTCCCGCGCGGTCGAAGCGCGCGCCGGACGAGCAACTGGTCGAATTTCGCGTGCTCGATTTTCTGGCCGAGCGGGAAAGCGCGCGAGAAGAGAGTTTGCGCGGGACGGCGCATGTTCCTGTTTCAAATTTAAAACTCAAGACGCTGCTCGCCGGGATGGTGCGGAAGAATTGGATTTCGCGCGAGGACGTGTCGGCGGCACGGGACGCGGCGCGGGTAGTGAAGGTCGCGGTGCTGCACGTTCCCGTAGAGACGCGGCCTGCCGCGTCTCCGGCGGCAGAGACGGGGCAAGCCCCGTCTCTACACACGAGTTCATCGTTCACAAAAACCGAAGAGAAGCTCAATCAGAACCAGCGCACCTTGGTTGAAACCCTCGCTGCTTCCGGCGGGCGATTGCCCGTCGAGGCCCTGCGCGGGTTGGATATGCCCCGCACTACGCTGGGCACGCTGGTGCGGCGTGGGTTGATTGAACTGGTGGATGCGCCGCAGGACTTCACGGTTTCAAAGCTGAAGCCGCGGCAGTCGCCGTTTGAATTCGAGTTCAGCGCGGCGCAGAAGGAAGCGCTCGCGAAAATCGGCGAGGCCGTGGCCTCGCGTAAATTCGGCGGCTTGCTATTGCACGGCATCACCGGCTCGGGAAAAACGGCGGTGTATCTCGCCTGCATGCGGCAGGTGCTCGACGCGGGGCGGTCGTCGATTTTGCTCGTCCCTGAAATTGGCCTGACACCGGCAGTGGCGGCCGATCTGCATCAGGTATTCGGCGATGAAGTTGCCATCCTGCATTCCGGCTTGTCCGATGCGGAGCGGGCTGAACAGTGGCATCGCATACGTCGCGGCGAGGCGAGAGTAGTAGCGGGAACGCGGTCGGCAGTATTCGCGCCCGTCGGCGAATTGGCGCTCATCATCGTGGATGAGGAACAGGATTCGTCATATAAGCAGGAAGACACGCCGCGTTACAACGCGCGCGATGTCGCGGTCATGCGGGCAAAAATGGCGGGAGCGGTCGTGGCGCTGGGCTCGGCCACACCTTCGCTCGAATCGTATTACAACGCGAAAAAAAGCAAGTACGCGCTGGTGGAGTTGCCCGACCGCGTGGAGATGCGTCCGCTGCCGGAAGTCGAAATTGTTGACATGCGGCAGGAGTTTCAAGAGACGGGACAGGAGCAGGTCATCTCGCGCAAGCTGGCACAAGAAATCCGCGAGCGGCTGGAAAAAAAGAGCAGGTCATGGTGCTGCTCAACCGGCGCGGATATTCTCCGGTGGTGTTGTGCCGCGCCTGCGGTAAAACGTTGCAGTGCAAGAACTGTGCCGTGTCAATGACGCACCACAAACGCGAGCGCAAAATGGAATGCCATTATTGCGGGCACGTCGCGCACATTCCAGACAAATGCGCGCTTTGCGGCAGCGAGTATGTGTACTTCGTCGGGACGGGATCGGAGAAGCTGGAAGAGTTGCTGCACGGCATGTTTCCGCAGGCGAGAATCGGGCGCCTCGATCGCGATACGGTGCGCGGCCGGGAAGATTTCGAGCTGGCGCTGAACGCGCTGAATGAAGGCGCGCTCGACATGCTGGTGGGCACGCAGATGATCGCCAAGGGCCACGACATCCACGGCGTGACGCTGGTCGGAGTGGTTGGGGCGGACATGGCGCTGGGATTGCCGGACTTCCGCGCGGCGGAGAGGACGTTTCAGCTACTGACGCAAGTGGCGGGTCGCGCGGGGCGAGGACAATCCCCAGGAAAAGTTGTGTTGCAAACCTATTTTCAAGATCACTACGCGGTGCAGTTCGCGGCGCGGCACGACTTTGCCGGGTTCTACGAAAAGGAGTTGCAATTTCGCGCCTGGATGCACTATCCACCCTACAGCGCGATTGCGAATGTGCTCATCCGCAGCGAAAAGCTGGATGAGGCGCTAACCTGGTCGGGCGCACTCGGGCGCTGGTTCGAAAAGACGAGGCATGAAGGCATACGCGTGCTCGGGCCGGCGGCGGCGCCGATCACGCGGCTGAAGCGCGATTACCGGTATCACTTCATCCTGAAGTCCCCCAGCCGCGAGAAGATGAATGCGCTGTTGCGGGCGATGCTGGCGGAAGCCGCCGCGCGAAAGATTCCGCGCACGCAGGTGATTGTGGATGTGGACGCGGTGTGGCTGATGTGAAGCGTCGTTAGTCGCTGGTCGTTCGCGGGGTGTGGAAGGATGCTCAGGCCTTTGCTCGCGGCGAAGAATCCTAATGCCAACTATCTGCGATGCAGCAGGTGGCGAACCTCGTCGCGCACATCGAGCAGCGTCTCTCGACCCTGCTTGCGGATTTGCGGCCACACTTCCCGGCCGGAAGTACCGGTGATCGGGGTTGGCGTGAAAGCCAGCACTAACATTGCAACCGCACAGGCAGCGAGCCATTTCCGTGCAGTGGAAAGTCCCGGATACCTCGGGATCCGCGGATGCTGGCTGGTCAGCCACAGCACCACCGCCCAAATCAGCCAGCCGATCCAACAATACTTGGCCAGCGGAATGAGCGCGAATATGAGGGCCAGCGAAACCCAGCGGTGCAGTTTCGGAAATACCGAAAACAAAATGTGGCCGCCGTCGAGTTGGCCGCCGGGCAACAGGTTCATTGCCGTAGCGAACATTCCCACCCAGCCGGCAACCGCGATCGGATGCAAGGACAGCGATGTTAATGGCACATTGAGGTGCAGCAGGCGGGCCGCGAGATGAAAAGCCAGTGGGAATCCCGGTTCACTATCCAGTGGCGCGTGGCTGAAGACTTGCGGGTGAGACAACGAAAGTCCCATCAGCACTGCCGCGCATGAGGGGATGAAGCCCGCGATCGGCCCCGCGATTCCTATATCGAACAAGGCAGTGCGATTGGGGATGGGGCCCTTAATGCGGATAAAAGCTCCGAGCGTGCCAATCAAACTCGGGAATGGAATAAAGAACGGCGGCGTCGCATACACGCGATAATGCCGGGCGTAGAGGTAGTGTCCCATTTCGTGCGCCAGCAGGATGAACATCAGGGTGAGCGAAAACGAGAGCCCATGCATGAGTCGGGCCGGAGCCTGCCACATCCACTCCACGGGAAATAGAGAAATGCTTTCGTCGTTCAGCGAGAATGCCGGTTGGCGGGCCGCGAAATTAGCGTAGATGCGCGCGCCCACTACGAGCGTGCTCAGGAAGGTCGCGGCGAGAAGCAGAAGATGCAGCCACCAGCGCGGGCGCGGCGTTGGAATCACCCAGACCCGGGGCTGCGCTTCCCATTCGAGGGTGGACGGAAAAGGGGATGTGGGCTCGGACATGGGTGAGGTCAGAGGTGAGAGGTCAGATTGCGGAGGTGTGGGGCTACTTCTGCAATCTGACCTCTCACCTCTGCAATTCTAGTCGATCGACTGCAATTCTTTGCCGGGCTTGAAGCGGACGGCCTTGCCCGGAGGAATGGAAACTACGGCGCCGGTTCGCGGATTCCGTCCAATACCGGTCTTGCGCGGGCGCACGTTGAATACGCCGAAACCGCGCAGTTCAATGCGGTCGCCGATGGCCAGCGCCTTCTTCATGCTCTCGAAGACGGTTTCGACGGCGAGCTCCGCCTTGGTCTTGGTGATCCCGGTGCGGTTGACTACTTCATTGATGATGTCGAGCTTAATCACGGGCGTCCCCCGTCTCTCGAGAATTAGAGTTCCTCAAGTTATTGATGCTAAGGGGGATAGGACGGATTGTCAACCGGGGGATCAAGCTCGTAATATGGCGCCACCAGCCTGAGCAATTTGTGATGGGGGATTTGTGATCTGTAATTGAAGCTCCTGACCGTTGCCTGCGAAGATTTACGCCAATGAATGCCTGTGCTAGATTCTCTTCTTCGAGTCGGATGAAGTGTGCGACGTTAGCTACAAAGACCGCAAGGGAAAAAACCAGGCGCAGCAGAGAATTGTGCTACCAAAGATGTAGGAGCGTATATGCACAGTCTTTTCCGTTCAACAGGCAATCACGGTAACGTAGTTTTCAACTTTTTGGGCAGTCCTGTAGAGGACTTGACGGCGTTTGCTTCAGGTTACCGCCAGGCAGGGCGTACTGTGGCCGCCCGGCTTGCAGATCTCCCAGGGTACCCCGATTATGACGGCTATCCGGTATTGTTCTTGTACCGACACGCACTCGAACTGTACCTAAAGGCGATCGTTTATCGTGGTGCCAGGCTGCTCAAACTGATATGCGATGAAAACGTGGATACGGAAAAATTGTTTCAGAACCACAGATTGGCCAGACTACTGCCAGCTATCAGAGCAATCTTCAAAGAAATGCAATGGGGGGTTGATGGGTCGGGTTTTACATCACCTGACGATTTTGAGAGCTTCATTTGTGATCTGGATAAACTGGATCCTAAAGGCGACGCATTTCGTTATCCCATAAGGGCCGATGGCAACAGCGCGTGCCTTCCTGAACATTTCGTAGTCAATGTAGTCGAGTTCTCAGAACGAATGGATAAACTCATGGGTTTCCTTGAGGGAGCAGCAGAACTCATCAGAGAAAATTGGAATGCCGAGGCTGAAGCGCGGTACGAACTAGAACAACTCTCTGCGGAATGGCAGAATGCCTAACAACCTGCCCGTGCGTTTCATAGCGATCTTGCTTTTCCTCGGCACGCTGGCGCTTTACTACCCTGCGCTGGGGAATGGATTCGTTAACTACGACGATCCCGCTTATGTGACCTGCGAATTTGCAGGTTCAGCAGGGGTTTACTTCGCGCAGCCTGGCGTGGGCGTTTACTTCGACGGCGGAAGCCAATTGGCATCCGCTGACTTGGATTTCGCACATGCTCGATGTGCAGTGGTTCGGGCTGCGACCGGCGGGACATCACGCCCAGAGCGTCCTCTGGCACGCCTTCAACGTGGTGTTGCTGTTCTTGCTGCTGGCGAAGGCAACCGGATTCGTAGGGCGCAGCGCGCTGGTGGCGGCGTTGTTCGCCGTCCATCCGTTGAACGTGGAGTCGGTGGCGTGGGTCGCGGAGCGCAAAACCGTCCTCTGCGCTTTCTTCTTCCTGCTCGCTTTGGCCGCCTATGGCTGGTACGCGAAGAGGCCGCGGGCTGGGCGTTATCTGCTGGTCGCGCTGCTCTTCGCACTGGCGCTGATGGCGAAGCCCATGGCGATCACGCTCCCGTTCGCGCTGCTGCTCGTCGATTTCTGGCCGCTGCAGCGGTTTCCGGCAGACGCCGCTCTCCAGGCTGGCGCTCGAAAAAATTCCTCTACTGCGCTCTCGGCGGCCAGCGCGGCGATCACGCTCTACGCGCAGCGCGCGGGTGGCGCCGTCGGCTCGACCGAGCTTTTGCCGCTCGTCATGCGGGTGAAGAACGCCATCTATTCCTATCTCATTTATGTGGAGAAGGCGGTATGGCCGTCGCGGCTGGCGGTGTTTTATCCGCATCCCGAAGGATCGCTCGCGCTTTGGAAAGTTCTGGGTGCGGCGGCGGTTCTCGCTGCGATCACGGCGCTGTGCTGGCATTTTCGCGGAAGTCGCTATGAACGCCGCTATCTGCTGGTGGGCTGGTTCTGGTTTCTGGGAACGCTGGGGCCCCGTGATCGGCATCGTCCAGGTCGGGCGTCAGGCGTGGGCCGATCGCTACGCATATCTCCCTCTTTGGGGATTGTTTGTGATTGCCGTATGGCTGCTTTCTGAAGCTGCCGCGCGAATTTCGCTAAGCCGCGCGGCGCAGATTGCCATCGCATTGGCCGTTCTGCTGGGGTATTCCACAGTTGCTTACAGCCAGATTCAATACTGGCGCAACAGTTACAGCTTGTTTGCCCATGCGATCCAAGTAACGAGCGCGAATGCCATCGGCCGAGGGAAATCTGGGATCGGCGCTGATGGAAATGCAACGTCCGGATCTGGCATTGCGCGCATCTGGAGCGCGCCATCCAGTTGTTGCCCACACTCTCGACGCCGCATTACAACCTGGGCGTTTTGTTGCACCAGCAAAATCAACTGGATCGGGCGCGGCAGGAATATCAACTCGCCCTTAAGTATGGACCGGATGAGCGGGAAGCCGCGCAGACGCACAACAATCTGGGCGCGCTGTTCAATCAACTCGGGCGGCGGGATGAGGCGGTGGCGGAATTTACCGAGGCCCTTGCGCTGAATCCATATGAGCAGAACAGCATGATCGGACGGGGCATGATCGAGCGCGAAGAAGGCAAGCTCGATGCCGCTTTGCAGGATTTTACGCGGGCCGCACAGGTTGCACCTTCACCGCTGGCCTTTTATTGGCAAGGTCGTGTTCTGGAAGACAAGGGGCAACTCTCCGCCGCCGCCGAGGCCTATCGGGTCGTTCTGAAGTTGGCCCCCAACTTTGGAGACGCGCAGGCGAGACTGGGCAACGTTGAGAAAACGGTGAAGTGAGAAACTGATAACTGAGAGCTGACAGCTGATAACCTACTTCCGCCCGTTCTCGCCTTCCTTAAACATGTACTTGATGGCGGGTTTGTAGATCATCAGATTGGCGGCGCCGGTGCGGTTCAGCTTGATGCAGTTCTTGTCGTACCACTCGATATAGCCGCGGACTTCCTCGCCGTCGCGCAGCACGACGACCATCGGCGTCTTCGTCTGCATCTGCTTCTGATAATAGTAATTCTCGGCGTTCGTCTGCTCGGTGGGCACAACCTTCTTGGCCGGCGCGCCGGGACGCTCGCGGTCCTTTTCCCTGCGCTCGCCCTCCCTGCGTTCGGCCGGCGCGTGGTTGTGCACGTGGTTGGGAGCGTGGTTGTTTTGCGTCTGCTCGACGCGGTTCAGTATGGGGCGGATCAGCTTGCGGTTCGCAAAGCTTTCCTGGTCGGCCGATTGTTCGGATGGCATGGAATCGAGCGTTTCTTTCAAATTGCACCACCTGCGCGCCGGGCGGGCAGAAAATGCCACAACACCTGAGCCTGTGATTGTGGGTCCAGAGGCGTGAACTTATGGTTTACCGTATCACAGCCCACCCGGGATGACAATATTTTGTGCTGTGATTCTTGTGCAACCGCCCGGCCCGCGGCGCATTTCGGCGGATCGAGCGTTGGGCACGCGAATTCGCGTTTTCGGCAGCCTAATGAAGACTTGGAACCAAACTGACGGGCCGCGCTCAGTCGCCGTTCACATTGCCTTGATGGGGCACCAATGCCCGAAGCGCGTGGGACGGTCGCGAGGGGTTGATCGCAGCCAGCACGCCGCAAATCGCGCAATATGCGCCAAATATGCCTAGAATCACTGCAAGGATTGCGGTGCTGCTGACTACGAATGCCACGGAAAGTGCGCTCACGTTACGGTCCCTTGCTGGCAGCCACCCTCGAAATCGCGCTGCTGCGAATCGCTTACTCCACAAGCATTTGACCCTCGCCGTTGTTCGCCACTAAGATACGAGAATCGAACTGCTGATTCCCACTCTCCAATATTTATTGGGCCCCGTCCACGGTACGGAAGTCCATACAGTAAAGTAATGCGCTCAATGGCCATCACCAGGATTTCGGTGCGCGGGGCACGCCAGCACAATCTGAAAAATATTGACGTCGAGATTCCCCGCAATACCTTGACGGTCATCACGGGCCTCAGCGGCTCTGGCAAATCCTCGCTCGCGTTCGATACCATCTACGCCGAAGGCCAGCGGCGCTACGTCGAAACGCTTTCCGCCTACGCCCGCCAGTTTCTCGACCAAATGGAGCGCCCCGACGTCGATTCCATCGACGGCCTCAGCCCCTCGATTTCCATCGAGCAGAAAACCACCAGCCGCAGTCCGCGCTCGACCGTCGGCACAATCACCGAAATCTACGATTACCTGCGCCTGCTTTATTCGTCGATCGGCGTGCCCCATTGCCCGAACTGCGGCAAGCCCATCACCCGCCAGTCTGCCGAGCAGATCGTCGAGCGCGTCATGGCGCTCACTCCCGACGACCGCGTCATGATCATGGCGCCCATCGTTCGCGGGCGCAAAGGCGAATTCAAAAAAGAGATGGAGAAGCTTATCCAGCACGGTTTCTCCCGCGCCCGTGTGGATGGCGAACTGGTGAACCTCGAGGACGACCTCGCCCTCGACAAACGCAAGAACCATACCATCGAAGTCGTCGTCGATCGCCTACTGGTCAAGGCCGGGATTGAACACCGCCTTGAACTCTCCGTCGGGCTGGCCATGAAACTCGGCGGCGGCCTCGTTCTGGTTGCGGTCGTCAACGGAGAAGAGACGCTTTATTCCTCGCGCCTCGCCTGCCCCGACTGCGGCATCAGCGTTCCGCAACTCGAGCCGCGCTCGTTTTCGTTCAACAGTTCCTATGGAGCCTGTCCCGAGTGCCACGGCCTCGGCAACCGCTACGATCTCGATCCGGCCAAGGTGATTAGCGATTGGTCGAAGCCTCTGCTCGATGGCGGCCTGGGTCCAGGTTCGTCCTCGGAAAACATGATTCACGGACTGCGGTTGGTGGCCGAAGCCTACGGCGTTGACCTGACGATGCCCTTTGAAAAATTCCCCGACAAGATTCAGAATCTTCTGCTGAATGGCGAGCCGCAGCGCGGCGGCAAAACCGGATTTCTCGGAATTCTCGGCCATCTCAAGCAGAACCTCGAGGCCACGGCGTCGGAGGCCTACCGCGACTATCTTTTCGACTTCATGTCGGCGACGGAATGTTCGGTGTGCCATGGCAAGAGGCTGCGTCCGGAAAGCCTGGCGGTCAAGGTGAACGCCATGTCCATTGCCGAGTTCACCGAGCTTCCCATCGCGCGCGCTCTCGCTGCTGCGCGCAAAATCAACCTGGCCGGCCGGGAGTTGATCATCGCCGGACGCATCGCGCACGAAATCACCGAGCGCCTCGAATTTCTCGACAACGTCGGACTCGGGTACCTTCAGCTTGGCCGTTCCGCCGCCACGCTTTCCGGCGGAGAAGGCCAGCGCATCCGCCTCGCCACACAAATTGGATCGAAGCTGCGCGGCGTTCTCTATGTTCTCGACGAACCTTCCATCGGATTGCACCATCGCGATAACGGCCGCCTGCTCGCCGCGCTCGAAAATTTGCGCGACCTCGGCAACACCGTCCTCGTCGTCGAGCACGATGAAGAAACCATCCGCCGCGCCGACTACGTCATCGACCTCGGCCCCGGAGCCGGCCGACATGGAGGCGAGTTGGTCGCCGCCGGTACGCCCGCCGAAATCATGAATTCGCCCGAATCGCTCACCGGAGCCTACATCTCCGGGCGCCAGCGCATCGCCATGCTTTCTCAGCGCCGCAGCCCGAACGGGAAAGCCATCGCGATTCTCGGCGCGCGCGCGAACAACCTCAAGAATCTCGACGTGGTTTTCCCCCTCGGCGTGATGACCGTAGTGACCGGCGTTTCCGGCTCCGGCAAATCGACTCTGGTCAACGACATTCTCTATCGCGCCCTCGCCCGCCAGCTTTATCGTTCGCGCGAAGATCCCGGCGCGCACAAAGCCATTGCCGGAGCGGAGCTGATCGACAAGGTGATTCGCATCGACCAGTCGCCCATCGGACGCACTCCGCGCTCCAATCCCGCAACCTACACTGGCATTTTCGCGGCCGTCCGCGACCTCTACGCCATGCTGCCAGAATCGCGCGAGCGCGGATACAAGCCTGGGCGCTTCTCCTTCAACGTCGCCGGCGGACGCTGCGAGGCTTGCCAGGGCGAAGGCCAGCGCCGCATCGAAATGAATTTTCTGCCCGACGTTTACGTGCAGTGCGAGATCTGTGGCGGGCGCCGCTACAACTACGAAACCTTGTCGGTCCATTACAACGGCACTTCCATCGCCGACCTGCTTGAAACGCCTGTTTCGGACGTGCTGCAAATTCTCGAAAACATTCCGCAGGTCAAGCAAAAGCTGCAAACCCTGGTTGACGTTGGCCTGGGATACATTCACCTTGGTCAATCTGCCGTCACGCTCTCCGGCGGCGAAGCGCAGCGCATCAAACTCGCCCGCGAACTGGGCAAGCGCCAGACTGGGAAAACTCTTTATCTGCTCGATGAGCCGACCACGGGATTGCACTTCGACGATGTGCGCAAGCTGCTCGACGTTCTGCATCGGCTCACCGATCTCGGGAACTCGGTCATCATCATCGAACACAACCTTGACGTAATCCGCAATGCCGATTGGATCATCGATCTCGGCCCCGAAGGCGGAGAAGAAGGCGGCCGCATCGTGGCCCAAGGCACTCCCGAACAAGTCGCGCGCGTGAAAAAGTCCTACACTGGACAGGCGCTGAGAGCGTACTTCAATGGTTCAGCCAAGAATGGATCGGCAAGAAACGGATCAGAAAAAGATGGATCAGCAACTGGCGTGCTCCCGCCCACCGGCACGGGGGAACTAGCGTGAACTTTCTTCCCGACGATCTCCCGGAGGGCCCAGCGTCAGCCGATAAGTCTGCGGATGCGTCGCCGAATTCCGCCGACAGTCTTTTTTCCGTTCAACCCGCCAATTTCGTCCCCGCCGCGCCTGATCCCGCCTGGGACGGCTGGGACGTGCTCCGCATCGTCTTCATCAGCATCGTGGCGCTCTTCGCCGGTGTGTTTGCCGCGCTGTTCATCGCCCATAGGTGGATCTACCCGCACGCGCGCCTCGCCGAAGTCGCTCGCGTCCCGCTGGTCGTCGTAGCCGGACAAGCGTTGGCCTACCTGCTCATCCTCGCCTACATGTACGTTCTGGTGACGCGCGAACGCCGCCGCCCCGATTTTCTCGCGGCCATTCACTGGAACTGGCCCTCGAACTTCGTAGTTTACGTGTTTACGGGCTTTGTGCTTTCGGTCGTTTTGCAGCTTTTCTCCCATTTGTTGCCGATTCCGAAAGAGCTGCCCATCGACAACTTTTTTCGCACTCCCGCCGAAGCCTGGGCGCTCGGCATTCTCAGCGTCACCCTGGCGCCTTTGATGGAAGAGCTTTTCTTTCGCGGCTTTCTCTATCCCGTGCTCGCGCGCCGCCTCGGCTTGCCGGTTGCCGTCTTGCTGACCGCACTGGCTTTCGCTCTGCTCCACGGCAGGCAATTGATGTTCTCCTGGGGACCGGTGTTAGTAATTTTCCTTGTCGGACTGGTGCTGACGATGGTGCGGGCCAAAACAAATTCCGTCGCCGCCGGCATCCTCATCCACATGGCCTATAACGGATCCATTACCCTAGCCATGTTCGCCGCCACGGATGGGTTCCGGCATCTGGAGAAACTCAGTAGCCAGTAGCCAGTTGCCAGCGGCCAGTCGGTCGTTTCTCACTGACCACTGGCTACCGGCAATTGGCAACTGCTGTTAAATTAGGAATTCATGCCTACTGCAAAACAAGAATTATTGAAGCTTCTGGCGCAAAAATCCTTCCGCCTCGGAGAATTCAAACTATCCTCCGGCGGGACGAGCGACTACTACATCGATTGCCGCACCACCACGCTCGATGCCCGTGGCGCGCAACTGGTCGGCCAGGTCTTTCTCGATGAAATGCGCGGACAGGGCTGGCACGCCGACGCCATTGGAGGACTCACCATGGGCGCCGATCCCATCGTAGTGGCCGTCGCCGTCATTAGCGGAACTCTGCATGGCTTTCTCGTGCGCAAAGCTGAGAAGCAGCACGGCACTGGCCAGCGCATTGAAGGCTTCCGCGAAAAAGGCGCGCGCGTCGTGATCGTGGACGACGTCTGCACCACCGGCTCCTCCACCGTTCAAGCCATCGTGGCCGCCCGAGAATTCGGCTTCAAAGTTGTAGGCGTGATGTGCCTGGTCGAGCGCGAGGATGCCCACGGCCGTCCCAACGTAGAAAAAGCAGCCGCGCCGGCCCCGTTCATTTCAATTTTTACCGCAAATGACGTTCGAAATGAGCACCTCTCGCAGAATCCATAGATCACCCATATCTCTCGGAATGTGATAAAGAATAAGGGTCACAGGAGGGCCTCTATGCTACAGAATTCAGCCGGTATGGCTTCATACATGGCGGAGTGCGTCCCCGTAAGGCGTTGGAAACTATACAACCTTCGTTTTCTTAATTCCTTCTTTGTGTTCCTAGTAGTGAACTTGGCGGTAGTGAACATAAGCACGTTCTTTGAACACGCAGTGCTAGTGTCCGTTATCGCCCTTGTATCCGCGTTGGCTGTGTCCGCTATATCCTACTTGGATGAGCGGTACAGATCTCGCCACGAGTGGGCGTTCATAGTCTTCTGGCTGGCGCTTCTCATTATCGCAGTTTCGATCGCCTGGCACGGAATTGAGAATCATAGGCATGCCATGTCAATCAACTCGATGCCCACGATAAGCCATCCATGAGTTGAGCTTTGGCGAACGACCAACGACGAACTTCATGATTCCCGACGGCTATACCAACCTCGCTCCCGGAAAAATCGCATCGGTCGTGACCTACCTGGAAATGCTCAAACGTCCTCCGATGGCGGACGATTCCGTGATCAAAGTTAGCTTGCGGCAGATCGAACAACCAGGCCTCGATTGGTATCGCGCCCTGTACCGGCGAGTGGGCGCACATTGGTTGTGGTTCAGCCGATTGGAGATGACGGACGAGCAACTGGCGGCCGTGCTGCATCGCCCCACCACCGAATTATTCGTCTGCGAACACGAGGGACTAGAGATCGGCCTCGGCGAACTCGACCGTTCCCATTCTTCCGACGTAGAGATTACTAGCTTCGCATTATTGCCCGAGTCGATCGGCAAGGGCTTGGGCCGCCCGTTCATGACCCAACTGCTCGTCCGCGCATGGAGTAAATCGGAAGCGCGCGTCTGGCTCCACACCTGCACGCTGGACGGCCCGGCGGCGATGAGTTTTTACATCAAGTGCGGATTCCGTCCCTACAAGCGGGCCATCGAAGTGGCCGACGATCCGCGCCTCCGCGGCATTCTGCCAGAAAATGCCGCGCCACAGGTCCCGATTATCCGTTAAGCTAAAAGACTTGGTTTCAAGGCAACGACTAACGACTAACGACCAACGACTGACTCTATGATTCAGACTCTGGAATGGACCGCCCGCGGCGTAGTCTTCATCGACCAGACGAAGCTGCCCACCGAAGAAGTTTACGTGACCTGCACCACGCACCAGCAGGTTGCCGACGTGATCCGCAACATGGTCGTCCGCGGAGCGCCCGCCATTGGCGTTGCCGCTGCCATGGGCATCGCGCTGGGCGTGAAAAACTCTCCAGCGGAGAACGCCGCCGACCTCAAACAAGATTTCGATGCGATTTGCGAAACCATCCGCCAGACGCGTCCCACCGCGGTGAATTTATTCTGGGCAATCCGCCGCATGCAAGAGAAGTTTGAGCGCATTCGCATTCGCCCCATCCCTCAAATCAAGCAGGACCTCATCGAAGAGTCCCAGCGCATGCACGCCGAAGACATCGCCGCCAATCAGGCCATGGGACGCCACGGCGCAACGCTCATGCCGTCGAGCGGAGGCGTGCTCACCCACTGCAATGCCGGAGCGCTAGCCACCGCCGGTTACGGCACCGCGCTCGGCGTGATCCGCGCCGCCGTCGAAGCGGGCAAGAAAATTCATGTTTACGCCGACGAGACGCGCCCCTTTCTGCAAGGCTCGCGCCTCACCGCCTGGGAGCTGATGAAAGACGGCATCCCGACGACCGTCATCGCCGACAACATGGCCGGAGTCATGATGGCGCAAGGCAAAATCGGAGCCATCGTCGTCGGCGCCGATCGCATTGCCGCCAACGGAGACGTGGCCAACAAAATCGGTACCTACACCGTGGCCGTCCTCGCCAAAGAGCACGGCATCCCGTTCTACGTGGCCGCTCCGATTTCCACCGTTGATCTTGCCACGCCCGACGGCAGCCAGATTCCCATCGAGCAGCGCAACCCGAGAGAAGTTACGCACATTGCCGGCAAGCAGATGACACCCGACGGAGTCGAAATCGAGAATCCAGCCTTCGACGTGACTCCCGCAAAATACGTGGCCGCGATAATCACGGAGCGAGGCATAGCCCGCGCCCCATACGCAGAGTCTCTACGAAAACTTGCGGCAGAGGGAGCCAGTGCCGCCATCTGAGATGCTCACGTAGGGACAGCCGCATTCGGCTGTCCAGCCGGACGAAGCCCGGTGGCTCTCGGCGAAACTATCTTCGATGCCAACCATGTTGCCATCCGAACTAACTTTCCAAAGCGGCGGCAAACCGATCCGCCTCGACGCCTACCTGCCCGAGACACAAGCCGCTCCGCTGCCCGCAGTAGTCGCGCTCTACGGCGCTGGAGGCACCGTCGCCGGAATGGAGCGCTATGCCCGCGCGCTAGCGGGCGAGGGCTTCGCCGTTTACATCCTCCATTACTTCGACCGCACCGGCACCGAATCCGCCGACAAGCCGGCGATCCTGCGCAATTTTCCGCTGTGGATGAAAACCCTGTGGGACGCCGTCAGCTTCGTCGAAACCCAACTGCAAGTCGATGGCCAGCGCATCGCGCTCCTGGGCTTCTCGCTCGGAGCCTACCTCTCGCTCGCCAACTCCGCCATCGACCACCGCGTCAAAGCCGTAGTCGAGTTCTTCGGAGGCATGCCCAAGGAAATGCACCTCTTCATGCGACGCCTCTGCCCCGTGCTGATCCTGCACGGCGAAACCGACCCGATCGTTCCCGTCGAAGAAGCCTACCAGTTGCAAAAGTTGCTGGAGAAGAAAAGAATCCCCTACGAAATCAAAATCTATCCCGGGGCCGGCCACGGTTTCGAAGATGAAATGGTCTGGCGCGATGCAGGTCTGAGGAGCCTGCAATTTCTGGAGAAACACCTCACTCCTCACGCGCGACCCTCGACCCACCCCGACTCCGCCGTATAATTGCCGAGTCATCGGAATTGGGCGCCAACGCGGTGTGCGGCTAACTCAAGGAGGCCCCATGAAATTGCGACGTCTGTTATTCCTCGCGTCTATGCTTGCCTGTCTCCCCTTGATCGGCTGTCCTTCCTACTCTGTGCATCCGTTGTATTCAGACCATGACGCGGTCGTGGAACCGGCGTTGGAGGGAACGTGGGTCGGCCCCGACTCCGGCGACCAGGAAGAATTGACGTTCAAGAAAATCGGCGATTACGAGTACAGCATGGCTGTCTTTGATCCTGACTTGAAGATCAGCCAAACCTACAAGGTCCACCTCGTGCATCTCGGGGGTCAGCTCTTCATGGATCTCGTTTTCGACCAGCAAACCTTGAATGGCGCGACACTGAATGACCCACTTGGCGTCTTACCCATGCACGTCATTTTGAAGCTGAAAGTATCCGGAGATGACCTAGCCTATGCCGCGCTGGAAGACGATGCGATCAAGAAACAGAATCCCTCCGCTGGCGCTCCACTCGACTACGAGATCTCCGATGGAGGTCTGGTGGTGACCGCACCAACCGACGCTCTGCGCCGCTATATTTCCGCTCACACGGAAGACGCGTTCTCTGACTTCGATCACTTCAAGCGGAAGGCGAAGGCGCCTGTCCGACCCTAGCCAGCAGGCGGGGCCGGCTTCAAATTCGGGATAGACGAAACGGCGCGCTGAGCAGGCGCGCTGGCAGCGTCACTACGGCCCAGACCAGGCGGAGAGCTCCGTCGACCGCGATCCCAACAATGCGGAAGGGCAGCAATAGCAGCCACATGATCGGATAGAGGATCAGCGCCAGCAGCGCCACCGGCCAGCACACTACTAAAAGCAAGCACCACAGCAGAAAGGCGATCATGGGAGACACCTCCTCCTGAATATAATACGTAAGCCATGGGAAAAAGTTCGAGAAACATGGCAGGGCGGAGCATCGGGGTCAAAACCAAAATCCACCGCGAAGCTACGAAGAGAAAAAGCACGATCGGGTCATCGTGCCGTAGGGTCGGAGGGTGAACTCAGATGGCCGGATGGCCCGATGGCCCGATCACCCGATCACCCGATTTCTCTCCGTGCCTCCGTGGTGTTTTTTTTCGCAGCTCATGCGCGCGCTCGAATTCTTCCGCCAGTTCGCGAGTGTCGAGATTTTCGCGGATGTGCGCGAGACGTTGCTCCAACTTGTGCAGCGCGTTGCCGATGTTTTTCTTGTTGGTGATGGCGATGTCGCGCCACATCGAATAGGGGCTGCCGGAGATGCGGGTCATCTCCCGCAGGGCCCGCCCTCCAATATCGAGCGCGGGCGCGTCGGAGCCGAATTCATCGACCAGCGCCGCGGCCAGAGCGGTCGAGATCATCTGCGGCAAATGGCTGATCCAGGCGCAGAAGCGATCGTGTTCCGAGGGATCGACGACCGCGACCCTGGCGCCCATCTTCTCCGCGCAGTGAATGAATTCTCCGCAGCGTCCGGCGTGAACATCCTGGCCGGGAAGCGGCGTGAAGAGCCAAGCGGCGCCTTGGAAAAGATCGGCGTCGGCAAACTCCACGCCAGAGGTTTCTTTCCCCGCCATGGGATGTCCCGCGAGAAATCTCTGCGCCGCGTTTCGCCCGAACGACGTCACGGCCTGCTCGACAATCGCCGCCTTGGTGCTGCCGACATCGGTGACCAGCGTCTTGGCGGGCAATGCTGGGCCGAACCGTTCGATCAGGTCGAGGATCGGAATCACCGGCGCCGCCAGCACCACCAGATCGCTTCCTCGGACAGCATCGGCGGGGTTGACCGTTCCTGAATCGATGGCGCCGCAGCGCTCAGCCTTCTCCAAAGTCGCGGCGCGACTGCACCCGACGATTCGTCCCGCGAGCCGGCGCTTCTTCAGCGCCAGGCCCAGCGAGCCTCCGATCAAGCCGACTCCGATGATGGTGACTTGTTTGAAAGGCATGGGATTAAAAAACTTTGTCATCCCGAGCGTAGCGAGGGATCTGCATTTTTTCCGATTTAGCTATGAGCTGCGGGCTCCGAGCTTCGAGCGACCCAATTGTCCTAAGCTCGCGGCCCGTAGCTCGCAGGCACGCCGTTGGTTCCCCGCGCGCTGCGGCAAGAAGTCTATGCGATCTCCCGTCCCACCGCAGGCGCGATCATGCGGAGCTGGTCCATCAACTCGGCAAACTGCTCCGGGTAGAGCGACTGCGCGCCGTCGGAAAGCGCTTTGTCCGGCTGGTGATGGACCTCGATGAGCAGGGCATCGGCGCCAGCGGCAATCGATGCGCGCGCCATGGGGGCAACCTTGTCGCGGCGCCCGGTGCCGTGCGATGGATCGGCGGTCATCGGCAAGTGCGAAAGTTTATGAACGATCGGGATCGCGGAAATATCCATCGTGTTGCGCGTGTAAGTTTCGAAGGTGCGAATGCCGCGTTCGCACAGAATAATCTCGTAGTTGCCGCCGGCCAGCAGGTATTCCGCGGAGCACAAAAGCTCTTCGAGCGTGGCCGCGATCCCGCGCTTGAGCAGCACGGGTTTGCGGACCTTGCCCAGCTCGCGCAGCAGATTGAAGTTTTGCATGTTGCGCGCGCCCACCTGAAGAATGTCGACATACGGCACCATCAGCTCGATCTGCGAAATTTCCATGACCTCGCTGATCACCAGCAATTTGAACTTATCGCCCGCTTCGCGCAGCAGTTTCAGGCCGTCAAGCCCGAGCCCTTGAAATGAGTAAGGAGAGGACCGCGGCTTGAACGCACCGCCGCGGAGCACGCGGGCCCCGGCTTTGGCGATCAGTTCGCTAATGGTGAAAAGTTGCTCGCGAGTTTCGACCGAACAGGGCCCGGCCATGACCACAATTTTCTTTCCGCCGATTTCAATCCCGTTCGCGAATTTCACGACCGTGCCCTCGGGTCGGAAGCTCCGGCCCGCCAATTTGTAGGGTGAAGTGATGCGGTGGACTTTCTGTACTCCCGACATCATTTCGAGTTCGCCGGTATCGAAATCATGGGGAATTCCGACACCGCCGAGCACGGTCTGACGCGCTCCGGTCGAGCGGTGGACTTCAAAGCCGAATTGCACCAGTCGATCGATCACCTGCTGGATCTGATCTTCACTGGCCGAATCTTGCATGGCGACAATCATGAGTACGCTCGTTTTGCCCGGCCGGAATTCGTGCGCCGTAACCCGGCGGCCCGGCCGAAAATTTTCTCGTCGTCCCGACGCTAATCGTTCGGTTGCTGGTCGTTAAACGCCTAATCGTTCAGTTGCGAATCCGTCTCCGTCTCGCGGTCTGCTGGCCCGGAGTCGGGAACGATTTCGTGCTTTTGGATGCTGCGCATCACATCCATAATGCGCTCGTAGATCTGCGCCAGATCGCGTTCGGCCAACGGACCGGCGCTGCTGCGCTGCACGTTGGCGATCACCTCGCGCTCCCGGTCCGGCTCGTAAATCGGCATGCTGGTATTGCGTTTCAGCCGTCCAATTTCGACCACCGCGGCAGCTCGCTGGTTAAGCAGCGCCGCCAGTTTGCAGTCCAGGTCGTCGATCTTCTTTCGCCAATCGGAAATGTCCATAGAGCTTTCAGCTGTCAGTCGTCAGCTATCAGTTTAAATGCAAAAATCAGAGTTCAATGTGGACGGGCCAAAACTTCCAGCACGCCAGACGCAATCCTTACATACTCCGCACTGATGGCTGACGGCTGACGGCTGATAGCTGCCTAATGAATTCTGCCACAGCCGCGGCTTCCCGTCCCGGATTCTGTTCGATGATTTGCACGATGGCGCTGCCCACGACCGCACCTTCGGCGAATTTTCCGACCGCCGCGAATTGCGCCGGAGTTGAAATTCCGAAACCGACGGCGATGGGAAGCTGGCTGAAACGGCGTATGCGCTTGACCAGGGTCTGCGCGTCTCCCGTCATCTGCTGGCGTGCTCCGGTGACGCCGGTGCGCGAGATCGCGTAAATAAATCCCGTCGAAACCTGGGCAATCGACTTCAGCCGCTGATCGGTCGAAGTGGGCGCCGCCAGAAAAATAGTTGCCAGATCATTCTTGCGAGCCTCTCGCAGATACTCGGCCGATTCTTCGACGGGCAAATCGGTGACGAGCGTTCCGTCAATCCCCGCCAGCCGCGCCACCTGGCAGAACTTCCCGAGACCCATGCGCAAGATCGGGTTGAGGTAGGAGAAAATCACTAGCCCGGCGGATTGCGAATGCTCGCGGATTTCGGAGGCGAGCGTGAGCACGTGTTCGAGCGACGTTCCGTTTTTGAGCGCTCGCTCACTGGCGCGCTGGATGACCGGCCCATCGGCCAGAGGATCGCTAAAGGGAACGCCGAGTTCGATCACACTAGCACCCGCGTCAATGGCCGCAAGGATGACGTCGCGCGTAGTCGCAAGATCGGGGTCGCCGCAAGTCACGTAGGCGATGAGGGACGGCTTGTTGTCAAAATGAAAGGGCATCAGGGCAATTGTAGATTGCAGAGGTCAGATTGTAGAAGTCGGGACCCAGTTCGATTGACATTTGCCTATACAATTGCGTATCTTCATATGCTAGTATGACGTTACAGGCGAACGGCTTCGAGTGGGACAGGGGCAACCAAGCCAAGTGCGAGAAACATGGGCTGTCCATCGCCGCTATCGAAAGCCTCTTTACGCATCCGCTGGCCATCCTCCCGGACGCGGCCCACTCGCAGCGGGAAAAGCGCCTTCGTGCGATCGGACGAACCGATAAAGGGCGCGCGGTGTTCATCGTATTCACGCTTCGTCGCAAGGGCGAGGAACTTCTGATCCGGCCGATCAGCGCCCGATATATGCACAAGAAGGAGATCGAGACCTATGAAAAAGAAAATCCCGGCCTTTAAGAACGACCGTGCCGCGGCGGCCTTCGTCGACAAAGCCGACCTGTCGCAATACGATCTTTCGGGCGCGCAGTTGGTGCGCTTCGAGATCAAGCGCAAAGACAAGTCCATCAATCTCCGTTTGTCCGAGGACCTCTATGACGCCGTGCGCGAACGCGCGGCCCGCGCGGGCCTGCCCTATCAGCGTTTTATTCGTTTGACGCTGGAACAGGCGCTGAGCGGATCGAAATAGAGCAGCGGTCTTCGCTGTTTAGTCGTATATACATTTGTATAGTTGTCTGCTATTATGAATTTACAAGTTAGCGGATTCGATTGGGATGACGGCAACCGTTCCAAATGCCAGCAGCATGGCGTGTCGATCGCGGAGATCGAGACTTTGTTTGTCCATGGTCCGCGGGTTGCGCCCGATCCAAAGCACTCGGCAGACGAGGATCGTTTGATTGCGGTGGGAAAGACAAGCGCGGGGAGGCCGTTATTTGTGGCGTTCACGATGCGCACAAAAGATGGCCGCCGCCTGATTCGCCCGGTGTCTGCACGGTACATGCACGCTAAGGAGGTCGCAGCATATGAAGAAGCGGCTTATGAATAAGAGGGTGCCCCGCCTAAGAACCGATGAGCAGGCTGAGGCGTTTCTTGCCCAGGACCTCTCCAAACTCGATTTCTCACAGTTTAAGACGGCGCGTTTTGAGTTCGAGAGAAAAGACGAACAGATCAATATGCGCGTTCCGAAGCCGTTGCTCGCGGCCGTGAAGGCCCGCGCAAAAGCGCGCGGTATACCCTATACGCGGTTCATTCGGGAAACGCTGGAACAGGCAGTCACGGCGGTCAAGTAGTGTGTGAGGGGTGAGTGGCGCATCGTGTGCATGATGGACCCAGGTTAGCGTCCTAATCCTAACCTCGGGCGCGAACCTGGGGGACCCGGCACTCGGCGCGGTTCAAATCTCATCGTCAATTGCCAAGTTATCCATGATCTGCTTGCCCAATTTCCAAGCGTCGTCCCACTCAGACACTGGACTTTCGAAGATGAACAAGTACAGCGTGTTGGTTTTCGGGTTAGCCACAGTGAGGTTATGCACAACACTGCCCGCATCCTTGTAAAGACAGCCGAACTCTTTGAATGGTCCGTAATCTCTTGCCCATTTTTCCCCGTTGTGTTTGGCTGCGATCTGGGCGATCATGTCTCTGCCTCGTTCGACAGAGGAATCCGTCTTGAGATGAAAGACATTTATAGTTAAGCCCGTCTGGAAGTCGCCACCCTTTCCGATGTCTTCCTTCGTGATGAAGTAGGCGAGCGTTCCTTTCGCTTCCTCGCGTTTGAAAAACCAACCATTTGGGCGCAGGAAGGCTGCCTTTAGCTCAGGAATTTCTTGCCACGCAAAATTGGGCGGAGACGGGGGCAAGTCGATGGCGAACATCGTATGTACGACGATGGCAACTAACAGAGTTGCAAACACAGGCTGCTTCATAATCATTCCTCGGTAGTCCGGTGCCCAACGGCCAACCCCGGCCTTATGGCGTTCCCAAGATTGTGTTACTAATGCTGCAACACGCAAGCCTAGATTCGGATTCTTTGAGTTCGCCGTGCTGGTCTAGTCGAGCTTCAGATTCTCCCGAAATATCCCAATATCTTTGTCCCCGCGGCCTGAGATGTTGACGATCACAACTTCCGACTTCTTCATTTTCGGCGCCCGCTTGATAACCTCGGCGACGGCATGCGCGGATTCGAGCGCCGGAATAATTCCCTCGGTGCGAGCGAGCAGCACGCGTTGCTTCGAGAGCTTCGGCGTCGGAGGCGGGGACGTATTCTGCGCGACCCGTATCTTTGAGCATGGCGTGCTCGGGGCCGATGGACGGGTAATCCAGACCGGCAGAGACAGAATGCGTCAGCGCGATCTGGCCCGCTGCATCCTGTAGCACGTAAGAATAAGTCCCCTGCAAAACTCCCGGCGATCCTCCGCGGAAGCGGGCTGCGTGCTGGCCCAGCGCTTCGCCGCGCCCGCCGGCTTCGACTCCGATGAGCTGCACCTTCTTGTCTTTCAGAAAATCGTAAAAGATGCCGATGGAGTTCGACCCTCCACCGACGCAGGCGATGATGGCCGAGGGAAGTTTACCTTCGGCTTTGAGAATCTGCGCGCGCGCTTCGCGTCCGATGACGCGATGAAAGTCGCGCACCATGGTCGGATAAGGATGCGCTCCCAGCACGCTGCCGAGCAGGTAATGCGTGGTGGCGACGTTGGTGACCCAGTCGCGCATGGCTTCGTTGATGGCGTCTTTCAGAGTGCGCGAACCGGAATCGACGCCGCGAACTTCCGCGCCGAGCAGCCTCATGCGGAAGACGTTGAGCTCCTGTCGGCGCATGTCCTCGGTGCCCATGTAAACCACACACTCAAAGCCAAGCAGCGCGCAGACGGTGGCCGTGGCGACGCCATGCTGGCCGGCGCCGGTTTCCGCGATCACGCGGCGCTTGCCCATGCGTTCGACGAGCAAGCCCTGCCCGAGGCAGTTGTTGATCTTGTGCGCGCCGGTGTGGAGCAGGTCCTCGCGCTTGAGATAGATTTTCGCGCCGCCAAGTTTTGCCGTCAGGCGGCGGGCGAAAAACAGAGGCGTCGGTCGTCCCGCGTACGTCTTCAGCAATTCGTCGAGGCGTTGCTGGAATTTGCGATCGTGCTTCGCTTTGTCGTATGCGCGCTCCAATTCATCGAGCGCGGCCATCAGCGTTTCGGGAACGTAGCGTCCGCCGTAAGCGCCGAAGCGTCCGGCGACAGCGGCCTTTGGTGAAAGCTTCGCCGATTTTTGTTTTCGGGCCTTTTGAGTTGCGATTGCCATCTTCAGCTTGCCTCTTTCATGGCCCGCACCGCCTCGACAAAGGCGCGGACTTTTCGCGGATCTTTCTTGCCGGGCGCGCATTCGACGCCGGAGGAAACGTCCACGCCCCAGGGATGGAGCAGGTGGATCGCCTCTTGCACGTTGTCCGGATGCAAGCCGCCGGCGACGATCAGCTTGCTGATGCTGTTAATCACTCCCGCCCAGGGCTGTACGCGCTCCCAGTCGAAAGCTTGTCCCGTGCCCCCGCGTCGTTCGGCGGTCGAGGAGTCGAGCAGCACGCCCGAAATCACTCCGGGACGGAAGCCGTGAGTTTCGAGAAAAAGGTCTCCATTCTCGGCAACGTGAATTTTGTGTACGCGTTTGCCCGTGTAGGCTTCGTCGGGCTCGACCAGTCCTACCGCAACCGGGTCCCATCCGATAGATTGTTCGGCGGGCGCGTCGAAAATCTTTGCGGGCCAGGCGCGAAAAATCATTGGGCGGGCGGACCCGATGGCGAGCCCCCGGAAAAGCTCGCGGCTGAATTCCGTGCTTTCGTCGCCATGCAATTGCACTGCGGTAAGCCCCACTTGTTTCACGGTTTCGCGCACTTCGTCCACGGACTGATTCACGAAGACGCCGACTTTATCGATCTGCTGCGGGACCTTTGCGACGATCGAGCGTGCAGCTTCCAGCGCAACGTGGCGCGGGCTGTTCGGATAAAACACGAAGCCCAGCGCGTTCGCGCCCGCATCGGTCGAGGCGAGCGCGTCGTCGAGATTCGTGATTCCGCAGACCTTGATCCACGTCATAAGTGCAGCTGTCAGCTATCAGTTGTCAGTGAAATCAATTCGCACTGGCAACTACTTTCGCTTCTTCCATCAACTTCGCCAGCGCTTCGCCTGGGTGTTCCGCTTTCATCAACGACTCGCCGATCAGGAACGCTTCGTAGCCGGCGGATCGCAGCCGAGCCAAATCTGCGCCGCTATGGATTCCGCTCTCGGCTACGCGGACGCATTTGGCGGGAATTTTTTCCGCCAGCCGCAATGCAGTTTCAAGGTTGACTTCGAGAGTGTGCAGATTGCGGCTGTTGATCCCGATGAGGTCGCATCCGGCATCGAGGGCGCGTTCGAGTTCGCGCTCGTCATGAGCTTCGCACAAAACGTCGAGGCCCTGCGCTCGCGCGGTCCCGGCCAGCGACACCAGTTCTTTCTGATCGAGCGCGGCGACAATCAGCAGGATCGCGTCGGCGCAATTGGCCCGGGCTTCGACGATCTGGAATTCATCGACGATGAAATCCTTGCGCAAGCAGGGAAGCGAACTGCTGGCGGAGGCCTGGCGCAGATAGTCCAGCGATCCCTGGAAAAATTGTTCGTCGGTCAACACCGAGAGCGCGGCTGCGCCGGCCCGCTCCAGATCGCGCGCCAATTCCGATGGCCTGAAATCGGCGCGAATCAAGCCTTTGGAGGGCGAAGCTTTTTTCAATTCGGCAATGACGGCGACCGCGGCTCCATCCTGCGCGACCTGGCGCAGCCGCTTTCGAAATCCCCGCGGAGTGTGCGCGGCGGCCGCCTGCTCCAGCGCGCACAAGCCGGCGTTCTGCCCGCTGCCAGATTTGCGTTGAGACAAGCGCTGGCGCGTCGCGGCGACAATCGTGTCAAGGGAGACAGGCATGGCAGATTGTCAATTATACGAAAGCCGCTCGATTCCGGCAGAGTCGCTGCTCTTCGGCCTCCTTTCCCCGCCGGTAGGGAATGCAGGAATTGGAGAAAAACAACCCAATCCCATGTGATCCCCGTCATTGACCCGGCTCCCGCCAAAATGTTATAAACAAATGTTTTGTACTGAAGATGTGTAGTCTGCGACTGGGACTATTTGCCGACGGCACAGGTTTTCCGGCCGCCAAATCGGCACTCATCTTGAATCGGTTAAGCCCTGCCGTGAAAGCGCGTTCGAAGTGTGTTCGAAACTCTGGTGGCGGCCGTAACGTGCCGGAGCAAAGTCACGCGCAGTGCCAAGTCGTTACCCCTGAATAGAATTCTTAGGAGGATTGTGATGCGTACTTATACCGCCAATCTTGCGTCCATCGGACGCTGGTTTGCGAAAATCTCGGCAGTGCTTGCAACTCTTGTGTTTCTGACCGCCGGCTGCGCGCTGGCCCAAACTACAGAAGAAGGCGGCGAGGCGGCCCTGAAACTGCCCGACCTCTTTCGGTTTTGTTCCTTGGGGTATGAACGGCCATCGCCTGCTGACGATCGGGCTGCTGTTTTGCGTCTTCGGCCTCGGTTTCGGCTTGTTCATCTTTCTTGCGGCTTGAAGAACCTGCCCGTGCATCGCTCCATGCGCGAAATCTCGGAGCTGATTTACGAAACCTGCAAAACCTACCTGGTCACTCAAGGCAAGTTCCTGATGCTGCTGTGGGTTTTTATCGCGATCATTATCGCCGTGTATTTCGGCTGGCTGAGACCCGTGCCCGGCAAATCGGTTGCCTTGACGCTCCCCATCATTTTGTTGTTCAGCTTGATAGGAATCGCTGGCAGTTATGGAGTGGCGTGGTTTGGCATTCGCGTCAACACCTTCGCGAATTCAAGGACCGCTTTCGCTTCTCTGTCCGGCAAGCCTTACCCGGTTTATCAGATCCCGCTTGAGGCCGGAATGTCGATCGGCATGATGCTGATTTCGGTCGAATTGCTGATCATGCTCTTCATTCTGCTCTTCGTTCCGGGCGATTACGCTGGCCCGTGCTTCATCGGATTCGCTATCGGCGAATCGTTGGGCGCGGCTGCTCTCCGTATCGCGGGCGGCATCTTCACCAAGATCGCCGACATCGGTTCCGATTTGATGAAGATCGTTTTCAAGATTAAAGAAGACGATGCCCGCAACCCCGGCGTCATTGCCGATTGCACCGGCGACAATGCCGGCGATTCGGTTGGCCCGTCGGCCGATGGTTTCGAAACCTATGGCGTGACCGGCGTCGCGCTGATTACCTTCATTCTGCTCGGCGTGAGAGATCCGAAGATCCAGGTGCAGTTGCTGGTCTGGATTTTCGTGATGCGCATCATGATGCTGGTGTCGAGCGCGCTGGCCTATTTCATCAATGGAGCCATCGCCAAGGCCCGTTACGGCAAAGCGGACAACATGAATTTTGAGTCGCCGCTCACTTCGCTGGTCTGGCTCACTTCGATTGTTTCGATCGTGGCCACCTACATTGTTTCGTATTTCATTATCCCCGCGCTGGGTGGCGATATGACGCAGTGGTGGAAACTGGCTTCGATCATCTCCTGCGGAACGCTGGCGGGAGCGCTGATTCCGGAGTTGGTCAAGGCCTTCACCTCGGTCGAGTCCCGCCACGTCAACGAAGTGGTGACCTCCGCCAAAGAAGGCGGAGCATCGCTCGGAATTCTCTCCGGCCTTGTTGCCGGAAACTTTTCCGCGTACTGGCTGGGGCTGGCGATGGTCGGCCTGATGTCGATCGCTTACTTCTTCAGCGGGATGGGCTTGGGCGTGGCGGCCACCATGATTGCCGCGCCGGTGTTTGCCTTCGGCCTGGTCGCCTTCGGCTTCCTCGGCATGGGCCCGGTGACCATCGCCGTCGATTCTTATGGCCCGGTCACCGACAACGCGCAGTCCGTCTATGAGCTTTCGATGATCGAGCAGGTGCCCAACGTCAAGGCGGAAATCAAGAAAGACTTCAACATCGACGTGAATTTCGACCGCGCCAAAGACTTGCTCGAAGAGAACGACGGCGCGGGCAACACCTTCAAGGCGACTTCGAAACCGGTGCTGATTGGCACCGCCGTAGTCGGCGCAACCACCATGATCTTCTCCATCATCATGGCCCTCACCCACGGGCTGACCGCGAATGTGGAGAAGCTTTCCTTGCTCCACGCTCCATTCTTCCTCGGCCTGATCACCGGCGGCGCCATGATCTATTGGTTTACCGGCGCATCCATGCAGGCCGTGACCACCGGCGCATATCGCGCGGTCGAGTTCATCAAAGCCAACATCAAACTCGAAAGCGCGGAGAAAGCCTCCGTCGCCGACAGCAAGAAAGTCGTGGAGATCTGCACCAGGTACGCGCAGAAGGGCATGTTCAACATCTTCGTCGCGGTCTTCTTCGGGACGCTGACCTTCGCCTTCGTCGAGCCGTTCTTCTTTATCGGCTATCTGATCTCGATTGCGATCTTCGGACTCTACCAGGCCATCTTCATGGCCAACGCCGGAGCCGCCTGGGACAACGCCAAGAAGATCGTCGAAACCAAACTCAAGCTGAAAGGCACGCCGCTGCACGACGCCACGGTCATTGGCGACACAGTGGGCGATCCTTTCAAGGACACGTCTTCGGTGGCCATGAATCCGGTCATCAAATTCACCACGCTGTTCGGATTGCTCGCGGTCGAGCTGGCCGTCTCACTGTCCAACAGCCATGGCGTCAGGCTGACGCACATCCTGGCGATCTGCTTCTTCCTGGTCTCGGTTTCTTTCGTGTACCGGTCGTTCTACGGGATGCGAATTACGTCGGAGGGAGCGAGCGAGTGAGGTTGTTTCGAAAATAGCATAAACGAAAACGCCATCCAGTCCGCGCTGGATGGCGTTGTCGTCTCGAGGCGGACCTACTGCTTGGTCAAAATGACTGTAACCTGCTCGCCGTCGCACAACCCTCCGCCTGCGTCATAGGTTCCAGTCATATTCCTGGGCGCGTCAGACAGGCGCACTTGCGAGGGGCACGGGCAATGGAATGCCGATGGCGCTCACTGGCTGAATGTGATGAAAAATCGGCGGCCGATAAAGAGTCCACCGCATGCATTCCGGCCACATTGACAAGTGACAATGTACACTTTACACTTCGCATAGTAGCTTGTACCCCGATGATCAGGAGCATCAAACATCGCGGACTCAAACGACTATATGAGCGCGGAGACCGTAGTGGGATACCTCCCGACCTGGCCGACGCAGTTGAAGACATTCTCGGCCGGCTCGACGAGTCTGAGATACCGCAGGCCATGGACCTTCCCGGTTATCGCCTGCATCCCTTGAAGGGCGATCTGAAAGGTTTTTGGTCGGTGACTGTACGGGCGAATTGGCGAATCATCTTCCGTTTTGAAGGCGCGGATGCGTTTGACGTGGAACTGACCGACTACCACTAGCATCAAGGAGCAAAACACCATGCCGATGAAAAACCCTCCCCACCCCGGACGCAGTATCCGGATCGCGTGTCTTGAACCCCTGGGCCTGTCCGTCACGGAGGGAGCGGAGGTCCTTGGCGTCACCCGGCAAACGCTCAACAACGTCGTCAACGCCAAGTCGGGGATCAGCCCCGAGATGGCGATCCGGCTCTCAAAGGCGTTTGGCAGCACCCCGGAAACGTGGTTACGGATGCAGCTCGCCTATGATCTCGCCCAGGCCCGAAAAGACGAGAGCAGAATCAAGGTCCGCCGTCAGCATGTGCTCCAGGAACTGCACGCGCAGTAGTTGCGGAGTCGAACGGTGTCGGCGGCTCGCCAGATCACGTCTTGAAAAGCGCGCGAAGTGGCGCACCCACGGTTATTTCGGTCGGGGTTAAAAAGACGAACCCGCGTTATACTTCTTCGTTAAAGTGGCCCACCCGCCTTGGAGCCGACACGGTTATCTAATCAGCCCAGCCCCCTAGTTGAAACTCTCAGGAGGGAAGGTCCCCGCTTCTTGATCCCTTGAGCATAGCCAATCCAACGGTATCCCTTCCTTACCTAACAAGGCGTTTAGTTCTCGTACGAACCCTACTGCGGCATCCACAACTTCTGTCACGTGTCCCATCCGAAGGGACATCATCCAAACGACCTTTTCAGGCGTCTTCAGAACATCATCGGTCTTTGGAGACTGGTGGACGATAGAGTCGCGGAACTCTTTCGCATCTCCCATCAGAACCTTCAACTCCTTGGAGTTTGTGGTTGTAAGGGGCGGATGCTTTTTGCGCATAATGATCTTCGGATAGTTCAATATCGTTCTCTCGAAGCTCACAAAAGATCGCTGATTCTTCCCAAAGTTCCACTCCAGCAGTTGTTCTTTCTCTTCCATCGACAGCTTCTGTTCGTTGCGATAATAAAAATCGAACGCGATACCATTCAAGTAAGCTTCGACGAAGTAAAAAGCCGAGAGCACCGCAGTTCTCATATGCATAGCATGCTTCTTGGAATCGAGATCAGCGGTCGCGCTCCTCGTGCCCGTGACCGCAGGCTCGATCTCTTTCGCGGCGTTGTACGCGAGGGCCATGTCCTCATAAAGTGTCGCCTCGTTGAGGTAGTAGTCGAATGCAATCTGGTCTGTTCGGCTTGGGACAACGCGGTCGAAGTTGACTGCTAAACGAAGGTGTGGCGAAAAACTCCGCCACGCCACACTCCCGCCGCAGAAATTCCTGAAATATTGCGAGTCGATAACAGCCTTGGACAGATTGACAACGCCAGAGCCGTACCTGGAGCCTGCAATGAGCAAGGCTGTAAATTCTTTGCGCTTGATCAGAATCGACCCAAAGTCCCCGCTGGTGGCTTCGATTTGTCGCTCGATCGCGTCCCGCATTTCTCGTAGTTCTTTGGCAGGTGCTTCGAGAGATCTCGAACGAAACAGGTCAAGTTGGGCCTTGGTTTCTCGGGTGAGCCTGTAGTTGAAGGCAAGGATGGCTTGAACGAAGTCACACCGTTCGAGTATTGCCTTTCGGAGTTCACGAACGCTCATAAACGCCGGGTGCCATCGCCCGCTCGTGTGGGGACGGGCGAGGTCGCCCGTCCCCACACAATCCTTCAATCTTACAACTGGCTCATCTTAGCCAGGAATTCGCTGTTCGTAGCGGCTTTGGCCAGACGCTCGATTAGCAGCTCCATCGCTTCGACCGGAGACAGCGGGTTCAGCACTTTCCGAAGCACCCAGATGCGCTGCAAATCTTCTTTCGGAATCAGTAGCTCTTCCTTGCGTGTGCCCGAGCGCTGAATATCAATCGCCGGGAACGTCCGCTTATCGACCAGCTTGCGGTCGAGGATGATTTCCGAGTTGCCCGTGCCCTTGAATTCTTCGAAGATCACATCGTCCATGCGCGAGCCGGTGTCGATCAGGGCGGTGGCGATGATGGTCAGCGATCCGCCTTCTTCGATGTTGCGCGCCGATCCAAAAAAGCGCTTCGGGCGCTGCAACGCATTCGAATCGACGCCGCCCGAGAGCACCTTGCCCGAGGGCGGAACGATGGTGTTATAAGCGCGCGCCAGGCGCGTAATGGAATCGAGCAGAATGACGACGTCGCGTTTGTGCTCGACGAGTCTCTTCGCCTTTTCAATCACCATCTCCGCAACTTGCACGTGGCGGGCGGCGGGCTCGTCGAAGGTCGAGGAAATAACTTCGCCCTTGACCGAGCGCTGCATGTCGGTGACTTCTTCCGGGCGCTCGTCGATCAGCAGAACCATCAACACGACTTCGGGGTGGTTCGCGGTGATGGAGTTGGCGACGTTCTGCAACAGCATGGTCTTGCCGGCGCGAGGCGGAGAGACGATCAGGCCGCGCTGCCCTTTGCCGAGCGGGGTGAGCAGGTCCATGACGCGCGCGCTGATGTTTTCTTTCACCGTCTCGAGCTTCAACCGTTCCTGTGGATACAGCGGCGTCAGGTTGTCGAACAGGATCTTGTTCCGGGCCTCGTCGGGCGACTCGAAATTGACCGCCTCGATCTTGACCAGCGCGAAATATTTTTCGCCCTCATGCGGCGGACGCACCTGGCCGCTGATCGTATCGCCGGTTTTCAGGTCGAACTTGCGGATCTGCGACGGCGACACGTAAATGTCGTCCGGCCCAGGCAGGTAGTTGTAATCGGGCGAGCGCAGAAAGCCGTAGCCGTCAGGGAGGATCTCCAGCACACCTTCGGCGAAGATGTGCCCCTCTTTTTCGCTTTGCGCCTGAAGGATCTTGAAGATGAGGTCCTGTTTGCGGAGTCCGCTGGCGCCCGGCAGTTCCAAGGTCCGGGCGATCTTGGTCAGCTCGGTAATGTTTTTTTCTTTCAGTTCGGCAATGGTCATATTCACCTACGTGGATTTTTCTTCGGGAGGGATTTTCTTTTTCTCTCGCGGGGATGTGTTTCTTTGCCGCCGTGCGGGCACACGGCGGAGCCGCTTTACGCAGCTCGCCGTTGTGCTTCGGCAAAGTTCTCAGGTTCGCTCAGGATATCGTGACGTTCCGCATCGGCGATCTTGTCAAATACCTGGTTCATGGTTTCTTGAATGCGGGTGTTCGGCTTGTGAAACTTCCGCGTTGCCTTCGATGCCAACTGGCAAAGCATATACCGGTTCCGCAAAGTATGTAATGCGTCAAATACGCGATCGGATCGCATTGAGTACGTTCTCCTTCAATGACAGTAATTTAGGCCGCAATCACGCCGGCCGCCCACTGGGTGATGGACGGCTAAAGGCTAGCCAAACCGCAATTCGGGCCAGGTGAAAAGGATTTGCCAGAATTACCCAAATAGATGCCGCGCCCACCCCGAAAGTTGCTCGATTCTCGTAGGAGTTGCCACTACACGGGCGGTGGTTCGCCGGAACCGTCAGAAATCTCTTATGTCCCGAGGAAAGCTAAGTATAACAAACCGCAGGGCAAGGTCAAGAACAATCTGCGCCACGAGTTGCCTCGCCAGGAACCTTACCCAAGGCTTACTTCAATGCCTTCAGACGGGCCGACAGGCGCGATTTGTAGCGCGAGGCGGTGTTTTCGTGCAAAACGCCCTTCTGGATGGCCTTGTCGAGCGCCGATACGGTCTCGCGATAGGTCTGGCCGGCGGCCGTTTTGTCGCCCTTTTCCAGGCTCTCGCGCAGGCTCCGGAGAGCGGTGCGCAGTTGCGATGAGTTGGCCCGGTTGCGGACGGTTCGTTTCTCTGTCTGTCGGGCGCGTTTCAGCGCCGAAAAATGGTTCGCCATGCGGCTTGATTACCTTTGTTTGCCCTGGATTGCTCCAGAAGGATATTCCGGTAGGAACCGAAGTTAATATTGTACGGGAGCAACTCGCGCCCGGTCAAATACATATGGATTCGCCCGCCAGTCCACTCGAACGCCTCAAGGTCCTCATCAACTCCTCCACGCCAATCGTCGTCATGGAGACGGTCGAGGAAGTCCGCGCCCTTTCGCTCGTGCGCGATGCCTGCTCGCGAGTTGAATCTGCCGGTCTTCGAATGGACCATCGCCGATGGCCTCGTCCGTTCCGGCAGCGGCGCCGCCGCCCCCCAACCATTGCCGCCGCGCTCGATAGCCGCCTTTCCGCAAGGCAACAATGAAGCCGACCGCTTCGCGCGGGCCGTGCTGTCGTCGGTCGGCTCCGATGCCGCCGCCGGTCCGAAGACCGCCATGTACAACACCGCCGACCCCGTGCAAGCCCTCGCCAACCTCGAAGCCATGACCATCGAGGCCGTGTTCGTGCTCAAGGATTTCCATCGCCACATGGATAGCCCCGTCGTGGTGCGCCGCCTGCGCGACGTGGGCCAGAAATTCTCCGCCAACCGCCGCACCCTGGTGCTGACCGCCCCCGCCATCGAGATGCCGCCCGAACTCGCCAGCCTGGTGGAGTTTCTCGATCTGCCGCTGCCCGACCGCGACCGCCTGCGCGAAATCATCCGCGAAACCTACACCCGCCTCGCCGCCAACCACACGCTGAAGCTTCAGCTCGACGCCAATGGCGTGGACGCGATGGCCGCCAATCTCCGCGGCCTCACCGAAGAAGCCGCCGAACGCGCCATCTCGCAGACCGTCGTCGCCCGCCTCGCGCTCTCGCCCGCAGTGCGTCACCGATGTTCTCGAGGCCAAGAAAGGCGCTGCTCAAGCGCTCCGAGATGCTCGAGTTCGTCGACTCCACCGACAACATGTCAAGCGTCGGCGGCCTCGACAATCTGAAGGGCTGGCTCGAGCAGCGCCGCGGCTCATGGGAAGACCGCGCCCGCCAGTTCGGCCTCGATCCGCCCAAAGGCGTCATCATCCTGGGCGTCCAAGGCTGCGGCAAAAGTCTCTGCGCCCGCGCCGTAGCCGGAGAATGGCAGCTGCCGCTGGTGAAATTCGACACCGCCGCCGTCTACGACAAATTCATAGGCGAAACCGAGAAGCGCATCCAGAAAGTATTCAAAGTGGCCGAGGGCCTCGCCCCCTGCGTCCTGTGGATCGACGAACTGGAAAAAGTCTTTGCCGGCAGCGGCCCCGATTCCGCCTCCGCCGACGCCGGAGTCTCCTCGCGCCTGCTGGCGTCGTTTCTTTCCTGGATGCAGGACCGCAAGCCCGCCGTCTTCGTCGCCGCCACCTGCAACAACGTAACCGTCCTCCCGCCCGAACTGATCCGCAAAGGCCGCTTCGACGAACTCTTCTTCGTGGACCTGCCCAGCGCCGCCGAGCGCAAACAGATCTTCTCCATCCAGCTAACCAAACGCAAACGCAATCCCGCCGACTACGATCTAGATCAAGTGGCCGAAGCGGCCAAAGGCTTCTCCGGAGCCGAAATCGAATCCGCCGTCCAAACCGCCCTCTACGCCGCCTTCGCCCGCAAACAGGAACTGAGCTAACGAAGACCTGCTAACCGCGCTCTCGTCCACCGTCCCGCTGTCGGTCACGCGCGCCGAGGAAATTGCTCAGCTGCGGGCGTGGGCCAAGGATCGCGCGGTGTGGGCTAGTACAGAGGGAATCAAAAGCCAAGAAGTTTAGCGGGATCAGCACCCTTGTAAACACAGGTAGGATTAGCGCAATCTTGAAGATAGATGACAGTCTACCGATGACCGATGATTTGCAAGTGAACGATTTCGCGATCCGCTCCTTTCGCGACGTGGCGGACGAAGATTATATTTCTGCGCGACTGGCTTTTCGTGCCGCACTGGTCGAGCCTTCTTTGTGGGCAAGTCAGCAAGCGCTCGAGAAATATCTGAAGTGCATACTGCTCCTTAATCGGGTTCCGGGCAAGAACGTGAAACACAACTTGCGCGCTGCCCTCCACGCGATCAGTGCGTCCGGTAAAATTCCGTTCGAACTAACTTCTCCAACTCAGAAATTCATTGAGTTTATTGACGAATTTGGACCTTTTCGATACTTGGAGATTTCGAACGTTGCGTTCGGCCTACATCTTACTTGTTTGGATAGATCTGTGTGGGAACTTCGCCGGTACTGCTCACTATCCGAGGAGCACAAACGCACTAAGCTTTGTCAGGGTGTTATTCCTACGAAGATTCGACTCGACGGCGGGCACTTGGAGGCCGTGATGGATGACATCAACAATCCCGCCCGGAAACCGCTGCTGTGGCAGAACGCGTTCTTTGGAGCTAGATCAAGGCGATTTGTCAAAAGAAATCCATGGTTTAAGGCTACGAATGCCCCGCTATACCTGTACCCGCAGATGCTTGACGAAATTTTGAAGTATGTCCATCTGCCGGGCCGTGTCGTTGCGGGGTACCGTGCGCACAAACCGTCCAGCTAATCGCGGTACCCCGCTAATCGCTGCACCGCCGACATACATCCGCAACACTCATCGTAGCCCGGCCGGCAACGGCGCCGGGAGGAACGCCAGCCTTAACAGTTCTCGCGCGACCAGCGCCTCCGTCCACTCGGGATGGTCCCGCCGGATTCCCTCCTCCGCCAGTTCGCGGGCGAACATGCTCATCTCATAAGCAAGAGTCATGCGCTGCTCCCCCGACATGGCGCTTTGTATCTGAAGCTGGAGAGCTTGCGCCGCCGGGCTCGTATCACTCATCGCCATGGGCAGATGTTACCACGCTCCTGTAGGACGGTCACCGCGCCCGTCAGCCAATAACTTCACGTCCGCGCAAACATCTCAAGAAGCGTCTCGGAAATCCCCTGCGCGGTCTTAGCCGAGACCTTTCCCATCCTCCGCCATCGGTTGTGGAACCACTGGACATGCGTCAAACAGTCCCATCACGGGTTGCCGTAACGCGCGCATTGAATGCTTCGCCGGCGATCGAGATCGTTTCAGCCGCCGTAGGGCATGGGGGGCACTTTCCCGAGCTGGCGGGAGTAGACGGTCAGAGCGCCACGATGATGCGCCGTGTGCTCGACCATGGCCCAGACGATGTCGCTGATGGGTAGGCCGCCCATGACCGGGCCGGGCGGAAGCGGCAAGGCGAGATCCTCCGGGCTGCGCGAGCGCAGAAAGTGGATCGCGTTCGCATACGCCGTTTCGAGCATCTTCCGGGCGGCGGCGAGCGAATTCACACCCTCAAGGGCCTTGGCGTGTTTCTCGAAATCAAGGTCGAAACCTTCCCGGCGGGATGCGCCTTCGATGAACCAATCGAGAGTCTGGGCCGTGTGTGCGACTTGCTGCGCAACGGTCATCATGCCTTCTTGCGGACGGAACCCGGAGTCGCCCTCATCGAGAACACTGGTTGAACGTTCGAAGAATTCCTTGCTTGCGAGTAGTTGCGTGGCGAAGTCGTAGTGCTGCGGTTTTGCGCTCATGGACCACACTATAGCAAAAGGCGAACAAAAAGAGAATAGTGGCGTATTTACTAATAAGGTCACCGGGAACGCGGCCCAAGCTGACAACTCGGCTTGGCTTACTGGATGACGGCAGGATGGGCACCGAGCATCGCCCTTGTATAGACAGACCGGGTAATTCCCGGGTGGTCGGCAAAAAGGAAACTATGTGGTTAGTGGCGCGAAATCGCTATTTCATTCACAATTCGGGGCCGGTCTAGAATTCGCAAGATGGTTGACCGCCCCGATCCTGCGCCCACCGCGTCCCCTCACCATGCTCGGTCGCGAACAATCGATTGTCGTTCAAGACGGGTCTTATCCGCATAAGACTGGATCGCGTCGTTAATCCTGCACCGGTCGTCGTCGCCGATGGCAACGAACCGGAATGGTTGCTGGGTGCGGGAGATCGGATTCAGCATTTCCGCCGTGCCGAACACCAAGCCAGTCTCCGCCCGGAACATCAGCAAAGGATCCTCGGCGATATCCGCTGGCGACCAGCGCATCGACTTCGCGCACGACTTCTTCCAGCTTCAGTGAGCGGCTCTTGCCCCGAACGTACGGGATAATGCAGAACGAGCAGCGATTATTGCAGCCGTCCTGCACTTTCAGATTCGGTCGCGTCTTCTCCGACGATCCGTCGAATACCGGCGCCGCCATTAATTCGGTATGCGCGAAGATGTCACCGACGATGGCACTGACCGTAGGATCGGCCGTCGCGCCAATTTGCGCCAACGGGACAAAACCGGGCAGTTGCGGGAGTAAATCCATGGTTCGGAATGGCTCGTGGGAATTGCCG
>CAVPYG010000069.1:0-15905 GCA_963709835.1 uncultured Acidobacteriaceae bacterium
GATCCTGGGCCAGCGTTCGCAGATGATGCGGAAGCGTGATGCGGATCACTTGTGCCATTGCCTGGAGGCTCCGACTATGTTCGTACTCTTTGGCTTGTCAAAGGCTTGTCCAACAAACTGGCCCAACGCCAGTTGCAACACCTTCCGCTGCTTTGCGCTAACCGCTCCTGCTGCCCGCTACGTCAATCACTTGGGCAGGCTTTGCAGGAAGTCTTCGAGCAGGCGGTTGAATTTCTCCGGATCGTCGACGAACAGCGCGTGGCCGTCGCCATCGAATCGCTCCAGTCGAACCTTGTCGCCGAGCTTCGATTTCAGCAGGTCGGCGGTCGGCTGCGTGTCAGGCTGGTACGTAAAGAGCATCGGCCGATTCATCCTGGCGAAAGCGCCTGAGAAATCCTTCACCGCAATCATGTTGTAGATGAGAACAACTGCGGTATCGGCCGGAACCTGCATGGAGGCGTCGACGACGCGCTTCAAGTAGTCCTCTGGCTGCGGCTTTCTGTACATGCTGCGAACAAAACCGTCGGCCTGTTTCTGGCGATCCTGCTGAAGTTGGTTCATCCATCCTGACATGGCGGTAAACATCTCGGGACTGGGCTTGTCCGGGATAAACCCATCCACCAAAACTAAACCGCTTACATTATCGGTACCGAATTGTTCGACATATTTCAGCAGTTCGCCGCACCCCATCGACCAGCCGACGAGGACGGGCAGCTTCAGGCCAAGGTGATCCACGAGCTCTTCATAGTCTCGGGCGCGGGTTTCGGGCAGATGGCCGTAAGGCGGTTTGTCGCTGTCACCCTGCGAACGCGGATCCACGGCAACGACGTGGTATCTCTTCGAGAACTCGTCGATTTGCTTCTGCCAGATCCAGGCTGGCATCGTCCAGCCGGGAACGAAAACGATGGGCCGGCCGCTGCCAGCTTCAAGGTAGTGGATTCTGACGCCATCCGAAGTCTTGAAATAACCGCTCTTCGTCGTCTGTGCCACTACAGCCCGCACCGACAAAATGCACAACAGGAGCACAATTAGTCTGGTCCTCACGGCTTCTCCTTTACGTCATCTTCTCGTAGCACAACAAGACGCAGCCTTTGCTGAAAGTCCACGAATTTGTCCGGCACTCGCTCGTTTGCATCAGCGTGCTTACCCCAGCGTCTGCACTTCCACCGAAAGCACTGCCGGAAGATCGCGCACAATCGGCGACCAACTGTCTCCGGCGTCCGCCGATGCGTAAACCTGCCCGCCGCTGGTGCCGAAATACACGCCGCATTTGTCCAGCGAATCGACCGCCATCGCGTCGCGCAGCACGTTGACGTAGCAATCGCTCTGCGGCAGGCCCTTGGTCAGCGGCTCCCATTCGTTGCCGCCCGTGCGGCTGCGGAAAACGCGCAGCTTTCCCTCCGGAACAAAGTGTTCCGAGTCGCTTTTGATCGGGACGACATAAACCGTCTCCGGCTCATGCGCGTGTACGTCGATGGCGAAGCCGAAGTCGGTTGGCAGATTTCCACTGACCTCGTGCCACGATTCGCCCGCGTCGTCGCTGCGCATCACATCCCAATGCTTCTGCATAAACAGCACGTCCGGCCTCGACCGGTGCATCGCCACATGGTGGACGCAGTGCCCGACTTCGGCGTTCGGATCGGGAATGTATTGCGAGCGCAGTCCGCGATTGATCGGCTTCCAGGTTACGCCGCCGTCATCTGTGCGGAACGCCCCCGCCGCCGAGATCGCAATGTAGATCCTTTTCGGATTGCTCGGATCGAGAATGATCGTGTGCAGGCACATCCCGCCCGCGCCCGGCTGCCACTTCGGCCCAGAGCCGTGGCCGCGCAGCCCCGGCAATTCCTGCCAGTTCTGCCCTCCATCGGTGGTGCGAAAAATCGCGGCGTCTTCGATCCCCGCATAAACCGTATCCGGATCGCTCAACGACGGCTCCAGATGCCACACCCGCTTGAACTCCCAGGGATGCGGCGTGCCGTCATACCACTGGTGCGTGCCCGGAACGCCCTCGTAGGCGAACTTGTTGCCCACCGGCTCCCAGTTTTTGCCGCCATCGTTCGAGCGCTGGATCACCTGCCCAAACCAGCCGCTCGACTGCGATGCGTACAGCCGGTTTGGATCGACTGCCGATCCCTTGACGTGATAAATTTCCCAGCCCGCAAAATGCGGACCGCTGATGTCCCACTTCTCGCGCTTACCATCGGAGGTCAAGACGAACGCGCCCTTGCGCGTTCCGACCAACACTCGGACCGTGCTCATATCGAGTCTCCTAAACTGCATTCTTTATTACTGCAATCTTGAATCCTGCAAGGTATGAATTTGTGGCAGACCGCCGGACCCCGTTTAGACAAGAATAAAATCGTTGCCCGCTACTGGTCAACTCGTTTCGTCAATTTGTTATGGACCGCCTCCCATTGACTCCCCCGTCCGCCCGCGCTACGCTGATCTCAAATGGTTGTTAACCGCCCCGCCGGGGTGCGCAATCCGGTTCGCTCTACTTCCAGTTGTAGTTTTCTGCGTGCAAAAGACGCCGGTACCGCTTCGCCCAAATCCGGCCGAGCTTGTCCTGGCAAAACACGCATCGATCATTATTCCAGAGTGAGCCCGGTCCTGCTGCTGGAGGCGGCGCATTTTATTGAATGAAAAAAAATATTGAACTTACCCCCAACATCGAGACCCTGTTCGGCACGCGCGATGAAAATCTTCACGTGCTCGAAGACGGCCTCAACATCAATATCGATCTGCGCTCCGACCGCATTGAACTCGAAGGCGCGCCCCGCGACGTGGCTCGCGCCGAACAGCTTTTCGCCGACTACGAACATCTTCGCCGCGCCGGCCACCAATTCCAGAACGGAGACCTGAGCAGCATGTTGCGCGTGGTCGTCGGCGATCCCAACGTGACCCTCCGCGGACTGGCCGAAGCCGGGCGCCAGCGGTCGTTTGGGCGCCGCACCGTCCAGCCCAAAAGCCCCAACCAGCGCCGCTATCTCGAAGCCATCGAGAAGCACGACATGGTGTTTGCCGTCGGCCCCGCCGGAACCGGCAAGACTTATCTCGCCGTGGCCATGGCCATCTCCGCCCTGCTCAACAAGCAGGTCAACCGCATCATTCTGGCGCGCCCGGCGGTCGAAGCCGGAGAGCGTCTCGGATTTCTCCCCGGTACTTTGCAGGAGAAGATCGACCCTTACCTGCGGCCCTTGTACGACGCCCTCTTCGATATGCTCGATCCCGAACGCGTCGAACGCTATCTGGAAAAAAATATTATCGAGATCGCGCCCATCGCCTTCATGCGCGGACGCACCCTCAACGATTCCTTCGTCATCCTCGACGAGGCGCAGAACACAACCTCCGAGCAGATGAAGATGTTTGTGACTCGACTGGGATTCGGTTCCAAGGCGGTGATCACCGGCGACGTAACCCAGATCGACTTGCCCAACGCGCGCCGCAGCGGCCTCGTCGAGGCGGCTGAAATTCTGCAAGGAGTAAATGGTCTCGCCTTTGTGAACTTCGACGAAAGCGACGTGGTGCGCCATCACTTGGTGCAGCGCATCATTCGCGCCTACGACGAGCACAAAACCCGGCAGGCCGAGCAGCAGTTGTCCTTGCTCGAACCAAAGACGCTGGAACCGAAACCGGCGGCGCCTCCGGCATTGCCCGTAGAACCGCGCCTGCGCAATTAAGGTGAAACGTTGGTCATCTTTCAAAAGCGCGTCGCGGACTTGACCGAGTTGGCGCTCAGCCGCTTCCTTGCCCGCGCCCGGCGCGCCGCCGGATTGAAAGGCGCGGTCAACGTGCTCGTGACATCGAGCGCCGAGATGAAATCCCTGAACCGCCGTTTCCGGGGAAAAGATAAGCCCACCGACGTGCTTTCTTTCCCCGCCGAGCCCGGCGCTCAAAAAGATTTTGCCGGCGAAATCGCCATCTCCGCCGAAATCGCCACGGCAAATGCCTGCGCCCTCGGACACTCGCCCGCCCAGGAAGTTAGAATTCTCGTGTTGCACGGCATCCTGCATCTGCGCGACTACGATCACGAGCGCGACCGTGGACAGATGGCGAAGCGCGAAGAACAGTTGCGCGCCCAACTCCACCTGCCGCTCGGCCTGATCGCGAGAACGGCTCCACGTAGGGACAGCCGCCCACGGCTGTCCACCGGAGCGCAGCTCCGCCACGCCGCCCGGAGGAAGCCGCGGTAATAGCCATGATCGGCGTCAGCCTCACTCTCGTGCTCTTGATCGGCCTGCTGACGCTGGTCTCCTACGTTGACCGTCTTTATCAGGAACTCGGCAAATTTCTCTCCCGCGATTTTCAGGACAACATCGACGCCTTCGAGCAACTCGTCGAGCCGCGCCTCGGCGTCTCCCGCGCCCGCGCCTCGCTCTCCATGGCCATTCTGACGCAACTGGTCACCGCGGCCATTGCCATGATCGTCGGCTTCACCGTGTTTCGCGACCGTGCCTGGAGCGTCTCGGAAGTCCTCGAAGCCACGCTCAGCCTCATTCTCATCATCGTCTTTTTCAACCGCCTGCTCCCCTTCGTCTTTTTTTCGCGCACCCAGGGCCGCTGGCTGGCGCAATGGATCGTCCTCTTGCGCGTGCTCATCTATCTTGTCTTGCCGGTGACGCTCGTGCTCGGATTCTGCCAGTCCGTCACCGCCCTCACCCGCGAGCGCGCCGACGCCGAACCGGAAACTCCCTCCGAAGCCGTTGACGCCTTGATTGAAGCGGGACAGGAAGAAGGCATCATTCAGGAAGGCGATCGCGACCTCATCCAGTCGGCGGTCGAGTTCAGCGGCAAGACCGTCCGCGAGGCAATGAAGCCGCGCCCGGAGATGGTCGCCGTCCCCTCCGATACCACCGTCGAGCAGATCGTCGAGTTACTCCGCGGCAAGCATTTCTCGCGCATCCCCGTCTATGAAGGTTCCATCCACCATATCAAGGGCATTCTCCATGCGCAGGATGTGCTGCAAGTCCCCGACTCCGAGGCCCACACGCGCACCGTGGCCAGCCTCATGCGCCAGGACGTTTACTTCGTTCCGGAAAGCAAGTTAGTAAGTGACTTACTCCGTGAAATGCAGCGTAGTAACATCCGCATGGCCATCGTAGTCGATGAATACGGAGGCGTCGCCGGCCTGGTCACCATCGAAGACCTGGTCGAAGAGATCGTGGGAGAAATCGGCGATGAGCACGAGAAAGCCGAGATCGTCCGCGAAAACGACCACTCCTACATCGTCCCCGGCAACATGGATATCGACCGCCTCGATGAACTTTTCGACCTGCGCCCCGAAGGTCACGAATCCTCCACCATAGCCGGCCTGGTCAGCGAACTCGCCGGACGCATTCCCAAGAAAGGCGAAGTCGTCGAAGACGAAGGCTTGAAGTTCGAAGTGCTGGACGCAACCGATCGCCGGGTCGAGCGCGTCCGCATCACCACCACCGCGCCCAAGCAGATGAAGCTGATCTGACCGGCTGAGTTCGCATTTGCCCCACGGAAACTGCTTTCTCGGCAGCCTGCGAAGCAGACGCACCATCTTCACCACGCCGGCACCGGCTCCAGATTTGGACTTGCAAAAGCGCCCGCAAGCAGTACAATTCGTGCGATTCCAATTCGAAGGAACAAACTCCCGCCTAAACGCGATCGGATCATGACCGAGAGCATCTGCGTCGTCACAAACCACTGTGATGGAGCAAGATAGAGTCGCCGGGATGAATTGGTGGATTTGAGTTCAAAATGCCGTTGGAGGAACGTACATGAATTTACGCCGTCTCGTATTTGCCGTTAGCTTAGCCGTCATCGCCATTCTAACCGTAGGGTGTAGTCCAACCGGGAATAAGAGCGCCTCCGAAACTCCGGCCCCCGCCGCCCAGCCCAAGAAGAAGGCACCCGCGCTTTACACCGGGCAGCAGGCCTTCAACCAAATGGCGGGCCTGGCTTTCAGGTGGTCGCCGGACGCCGAGCCGGCTCGAGTGGAGTCCGTGCCCACTTCAGAAACCACCGGCCAGGACGGAAAATCCGCCACCTGGCGAGGCTACTTTGTCTCGCCCAGCCGCCGCGCCACCAAGACCTTCGTGTGCTCGGGAAGCCGCCTGCCCGATTCGCCGCCCTACGGAGTTTCCACCGAGGGCACCGAAGGCGCCTACAACGCCGCATCCGCGAGCCTTGTCTTCATGGGGTTGATGCTGAAAATCGATACCGACCAGGCATTCGCGACCGCCGAGCAACACGGCGGCGACGCCCTCGTTAAGAAGGATCCGCAGCAGGTCATCACCTACGTGTTGCTCAAGGACCGGAAGCAGAACGTCCCCGTCTGGTATGTCATCTACGGCAGCAGCGAAAAAGACAGGAAAGGCATCGGCGTAATCAACGCCACCACCGGCGATTTCATAAGCGCCGGCAAGTAACAGACCTGAGAACCAAAGCCCACACGGATCACGGTCGCCGTTCTGGCGATCGTGACCGTGTAGCCCTCGTCCCGCCGCGGACGCCGGGTGCCCATGTTCCGCGGTTTTCCAGACCTGGAATGCGCCGCTGCCGAGCCAATCGTAAGTCCACCCGTCATCTTGCCTATTGTGTGACATGTCTGTAAAATATGTCATAAGTATTGATGTGTGACACATGAACGCTGAAACTCGAATGCGTGTCAACGAAAACGGACGCGTCGTCATTCCCGCTTCCTATCGAAAGGCGCTGGGGATCAAGGCCGGAGACCAGGTAATTTTGAGCATGGCAGACGGCGAGCTGCGGATCACGACCGTGAAACGCAGAATTGAGCGCGCTCAACGGTTGGTCCGGAACTATGTCAAGCCCGGTACCTCCCTGGTCGACGAACTGATTGCCGAACGGCGCGAGGCCGCCAAACATGAGTAGGGCTGTGCTGGACGCATCCGCCCTTATGGCCCTGCTGAACAACGAGCCCGGCGCGGAAAAATTGACGCCAAGGATCATGAGCGCGGCTGCCGCCAGTACGGTCAATCTTGCCGAAGTCCACGGGAAACTCGTGCAACGGGGCTTGAGCCCGGACGACGCTTGGGCCGCTGCCAATGGAGTCATTGAGGAAGCGATCGCTTTCACCGCCGAGCAGGCCAAGACTGCCGGAGACCTTGTCGTCCAAACCCGCCCGCTTGGCTTGTCGCTCGGAGACCGCGCGTGCCTGGCCCTCGGGATCGCCCTGCGCGCCCCCGTTTACACGGCGGACCGGTCATGGAAGAACCTGAAACTCGACATTCGCATCCATGTCATTCGATAATCAACTTAGAATGTGTGTTTACGACGCCTCCCGCCTCTATCATCACAAACCATCTGGGATCGAATTCCCTTGACTTAAGACCAATTGCACGCAAGCATAATTATTAGACATCTGATAGGGGCAGCTTCGAGGTTCGTCCGTTACCAAGACGGCCCTCGAATCTGCCCCAAATCCATTTTCAGCACAGTTTTAAGAGCTAAGTCCTTACGAATGAGGTATCAATATATAAGTCCTTATTGATGAGGTATTTACAAAAACGCCCCGCTAACCCCATGATTCTAAAGGTACAGAAAAAGGGGGGTAGGGGGGCCCCCTAATCATCTTACGGTTTTGCTGAGAACCGAGAACTGAGAACGGAAAACTGAGAACTGAGAACTGAGAACCGAGAACTGTAAACTATCCCCATGTCCTTTCATTCCGGATTCGTCTGCATTCTCGGACGCCCCAACGCGGGCAAGAGCACGCTGCTCAATGCGCTGGTAGGCGAGAAGCTGGCCATCATCTCGCCCAAGCCCCAGACCACGCGCAACCGCATTCTTGGAATCATCAACGTCGGCGCGCAGAGGGCCAAAAAGGGAAGCGAAGCCGGCCAAATCGTGCTGATCGACACGCCCGGAGTTCATCGTTCCGGCTCCTCGCTTGGGCGCAAGATGATGTCCGAGGTGCGCGAGGCGCTCGAAGGCTGCGAACTGATTCTGATGATCACTGACGTTAGAAGCAGTGACGCGAAAAAAAAGTGGGACCGCGACGACGCCTTCGTCCTCGACCTGGCGAAACAGGCGGGCACCCCCGTCTTTTTGCTGCTCAACAAAATCGACCTGCTCGCCGACAAGAGCAAGCTCCTCCCGCTGATCGCGCAGTTTCAAGCGCTGCACGATTTTCGTGAGATCGTCCCCATCTCCGCTCTCAAGAAAAAGGGGCTCGACGAATTGCTCGCGTGTGTTCTAAAAGCGCTGCCCAACGGCCCGCGCTATTTTCCCGAAGATCAGATTACCGATCAGCCGGTGCGCTTCATGGCCGCGGAGTTGATTCGCGAGCATGTTCTGATGCAGACCCATGAAGAGGTGCCCCATGCGGTTTCGGTGCTGATCGAGCAGTTCGAAGAAAGTCCGAGGCTGACGCGGATTGCCGCCGTGATTTATTGCGAACGCGACGGCCAAAAGGCCATCCTGCTTGGCAAAGGCGGACAGATGCTTAAGAAGATCGGCACCGCGGCCCGTCTCGATATCGAGAAGATGGTTGGGACCAAAGTCTTTCTCGAACTTTTCGTCAAGATCAAAGCCGGATGGCGCGATTCGCGAACATTCGTAGAGGAACTCGACTGGCGCCGCCAAATGCAGCAGATCGGCGGCCCGCCCGATGAGGAGACGTGAATTTAAGTGAATTGTCTTCTTTTTTCTCCTGCAAAGATTGTCATCCTGAGCGAAGCGAAGGATCTCTGCATTTGCCCGCGCAATGCGCAGGTCCTTCGCTTCGCTCAGGATGACAATCGGTTGAAGGTGTCGCTTGTGGGTTCCAACTAAAGTTTGCCGTTCACGCCCCGGCGCCTTGGAATCTTTCGGCGACTCCCTGTATCTTGGTTAAAGGAGAAGTTGGAACCAAAGCCCACAGCCGTTTATGGCAGATTCCCCTAAATTGCCAGAGTCGCCGCCATCGTCACCCACAGCTATTGCCTTCGATGCGGATAAACTCGATCTCAAGCTCAGCGTAACCCTTGCCGCCGACCGCGATGCCGTGGACCCCGTTGTCCGAAGCGTAATGAATGTGGTGCGGGAAATGAAATACGCTCTGGGACGGGAAGACGACATCGAACTGGCGCTAAACGAAGCTCTGGCCAATGCGGTCGTGCATGGAGCGAAAAACGATCCCTCCAAAGTGATCGAATGCGACGTGGCCGGCGACGAGCGTCATGGCATTCTGATCGTGGTGCGCGATCCTGGAAGTGGTTTTGATCCCGCCCAGATTGCCGATCCTTGCCAGGGCGAAAACATCTATTCCAGTCACGGCCGCGGCATTTACCTGATCAATCAATTGATGGACGATGTCCAGTTCCACAAGAACGGCACGGAGATTCACATGCGGAAAAGGTAGAGGGCCAGGTGTAAGGTGTTAGGCATCAGGTCTCAGGAAAACCAACTTGCAGATTGAGGATCAAATCTTCCTGAGACCTGACACCAGGCACCTGCTTCACTCCTTTGCCGCGATCCCCAGACTTTTCATCTTGCGATACAGATGGCTGCGTTCCAGGCCCAGCACTTCCGCCGTGCGGCTCACGTTGGCGTGGTTCTCGTCCAGCTTTTTGAGAATGTAATCGCGCTCGTAAGCAACCCGCGCCTCGTACAGCGTGGATCCCTCGCTGCCCGCGACTTTCCGGATGCCGTCGCGGTGCAGCAGCGGCGGAAGATGCTTGCGATCAAAGCGGAACGTCGTGGGATTCATGATCACGATGCGCTCGATCACATTGCGCAGTTCGCGGACGTTTCCCGGCCAGGCGTAGCGCGTCAGCACATCGATCGCATCGTCGGTGATCTCTCTGGGTCGTCTGCCATAGGCCGAGGCAAATTCCTTCAGAAAATGCCGCGCAAACAACGGGATGTCTTCTTTGCGGTCGCGCAGCGGCGGCACGACGAACGGGACCACATTCAGGCGATAAAAAAGGTCTTCGCGAAAGTTCCCCTTGGCGATTTCTTCCTCCAAATCTTTGTTGGTGGAAGCGATCACGCGCACGTCCACAGTGACGGAATCGTCGCTTCCCACAGCAACAAACCGCTGCTGCTCCAGTGTCCGCAAAACTTTGGACTGCGTCTTCAGACTCATGTCGCCGACTTCATCCAGGAACAGAGTCCCGCGGTCGGCCTTCTGAAACTTGCCTTCCTTATCGGCTGTGGCGCCCGGAAACGACGACTTGCGGTGCCCGAACAATTCGCTGTCAATCAGGTCTTCGGGGATCGCGGCGCAGTTCACCTCGACAAACATTTCGTCTTTGCGCAGGCTCTGCATGTGAATCGCATTCGCGACCAGTTCTTTGCCGGTGCCCGATTCGCCGTAGATCAGCACCCGTCCGTTGGTGGGCGCCATGAGCGCAATCTGCTGGCGCAGCGCCTTCATGGGAACGCTGTCGCCCACGATTACGCTCTTCGACTGCAATTGCTTTCGCAGGTCGAGGTTCTCATGGCGCAGACGCCGCGCGTCGATCGCATTTTTTATCAGAATCAGCGTCTTTTCCAGCGACAGCGGTTTTTCCGCGAAATCGTACGCCCCCAGCTTCGTGGCCCGCACCGCCGTTTCGATGGTCCCATGCCCCGAGATCATGATGACCTCTGGCGGGTCCTCCATCTCGCGGATCGTCTCCAGCACTTCGAGGCCATCGATTCCGGTCAGCCACACATCCAGCAAGATCAGATCGAAGCTCGTCTGGCGCAGCAATTCCAGGCAGTCCTCGCCGCTCGCGCTGACGCTGGTTTTGTACCCCTCGTCCTCGAGAATGCCCTGCAACGATTCGCGGATTCCGGATTCGTCGTCAACGATCAGTATGTGTGACATGGTTGGCTCAACAACGTCTGGCTGAACAACGTCTGGCTGAACAACGTCTAGCTTAACAACAACGAGTTGAATCACGCTCAGCTTGCCGCCGGAGCGCCGACCGCTTCAATCGCTATGGGCAGCTCGATCACGAAGCGGCTGCCCACCGGCTTATTTTCTTCCACCCGGATCGATCCGCGATGATCTTCGACAATTCGGCTGACAATCGCGAGTCCCAGTCCCGTACCGCGTGCCTTGGTCGAAAAGTACGGCAGGAAGAGCCGCTCTTTCACATCGCGCGAAATTCCCTGTCCGGTGTCGGAGACTGTCAGTTCGAGGGCGTCGCGGCTGGCCACGAGCGAGGTTGAAATGGTGATCTCTTTGAGGATCGCATCCCGCATCGCCTCCGCCGCATTATCCACCAGGTTCGCGACCGCGCGCTTGATCGCTTCAGGATCGGCCATCACCGCCGGCAGATCGCGCGCTAGTTCCGTGCGCACCCGAATGCCCTCCAGCCTCCCATCGAACATAAGGAGCGCAGCTTCCACCAGGCTGTTCAAACTCGCGGGTTGCGGGCGGGAAGCGGGAAAACGCGCCAGCGCCGAAAATTCATCCACCAGCGTGCGCACGGTTTCCACCGCGTGTCCGATGCTATCCGCGCAAGTCCGGATCACTTCGAGCGAGGCCGCATCGGGAGCGCCGCCCCGCGTCAGATGGCGCTGGATCCTTTCGGCGGAGAGCGCGAGCGGGGTCAGCGGGTTCTTGATTTCATGTGCCACGCGCCGCGCCACCTCGCGCCAGGCCGCTTGTTTTTGCGCTCGCAGCAAGTCGGACAAATCTTCGAACACCACCACGTATCCCAACCCCTCGGCGGCGTGGCTTAGCGCCGATACCGTTACCGCGACATTCAACTTGGCCCGCGGGAGATCAAGTTCCATGTTGGCTGCGGTCATGCCCATGCGGTCCGCCCGGCGCAACAGAGGTTCCAGGTCGGCGAGCACATCGGCGGGCAACACCTCCCGCAGCGGCAGGTTCACCAGCGACGCCGGGCTAATGTACTCGCTCCGCTCCAGAAAAAACATGCGGGAGAAGGCGGCGTTAGCCAGGGTCACCCGGCGCTCCGCGTCAATCGAAATCACTCCCGTCGGAAGGCTTTCGAGGACAGTTTCGATATAGCGGCGCCGTCTTTCGAGCGCCTCATTGGCGTCGCCCACGTCGCGGCTGGAGGCTTCGATCTGCCGCCGGTTGCTTTCCAGTTGCTCCGCCATGCTGTTGAACGACTGCACCAGTTCGGCCAGTTCGTCGGTGGCGCGGATATCGACGCGGTAGTCCAGTTGCCCTTTGGAGATCGCCTCCGTTCCCGCCGCCAGCGCCGCGACCGGACGGTTCACCAACTTCGAAAGCATAAGCGCGAGCCAGGTTGAAACGAACAGCACCACCACCGTCAGCAGCAGCAGATATCCGATGTAAGTCCGCCGGAACAGCCTTCTTTTTCCGGCCAATTCGATGTAGCGCCGCTGGCTGTCTTGAATCTGTTTGGCGGTTTGCGCGAATTTTGGCGGGAGACGCATGGCTACGATCACAGCGCCGTCTTGAATCGGGACCGCCGCAACCATGTAGTCAGTCTGGCTCCACTGGAACTGAGGGTGCGCTCCGTGCAGGGCCTCCTGAAGAGGAAAGCCGTTCTCCATATCGGCCCACGGCGCTGGGGCGTTCACACTGGCTGCCGCGTTGCCGTTCGCCAGCGCCAGAGCGAATCCGCCCTGAAGCGACGGGATATGTTCCCGAAGTTCTTCTGTGGCGGCAACGGAATTCCTGCTGGCCATGGCCCTCTGAAATTCGTCCGTCTGGGCGATGGCTTGCGCCTCCGACTTCGCATTCTCGCCCACGTAATCGTAGAGCAGGGCCGACATCGCCGCCGTATCCGCGCGCACTTCCTCGACCGGCTGGGAAAACCACTTGTCGATCGAGCGGTTCATCAACCCGTAAGAGAACCAGAACATCGCCAGCACGGGCAAAAACGACAGCAGCAGGCTGACCACCACCAGGCGCGTGCGAAACTTTGAACCGGCCACGCCCGCCCGCCGTTCGGCATAGAGTTTCAGCAGGTTGCGCCCGAGAACTACACTCAGCGCCACGAAGGCTAAAAAGATCAGGCTGGTCAGCCCGAAGAAAAACAGCCGCTCCTGATTGGTGTCGGGACTGATGAACTTCAGGTTGAACGAGGCTTGCGCCACCATGATCGCCAGCAGGAAAAATGCGCCGAGCGCCAGCGCGATTACGGCCCTGCGTCGGCCGGAGGTCTTCGTTTCGTCGCGAATTGGATTGGGCGCGGTCAAGGCGAAACGTCCCGGCAGGAACTCGGAGCCGGCAACGGAATCGCCTCCATTATAGAGCCGCAACGGCGCTCCAGTGGCGAATGCCCCGCCTGCTCAACCGAGCGAGTCGCTACTGAGTAGCCCGTGATCCGCCCGAATCCGAACCTAGCGTGTTCGGGCCGTGAACGCTATGATCTGATTTCGACAATCAGCCGCCCTGGTGATGTACACTGCTTCGCATGCAGTCGCTAAAACGGATCTCATTGCTCTTCGTTCTCGCCTTCCTGCCGCAAATCGTCGCTGCGCAGTCTGTATCTAATTCCCCGTCGCCGAGCAGCACGGTTTTGGTGCCGGTTACAACGGCCATCGCTCGGACTACGCCAGTGCCTCACAGGCCAGCAGAGATTCTTAAGCTCGCCGCGGCAATGAATGGGTTGGCTGTTCCCTCAACAAAGCCGTGGCGCGTCAAGCTCACCTGGGATCAATTTGATGAAGATGGCGACAACATCCATAGCGGGACCTTCGACGAGTACTATGTCAACTCCAAAAAATATCGACGCACCTATGTCGGAGACACCTTGAACCAAACAGAAGCTGCGACCGAATCTGGACTCTATCGCAGTGGAGACCAGCGCTGGCCCACACGGGCTGAAATGCAGATACGCAGCGAGGCACTGCAACCTTTGTACCTTGCACTTCGGGATCAGCCCAATGTTCGTCTCGACAAGATCAACTGGCAATTCGGTTCTTCCAAGCTTCCCTGCATTATTCTTCGACGAACCGACGTGACCATCTCGGATAACGGCTTATCCAAGTTCTGTTTTGAGCCCGGCACTGTGCTCCTACGATATACACGCGGCAGCGGCTGGGATGAGACATTCTACAGTAACTTTGTTCTGTTTCAGGATCGGTACGTGCCGCTCAACATCGAGGTCACTCAAGCTGGAAAAGCGTATCTCAAGATAAACGTCGAAGAACTGGAGTCGGTCGCGCCGATCGATGAGTCTCTTCTCAAGCCACCTCCGGGAAGCGCGGGCCCGATCGCTGAACGCGTTTCCATTTCTTCGGATATTCTGATGCGCGATTACTTGGTTTCGACCGCAATGCCTTCTTACCCCCGAGGGACACATGGCAAAGTTACTGTGAAATTTGTTGTCGGGAAGGATGGACGTGTAATTCAGGCCGATGCGGAGGACGGTCCCGCAGAACTACGCGGCCCGGCGGTAGAAGCGATTCGCAAATATCATTTCCGCCCGTTTTTGGTGCTCGGCCAACCAGTCGAGGTGGAAAGTGGAATGTTCTTCGACTTGCACTGAATTGGGGCGTCCGTCGAACCCGAACTTGTCCGTCCGATGCACCAACGCCACGTAGCCACTACGGATTGTTGGCGAAGTATCGCATGGCGGTTGAAAAACCCCTTTTCACAGGATTTCACGAGCGAAATTCGTTCGCAAGTTATTGAATCTTCGTTCGCCTTAGGCTCTGAAGTTCACAGAAATCACTCCTTTGGTTCCTTTTTCAACAGCCACTCGCGATATCACTCACAATGCCAGAAACGGCTCCTCACTGAGCGGTTGGCCGGCAATCCGGAAACTATCCCAGTATTTGCGAGCTGCCCCAGAGCCTGCCCTGGGCTTGTCGGAGGATTCGCGCCCGTTTTTTGGGCGCTAGCCTCGGCTCCACTGTACTCAGCAGGGCATGTCAGGGGCGTCGCTTCTCGCTCACTTTGCCAAGAGCCTGCCCTGAGCGAAGTCGAAGGGCTGGGATTCCACGCTGCCAAGAGCCACTGCGTTCCTCCCAACTTTTTCATCACATTTTTCCCGTACGCTGATCACAGACATGCACCCCAATCGGTGCGATGATACCTCGACAGTGCACCATCGAAAACCGCGTCCGTCTCCAGAGACGAACGCGTTTTGAACTGCAAATTTTCACCGCTCTTTGACAACATTTGTCACCAGTCACCACCCCCGCAAGTGTACGCCAAATAGCAAAATTCAGCGCTAAGTCCAATATTTTGAATACTTTGCATCTAATTATCTTATTATCAACGACTTAACTCATTTTAGGGGGAGGGGGGGTACCCCCCACAAAATCGTCCAATAGCTGCTTACGAACGTGTATACGGAGCAAGCCCCCTCAACTTCAAACTACCCCGTATCCAGGTTTTCCTGATGGCTGACGGCTGAAGGCTGATGACTTTCGGCTAATGGCGGAGAGCTGATCGCGCTGCGAGCGCATCCCTCAGCGCTAGGTAAGCAGGCTTGGCGTGGTAGTCCCGATCAAACGGCAGCGCCGCGCCTTGGGTGTGCTTCGAGTGCGATCCGATCCATGAATACTTGTCGGTGAATCCCCACATCTGGATTGCCGTGCATCCGCGATGTGCGAGGCAGGCCTCGGCGATTTGGCGGTATATGTCCGCCTGTCGTTGCAAGTCTTCGGGGCTGGCGTTCCCATTCAAATCGACGGGCAGGGCGACGTCCATCTCGGTGATGTGGACTTGCACTCCCAGAGCGGTGAAGCGCGCGATGTTCGCCGAGATGGACGCGACATCGGCGCGCAGATTCGCCATCTGTTTCTGCGAAATGTGCATCTGGAATCCCACGCCGTCGATGGGAACGCCGCGCTTCCTAAAATCGCGGACCATGGCCAAGATCGCATCCGACTTCGCATTCACAACCTCTGCCTCCGCCTCGTTGTAAAAGAGCAGGGCTTGCGGATCGGCTTCATGCGCCCAGCGGAAACACTGCTCTATGTAGGCGTAGGCTTGCTCTGCGTTATGTAGCTGCGGGCTGCGAGCTGCGAGTTCCGAGCGAGCGGGT
>CAVPYG010000070.1:0-16686 GCA_963709835.1 uncultured Acidobacteriaceae bacterium
TGGCTGAACAGCTGAAAGGCGCGCGCCGTGGGAGACATGGTGCCGATGGGGCCCGCGCCCGGACAGGTTGTATCTTCGGATCCATCGGAGAAGACGTTGTAGGCTCCGAAACCCTGCCAGCCATAGACCGACGTAGTATCGTTTCCGTTCTGGCCGTTGCAATTGCCGAAGCCAATCCACCAGGTCAGACGCGAGACGCCAGCGTTCATCATCTCGCCCAGCGCCTGGCCGGCATACAGACCCTGGGTAATCGACCAGCTTTGTTTGCCCGGGTTGCTATAAGGCCCTCCGATCTCGCCCACGTAAATGGGCGTGTCGGCGGTTCCCCACTTGGTCAGCTCCGACCTGAGGGTGTTGATGTTCGTGGTCAACCCCTGCGCCGCCTGCTGCACCAGGAAGGTGTCGTTTTCCTGGCCCGGAGTCTCCGGATAATAGTGGTATTCCACGAAGTCATAGGACCCCTTGGCATTGGCCATCACGATGTTGTCCCATTTGCCGGCCGTGTTATCGGCGTCCACGTCGACGCCAACCAGGGTGTTCGGGCTGGCAGCCTTGATCAACTGGTAGTAGCCATCTGTTCCCACCACGGCGGCGGCGTAGACGGTGGGGTCGTTCGGAGTGGAATGCAGGTCGTACTCCCAGCTCCCATACTCCTCGTTGCCCACTGTCACATGGCTCGGGGTGATGTTGTCGCCCACTGCGGCCGTGACCCAAGCGGCAGCTTCGCTTGGTTCGCCGCCCCCGTTGCAATCTGCGTTCGAGCCGTAATCCGCCGTCAACGCTACATCGAGGCTAGCGGGAATGGCCATGTCGCTGACGAAATTCGCAAACGTGTCACTCGGAACGGCATAGCCGCCATCGCACTCAGAATTGTCTGCCCAGTGGTAGAGGTCCGAATCCGATCCGCCCGGCCAACGCACCTGGGTGATGCCGGCGGCCTTGAGACCACCCACAATTCCGGCCTGATTGGCGACCAGATCGTACCAGACGGCCATGTTCATTCCCAGCAACTGGTTGGTCACGGCGGTGCTGGTGGGCGTCTGGTCCACGGCCACCGAGGAAGAGGTGGCTGCGACCACCATTACCGAGGTTGTCGCGGTGACCGATTTATCGCTGGCATTGCTCACGGTGAGGACGTAGTTGGTGGTCCCGGTGGGGCTCACGGTCACGCCCACGCCGCTGGTGGCTGGAAGATTGCCGGGAGTGATGACGCCTGTGCCGTTCGCGAAGACTCCGGTCAAAATCGCGTTGGTTCCAATTGTGACGGAGGCGTTATTCGCGGTGAAGCTGGTGATTGAGGGCGGCGGCGGCGGCGGGGGCGTGCTCGACGACCCACCACAACCGGTCGAAACCGCCAAGCCCAGGATGAGAGTCATGACCAGCGGAGCGAGAATAGCAAGACGTTTCATGGGGTTCACCGTGTCCAGATAAAGTAGGAGCCAGCGTCCGCCCCGCGGCTTGCGTACCAGAGTTGCGCACGAACGACGCGGGGAGAGGCTATAAATTATCGCACACTTTTCAAGGCTGGTGAGCGGGGTCGTTCGGGCCACGTGGCTGTTCGAAACATAACGATTGCCGCAGGGAGGCGATCTTGACAGCCCAACCCAGATCTCGCCCATTGAGGTCCAGGGCGGCTTTTCTCTAGCGCCCCGCAGAGATAGAGTGGCAACTGTTGCAACCGGGCTATCACTAGTGGAGAGCTGCCGCGCCCACGTCAATGAATACAATGCCGATGTTACAACCATCGCAAACCCCATCGGATCAAGCGGTTGGTCAACCGACCCATCTGCGTGCTAAAGTTCGGTAACTCAGTCGAAACTGTGTGGCATCTCTTTGGGGTAACTATGAACGAAGCGGATGATTCAGCCAGGCATTCTGGCTCCGAGGCCGAGACTCAGATCGTTAGCGATGGTTCGAGGAGCGGAGATGCCGAGGCCTCACTGCGCGGTTCGGCTGCCTTTGCCGACTCTCCACGCGATGTCGCCAGCGCAGGGGAACCCACCTCCTTCGGCCAATACAAACTGATTCGCCGTCTCGGAGAGGGCGGCATGGGACAAGTATGGCTCGCGGAGCAGACCGCGCCCGTGCAACGGCAGGTCGCGATCAAGCTCATCAAAGTTGGCCTCTACGACGCCGGACGTGGCAGCGCTTCCGCGCGGAGCGGCAATCGCTCGCGATGATGGACCATCCCGCGATAGCCAAGGTCTTCGACGCCGGAGCTACTTCGCAAGGGCAACCCTACTTCGTCATGGAGTATGTGCCCGGTGTTCCTATCACCGCGTACTGCGACGAGAAGCACCTCACCGATCAGCAGCGGCTGGAACTGTTCGTCAAAGTTTGCGAAGGCGTGCAGCACGCGCATCAGAAAGCCATCATTCATCGCGACCTGAAACCCGCGAACATCCTGGTCGTGGAAGTGGACGGCAAGCCGGTGCCGCGCATCATCGATTTCGGATTGGCCAAAGCCATCGCGCCGCAGGCCGGCGGCGAAACCTGATGACGCGAGTGGGGGACTTCGTCGGCACGCCCGGCTACATGAGCCCGGAGCAGGCGGATCCTCCGTGCAGGATGTCGACACCCGCACCGACGTCTACTCGCTCGGCGTTGTGCTGTACGTGCTGCTGACCGGCGATGAGCCGTTCGATTCCAGCCGGTGGAAGAAGCAGCCCTTCCATGAGGTGCTCCGGCAACTGCGCGAAGTCGATCCGCCGAGCCCGAGCACGAAAATGCGCGTGGAAACCCCGGCTTCTCTCACCAATTCGGCGATGCGTGCGGGTGCAACTGAAACAACTAGAACATCTGCTCCATGGCGACCTCGACTGGATCACCATGAAGGCGCTCGAAAAAGACAGGTCCCGCCGCTACGCGACGCCGATTGAACTGGCGGCCGACATCGCCCGCTATCTGGCCAATGAGCCGGTCGTAGCGCGTCCGGCCAGCCAGGCCTACCGCTTGCAGAAATATGTTCGGCGCCATCGCGTGGGGGTGGCCGTCGCCGCGGGATTGGTTCTGCTACTGGCCGGATTTGCGGTCATGCAGGCGGTCCAGGTCCGCCGCGTTACCCGCGAGCGCGATCGTGCCGCCCGCGAGCGCGACCGCGCCAACCGCATCACCGATTTCATGCTGCAGATCTTCAAAGTCTCCGATCCCAGCGAAGCCCGCGGCAACAGCATCACCGCTCGTGAACTGCTCGACAAGTCCTCAACCGAAATGGGTACCGGCCTGGCGAATGATCCGGAACTGCAGGCGCAGATGTTGCAGGCCATGGGAGATGTGTACACCGGCCTCGGCCTGCGCTCGCGTGCGGAAAACCTGGTCACTCGCGCCGTCAACATTCGCCGCCGCGTTTTAGGCCCGGACAACGCTGACACGCTCGATTCCATGAGCCGGTTGAGCCAGATCCTTTACTTCGAAGGGCGGTATCCCGAGGCCGAGAAACTGCAGCGCGATACGCTGGCGGCGCAGCAGCGAGTTTTGGGCAGTAGCGATGCGAGAACGCTACGGTCCATGGCCCAGCTTGCTGCGACTTTGGGTGAGGAAGGCCATTACGCCGAGGGAGAACGATTGGAGCGCGAAATACTCGAGACCGATCGGAAATCTCATCCGCTGGACTCGCGCAGCTTGATGTCGGCCACTCGAAGTCTGGGTTGGACCCTGGCTTTAGAAGGCCACAATCTGGAAGCCGATAAGTTGCTGCGTGAAGCGCTCGATCTCTGTCAGCGAAACCTGGGCACAGACCATCCGGAAACCCTGAAGACGGCGGCCCAACTCGGCGAGATTCTGCATAAGGAACGCCGCTTCGACGAGGCGGAGAAGTTGCTGCGCCAGACCATCGACCTCGAGCGTCGGGTGCTGGGGCCGGAGCACCAAGAAACAACAGAGACGATGAGTGTTCTCGCGACCACTCTTCAGGAGGCGGGGCGCTTTCCCGAGGCGGAGTCGTTGTATCGGCAGACTCTGGAGATTCAACTCCGGACCCTCGGTCCCGAGCACCGCACCGTGCTGGCCACGATAACCAGTCTGGGCAACTCGCTGATGGGAGAGAATCGTTTTGCCGAGGCGGAGAAAGTATTCCGGCAGGGGTTCGATACGCAGCGCCGGGTGCTGGGACCGGATCATCCGAACACCTTAAACACCATGACGTTCTCTCGGCAATGCGCTGATGGAAGAAGGTCATTACAGCGAGGCAGAGAAGGTATACCTCGAAGCGCTGCATGGCGAACAACGGGTCCTGGGACCGGAACATCCGGAGACGGCGATGGCCGCTTACGATCTGGGCTGCGTCACGGCCCACCAGGGGCGCAACGCCGAAGCAATTTCTTTCCTGACGCAGGCCGTCGATCACGGGCTTGAACCCTATGGGGATTTGGGGATGGCGAAAGACCCGGACCTCAATTCTCTGCATGGAAACCCGCGTTTCACCGCGCTCGTCGCCCACGCCAAAGAAGTTGCCCAAGCCAAACAGAATCTCGCGGCCAAAAAGACGGGCGCAAAATAGGCGGGTGCGCCGGGCGCCCAGGAGTTTACTTCCAGTGCGCGCGGGAAGGAGTTGTTCAACAAGCACGCATGGTTTCGGCAATAACTCTCGAGGGTCAGAGCGAAAGTCCAGTCTCTTGACGCAATCTGGCGATATCCCTGGTCGGCGCACTCCCGAAGAAGCGGCTGTATTCTCTGCTGAACTGTGAAGCGCTTAGATAGCCGACGCGCTGACTTGCAGTACCCGCGTCCGTAATTGCCGACAACATGAGACGCCTCGCCTCCTGGAGTCGCAGCATCTTTTGATAGTGCAGCGGGCTCATCGACGTGACTGACTTAAAGTGTTCGTGGAAAGACGAAATACTCATGTGCACCAGTCCGGCGAGGTCTTCGACCTTCATCGGTTGAGAGAAGTTGGCGCGCAGCCAGGAAATGGCCTTCGCAACGCGGTAGACGCCAGATTCCGCAAAGCCCATTTGAGCGACGCGAACGCCAATGGGGCTGCGCAGCAGGCGGATCAAAATCTCATCCACGACAAGCGGGGCGAGCAATTCAGTGTCCCCAGGATGCGCGAGACACTCCATTAACCTGGTCGCGGCATTGACCATGCTCGCATCGGCCGGAGTGATGTAAACGGCGCGCCTCTCCTGCACCGGAGGCAGACCGCGCGGATATACCTTCAAGACCAGATCCGCAATTTTGCGAGGGTCGAGATCCAGCCTAAGAGCGAGGTAAGGCTCGGAATGGCTGGCTTGCGTGATCTGGGAAGCAACAGGCAGGGCAACGGAGAACACGATCATGCGCGAGGCATCGTACTCGTACACCTCCTGTCCCACGCTGACCGTCTTCGCTCCCTGCGCGACGATGCATAACGAGGGCGAGCGGACGGAATGAAAACACTCCGTATTGATTCGTGAAAAGCGGCTGGCGTGCAAACCAGGTATGCGCAGCTCAAAACTATCGTCGTGAGGCGCATAGGCGGCAATCAAACGGGCCAATTCAGCCGTGCCGGGTTTATTCAGGCCCACAAGCTTGTCTGCCCGCCGCAGAAGCGAAGATTTGCCGTTGGTTTTCACGCCTTCGAGAATACCTCTTTTGCGATCATGATCGCGCTCGCTGCATCTGGGCGACGATGGCAACGTCGAACCTTGAATAATATTTCTTCACGTCGCTTGCCCCGTACTTGCTGCGGAATTTCTCGACCACGGACGATACCTGTTTGGGGGCCGTGATAGGAATAGCATGGAATTCAGCCTCGGTACCCCGCGCATCGATGCGTATCGACGGGATCTTGAGAGCATTCTTGAACCACTGTGTATCCGATCCGTGCACCGGCAGGAGGTAAAGCTCATCATCCTCCCATACGAACCAGACTTGGATTGAGATGCTGTGCCCTGACTTTCTTCCGGTCACAGTGATCGTAATCTCGCGATACCGGGAACGTCGGTCTTTTAGAGCATCGTTCTGGGCTGGCATATGCACTCCTCTTGTTTGGCTCTAAACCTTCCGGTATTGTTCGTCGCTGACGTTTTCCATCCAATCGACCACCTTGCCATCCTTCTTTTCCTGAATGGCGATGTGCGTCATGGCGGTAGTCGGCGTAGCTCCGTGCCAATGCTTCTCGCCGGGCGAAAACCAGATCACGTCACCGGGCCGAATTTCCTCGACCGGCCCTCCCCAGCGCTGTGCCCAGCCGCACCCGGCGGTTACGATCAACGTCTGCCCCAGCGGATGCGTGTGCCATGCAGTCCGCGCACCCGGCTCGAACGTTACGCTGACGCCTTGAACGAGCGCCGGATCGGGCGCCTGGAAGAGTGGATCAATTCGTACCGTGCCCGTGAACCACTCCGCCGGACCCTTGACTGAAGGTTGCGTGCCAGTTCTTTTTATCTCCATATCTTGTCTTGCCTCACTTCATGGCCGTCTATTCACTCAGATTTGAGAGAAGCCATATCGATGGAGAAGCGGTACTTCACGTCGGACTTGAGCAATCTCTCGTAAGCTTCGTTGACCTTCTGGATGGGGATCACTTCGACATCGGCGGTGATGTTGTGGTGCCCGCAGAAGTCGAGCATCTCCTGGGTTTCGGCGATACCGCCGATGGGCGAACCGGAGAGGCTGCGACGGGCCATGATCAGACCGAACGCCGAAACCGCAAGCGGCTTCGAGGGCGCGCCGACGAGCGTGAGGTTGCCATCGCGGCGCAAAAGATTGATGTATGCGTTGATGTCGTGGTCGGCGGAGACAGCGTCGAGAATGAAGTCGAAGCTGCCGGCGTGCTTTTGCATTTCGTCCGCATTGCGCGAGATAACGACCTCATCCGCTCCGAGGCGGAGCGCGTCTTCCTTCTTTTTCGGCGAAGTCGTGAAGACAACCACGTGGGCTCCGAGCGCGTGGGCAAACTTCACGCCCATGTGGCCCAGTCCACCCAGACCGGCTACGCCAACTTTCTTGCCTTTGGAGACGCCCCAGTGGCGCATGGGCGAGTAGGTTGTGATTCCGGCGCAAAGCATTGGACCGGTTCCGGCGAGGCTGAGGTTCGAGGGAACGCGAAGAACGAACCTTTGATCAACGACGATGCCGTCGGAGTAGCCACCGTAGGTCACGCCTCCCAAATGCTTGTCGGGAAAGTTATAGGTGAGGATGAGGTTGGGGCAAAACTGCTCCAGGCCCGCCTTGCATTCGGGGCAGGTGCGGTCCGAGTCGACCATGCAACCGACGGCGGCGAGGTCGCCGGGTTTGAACTTGGAGACGGCGGGGCCGGCCTTGATCACGCGGCCGACGATTTCATGGCCGGGAACGCAAGGGTAGACGGTGGGCATCACGCCGCTCCACTCGTTGCGAACCTGGTGGAGGTCGGAGTGGCAGATGCCGCAGAACAGGATTTCAATCTGAACGTCGTGTTCGGTTGGATCGCGCCGCGCGATCGTGGTGGAGGCCAGCGGCGATGTCGCACTACCTGCGGAATACGCTTTCGCTTTGTACATGGAATTACCTTTCAGAGTCCGGTCATCTTCTCGAGTTTTTCCGGATATCGAGCGCCTTCCACTTTGATCTTTGAGGCTGCGCTATCGATATCGCGAAGGTCATCGGCGGTCAACTCGATTGCCGCCGCTCCGATGTTTTCTTCCAGGCGGTTCAGCTTCGTCGTGCCTGGGATGGGAGCAATCCACGGCTTTTGCGCGAGCAGCCAGGCGAGCGCGATCTGAGCGGGAGTCGCCTTCTTCCGCTTCCCAATGCTGCCGAGCAGGTCGATCAGCGCCTGGTTCGCCTTGAGGGCCTCCGGCGTAAAGCGAGGGAGAGTGCTGCGGAAATCGGTGCTCTCAAATTTCGTACTTTCGCTGATCGCTCCCGTCAGAAATCCCTTGCCCAGAGGGCTATACGGTACGAAGCCAATCCCGAGCTCCTCGAGTGTCGGTATCACTTCCTTCTCCGGAGTTCTTGTCCACAGCGAGTATTCGCTCTGGAGAGCGGTGATCGGCTGGACAGCATGTGCGCGACGGATCGTCTTTGCTCCTGCCTCGGAAAGCCCGAAATGCTTGGCCTTGCCTGCCTGGATCAGCTCCTTCACCGCTCCGGCAACGTCTTCAATCGGCACGTTCGGGTCAACCCGGTGCTGATAGAGCAGGTCGATGGTTTCGATCTTGAGCCGCTTGAGCGAGCCTTCGACCGCCTGCTTGATGTGCTCAGGCCGGCTATTCAGACCGGCCGCTCCCGGCCGATGATCGCTGCCACTCAGGTCGAATCCAAACTTGGTGGCGATCACGACTTTCCCGCGGAACGGAGCGAGAGCTTCGCCCACGAGTTCTTCGTTGGCGAACGGGCCGTAAACTTCGGCGGTGTCAAAGAATGTGATGCCGCGTTCCACGGCGGCGTGAAGCAGTTTCGTCATCTCCTGCTTGTCTTTGGGAGGACCGTAGGAAAAGCTCATTCCCATACAGCCGAGGCCGAGAGCTGAGACTTCCAGTTTGCTTTTTCCTAGTTTGCGTTTTTCCATTGTTACTCCTTCGCCGCGAAATTCCGACTGCTTTAGGGTACCGCAGGGTGCAGCATAGTATCCACGACCTCGGGCCTCTTGCCTAATTCGATGAAGATTATGCCAGATTCTCCGAAGTTCACTTCGAAGTTAAAGAGTTGCGCATGCATCGGGCGTGGCGTTAGTTTACAGGTCTGGGGTTCGAACCGAGATGGATCGTCGGGAGCGGGCGCCTCATCCAATCGTTCGGTGATTGGACTTCTGCGGATTTCTGCGGATTTCCTCGGTTGCTCTAGCAATCAGCCACGGTCCGCTGGAGGAGAGTTTTGAAAATCGATATTCGTTCGTATTTTCTCAGCGCAGTAGCGTGTGCCATTTTTTGGATGTTTGCGGTTTCGACACTGGCGGCTCAGGACGAGCGCTTTCATAACGCGCCAGCTTCGAGCGTCCAACTCAAGAATCCTTATGCGGGGCAGCCCGAAGCCGCCGTGGCTGGATCGAAGCTCTATGCGGCGAACTGCTCCGCCTGCCATGGAGACAATGGACGCGGGACCGGAAACATTCCTCCGTTGACGCAAGGGCCCACGCAATCGGCGTCCGACGGAGAAATCTTCTGGTACCTCACCACGGGATCGCTCGATAACGGCATGCCGCCGTGGAACAGTTTGCCGGAGACGGAACGGTGGCAGCTGGTCACATATTTGAAAGCACTCAAGAATATTTCGAGCGCGCAGGAAAAAACGCCTCTGGCTATTGCGGCCAAGCCAGTCCCGACGAACGCTCCTCCTCCGCAACCGCCATTTACAGATTTTCGGTTTGAGCAACCGGGGATCGTCCACAAAATCACGGCGCACGATCTTCCAGCGCCCTACGTCAGCAAGTCGGCGGAAAATGGACCACAGGTGGTCGCCCGCCCGCCGGACGCATGGCCGAAAGTTCCGGCGGGATTCAGCGTGCAGCAATACGCGACTGGGCTGGATAATCCGAGATTGATCCGGACCGCTCCCAATGGAGATTCTTTTCTGGCGGAAAGCGGCAGCGGCAAGATTAAAGTGTTCCGCGGCATCACCGGTGACGGCCGAGCGCAGCTGGTCAGCATTTTTGCCAGCGGACTGAACCAGCCTTACGGCATTGCCTTCTATCCTCCCGGAGATAATCCGCAATGGGTGTATGTGGGAAACACCGACGCAGTTGTGCGGTATCAGTATAAAAATGGGGACTTAGTGGCGAGCGGCCCGGCGCAGCACATTGTGGATCTTCCTCATGGCGGAGGGCACTGGACCCGCGACGTGCAGTTCACGGCCGACGGCAAGAAGATGTTCGTCGCGGTTGGGTCGGCATCGAATGTGGACGATCCCGACGTTTCGTCGCGTGAAAAGAATCGGTCCGACATCTTAGAGTTCAATCCCGACGGCTCGGCGATGCGGGTGTACGCATACGGGATCCGCAATGCGGGAGGCGGGCTGGCGATCAATCCCAAGACGGGCGACTTGTGGGCCTCGGTCAACGAACGCGACGGGTTGGGAGACGACCTCGTTCCCGACTACATTACGCATGTCGAGGCGGGCGGCTTCTATGGCTGGCCGTGGTGGTACATCGGCAGCCATCAGGATCCGCGGCATGTGGGCAAACATCCGGAGCTGAGAGATAAGGTCATCGTTCCCGACGTTCTGTTGCAGCCGCACAACGCTTCACTGGAAATGACGTTCTATGAGGGCGCGCAATTTCCGGTGGAATATCGGGGAGACATTTTCGCATCGCAGCACGGATCATGGAACCGATCGGTGCGCACGGGATATGAAGTGATTCGCGTGCCTCTGCACAAGACAAGCCGGGCCAGCGGCGAATATGAAGATTTTATGACCGGATTTGCAATCGACAACGGACATGTGTGGGGAAGGCCCGTGGGCATCACCGTCGCCCAGGACGGATCGTTGCTGGTAACGGATGACGGATCGAACTCCATTTGGCGGATTCGCTACACGGGCGCCGGTCGCTAGGAAAGATCGAGAGCGCGAAAACTTAGGCGCGAGCTTCGCCCGCGTGGACAGCCGAGGGCGGCTGTCCCTACGCTAGTTTGACCTTGATTCCCCAGCGCTATAGTATCGGTTTCATGGCCAAGGCCCGATACCACTACAACATCATGCTCCGTCCCGAACCGGAGGGCGGCTACACCGCGCTGGTTCCGGCACTACCAGGTTGCGTTACCCACGGGCGCACTGTGGATGAAGCGCGGGAAATGGCCAAAGACGCGATCTCGGGCTACATCGCGAGCCTGCGCAAGCACAAAGATCCAGTCCCAACCGACGAGGGGAAGAAACTGGCGGTGAGTTTTCTGAGGAGTTGATCCCACTCATCACAAGAAACGCGAAGTGGGCAGTACACGCACCCGGCAACGGGAAATGTTAAGCAACTGGGCCCGGATGAAGGTGTGCTTCGAAGGAAGCTATTTTTTGCGAAGCTCTGGCAGCATTGTGGAGCAATCTTTCTATAGAGGTCTTGTACGCGTGTTCCCATCTTGTACCGAATGATGGGCTGGTTATCTCACCTCCAAAAAGCCGAACACGTTCTGTTTCGATCCCATCCTCAATTTTTGCCAATTCACTGTCGTATCGCATCACTCGGCGATTGCGAAAAGAAAGAAATAATGCATACGCAAAAATGAACGGCGTTAATAGTCCCAAGACCCAAAACAGACGCCGAATCTTTTTGTCATCAATGGCAGAGTTGACCATCAAAATGGTCATGATTACACAAAGAAGGTAGGCGGTAGCGAGCAATTTCAGGAATAGCATGGTGTCCACCCCCTGTTCGGTAGTGTCGTCCTCTATTTAGATGCCAAAAAGATTACATCGGTAACCGCGCCGCTGAGGCTGCTAGAGGCGTGTTAATACACCACCCAACGCCTCGACAGAGATAAAAATCTCTGCGAATGCTATTGGTATCATTATAGCCCAGTAAAAGAACATCCACATCAACGTCATTGCCGTGGTGTGACTTTCCACATTTTCCTGTCCAAGCAAAGACATTTGTTTTGAATTCTTTATAAGACTCCACGCCGCATAAAATTTTTGCCAACATAAGCGCATTCTCCTGTCTAGCCAAGTGATTAGGATGGCTCCTAAAACAAGGCCTAGGAGGAGTACGGCTCCGCCGAAATCGGCCTCGTTATCACTCTGATAATGGGCGGCAAAACCGGGTATGCGTCTCGCGATTCCAGCAAGCAATAGCCCAATGGCAACGTAGACAAGATCCAAAGGCAGAACCAGAATGCTCCTAAAAATGTCTTTGGCTGGCTCCCGTGAAATAATTCTGACAGTAATTTTGATCGCCAAAATCGAAAGGGGAAGCGCCACAGCGAGGTTATGGCTGTACAGGTTAACGACGATGCGTTCATAGCCAATCTGCTGCATTAAAAACCAAGCCGCTCTCATCATTCGATATGTTACGCTTCCTGCCCACTATTCACTGCTTCTCGCCATCTCCACGGCGCGCAGGACGGCTCGCGCCTTGTTCTCGGTCTCTTCAAATTCCCGCTGCGGATCGGAGTCGGCCACGATTCCCGCTCCGGCTTGCAGGTAGGCTTTCTTGCCCTTCATGAGCAGAGTGCGGATCGCAATGCAGGAATCCAGATTGCCGGCGAAATCGGCGTAGAGGACGGAACCGCCATAGACGCCGCGGCGGGTCGGCTCCAGTTCTTCGATGATCTGCATGGCGCGGACTTTGGGCGCGCCGCTCAGGGTTCCGGCGGGGAAGCAGGCGGCGAAGGCGTCCATGGCGCTGAAGGTCGGCGCGCAGGCGGCCTTCGAGCGCAGAGACTAGGTGCATGACGTGGGAGTAGCGCTCGACGTACATCAGGTCGCGAACTTTTACCGATCCGTAGTCGCTGACGCGGCCGAGGTCGTTGCGGCCGAGGTCGACCAGCATGACGTGCTCGGCGCGTTCTTTCTCGTCGGCCAGCATCTTTTTTCCAGCGCCGCGTCTTCCGCTTCGTCGCGTCCGCGCGGGTGGGTTCCGGCTATGGGACGGTATTCGAGGTTGCGTCCGGTGGCACGCACAAGCATTTCGGGAGACGAGCCGAGGACGTGCATGGCGGCGGAATCTTCCCGCCGTTTTTTTGGTCTGCGTTTTTACCCCCGGCGCCGAAGCGCAAGAAATACATATAGGGCGACGGATTCACGGTGCGCAAGGAACGGTAGAGATCGAAGGGAGCGACTCGCGGCTCGAAGTCCCAACGCTGGGAGAGGACGACCTGGAAAATGTCGCCGGCGGCGATATACTCCTTGGCGCGGCGGACGCTTGCGAGGAACTTCGGCTTGGCAGTGCGCGCCCGCACTTGCATATTTGAATGCGCCAACTTTGATTTGGCGGACGCTTTGCGCCAGTAAGCGGGCTTCCATCCGGCGGCGAGTTTCTGCTCGATGCGCGCGATGTCTTTAACGGCGCGCTTGTATCCGGCTCTGGGCTTTTCGCGGGTCACGTCTGCCGAGGCCACGATGTGGATCTGGTGGCGCAGGTGATCGAAGGCGAGTACGCGGTCGAAAAACATCAGCACGCAGTCGGGAACGTCGAGGTCGTCGGTAGCATGCTCTCCGATGTTTTCCAGGCGGCGCACAATGTCATACGCGCAATAGCCGACTGCGCCGGCGGTGAAGGGCGGCAGTCCTTCCATCGCCGCGGGACGATGCTGCTGCAGAAGTTCCTTGATGACGTCGAAGACATTTCCTTTGCGCCGCTCTATCTTCTTCACACCGCTGCGCTCGATGGTGATTTCGGCGCCGCGCGATTGCAGGCGCAGAAACGGACGCACGCCTAGAAATGTGTAGCGGCCGATTTTTTCTCCGCCTTCGACCGATTCGAGCAGGAAAGCGTCGGGCTCTCCTTCGGCGACGGCCAGGAAGGCGGAAACCGGCGTGAGCAAGTCAGCGGAAATGGACTTCGCCACCGGAACCAGCGTGGCGTCGCGAGACAGGCGCAAGAACTCTTGGTAGTCGGGACGGATCATATAACGGCACCCGATAGGCTCCGCAGCAAAAATTTAGAAAAGGGATTGGCCCGGGCCACCCTTTCATGGGAGGCGGCTACTTCAGCTTCGAGCCAAGATACCAAAGTACTCGAAACACAAGGAACAGGCCAACCGCGACAAACAATAGAAAAATCGCATGCATAAGCCCAACCCCTGCGAACATATAAATCCCCCCGCGTAATGATACCGTAGTCGGTGCCCCACCGATTCACACAGTCCGGGAACCTTTGACTTATCCAGACTCCTTGCCGGCGAATGTCTTTACCGCTTCCGCTACCGTGATCATCAGCGTCATCGGGATCCATAGGGGAGGGAATGAATCCGCAATCTTCATAGAACTGGCGGGCCCGTTCCGAGATCGCGTGTACCAGGATAGCCCGGACTCCGGCAATTTCCGCGGCCTGCAAGGTGCGCAATACGGCATCGCGCAGCAGGGCCGGGCCGATTTTTCTTCCCTGAAAGTCTTTGTGGACAGCCAGGCGGCCGACGATCATGACCGGCACCGGATCCGGCATGTTGCGCCGGACGCGACCCGGCGCTTCCTCATGCGCCACGGCGCCGACCGCCAGGGCGTAGTAGCCGGCCACTTGCTTCCCGGCGCAGACCACGTAGGTACGCGAAGCGCCGCTTACCTCATTCTGCAGCGCCCGCCTGCGAAGCCAATCGTCCAGCGACGGCTCTCCGCAATCGAATTCCGAGAGATCGTGGTCCGCGCGCAGTTTCTCGGGCGCGCTTAGCGGTTGGGCGCTGCGGCTCATGGTTGCAACTCCCAGATTATTGTTCCCAGGGCGCTTTGGTTTTCAGCAGCCGGCGCAGCCTCTGGTTGCTGGCCGGAGGTTTGTCGAGCACCGAAATGAAGCGCTTGAATTCGTCGTTCGACAAGGAGAAATAGCGGCGGTCGAGCAAGACGGATTCTGCTTCGCGGCAGGCGGTTTCGAGCATAAAATCCGACCGGTTACGGCCGAGCGCGTCCGCCGCGCGGTCGATCAGCGCTTTCTGGCGGCGGCTGGCGCGCAGGTTGATGGTTTCATCGCGAGTTGTCGTGGTTTTTGTCCCTGCCGCCGGCATCGGACCCTCCCGTGTACACACAACAACTATACACCGCTGTGCGCACATCGTAAATACAGAATCGGGCATGGGGTGCCCTCGCTTGCCTCGCTTGCGGAGCGGCAATATACTTTGCGAAGCTTGGCCGAGTCGTTGGGCCAGCCATCGCATGATGCGGAGGCTCTTATGACGACTGTTGATCTGGAGCAGGAAAAAAATCCTTGGAAAGCGCAGGCCGCGCGTTTCGATCTGGCCGCGCACAAACTGAATCTGGATGAAGGGTTGTGGAACATTCTGCGCAGCCCAAGCCGGGAAATCATCGTGCACATTCCGGTGCACATGGACGATGGGCGGCTGGAAGTGTTCACGGGATACCGGGTGCAGCACTCGATTGCGCGGGGCCCGGCGAAGGGTGGTCTGCGGTACGCCCCCGACGTGAATCTGGACGAAGTGCGGGCGCTGGCGAGCTGGATGACATGGAAATGCGCGGTGGTGAACATACCGTTTGGCGGAGCCAAGGGCGGGATCGTGTGCGATCCGCACAAAATGTCGCAGGGCGAACTGGAACGGATGACACGACGCTACACGGCCGAGCTTTTCGAGTTCATCGGGCCGGAAAAGGACGTTCCGGCTCCGGATGTGAACACCAACGAACAGACCATGGCCTGGATCATGGACACGTATTCCATGCATGCGGGCCAGACCGTGACGGCGGTGGTCACGGGCAAGCCGGTTAACATCGGCGGATCGCGCGGGCGGCGAGAGGCGACGGGGCGGGGCGTAATGATGGTCTGCGAACAGGCGATTAAGAAGCTACGGTTGAATCGCGAGACCACGCGCGTGATCGTGCAGGGCTTCGGCAACGTGGGATCGAACGCGGCCCGGCTGATGGCGGAAGCGGGATACAAGGTCATCGGCATCGTCGAGGTCGACGGCGGGCTGTACAAGAAGGACGGCATCGATATGGAGGCGCTGTGGGAATTCCGCCAGCGCAAGGGTACGGTCCAAGGTTTCCCGGGCGCCGAGGCGCACGATGCCGACGAGCTGTTGCTGACCGATTGCGACATTCTGATTCCGGCGGCGACCGAAAACGTGATCACCAGCCAGAATGCGGACCGGGTGAAGTGCAAGATCCTGGCCGAGGGCGCGAATGGGCCGACGACGGCGGTGGCGGACGAGATTCTGTCGGAGAAAAAAGTGTTCGTGATTCCCGACATTCTGGCGAACGCGGGCGGGGTGACGACTTCCTACTTTGAGTGGGTGCAGGACCGCCAGGGCTACTTCTGGAAGGAATCGGAGGTGAACGAGCGCCTGGCGGACATCATGGTCACGGCCTTCGACGATGTTGTCCGGTACTCGGAAACGCATGGCGTGAACAACCGCATCGCCGCGTATATGCTGGCCATCGACCGCGTGGCCTACACCATACGGCAGCGCGGAATTTATGCGTAAGTTGTAGCGCCGGCATCTTGCCGGCTGTCTCGAAAGCGTCTCGGCCTGGGCGCGGCGGCGCTAGAATCGCGGTTCGATGGATGATCGCTTGGAGGAAATGTGAATCACTCTCAAAGCAAAGTCATGACGTGGATGCTCGCTTTGTGTCTGATGCTTACGGTTGGCATTTTGACGGACTTGGCGCAGGGGCAGGCGAACGCGGCAAAACCGGCGGCTCCGGCCAGTCCGGGCGCAACTCAGGCTGCTCCAGTTGCGCCGGCGTCTTTCGGCACCACGGCTGCCGCCAAGACGACAACCAAGACCGCGGGCGCGCCTACCAGTCAGGAGATTGCCGCCGCCAAAGCCAGCGGCAAGGTCTGGGTTAACACCGAGAGCGGCGTCTATCATAAGGGCGGCCGCTGGTATGGCAAGACCAAGGCGGGAAAGTTCATGACCGAAGCGGAAGCGAAGGCCGCCGGGTACAAGGAAGCGCACAGGTAAGTCGCGATTGAGTCGTTGAATCAATGAAGCAATGACTCAATCGCCCTCCTGTCCGTTGCCTTGGCCTGTAATGTGGAGGATAATCACCTTACCGCACCCGCGGCCGTGGCTCAAGCATCGCGTGAATCTTCCCAACTACATCACGCTCACCCGTATCGCCGCGATTCCGCTGCTCATGTGGATCCTTGGGACGCCGCGCTTTTCTGGCGAGCAGACCGGGGAGCAATTA
>CAVPYG010000071.1:0-8063 GCA_963709835.1 uncultured Acidobacteriaceae bacterium
AACTAGGGAAAGCGGACCGCTGTTAGTGTGCAGCAGATTGCATTCCAAAGTTCGAAACGCCTGTGTTAAATTCCCGCAACTCATTGATAAATAACAACAGAGTTGACGTTTCCGTTTTGGAACAACAAGTGCACAAAGTGCGAGGGGCACCTATACCTTGGGCAATGACCTGCAAGGTAAAGCTCAAAAAAAGAGTAGTCCAAAGAACAATTTTGGGAGGGAACTACAATGAGGCGAGTGGTAGTTTTGGCGTTGTTGGCATTGGCGTTACCGATGGCCGCTTGGGCGGACAACATTACTCTCACAAACGATTTTGGCTCGTATACGATTTCGAGTGCGGGCATCACGGTGGCCCACTCGCAGCTGAGGAGTTTTGAGGATACTAGCAGCAGCTACAATCCACCCCCCAACGGCGCTCTGGGTACGGTGAGCTTTTCGACTGGCACTTTGCAAAGTGGCTCGATCACCAGTGGAGCGATATTTAATGGTGGCGGCAGCTTTGACGTGTTCGGTATCGGCAAGTGGGCAAAACACTTGACGGGATGCGGTCACTGCACGAACCCGGTAACGATTTTTACCGGCAGCTTCAGCGGCCCGGTCACTTGGACCCTGACGAGCCAATCGGGCAACAGCATGACCTACCAGCTGGTGGGCGCGATTTCCGGCATGCTGTGGAACCAACGTATGGCGACGGGAACCACCACCCAGAACTTCTTCACCTACAACCATGGGACAGGCAATGGGAATGGGGCAGTCCGTCTGGGCACAGCGAACGTCGGTCCGTCCACTCCGGAACCCGGGACTCTGGGTCTTCTGGGAACCGGAATTGTGGGCATAGCGGGGATGTTCCGGCGCAAGCTGATGCGCGGATAACCCAGGATGTAGTAGAGTTCGCCCAGAACACTCGACTCATGGCCCCGCCGCCAGGCGGGGCTTTTGATTTAGAGCTAGTTGATGGATTTGCTAGCCTTTGCCGGGAAGGTTCAATTCCAGGACAAAGCGGCCGTTGGTGAGGACGGTTTCGCCAGGTTGATGACCTTCGCCGAGCCCGATCCGAGCCCCGCTATGACACCCGCCCCAAAATTCCCTGCGGTTACCCTTGTAACGGGCGGCGATTACTTTGCCGTTGATTTTGTCGTGGTCGAAACTTTAGAGTCAAGCGCAGGGGGTAGTATGAAAGATATTCATGAGGTTTTGCGCCGCAAGCAGGCGCAGTACACACAGCTCGGCAAGCAGATCGAGATGCTGCAGCAGGCTGCCGAAAAGCTTCGCGAAGTAGCGCCGTTGCTGGCCGAAACTGAACTCGAGGACGATAGCGCGGTGCTGACGGAAGTGGACGACGAAGGCTCGAACGCGATGGCTGCCAAGGCCAGCGCTCAATCCTCGCCTGCCGCGTCGAAGCCAGGGCGTAGCGCCACTCCGCGCTGGCCGTAGAAACGCAGGGCGGGAGGTTCGATTCCATGATATTGCAGGCATTGCTGGTGTCAAAGGACGAGTTGGCCGCGGAAACGCTGGTCCAGGTCCTGGCGCAGTTCGGCGTCGCGGTGGATCGGTCGAACATGGCCGATGTTGCGGCGACGCGGCTGGCGGAGGAGCGGTTCGACGAGGTGATCGTAGACTTCGACGATCCGGAAGCTGCCACCCAACTGCTCGAAGGTTGCCGCCGCCAGGTGGGGCCGGAACGAGAACCTCCGGTCACCGTGGCCTTGCTGCACGATGCCTCGCAGATCCGCTCGATCGTGGGAGCGGGCGCGCATTTCATCCTGATCAAGCCGATCACTGCCGAACAGGCTAGAAACACCTTGCGGGCAGCCACGGCGCTGCTGAAGCACGAAAGAAGGCAATCGTCGCGGGTGGCGGCCCAGGCGGCGGTTACGATCCGTATTGACGAAAACAATACGGTGGAAGGCATTCTGCTCGACCTGAGCACTGGTGGCATGGATGTGCTGGCGGCCAAGCGACTCGAAGCTTCGGGAATGGTTCACATATCGTTTGAGCTTCCCGACGGCGGCGCTACCATTGAAAGCGGCGCGGAGGTCGCCTGGGGCACGCCCAACGGCCAAACCGGCCTGCGTTTTGTGGACATGAACGCAAAACTGCGCGCGGAGCTGGGCGCATGGCTGGCGGCCCGTTCGCCCGACGCTTTGCCGGGAGAATCGGAAGCGGTCACGCAATGCAAGCTGACCGACCTGAGTCTGGGTGGATGCTACGTGCAAACTGAATCTCCGTTTCCCCAGTCCTCGGCCGTGGATCTGTGCCTGCGCGCCGCTGGGATGGAGATTCACGCCGAGGGACTGGTACGGGTCATGCACCCCGGACATGGCATGGGCATTGAGTTCCCCGCCCGCACGGAAGACCAGCGCAAGAGCGTCGGCGAGTTTATCGAGTTTCTCACCGGGCAGCCGGGCACCACGCCGCAACTGGAAATCTCCCCTCGGTCTCTGGTCGCGAGCACGGTCGATCTAGAACAGACCAGCAATGCTGAAAGCGACGTGGAGGACCCCCTGCTGGAGTTGTTGCGAACGGGCACGGCGCTGGAGGAAGAGGCGTTTCTCTCCGAACTGCAACGTCAGCGAAATCCGGCAGCCGTCAGCCACTAGAAGTCAGCCAATGGGAGTCCGCCATTCGCGGCCCCAATCCCGAAAAAATACCGGGAACCAGATTGGCACTCCGTCTTTAGTGCCGCCCCGGTTCCCGGCCGTCTATCACGCCTCGTTCATTGCTGGCAGACTACCTCGCTAACCCTGCGGAAAGATTGCGCTGCGGTAAATTTTTCGAAGATTTTTCGATGCAAGAGAGTTGCTCCGCGGGTGCGGAGGTGGGGTTGCCCCGTCTCCGGTTGCGGGAGAGACGCGGTAAGCCGCGTCTCTACAAGAGATAAACACTGTAAGAAATAATTGGTCTTCCGAAGCAGGCTCCTTTCAAGGTAAGCTAAAGCCCTTGCTCAGGAATCCGATTTCGCGCGCATTGCTGCTGGCTAGCGCCTGCCTGGCGGTGATCACGCCGTTTTTCCGGTGGGGCAGTCCCTCGGGGCACGATTTCGAGTTCCACGTTTATTCATGGATGGAAGTGCTTGACCAGTGGAAGCAGGGCATCCTCTATCCGCGGTGGGCGGCGCTGGCGCATTGGGGATACGGCGAGGCCCGGTTCCTGTTTTATCCGCCCGCTTCCTGGACGATGGGGGCCGCTCTGGGAGCGATTCTGCCCTGGAAGATTGTGCCGGGCGCGTATTGCTGGATCGTGCTGATGCTGGCCGGAGCGGCCATGTACCGGCTCGCTCGCGAGTGGCTTGCGGTCCCAGACGCGTTGTTTGCGGCCGTGTTCTATGCGCTCAACCCCTACCACTTACTCATCGTATATTGGAGGAGCGCATACGCCGAGTTACTGGCGGCGGCGCTGCTGCCGCTTTTGCTGCTGTATATTCTGCGGCTCAACCAGCCTGGCCCTCGCCCGACGATGTGGCTGGGTCTGACGCTGGCGGCAGCCTGGCTGACGAACGCGCCTACGGCCGTGATGATCCATTATTCGGCGGCTGGGCTCGCGGTGGTGCTGGTCTCGATCGGGGCCGTGCGGACACGATCCTGGGACGGGACGGTCTGGCGTCCGCTGCTTCGGACGGGGCTGGCGATGGTCATCGGAGCCGGACTCGCGTCGTTCTATCTTCTCCCGGCAGTCTACGAGCAGCCCTGGATCAACCTTAGCGCGGTGCTGTCGCCGGGCGTCCGGCCGCAGGACAATTTCCTCTTTACCATCCTGGCCGATGAGGATCACAACCGATTCAATCTTCTGCTTTCGACCGTAGCGCTCGCCGAAATTGCCGTCCTGGCTGGCGCTATCTGGGTTTGGCAGCGTAATGACAAAGCCGGGAAAGCAGCCCCTTCGACCAGAACCGGGCAGGCCCCCGGTTGTGCCGCCGGACCGGGCGCGACCGGGGTAGATCTCCGAACCTCGTGGCTGATGCTGACCGCCTGGGGCGCCGGCAGCGTGTTTCTCATGTTGCCAGCGAGCAATTTGCTCTGGCAGTACTTGCCCAAGTTTCGTTTCGTACAACTTCCCTTCCGCTGGCTGCTGTGCATGAACGCTGCGCTGGCGCTGCTTCTGGCCATGGCCGCCAAGCGTTGGATCTGGACCTCGCGCTTGCTGGTGTCGGCCACGCTGCTGACCGTGATCATCGTTACGGCCTATCGTACCCAGCCACCCTGGTGGGAAGAAGCCGGCGACTTCATCGACATGAGCGATGCTATCGCCGACGGCACTGGCTACGAGGGCAGCGACGAATACGTCCCGGCTGGAGGCGACGCCTCGGAGTTGAACAAGAGTTTGCCGCTGGTCAGCGACGACAGGGGCGCGCAGGTCCCGAGCGAGATGCTGGTGTGGGGACGGACGGAAGAACATTTTGTGGTTCACGCGTCGCAAGCGGAGAATCTGCAATTGCGTCTTTTCAACTATCCCGCCTGGCAGGTCACGGTCAACGGCCAACCCGCGCAAACGCAGACAGCGGAGGAGACGGGTGTGATGATCGTTCCGATTCTCGAAGGCAGGAACGACGTGCGAGTCCACTTTCGACGCACCATGGACCGGACGATCGGAGATGTCATCTCCTGGGTCAGTTGGATACTGGTGGCCGCGGCCTGGATCAAGACGCGGGGGAAGCCCAAGCCAGGGCAACGGATGTAACCCTGTGTTGCGCCGTGCCTTCTCTGACTAAACAAAGGGTTGATAGTCATAGGGGACGTAGGGAACAAATAGCAAGGCTCTCGAGAGTACGCAAGATGCAACGTCACATTCTCGTCGCAACCTCAAACGCCGGCAAACTTCGCGATTTTGCCGGAGCCGCCGCGCCCTTCGGCATTGCCATCGCGGGCATCCCGCACTTTCCTTCCTTGCCCGCGGTGATCGAAGACGGGGCGACTTTCGAGGAAAACGCGCGTAAGAAAGCGGAATCTTACAGCTTGGCCGCTCCCGGCGAACTGGTGCTCGCAGACGACTCCGGCCTGGAGGTTGACGCGCTCGGCGGCGCGCCCGGAGTGCATTCGGCGCGCTATGCAGCAGAAGGTCCTCATATCGCGGAGCGCAACACGCCAGGGCGCAACGCGGATGACGAAGCCAACAACGCTCGCGTTCTCCGCGAGCTCGCCAGCGTTGCCGCGGAACGGCGCAGCGCGCGATTCGTATGCGTGCTGGCCGTGGCCCGCGATGGACAGACGCTGCGCATCTTTCGTGGCGTCGCTGAAGGCATCATTCTGGTGGCGCCGCGCGGGCAGAATGGATTCGGATACGATCCACTTTTCTATTTCCCGCAAATCGGCAAGACTTTTGCGGAACTGAGCGCTGAAGGAAAAGCCCAGCACAGCCATCGCGGCGCGGCTTTTCGCGCGTTTCTGGAGTGGTATCGGACGACCTAGCGCACACCCCGCGAGTTGAGGAAGTCGCTGTATTTCTGGTCGATCGTCAGGATGTGGGTGGTGAGCCAATTCTGCAGAAATTTCATCAATTCCGGAGTTATGGCCTTGGATCCCTCATCAAAGTCTTTCTTGAAGGCCACGACGGTTGCCTCCAGATCTCGATGTTCGCCGCAGTGCGCGGCGAGGGACGGATATCCGTGTTCCTTCATCAATTTCTCTTCCGCCGCGAAATGATTGACCGTGTAGTCGATCAAACGCCGAAGCACGCCTCCGGCAACGTCTTTGCCGCGGCCCGAACGCATGGCGGTATAGACTTCGCGAATGATGTCGAACAGCCGCTTGTGTTGGGCGTCCATGGCGGACACCTTCACGCTGTACGTGTCGTTCCATTGAAATGCACTTTCCATTGGCATCTCCCGAGCATTCAAAAAAGACTTGCTAGCTCAGGGTAGCGACGGCGTGGCAACCCGCCCAGATCACTACGGTCTATATCCAAAAAAGTTTTTTTGCCGCAGGAGCTTCTTCCAAAGTTTCTTTCCCTTGATCTCGCTGTTGAACCACGATAGAAATTTCCCCTTTTGGGCTTCCTTCGCTGAGTACGCTCTCCCAAACCGCTCCCATCATTGACACTTTTCTCGCCCAGTGTTATTTTTACAGGTTTTAGAGACGGTCTTCTTCCCGTAGAATTAACCAGCAGGATCACCGAGGACTCGGTCGGCAGTTCGGTCGTCAATTTGATCGTCAAGCAATGGACCAGACACTCCAACAACTAGGCGAATTACTGCTCGGAGCCGTGCCCACGGTCATTCTCCTGGCGTCGCTTTACGTCCTCTACACATTCATCGTCCATCGGCCGCTGACCGCGGTGCTCGCCGAGCGCCGCAACCGTACCCAGGGTGCGATGGAAAAGGCGCGGGCCGATATCGCCGCCGCCGAGGCGCGCACCGCCGAGTATGAGCAACGCCTGCGGGAAGCCCGCCAGAAAGTTTTCCAGAACCAGGAAGCGCGCCGCCGGAAGGCCAGCGAGGTCCGCGCCCAAGCCGTGAATCAAGCTCGCGTCCGCGCCCAGGAACAGGTCAAACAGGCCCGCGCCGCTATCGAAGATGATAAGGGGCAGGCCATGTCGAAGTTGGAATCGGAGGCAGTCCGGCTGGCCACGGATATCGTGCGAGCCGTGTTGCGCCCCCTGGCATCGCCCACCCAGGTCGGTGGCCAATGAAGATATTTTGTTTTGATGGGAAGCGGCTTCAGTTCGTCCGTTCGACCGCTCGCGCTTGCGCTACTGGCATTCTCGCTAGTCGTCCCCGCGCACGCCACTGTCTACGCGCAGGAACATCCAGCGAGCCAGTCTTCCGAGCAAACATCCGCAGCGCCGCCCGCGCAAGAAGCCCAGCAGGCTGGGCCCGAACAAACGGGCGCACCAGAAAACGCGGACGACGAAGAGAACGCCAATCTTAAGTACGCCGCGCCCGTTCAATGGCTGGCGCGTCACACAGGATGGAGCGCGCATTTTGTCTACATGCTGGCGCTCTCGGTAAACTTTGCCATCATTGCCGTGGTTGTCTTCTGGGTCGCGCGCAAGTACGTGCCCGGCATGATGCGCAACCGCAGCGCGGTCATCGAGCAGGCCTTGGAAGAAGCTCGCGCCGCCAGCCGCGACGCCAACCGCCGCCTGGCCGAGGTCGAGCACCGGCTGCATCAGTTGGATGTCGAAATCGGACAGATGCAGGCCAGCGCTGAAAAGGAATCCAACGCCGAGGAACTTCGCATCGAGAAAGCCGCGGCGGAAGACATTCGCAAGGTGGTCGCAGCCGCTGAACAGGAAATCGCGGCTGCCGCCAAGCAGGCCCGCCGCGAATTGACCAGCCATACCGCAGGCCTGGCCATTGCCCTGGCCCGCAAAGAAATTAACATCCAGCCCAATACCGATCAAGTGCTGGTGCGTACCTTTGCCTCGAAGCTGACTTCGCCCGGGTCTCCGCAAAATAGCGACGGCGGAAAGGATGGCGAGTAAAGATGTCTTCCGTCGTCGGCACGTACGCTCGCGCCTTCGCCGATGTGGCGATGGCGCCGAAAAACCAGCTCGACCCCGCCTGCGCCCTTGAGGAATTGCGCGGCATCGAAGCCCTGCTCACGGAAAGCGATCCGCTGCGCCGCGTTCTGGAAAATCCCTCCATTGCGGGAGACCGCAAACGCGCCGTGCTCGACGCCATCGCCGCGCGCCTGGACACAACCAGACACGTGCGGAATTTTGTCGCCGTACTCATCCACAACCAGCGGTTGCCGCTTTTCAGCGAAATATTGAAACAGCTCGAGCAGGAATTGAACGACCGCCAGGGCTTCGCCGATGCGCAAGTAAGCAGTGTGCGCCAGCTCAGCAAGACAGAGAGGCAGATGCTGGAAGCCGAGATCGCAAAAATGACTGGCAAGAGAGTTAGAGCAAGATACGTGCAAGACGCCTCGCTGGTAGGAGGAGCCGTCGTGCAAGTTGGCAGCACCATCTACGACGGTTCTGTGAAAGGGCAGTTGGAGAAAATGCGGGAGCAGTTAGTGAGTTAGCCATCAGCCGTCAGCCATCAGGAAGATCGGCGAAGTTTATTGCCGGTCCCGATAGCAATACGTAAAACTGAATTTTTTAAAGGGAAGGAGTGTACATAA
>CAVPYG010000072.1:0-17612 GCA_963709835.1 uncultured Acidobacteriaceae bacterium
CGCGTCTTCATCATCGGCTGATACCCGGGTGGACGGGCGAGGACGCCCGTCGCTCCATTATCGGTTGCACGGAGTTGCGCCGCAGCCACTCGTCGAACTCCCCCAAGGCCAGTTCGCATTGCAGTCGATGACGTTCCTTGCGGTCGCGGACCTTTCGATCCAGGGCGGGCAGCAGGTCGAAAGTTATATTCGCCGGTTGAAAGTTCTTGCTCTCCGCCTGCGTGATGTAGTTGACCAGCGAGCCAAACGCGGTCGCTCGCGGCGGAGGCGCCGGGTTTCCGTCGGCGGCCAGCGCGGCGGCATTCATTCCCGCCATCAGGCCAGTGGCGATCGATTCGACGTAGCCTTCGACGCCGCAGATTTGTCCCGCGAACAGCACCTGCGGATGCGTCTTCATTTGCAGCGTCGGCACGAGCAGCGCCGGCGCATTGATGTACGTGTTGCGATGAATTTGTCCGTAGCGCAGAAACCGTGCGTTTTCGAGGCCGGGGATCAAACTCAGCACCCGCGCTTGCTCGCCAAATCTCAGGTGGTTCTGGAAGCCGACAAGGTTATAAGAATCGGCGCGCAGATTCTCCTGCCGCAGTTGCACCGCCGCATAGGGAATTCGGCCGGTGCGCGGATCTTTGAGTCCCACCGGCTTCATCGGCCCAAAGCGCAGCGTGTCGCGTCCGCGCCGGGCAATTTCTTCGATGGGCAGGCAGCTCTCAAAATAGTTCAGGTTCTCCCAATCTTTTTGCTCAACCGATTGCGCTGCGATGAGCGCATCGTAAAAACGGTCGTACTCGTCTTTCGACATAGGACAATTGATATAGTCGGCTGACCCTTTGTCGTAGCGCGCCGCCAGATACACCTTGCTCATGTCGATGGAATCGGCCTCAACGATTGGGCTGATCGAATCGTAAAAATAGAGATTGTTGTGTGGCGCGGGCGCCCCCGCCCGCGAAGGATCGAAACTCAACCGCAGAATCTCCTGCGAGAGCGCGTCCGACGTCAGCGGGCCGGTTGCGATGATCGTGATCCCATTCGTGAGATCTCCGTCTTCGATCAGCGTGACCTCTTCGCGGCGGATCGTAATCAGCGGCTCGCGGGAAATCGCCTCCGTCACCTTGCGTGAAAACTCGGCGCGGTCCACGGCCAGAGCATGCCCTGCGGGCACCGAGGTTTCGCGCGCCACACCGAGCAGCAGCGATCCCGCCCGCCGCATTTCTTGCTTGAGCAGCCAGGGCGCGGTGTTTTCGCTCTCGGATTTCAGCGAATTGGAGCAGACCAGTTCCGCGAAGCCGTCCGTCTGGTGCGCGGGAGTCGCGCGCGCCGGACGCATCTCAAACAGTTCGACGCCAACGCCGCGCCGCGCACACCGCCACGCCGCTTCCGATCCCGCAAGTCCCGCGCCGATGACACAAACTTTTTTCATGCGACTCCAGCTTCCATTGCGACAGTATAGACGCGCGGCGCAAATGCATTTGCTTCCGCCAAGCGGCTGCGCTTTTCTTTATAGGAGTCAGCAGAATAATCCACATGCGAAAAGTTGGTGGAGATGCGACAATAAAGTTTCCCGATGACCACCTCTGCGATTCCTGCCATCACACCCGAGATGATCCGGGAGCACGGTCTCACCCCGGACGAATACGAAAAGATCAAGCAACTGCTGGGCGGCCGCGAACCCACGCGCACGGAGCTTGGCATCTTCAGCGTGATGTGGAGCGAGCACTGTTCCTATAAATCGTCGCGCGTCCACCTGAAGCGGCTGCCCACGCGCAGCAAACTAGTTTTGCAGGGGCCGGGCGAGAATGCCGGCATCGTGGACATCGGCGATGGCTGGGCTTGCGCTTTCAAAATCGAGTCGCACAATCACCCTTCGTTTATCGAACCATTTCAGGGAGCAGCCACAGGCGTCGGCGGAATTCTGCGCGACATTTTCACTATGGGCGCGCGGCCCGTTGCGGTAATGGACTCGCTGCGCTTTGGGCCGATTCAAGCCGAGCTACGCTCGGCTGGACAGCCGGGGGCGGCTGTCCCTACGCAAGCCGAAATCCACAAGAACCACTCTGTCATGGAAGGCGTGGTCGCTGGCATCGCTTCCTACGGCAACTGTTTCGGCGTTCCCAACCTTGGCGGCGAAGTGAAGTTCGAGCCTTGCTACTCCGGCAACCCGCTGGTGAACGCATTCGCGCTCGGCCTGGTCCGCCGCGACCAGATTTTTTACGGACGCGCATCGGGCGAGGGCAATCCCGTAATTTATGTGGGATCGAAAACAGGGCGCGACGGCATCCACGGCGCGACCATGGCGAGCGAGGAATTCAGCGAAGGCTCGGAAGCAAAGCGGCCCAATGTTCAAGTCGGAGATCCATTCCTCGAAAAGCTGCTGCTCGAAGCCTGTCTCGAAGCCATGCAGACCGGCGCAATCGTCGGCATTCAAGATATGGGCGCTGCCGGGCTGACTTGCTCGACTTGCGAAATGGGCGGGCGCGGCGGCACCGGAGTCGAAATTGAACTCGACCGCGTCCCGCAACGCGAAACCGGCATGACTCCTTACGAGATCATGCTCAGCGAGTCGCAAGAGCGAATGTTGCTGGTCGCGCAAAAAGGCCGCGAAGAAGAAGTCTTTCGCGTCTTCCAGAAATGGGGACTCGATGCGGTGGAAGTTGGCCGCGTCACCTCCGATGCGAAGATGCGCGTGCTCGAACACGGCAACGTGGTCGCTGAAATTCCCAACACCGCCCTCACCGATGCGGCGCCGCTCTACAAACGCCCGCTCGCCCGCTGGGAGCCGCCGGTCGACCGCGAAATGCCGGAGCATATTCGCCTCGCCGGATCTGGCAACTTCACATCCGAGCTCAAGCGTTTGCTCGGGAGCCCGAACATTTCCTCGAAACGCTGGGTGTGGCAACAGTATGACCACATGGTGATGACCAATACGGTCGATGCTCCCGGGGCCGGCGATGCCGGAGTCATCCGCATCAAAGGCTCCAAACGTGGACTCGCCATGGCGCTCGATGGCAACGGCCGCTGGTGCTATCTCGATCCTCGGCTCGGAGCCATGCACGCGGTCGCAGAAGCGGCGCGCAAAGTGGCTTGCGCCGGAGCGACTCCGATTGGAGCGACCAACTGCCTCAACTTCGGCAACCCCGAAAAGCCGCATATCATGTGGCAGTTTTCGCAGACGATCGATGGCATCACCAAAGCCTGCGAGGAACTCGACACGCCGATTACCGGCGGCAACGTCAGCTTCTACAACGAAACGCTCGGCGAGGGAATTTACCCGACTCCGGTGATTGGAGTGGTGGGGATCCTCGAAGACGTGCACAAGACGGCGAAGATGCACTTCGCGAAGGCTGGAAGAAAGATCATCCTGCTGCGCGGCGATGAACTGGGCGACGCGGTCGATGCTGAGTTGGAGTTTGGATCGTCCGAATACGCGAAAGAAATTCTCGGCGCCGTTTGGGGCTATCCGCCAGAACTGGATATCGAGAAGGAAGCCACGCTGCAACGCGCTCTGGTGGCCATCATCCAGGAGGGGCTGGTCGAATCCGCTCACGACTGTGCCGACGGCGGCTTGGCCGTGGCGCTGGTGGAATCCTCGCTTCCAGCCGGAGTCGGCCTCAACGTCACATTGCCGAAGCAGAAACTGGCGCTTGAGTTCCTGCTTTTCGGAGAGGATGCCAGCCGCGTCTTGCTAAGTTGCGACCCTGTTTACCTTCCGCGAATCCAACAAGTAGCGGAAGAGTACGAGATCTTTGCGGATCTCTTGGGCGAAACGGGATCGGATCGGGTTGAAATCGCGGTGGGCGGGCAGCCAGTGATGTCTGCGAGCGTTCGGGAATTGCGCGAAGCGTATGAAGGCGCGCTGGAACGAGCGTTGCGGAGCGAGAGTCTTGTAAGCGAGACCGAATTAGCGAAGAGCTAGTAGTTATATGCCGACTGCCGACAAATTTCGCGATGAATGCGGCGTGGTCGCCATCCACGCCAACCCCGAGGCGGAGAAGCTCGCCTATCTAGGACTGCACGCCCTCCAGCATCGCGGACAGGAATCGGCGGGCATCGTCACTTCCGACGGCGAACGCCTGCGCCAACATAAGTCGATGGGCTTGGTCGCAGATATTTTCAGCCACGAAGTACTGGCTTCCCTGCGTGGAGTTCTTGCCATCGGCCACACGCGCTACTCGACCGCTGGCGATTCGGCTTTGTTGAACGCTCAGCCCATCATGGTGCAATCGAACAAGGGCACCATCGCCATCGCTCACAACGGCAACCTGATCAACGCGCACTCGATTCGCGCCAAGTTAGAGGGCCAAGGTTCGATCTTCCAAACCAACAGCGATACCGAAGTGCTGGTCCACCTCATTGCGCTCTCCCGCGAATTGACTCTGCCCGATGCCATCGCCGACGCTTTGCGCCGCGTGGAAGGCGCGTTTTCACTGGTCATGCTGAGCCGCGACCGCATCTTCGCCGCCCGCGATCCGCGTGGCTTCCGTCCGCTGGCCATGGGCCATATTCCGGCATTGGCGGGCGAGAAAAAAGATACGATCGTCTTCGCTTCAGAAACCTGCGCTTTCGATTTGCTCGGGGCCACGTACGACCGCGACGTCAAACCTGGCGAACTGGTCATCGTCGGGCCAGAAGGTGTCAGCTCGCGTTTTTATGCGCCGTCTCCGGCGCTGTCGAGCTGCATCTTCGAACACGTTTATTTTTCGCGACCTGACAGTCTGGTGTTTGGCCGCTCGGTCGATCAAAGCCGCGACGCGATGGGGCGCCAGCTTGCGCGCGAAGCCCCGGTGGAAGCCGATATCGTCGTGCCCGTCCCCGACTCGGGCAATACCGCGGCGATCGGATACGCCGCCGAGAGTGGCATTCCTTTTCGCCTCGGGCTCATCCGCAACCACTATGTCGGACGCACCTTCATCGAGCCGCAACAGTCGGTCCGCGACTTCGGCGTGAAACTGAAGCTGAATGCCATTCGCAGCCTGATCGAAGGCAAACGAGTGATCCTGATCGACGATTCCATTGTGCGCGGCACCACCAGCAAAAAGATCGTGCGCATGATTCGTAACGCGGGCGCCAAGGAAATCCACATGCGAATCTCCTGCCCGCCGACGGTTTCTCCCTGCTTTTACGGAGTGGATACACCTTCCAAGAAAGAACTTATCGCCGCAAATAAGACGGTCGAGGAGATCCGCGAGTTCATCGTCGCCGACTCACTCGCCTATCTCTCGCTCGAAGGTCTGAAGAAAGCTTGCGCGGATGGCGAGAAAACCACTTACTGCTCCGCCTGCTATACGGGAAATTATCCCACCAAGATAGACGTCGAAGAGATCATCCCGGCAACCGCCGCGCGATAACCTAGAATGGTTCCCATGCTAGTGCTTGCCTCCGCATCGCCGCGACGCCAGGAATTGCTGCGCAACGCCGGGATCGCATTTGAGGTACAGGCGGCGGACATACCGGAAGATCCGCAGCCGGGAGAGCGCGGCGAAGAATACGCAGAACGCCTGGCGCGTGAGAAGGCGCTGGCGGTTGCGCGCCAGCGTCCGCAGGATGTCGTTCTCGGAGCCGATACCGTGGTCGTAGTCGATGGCCAGATTCTGGGTAAGCCCTCCGATGCCGCAGATGCGACGCGCATGTTGCGTCTGCTTTCTGGGCGCGAGCATCGGGTGATTACGGGAGTCTGTTTGGTGGTCTCGGGCCAGCCTTCGGTGGCCAGCGAAACGACGCTGGTGACCGTGAGCGAAATCACCGGCGAAGATATCGCCAGCTACGTCGCGAGCGGCGAGCCGATGGACAAAGCTGGAGCTTACGCCATCCAAGGCATTGCCTCGCGGTGGATTCCTCGCATTGAAGGGGATTACAGCAACGTGGTCGGACTTCCAGTTGCGCTGGTGTGGAGAATGCTGCGCGGGATTAGTTCTCAGTTCCCAGTTCTCAGTTCTCAGTAACCCTGCGGGTCCTCAGTTCTTGCTGAGAACTGAGAACTGGGAACTGTTATGCGGCAGGCGGCTTGGGCGGCTCTTTTGGTTTTTCCTCGCCCTCTTTGATCGCGGACTTGAAATTGCGGATGCCTTCGCCGAGACCTTTGCCCAAGTCGGCAAGCTTGGTGGGACCGAACAGCAGCAGCGCGATACCAATAATCAGCAGAATGTGCAGCGGTTGAAAAAGTCCTTCACCCATAAATCCTCCGGTTTCGCGCTCGGATGCAGCAGAGCAGTCACTGTCCTTATTTGAATTCTAATCAGTCTGACCCCTCAGGTCAAAAGTTCCTGTATCGCCGGTCACGGGAGCGCGTGATTCGGCCACACTTTCTCGGTCACATCGCCTCAATCATACTGCTTCGATCAGTCCGGCGAGGAGCGCAGCGCGGCGGGGCATTTCAGAGAGCAGAATATGCTCGTGGGTGGCATGCGCTCCATCGCCTACTCCGCCCAGACCGTCGAGGGTGGAAATCCCGAGGTTGGCGGTGAAGTTACCGTCAGAACCGCCGCCCACCGCGGCTTCTTCGAGCTTCCATCCCAGATCGCGCGCTATGGCGGAAGCTTGACGATACAGAGCGTCCACTCCGGCGGTGCGCTCCATGGGCGGACGATTGATGCCTCCGGTGACTTCGATTTTGCACTTGCGGTTGAAGGGGCGAAGGCTGCGGATCTTTTTGTCGATCCCGGCTGCGTCTTTCAGGCGCGCGATGCGAATATCGGCTTGCGCCTCGGCTTCCGCAGGAACCACGTTGGTGCGCGATCCTCCGCTCACGATTCCCACGTTAACGGTGAGACCCTTCTTTAGATCGGTGAAGCGGGAAATCTTTTCGATTTGACGCGCCAACTCGAGAATCGCGTTCACGCCTTTCTGGAAATCGAGGCCGGCATGGGAAGCCTTGCCGGTAACTTTGACCAGGTATTCGCCAACTCCTTTGCGAGCGGTTTTCACCGCGCCCTGGGGCCCATGGGCAGGCTCGATTACCAGCACGGCTGCGGCTTGTTTCGCCAGCGATTCGGTGAGCGCGCGCGACGACTGGCTGCCCACTTCCTCGTCGGAAACCAGCAGCACGGTCACGGGGCGCGGCATCTCGCCATACCACTGTTTTAACGCGGCCAGCGCGTGCAGCATCAGCGCAATGCCGGATTTCATGTCGAGCACGCCTGGGCCAGTCATTTTGTCGCCTACTATGTCACCTACTATGCGGCAGGGCATGGTGGCCAGCGTGTCCAGCGGATAGACGGTGTCGTAATGGCCCAGCAGCAACACCGGCTTGGCTGCGGATTTGCCCTCGAAGTCGATTTGGAGGTGATTGCCAAAGTCTTCCGCCGGGTGGAGATGGATTTCCCCGCCTAGCTGGGAAAATTTGTTGGCGATGAAATCCGCCATGCGGTTGGCGGCGGACTTGTTGTCATTGGGAGATTCGATTTCGACCAACTCGCGGATGGTCGAGACGATTTCGTCTTTACGATCATTGAAATATTCCAGCCGACGCTGTGCTTCGGGACTGGAATGAGCGGGTGCTTTTCTGGAAACCGAGTTCACGGGCGATTGTCCTTTTTTCTATTCTGCGGGGGCTGAAACCATATTTTCTTGGGTGCCAGAACTCGGCGCGGGACTCAGGGGAACAGCCTATTACTCCCAGTATAACTACTAGTTAGTACTGGTACCCCCCCCCGTCCCCCGGTCTATTGGAATCATGGGGTTAGGAACTTTTTCACGACATGTCTTTGAGTTTAAAGGAGTTAGAGGCAAAGTATTGAAAATATTTGAGTTAGAGAAATTTTTCGAGGCGAAATCTTGCCGGTCATTGAAAACAAAGGAGTTACGACTCACAAAGCCGCTCAAAGTCTAGATTTCAAAGAACTTAGTGTCAAATATTGAGTGTAGCCGCGTTGGGCTGCCGCCTAATTCTCAATTCTTAATTATAGCGGATGGTGTCAACTGGAATTGTCGTGAGTTCGATGTCTGCGGTTTATCGAATCCGAGGAGGAGCCCAGAATCAGACTCCCTCCAGAGCAAATCGAGAAATGCTCAGGGGCTTGAGAGGCGCGCATGAGATCTCGGCGGTCCCTACGGGACTTGAGTCGTCATTCCACTCTACCCCGCGCTGAAGCGCGGGGCTAAACTGGATCGCCCCTCCGGGGCTGGTGTCGGGTCGAGGCGTTGAGTTGCGGGGAAGTTCTTATGCTCTGAATTCAAATGCAGAGGTCCTTCGCTTCGCTCAGGATGACACCGTAGAGATTTGCGCCACGATGACAGCATAGAGAATTGCGGCGCGATGACACGATAGAGGCTTGCGCCACAAGGTAAACTGAACGTCATACTGAAATCATGGAAATGGCAGACCAACTCGGATTCCAGTTTCGCCCTCCGGAGCGGAGCGTTTGGACAGTGAGGGCTTTGGTTGCGGCGGTGCGGGCGCACGTCGAGCGCGAGTATTCGGATTGCTGGGTGGAAGGGGAAATTTCCAACCTGCGCATTCCCGACTCGGGGCATTTGTATTTCACGTTGAAGGAAGAGGGCGCGCAGATTCGGGTGGTGATGTTCCGGTCGGCCGCGCGGCTGCTGCGGTTTCGTCCGGAGAACGGATTGAGTGTCACGGTGCGCGGGCGCGTGACGGTGTACGAAGATCGCGGGGAACTGCAAATCTCGGCTGAATTCATGGAGCCGAAGGGCGCGGGCGCGTTGCAGTTGGCGTTCGAACAATTGAAGGCGCGGCTGCAAGCGGAAGGATTGTTCGAGGCGTCGCGAAAGAAGGCGATCCCACCGTTGCCGCGGCGTATTGGAATTATTACTTCTCCGCAAGGGGCGGCGCTGCGGGACATTCTGAATATTCTGGCGCGGCGGCATGACTCGGCGAACGTGCTGATTTATCCGGCGCAGGTGCAGGGGGAGGCGGCAGCGGGCGAGGCGATGGCGGGTCTGCGGTACTTTCATCAGGAACATCAGCAGCAGGAAGGGCATGACGGCGGCGCGGTTGAGGTCATCATTATCGCGCGCGGCGGAGGGTCGTTCGAAGACCTGGCCTGTTTCAACGATGAGGGGCTGGCGCGAGCGATTGCGGAGTCGAAGATTCCGGTGATTTCGGCGATCGGGCACGAGACGGATTTCACAATTGTGGATTTTGTCGCCGACCTGCGCGCGCCTACACCGTCGGCGGCGGCGGAGTTGGTGATCCGTTCGCGGCAAGAGATTGAAGCGCAGGCGGAGGAATTGCAGCGGCGGCTGGAACGCGCGGTGCGGTACCGGCTGCTGATGGCGCGTCAGGAATTGACGGAGCGGTCGCGGCACGGAGCGTTTGCGCGCATGATGGACGGCATCCATCGGCGGCAACAGAAATTGGATGAGCAACACTTCCGGCTGGAAAAGGCGGAGCGGCAAACGCTGGAGCGATGCCGGCGGCGCGCGGAAAAGATTTCGGCGGCAGTGCGGCACTACGATGCGCGGCACAATTTGGCGGAGGCGCGGCAGCGGCTGGCGTCCCATGTTGCGGACCTAGCGGCGGCGGCGCGCACGCGGTTGCTGGAAAAGCGCGGGGCTCTGGAGCGCAGAATCGCAAGCCTGGAGGCGCTTTCGCCGGTTGCAATTCTGAATCGCGGGTACGCGCTGGTGTTCGACGGGAAGGGCGAACTGGTGAAAGATGCAGCGCGACTCGAAGCCGGAGACGAAGTGACGGCGCGGCTGGCCCGGGGGCGGGTTCGCGCCCGAGTGACAGAGACCGAACCGGGCGAGCCATAATTCGGCGAGCTACCGTCCGGGGTAGAAGTCCAATCGCTGCCTCCAGCCCCTAAAGGGGCATTTGATTCGGAAGGTCTTGCGGCATCGTTAAAGCGATGCCCTGATACGACCCGTACTTTCGGCATTGGGCGGTGGCCGTTATCGTGCAAGCCAACTACGGAAGTGGGAAGGGAAATGGGCGGCGCTGCATTAGAATGATAGCCAATTCAAATTCCGATGTGAGGGTGGCGTGACGCCGTCGGCGGTCTGGTCGCACATTTCGGTGATCTCGATACTGGACATCGTGCTGGTCGCGATCCTGATCTACCAGTTTCTCTCACTGGTGAGAGGTACGCGGGCAGTATCGATGCTGGTGGGAGTGGCGGCACTGGGGCTGGCGTTCTACTTCGCGCGGCTGGGGGAATTGCGGACGCTGAACTGGCTGCTCAGCACGATGCTGCCATACGTTGTATTCGCGCTGATTGTCGTTTTCCAGACGGAGATCCGGCACGGGCTGGCGAATCTCGGGAGCCGCATTTCGCTGATGCGGGCTTCGAGTTCGGTGGCCGACGTTTACGACGACATTGTTCTGGCGGCGAATCTTTTTTCGCAGAACCAGACGGGCGCACTGATCGTGATCGAGCGCGAGATTGGGCTGCGTACCTACATCGAAAGCGGCGTGACGCTGGATGCGCGGCTGTCGTATGACCTGCTGGCAACGGTGTTTCGCCCGAGCGCTCCGCTGCACGACGGCGCCGTGATTGTGCAGAGGGACCGCATCGCGGCGGCGGCTTGTTTTCTGCCGCTGTCGATGAACCCGGTGCTTTCGACGCAACTGGGGACGCGGCATCGCGCGGGGATCGGGATCACGGAAGAAACCGACGCAGTCGCGGTCATCGTTTCCGAAGAAACGGGCTCGATCAGCATCGCTGTGGCGGGGAGCATTGAACGCGAATTGACGGTGGAGCGGTTGCGCGAACGGTTGAGCGCGCTCTTGCGCCGCTACGCTCCCGCGGTCATGCTGCCGGGCACGGTCGAGGAAAACTTTATCGAAGAGGAACCGCCGAGTTCGCAGCTGACGCGCAAGCAGGATGGAGGAGGGGGCGACTGACGATGCCGAACTTCCTGCAGCGCGTGTTCGTCCACAATTTCTGGCTCAAGCTGGTATCGCTGTTGCTCGCCATCGGACTGTGGATGGTGGTGGCGCGCGATCCCATCGCAGAGGTCGAGATGAAAGTCCCGATCGAGTTTCGCAATCTTCCCGGAAATTTGGAGATCGACTCCGCGAGTTTCACCGAGGCGCAAATCCGGGTGCGGGGGCCGGAGCGGGCGATTCGCCGCCTGCAGGCTTCGGATGTACGCGCCGAGATTGATCTGGCCAGCGTCAATCCGGGTGAACGCACATTCGATTTGACCGGGCGGCACGTCCATGTGCCGCAGGACCTGGAAGTGGTGCAGATCATCCCCGGGCAGTTTCATCTTTCGTTCGACGATCGCGAGAGCCGCACGGTCGAGGTTATAGCGAAGTTGACGGGAAATTTGCGAAAGGCGAAGGTGACCGCCGACCCGGCGACGGTTGAGATAACCGGGCCTCGCCGCCGCATCGCCGCAGTGGAGGCGGCTACCACCGATCCAGTGGATGTTAGCGCCGTGACGACTCGGGCCACTTTTGTGACGCAGGCCTATGTTCCCGACCCTCTGATCCAGGTGGTGCACCCCACTCCAATTCGGGTGACGGTTATCATAGAAGGGTCGGGCGAAGGTTCGGAAAACGAGAAAAAATAAAAGAGTCGGTGGTCGTTGGTCGATAGTCGTTCGCGAATTTTAATCGGACGACGAACCGCGAACGACCAACGACCAACAAATCATTCATGACGCAAATCAGACAACTTTTCGGTACTGACGGGATACGAGGCGTGGCGGGGGAATTTCCGCTGACGCGCGACAGTGTTTATTGGATTGGGCGGGCGCTGGGACACGATCTGGTGCGCGTGAATGCCAAGTCGCGGGTGGTGATTGGGCAGGACACGCGCGCATCCAGCCGGTGGATCGCCGACCGATTCGTGCAAGGGCTGGCGTCGGTGGGAGTGGAAGCGGAGAGCGCCGGCGTGATTACCACGCCCGGCGTAGCGTTTCTGGCGCGCTCGCAGGGGTTCGATGCCGGGGTGGTGATTTCGGCTTCGCACAATCCGTGGACTGATAACGGGATCAAGATTTTTTGCCGCGACGGTTACAAGCTGCCGGACGCGCGCGAACTGGCGATTGAAAAAGAAATTTTCGCGCTGCTCGATTCGAATGAAGGGCCGGCGCCGGATTCCACGGCAGAAGTTTCGAGCGTGCCCGGCGACGAGGGGCTGCGCCAGGCGTACATTCGCGAGCTTGCGAGCAGTGTATCCAGCGACTTGACGGGACTGCGCGTGGCGGTCGATTGCGCCAACGGGGCGGCGGCGGCGGAAGCGCCGGAGTTATTCGGGGCGCTGAAGATTGACGCGACTTTTCTGAACTGCGCGCCGGATGGACAGAACATCAACGAAAATTGTGGCGCGCTGCATCCGGAAACGGTGGCGCGCGTTGTCGCCGAAAGCCTGAGCGCCGAGAGCGTGATCCCGGGGAAGAAAGCGGGTTTTGATGTGGGCGTCACTTTTGACGGCGATGCCGACCGCGCGCTTTTTTGCGATGCCCAAGGGCGGGTGGTGAATGGAGATGCGGTGCTGCTGGTGGCGGCGCGTGAAATGCAGGCGCGGGGCGCGCTCCGGAATGCGACGGTGGTGGCCACGACCATGTCGAATATGGGATTGGAGCTGGCGCTGAAGCGGTCGGGCATTCAGATGCTGCGGGCCAACGTCGGCGACAAATACGTGCTCGAAGAAATGCAGCGGGTGGGAGCGACGCTGGGCGGCGAACAGTCGGGCCATATATTGTTTCGCGATGGCGATGCGACCACCGGCGATGGACTGCTGACCGCGCTCCGGGTGCTGGAGATCATGGTGCGGACGGGCAAGCCGCTGGCGGAGCTGGCGGGCGATCTGAAGATGTTTCCGCAGACGGTGCGGAATGTGCGGGTGCACAAGAAGACTCCGTTCGCGGAGGTTCCGGCGGTGCATGCGGCGATTGCGGCGGCGGAGCGGGAACTGGATGGGAATGGGCGAGTCGTGGTGCGTTACTCCGGCACGGAGGCGCTGGCGAGGGTGATGATTGAGGCCGAGTCGAAGGAGCCGATGAATAGGCTGGCCGATGCGATTGTTGCGGCGATTCGGTCGGAGTTGGGGGCGTAGGTTAGTGTGGAAGTGGGGCTCGACCCTAGGACTTCGCCTTAGCCTTATGTATCACGAAGATCGCAACCCTCTCGCCCTTAGTGGACGCGTATGTTCGCCCGCAGCGTTCCCGTGAACGCCAGTCCTCCGGGTGAAGCAAGTTTCCACTTCCCCTTATGCATCTTCTTGCCGCGTTTAGCTTTTATGCTCATAGAAGACCCCTACTTCATAGATTTTCATATCATAAAGGAACAGTCTTGCCGAGGTCTGGTAGGCCTGTTCTCAGTGGCAATCCAGATACGGGCCGCTCGATCTACTATCGGCGCGGTCGGAATAACGTGTGCAATTGAGAGACGTTGGACTGCTTGGACCTAGCCCGTCGGGATAAGAGATAAGCACTTCGGGCGTGAAATCTGAAACTATGATCTTATTTCCTGCGTCAACGCTGTTAGCAGGACAGATCAGGAAGTATTTGTAGTCCGACGGATTTACGTGCCAACTACACAATTTGGACCTGCCGACTGGCCACCTGTCGATTGAGGCCCCGCCATCAATGACAACCAGCGCTATTTTGTTGGGTTTCGATTCACCCCCATCTCTCATTGTGCCCGCCGCATCCGTTTTGTTCGGTTCTTTCGGCGTACCAGCGGGCCGCCATCCATCGTTGTAATCGAAGACGGCACTCACATCACCCTTCACTCGAACGCCTCCCGTATCCTTGCTCGGGTCGCCCTCGATCCCCCATTGGTAGTAGGCGTCGTCATGATCCCCATAACCGCATGGCGACGTTGTGTCAACGTAGTTTTCATTCGCGCATTTTTCTCCACGATAGATAGCGAGTATTCCCGAGTCTTCATAATCCGCTGTGGCTTGCGCAAGTCCGATGTCCCCTAGCTGATGAGACCGAATCTTCTCGCGAAAGAACCAAAGCAGGCTCTTCAATTGCTCGTCGGTTGTTTTTAGGGGCACGACCACAGAAGTCGGCTCACCGGTCTTGAATTTGTAGATTCGAAACTTCGGCGGGGGGATCGATGGGCGAACGATCTGTGTTTGCGAGACGGAGTCTAATGCCGATCCTTGATCGGTTGGTGGGGCCGAACCATCCGATGGCGATCTGATAATTATTACTGCGATGACAGCCATGGTTATTCCGCCCACTATTAACCAGAGAATCTTGGACTGCGGGCGTTTTCTGGAAGGCGCATCCTGGCGTGATGCCTGTGATGCATTCATCGTCGGAACGACAGGCGAGGGGCCTGGCGATTGCAGTTTCCCGCAAGACTGGCAAAATTGGGCGTTCTGGTCAACCACTGAGCCGCACTGTTGGCAGTACATTAGTGATTACCTCCAGCGGTTGTATCAAGCGAGAGAAAAACTCAAGGGGAGGGAAGTCCGATTTTGCCACTCTCGCGCCTCCAAAATCAAGCCATCGCCCCAGGGTTAGTGTCTTACATCAGTGATGCTGGACCGGGAAGGAGAGTATTCCCGGCCCAGCGGGTTGGTTCGGCTAGTTTCTTTCGAATCGCCGCCGAAGCCGGCGGTACAGGCGCTTCTCCATATCCGGCGGAACAACAAGAGCGATTTCGAGTCGTTTCCCCCGGAATTGGAATTTGACCTGAATAGCAGCCGTTTTCATATGTTTCCTCTTTTTCACAGATAAGTCTCCTTTCAAAGAGAATGCGATTCCGGTCGAGCGGCCGGGCTGGAACCTTGGATTTTTATGGAGATCGTTCGGGTGGCTTTACAGATATTGTGCTGCTAAATATCAGTTTACACCGGAAGCGACATCGGACGCAAAGTGCGCCTTGACCACAGGCATTCGCCGAGTCTTGTTCGGCTTGGACGGGGCGGAGCCCCGTCACCACACAGGCCCTACCCGTTTGCAACTTTAGTGATTTCCTTCCTAAGTACGTCCCTTTGAACGATCTGGTTATCTTGTGTGCTTCTACTAATCGGTCGAGAATGAAAATCGCTTCATAGTTATTCGACTTAGAAAAATCTCATGAGAATTCTTATTGTGGAAGACGACGCGGCGCTTTCCAGTTTTATACGGAAGGGGCTGGAAGCGGAACATCATGCGGTGGACGTGGCCAACGAGGGTAATCAGGGCCGGGCGATGGCGATGGAGTTCGACTACGACCTGGTGGTGCTCGATCTGAATTTGCCTGGAGTTGATGGGCTGGCGGTGCTGAAGAGTTTGCGGCAGCGCAAGGCTAATTTGCCGGTGATGATTCTGACCGCGCGCAGCCGGATCGAAGACCGCGTGCAGTGCCTGGATTCGGGAGCGGACGATTATCTGGTCAAGCCTTTTTCGTATCTCGAACTATCGGCGCGGGCGCGGGCGTTATTGCGGCGCAGCCATCTGCCGTCGGAATCGGTGCTCACGGTGCGCGATCTTTGTTTGGACCGGGTGGAGCGCAAAGTCAATCGTGCCGGGCGTCATATTGAATTGACGGCCAAGGAATTCGCGCTGCTGGAATACCTGATGCGCAATGCGGGGCGGCGGCTGACGCGGGCGATGATCATCGAACACGTTTGGAACCTGACCTTCGATTCCACGACCAACGTGGTGGACGTTTACATCAACTACCTGCGGCGCAAGGTGGATGACGGCTTCACGCCATCGTTGATTCACACGGTGCGCGGCGTGGGATATCAGATGAGTCCGGACGGAATGCCGGCATGAGCGCGAGTCCGCATTCTTTTTCGACGCCACGAGGGCCGGATGTGCTCGGCGAATTGCTGCACTCGCTGAGCCAGCCACTGACGGGGTTGCGCTGTTCGCTGGAACTCTCGCTGGAGGAGGTTGCGGAGCAGCGGCAGGAAAGTATTTCGGCGGCGCTGCAACAGACCGAGAAAGCGATTGGCATGGTGCAGTTGATGCGGGAGTATCTGCATGCCGAGCAGGCGGGGCGGGAAGCTGACGGTGTCGCGCTGGCGGCGGTGCTGCGGAGCGTGGTCGAGGAACTGGCGACGATCGCGGCAGTACGCGGCATCCAGATGCGCACGGTGGGAACTTGCTCGGGCACGCTGCCTGTGCCGGAGTCGCAACTGCGGCTGGCTCTGCAGTATTTGATTATGGCGACGATTGAAGGGCAAGCGGCGGGCGGTAAAGTTACGCTTCTGCTGGGCGAGGGACCGGCGGAAGTGGTGCTGCGGGTGGAACGCGGCTGTGATTTTCGCGAGCCGGGTTTTGGCAATCGGGAACAGAGCGCAACTTGCTCGCAGACGAAGCGCGACGCGGAGGGGGCAACTTCAGAATCGGTGTTAACTTTGCGCCGGGTGCGGATTGCGATCGCCCGCCGTGTGCTGGAAAGTTCCGGAGCGTCGCTGATAGTCAGTGACGGCGGTCCTGGTGGATTCGTTCTGCGCATTCCGCGCCGGGCGGGCGCTGCTGCGGGATAAGGTTGCCGCCAAACCTTTGTGGCGCGCGACCATTGCCCTCAGCGGCTAAAACCGCGCCCCTTCAAAACAAAACTGACACACGGCTTCTTTTGGCGGCCTGTGACGTCGTGCCCTTCCCAAAAACTGCGTGAATGGGGGTTTTTCCTTGGCTTGGTGAGGAGTACAATCCGGTTTTCCCGGAGGTTTGCCATGAAGCGTTGGATGGTTCTGCCGATTTGTCTATTGAGTTTCTTGCCGCTCGCTTCGAAGTCCTGGGCGCAGAAAGACGCGCCCGCGCCGGTGACGGTGATCCGCGCGGGAGTGCTGATTGACGGCGTGTCGAGTACGGCCCGGCGCGATCAGGTCATCACCATTCGCGGAAATACGATTACCGGGGTCGCGGATGCGGGAGCGGCAGGCGTTCTGTCGAAGCTGCCGGCGGGCGCCACCTTCATCGACCTTTCGAAGGCGACGGTGCTGCCAGGGCTGATTGACGCGCACACGCACATTTTTTTGCAGGGTGAAGATCCGGCCGAGGGCGGATACGACATTCAACTGCTGAAGTATTCGCTGGCGTTTCGCGCGGCACGGGCTACGGTCTCGGTGCGGCGCGCGCTGGAACAGGGATTCACCACGCTGCGCGACATGGAAACCGAAGGCGCGGGCTACGGCGATGTGGGCATCAAGCAGGCGATTGAGGGCGGATACATTCCCGGGCCGCGCTTGTTCGTTTCGACGCGCGCCATCTCGACCACGGGCGGCTATCCGCTGGAGGGTTACGCGCCGGAGATCGAAGTGCCGAAGGGTGTGCAGATTATTGACGGGCCGGTCGAAGCCCGCAAGGCCGCGCGCGAGCAACTCGACCACGGGGCGGATTGGATCAAGGTGTATATGACGCATCGTTCGTGGCTCAACAAGAACGGCGAACTGGAATCGCAGCCGACGCTGACGGTGGAGGAACTGCGGGCGATTGTGGACGAAACCCATGGCTGGGGAAAGAAAGTGGCATGCCACGCCTACAACGGAGAAGGCATGCAGCGGGCGCTCGATGGCGGCTGCGATTCGATCGAGCACGGACTCGGCCTGACGGACTCGCAGATCGCGCAGATGGTGCGGCAGGGCACATGGCTGTGCGCGACGCTGAATATTTATTACGAAGGCTGGGGGCCGGCGGATACGGTGAGAGGCCAGCGCGACCGCAAGCGCGCTTCCATGCACGAAGAGTCGTTTCGCAAGGCGTTGAAGGCGGGAGTCAAGATTGCCTTCGGGACCGACATGGGGGCAGTG
>CAVPYG010000073.1:0-14530 GCA_963709835.1 uncultured Acidobacteriaceae bacterium
GAAGAAAAGAGAGAGAGAGAGAGAGAGAGAGAGAGAGAGAGAGCTCTCTTTTGGCCCTGCGCTCTCTTCTTTGATTGATATCATTGATGATCACAGACGACGAAGGCGTGAGCGAGAGAGAGAGAGAGAGAGAGAGAGATAGACAGAGTGTTTTGGGGCCAGTTCCATGCATACGGCTGGTTCTCATTAACCATGTTGACCACTCCCGCCGAGATGAGATGACCAAATCAAAAATCAATCATGGCCTGCTGATCATCTGGGTCACACTCCGCTGCGTTTGCTGATGAGCCGACCATCCTTCCGCGTGCACTGACTTTCCAGGTAGGCGTGGAGTTTTGTGGGATCGATGTTGTAGGTACGCTCGTCAATATCGACGAATTCCGGCTGCGCCCCGGCCTGTGATATCGCTTCCGTGGTGGCGATGAACGTGTGTGGGACAGTGACCGACGACGTCACCCGGTTTCACCCCGGCGGCGATCAGGGCAAAGCGGAGAGCGTCTGTGCCGCTATTGACGGCAACCGCGTGGTCTGCCTGGCAGAAGGCGGCGAAGGCCTGCTCGAAATCCTCGACCATCGCGCCGCCGATGAAGGCCGCGGTGCGCAATGCCTTTTGAAAGACCGCCGTTAGCTCCCGCTCGAGTTCGACGTGGGGTGTAACCAGATCGAGAAAAGGAATGCCCTGCGACTGACTCATTGCTTGACTCCAGTATTAAAGTTGACGGAAGAATTTTGCCGGATTACCGGCAACGATGGTGTTGGGGGGAACGTCTTTCGTGACGACTGCGCCCGCTCCTACGATGGCGTTTTCACCAACGCAGAGGTTGGCGAGAATGGTGGCACCCGATCCGATCGAGGCGCCTTTCTTGATGATTGTTTTCTCGACCTTCCAGTCGGCCTCGGTCTGCAGACCTCCGCCAACCGCAGTGGCGCGCGGGTAGGAGTCGTTAATGAACATTACGCCGTGGCCAATGAAAACGTTGTCTTCGATGGTCACGCCCTCGCAGATAAAGGTGTGGCTGGAGATCTTGCAGTGCTTGCCCACCGAAGCGTTTTTCTGGATCTCCACAAACGCGCCGATCTTGGTCTCGTCGCCGATTTCGCAGCCGTAGAGGTTGATGAACTTGGAAAGTTTGACATCCCGGCCGAGTTTGACGCTTGGAGCAATGCTGAGAAATTCATCCATGAAATTTGTCTCTCAAACCGCTGAAATCCCCCTAGCTGAAACGCCGCGTAAATTGCCCGCACCTGGGCGGAGTTACACGTAGACCAGTTCCCCGCGTTTGGCCAGCGATTTGTTCGCCGCTTCCAGCATGCGGACGACCTTCAATCCCGCGCGGCCGTCGTTGAACGGCGCCTCGTTCTTCTTGATGCATTCCACGAAGTAGCCCAGCTCCAACTTCAGCGCCTCCACCTGTTCAACCTGCGGCGCCCACATGTCGCCCGAGCGGTAACTGACCAGCAAGTTGTACACGCCCTGCTGGCTCTTCACATCCACGCCTTTGTCGTAAATCTTCAATTTCTCGTCGGCCTCAAGATCGTTCCACACCAGCATTTTCTTTTCGCCGCCGATCAACGTCGTTCGAATTTTCACCGGCGAAATCCAATTCACGTTGACGTGCGCGATCATCTTGTCCGGATAGTAGGCGGTGATGAAAGCGATGTCCTCGTGAGTGTTGAGGTGCGCTTGCCCGGTGGCCGAGATGGCCTCGGCGTCCTTGTGCAGCAAGTGGTTCATGATCGACAGGTCATGTGGCGCGAGGTCCCAGATGACGTTGCAATCGTGCTGAAACAGGCCGAGGTTCACCCGCGTCGAATCGTAGTAGTAAAGCTTGCCGAGCGTCCCATCGGCCAGCAGCTTCTGTATTCTGCGCACCGCGCCAGTAAACAAAAACGTGTGGTCCACCATGATATGGAGGTTTTTCCGGGCGGCCAGTTCGATCAACTCCTCCGCTTGCGCGGCGTTGCTGGTGAAGGGCTTCTCCACAAACACGTGCTTGCCGTTTTCCAGCGCCGCCTTCGTCAATTCATAGTGCGACCACACCGGAGTGATCACCGCGATCGCATCCACAGTGAGCGACTTGATCAGTTGGTTGGCATCGCTATGGACGGGAATCCCATGATGTGCCGCCTGTATGCGCTTGCGGGCTGCGGGAGTCTGATCGCAGATTCCGACGACCTCGCAATCTTCCAGCGCGCGGAGATTGCGCACGATATTCGGCCCCCAATAGCCGTATCCGATCACACCAAACCTAAGCATAAGAATTCACCTTCTCAGTCAGCTTGCAATTGGGGGAAACACTGGTAATTGGGAAAGTATTCGTGGGGAACGTCGCAGAGAAATTCGCCGCGTGGAGGCCCGGGCGGCGCCGCCCGGCAGGAATGGGCGAACGCCCGTCCCTCCATATCATCGCTCATCGCGCGGTCACCGTACTAACAGGCGCCGTCTCCGCTCATGACCGCTCTTGGGGTCTGCAAGAGAATTTTCAGGTCGAGCAGGGGCGAACAATCCCGGGCATAGCGCAAATCCAGGCGCACCATGTCGTCAAATTCGACTCGGCTGCGGCCATACACCTGCCAGAGTCCGGTGATTCCCGGCTTGGCTTCCAGCAGACGACGGCGATGCCACGTTGCGTAGGCTTCTACTTCATAGGGCACGGGCGGACGAGGTCCAACCAGCGACATCTCGCCGCGCAGCACATTGAGCAACTGAGGTAGTTCATCCAGGCTGGACCGCCGCAGAACCCTGCCCACCGGTGTTATCCGGGGATCGTTGGTGAGCTTGAAGACGCCCTTTCCGTTGCCATTGGCGGACTTCTTTTCAGCCTGTCCGGCAATCAACTGGAGAACATATTCCTTGTGCTCGCTGGCGTCGTTGTTCATGTACATCGAGCGAAATTTTAGAAAGGTGAAGGGGGTCCCATGCTCGCCGATGCGTTTCTGCCGGAACAAAACCGGCCCGCGGGAAGTCAGTTTGACGGCCGCCGCGATGATACACAGCACGGGCGACAAGATGGCCAGCAATGACAGGCTTCCCAGAACGTCGATCATCCGCTTCATGGCGCGACTTACGCGCTTCGACTCCTGGCGCTTCTCCAAGTCGGGGTAAAAGGTGGGATTGCTGGGGCGGTCCATATTCTGGTCCTCGGAGTTCCAGTCGTCGGGAAACACATGGAAGGAAAACTTGATGCGGCTGAACTGCTCGGAGTCGAGCCGGTCGCGCAGTACAGCGCCGACCCGGGAAAGGATGGTACTGAGAACGGAGTTGTTGTCCAGATCGATCTCGGTGAACATGACTCCCAGCACCGAGTTTTCCGTGTACCAGCCGGTCATGTCGGTCTCACGGGTCGCTCCCCCGAGCGCGGAAAGCATGTCCAGCAAAACGCGGCCTTGCCCGTTTGCCGGCACCCTACGCCCGGTGTCGATCAGCAACAGCACGAACGGCCGCTGCGAACGCTCGCTGCGCTTGCGTTCCCGCGCGATCACGCTGCGGAAAGCTTCTTGCGAGAGAACATCTTGAGGGTCGAGCAAGTTCTGCGGTTGAGGCTTGCGGTTGATGGATTGCGGTTTTAGCGATGTTGACGCCACAGATACATCTCCTTGCGCGCTACGCTTGCAACCAGCGCATCGTAGTCTCGCGGACAGAATTGGCTTTCAATGGGGGAGGTCGAGCCCAAAAACGGGGGAAGGACTAAATTTCAACTTTCGGCCGAGGGGGAAGAAGACGCCGCACTATATCTTTCATAATACTCCTTCTGCTCATTGCCGCTGCAACTGTTGATCACCACACCGATCATGGTAGCAGGGTCGATGATCTCCAGCGCCCGCTCTACTTGCCTTTTCTCGCAAACGCCCTCGCGGATCACCAGCAGCACCCCATCCGCCAGTTTCATCCAGAGCGGCGTGTCCGCCAGAGGGAGGACCGGTGGGGTGTCGATCAGGATCCAGTCGAAAAATATTTCGAGTTCTTCGAGCACCTGCTGCAGCCGGGCCGACTGCATGAGTTCAATTGGATTCTCGGGAGTCATACCTGCCGGAATAAACCAGAGGCCGGAGCCCGCGAGTCGGTAGACGACATCCGACAACGGACGCTCTCCCCGCAGGACTTCGCTGAGTCCGGGCAGGTTGTGATGAAAACCGAAACGGCTTCCCACCTGGGGCCGCCTCAGGTCGCCATCGATGAGGACGGCGTGCAAAACTTTGCTGCGGGATTGATTGAGCGCAAGGTTGGCGGCGACCAGGCTCTTTCCTTCTTCTGGAATGCTGCTGGTAATCACGATGCGTTTGAGTTTGCGCCGCTCACGCAGGTGCCGCAGCTTCAATCCCAGCACGCGAAACTTCTCCGCCGCCATTCCGCCCTGTTCGGTCATACAGACCATCCTGGAATCCGCCCGCACTGCGGGCACCAGGCATTTCGCGGCGGCAAAGTTCTCTGGCCCGGAAGGTCCCGGCTTCTCTCCCAGCGGCGGCATTTCCAGAACCGGCAGCTTGCGCTCGATTTCCCGTTCGACCCCTTGCAACAGTTCGGCAGCCGAGTCGGCTTTTCTCGGCAGATTTCCGCCCGCCCGCTCGGCTTCCGCTCGCTGCAACGCTTCAAAGATATAGCTCATAATGGAGGCAACCTGTCCTCTACTGCAGCCGGCCCTTCGCGTCCCCTTTTATTTCTTGCATTCGGTCATGGACTTCGAGCAGCGTCTTGACCGCCAGCAGAAGTTCGTGCTGCTCCTCGCCTTTCGCCAGCCGAAGCCCGCCGTTGATTTTCGGATCGACGGTCACCACCCCGAGCCGTAAATCGCGCGCGACGCCATCCACGATTTCCGGAGTAATCGTGACCGCGTTCTGCGCGTAACCCGCCAGCAGCGCGTTCTCACAGACCGTGTTGATGAGCCGCGGAATGCCCCGCGAGTGGTAGAACACAGCCTCCAGCGCAGGCTTGGAAAAAATCTCGCCGGTGACGGGCGCTTCCGCAATCTGGAGGCGGCGGCCCACGTACTCCCGGGTTTCGCTCGGAGTCAGCGGGTCGAGATGGCAGCGCAGCGCGATCCGTTGTTTGAGTTGGCGGAGTTCATGGGAATCGAGTTTCCGGTCGAGTTCCGGTTGGCCCGCGAGCACGATTTGCAGCAACTTCTGCCGCGACGTTTCCAGATTGGTCAAAAGCCGTATCTCTTCGAGTACTTCCGCCGAAAGGTGGTGCGCCTCGTCCACCACCAGTGTTGTCGTCAGTCCCTTTTGATGTCTCTGCACCAGGAAGCCGTTGAGCACATGGATCAACTCGTCTTTGGCCTTGCCCGCGACCGGCAATCCGAAATCGAGCGCGATATAGCGCATGAATTCCACGGGCGAAAGCGCCGGATTGAATATCAGTGCGAACGCCATATCGCGGCGCTGCAGCAACCCCAGCAACGAGCGCAGGATGAGCGTCTTTCCCGTGCCCACCTCGCCCGTCAAAACCACGAACCCACGGTGCGCCGTCACTCCGTAGTACAAGGTGGCGAGCGCCTCATTATGCCGCGTCGTGGGAAATAAAAACGACGGGTCCGGCGTAATCTCGAACGGGTTTCGTTGTAGTTGGTAAAAGCTCTTGTACATGTTTTCTAGCCGTATAAATAAGTTACCGCGGATCCCAACAGGATGACACCTGCGACCACAACCGCTGCCGCACCCGCAATCCAGGCGCCGCGCCGGTGGGACGACTGTTCCTCGGCGCTTTCGATCAGCGGAATTTCCGCAATCACGTCGAAGGGGACCACCTTTTTGATCTCGCGCTCGCTGTACATCTTGCCGCTCAGCTTTTCCTGGCCGAAAGCGAAGCCCCCGCCAAGGACCAGACCCAACGCCAATCCGGCGCCACACAACTGCAGACGGTTCGGCTTGTACGGTCTTACCGGAAGATTCGGCGGATCCAACATGCGGAAATGCTCGCCCTGTTGCGTTTTCTCCAGGTCGGTCGACATTTCCGACTGGTTTTTCTTGGCCAGCAGCGATTCGTAATCGGCCTTCGACTGGTCGTAGTCGCGCGTGATATCGGCGAATTGCTGCTCCATCACCGGGGCCATATTCAGACGCGCCTGGTATTGGTTGATCTTGCTTTGCTCATCCTTGATTTCCGCTTCTCGATTCGCAATTTCGAGGCGATTGGCCTTGAGCTGACTTTCCAGCTCCAGCGTTGGCGCACTCTTCGGATCCAGTGATGCAGGGACGGCGGCTGGTTCCGGACTGGGGTTAGCCGCTCGACTATTCACGTCAGCGACGATCCGTTCGCGCATCTGCTCGGTCCGTGCAATCTGCTCTTTGGTCTTGCGAACGTCGGGATGCTTATCGGTGTAGTGAGAAGTCAAATCCGCCAACTGCGCCTTCAGCTGATCCAGCTCTTTGTCAATCTCGGCCAGCCCGGCCGGCCCGCCGACCTCACCCGGCTTCGCACCGCTCTCCACGGCCCGATATTGATTGAGCAGCGATTCCAGATAGGTGTTTTGCTGCTTGGCCCGGTTCAACGAATCCTGATTCGCCTGCACCTGGTTCTGAAGACCGGCGAGGATCTGGAGATTGCTCTGCGTCTGGTTTGGTAACTCGCCCAGGTGTTGGTCCTTGAAGACACGCAATTTCGCTTCTTGTGCCGCGAGTTTTGCGCGCGCCTGATCGAGCTGATCTTCGAGGAACTTGGTCGTGTTCTCGGAACGCTCCTGCCGCTGCTCCAGATTCTCCGTGATGAAGAGATTCGCGAGTTCGGCCGTGGCCGCCTGCGCCATCTTGGGATCGCGACTCGCGTAATAGATATTGAAGGCGGAGAGCTTCCGATCGTCGCCGCGCGACAGTTCGATGTCGATGTCCTGGGTCATCTTCGCGACCAGATCGTCCGGGCTGGCGTGCTTGCGTTCCTGGGCGTAGAGACCGAGAGAGTCAATGATTCGGATTAGACGCGTGCGACTGAGGATTTGCTGTGTAATGCTGTCCAGCTGATGTTGGATGTCGCTGTCGATGTTGGAGACAACATATTTCTCCGGCACCGACGGCTGCTCGACCAGAATGAGTGTGCCCGACCGGTAGGTCGACGGGATCAACCAACTCGCTCCCCAGACCAGCGCCCAACCGCAAAAAAAAGGCACGAGAAATTGCCACCGCCGCCGGCGGACGATTCCCTTGATCTCGGCAAAGTCGGGTAACTCGCTTGATTGTTGCAGATCTTCTTCCATGACTACTTTCCTAAGGGTTTGGCCCACTGGTAAGAGAGGGTCGCAAAAAATCGATTGCGGCTCGCATCGAACGACGGCGTGGGCGCTGTCGGCGCATAAATCTGTTCTTGAAAGTCGTGCGTGTATCCCAGGCGGAGCCCAACACTCTTGCCCACATTACGCTCCAGCGAGATGCCCGCCGAAGTTAAGTCGATGGAACTAGCGCCGCCCGCCGAAACCACGCTGATCGCCTGGTTCGTGCCATGACTGGCGGTGAGAGCAACCGCCCATCCCGGAACCAGTTCGCGACGGAAAGTGCCATACGAATTCTGCAAACGCACCGCACCCAAAACGCCGCCGCCGTCGCTGATCCTGCGGGAATACCCGACGGAGACGCTGGTGCGCTGGGCCTGCCAGCCGCCTTCGGCTCCGCCCGCTGCCGACCAGCCATTCGTCGCGGGCGGCAACCCACTGGGAGACACACCTTGGTTCTCCGAGTACTGCGAACCACCGAATCCCGTGAGCGTAAATCGTTTCGAAATGTTCAGTGTGTCCACGGCCATGAAACTATGAACTTGGCTTTCGCCGCTGCCGCCATTGAAGGTGATCCGGTCGAAACGGTAACTTACACCGGCCCAGTCCGAGCCGAAGATCCGGTGCAGCCAAAAGGCCGATCCCGAAGCGGTTTGTGTATCCGTCAGCGGCAACTGCGCGCCCACGGCGGGATTGCTGAAATGTAGATCATTGTACGAGCCGCTCGCCCCGATCAGATCGTTCAAAGCAAAGTGATAGTTCGTCTCTACCGTGGTTACGGTCGATCTTTGCGTGGACAACGGAGTAATCAGACTGGCGTTCGGCCCGCCCGAGCCGGGGACCCCTTCAATGCCGTTCCCCGCGTCAAACAATCCCGTGGTCAGGAAAAAACTCTCTGCCACCCGCAGATTCAGATGCGGACTCAGCCGGAACTGCGAATCGAAAAACACATTATGCGATCCCTGGTTCTCGGTCGTGATCTTCTGATTGACAGTCAGGCCGCCAGCGTATCCCAGGGTCCAGCGCGTCCGAGACGTCGATTCGTCAATCTTGATGTTGGGGAAGATCGTTTCGCTGGTGTTGCTCTGCTGCCCGGTTGAAAGCAGCAGCGGGTTGTCGTCGTAGGTGGCGCCCACATTCACTCCGCCCCGCAGGTAGTTCGATCTTTGTAACTCCGAGAGAAAAGCCGTAGAAGCTCCTTGCCCCCCGAGCAGTGCCGGTATCTGCGGCAAACCGCTGTCGGTGTCCTCTTCGGTGACGCCTTCCGGTTGCAATCCTGCTATGGAGGAGAGTGCGGCAGCCGGAGGCGTCTTTACTGTGCCATCATCGCTGGAAGTCTGTGTCGTCGAGTTCTGCGAAGGTTGATCCTGGCCCATCGAGACAACCGGCAACGCGGCCAACATCCACACGAGAATCAAACAGCGTCGAATGCTCATAACCATCCCTACGGAACCACCAGGGTATCGCCGGCCTGCAGACGGATGTTTTGTTCCGAATTCTGCCCTTTGATTACTTCTTTGTAGTTAAACGGGATTCGTTTCTGCGTTCCGTCGGGAGCTTGTCGAAGAACATATATCGACTTCTGCCTCGCGAAGTCTTTGAACCCCCCGGCCATCGCAATCGCGTCGAGCACGGTGGTTGTGCTGGTCAATAAATAGGCGCCAGGCTTATTCACCATACCCATGATGTTCACTCTCTGACTCTTGCTAGCGGTAACGATGACCGTGACTTCCGGCTCGGAGATATAGTTCCGCAGGCGCTTCGTGATGTCTTCTTCCAGTTGCTGTGGCGTCTGACCACTCGCCTGCAGTTCTCCCACTAGCGGCAAAGAAATCTTTCCATCGGAACGAACGGGGACCGAACGTGAGATGTCCGGCTCTTTCCAAACATTGATTGCCAGGACATCGTTGGCGCCAATCACGTAGGAACTATCCGAATGTGCGGCTGGCTGGCCTTCACTCGGTTTTTCGGCCGTTCGTTTGGCAGCGGTCTGCTGGCCGGCGGCGGGCGCTCTGGGTTGGGGTGCGGAATTGGATTGCGCTAACGCTCCGACGAACAATAGTGCCACGAGCGTAAGAACGGGCAGGATTCGATGGAGTTTCATGGGTTTCTTCATCAGCAATGCCTCTCAGCCATTCATGGGTTCGTTGGTGCTTCGTGCAAGCCTGGCTTTTTTCAAACCCCTGGCGCCACAGCGTGCGGCTCAATCGCAGCCGCTTCTCTGGCAAGGTTATTTCGCTTGGCGAATAACGTCGATGCCAAAAACTCTGCCAGATACCGGCGGCGCCAGTTGGTATTCCTGGATCTTGTAGAGCAGCGCGCGATAGCTCACGTTGAGCAAACGGGCTGCCGCTTTCCGGTTCCACTGGGTCCGTTCGAGCGCGTGAGCAATCGCGCCGCGTTCGGCTTCCCCTTTGGCGTTTCTTACCAGCAACTTCAGCGACGAACTCTCTTCCGTCCGGTGCGGGCCCAAAGCGGGCAGGGCGTGCGGGTAAAGGCTGGTTGTCGCGTTGTCAACGCCGTTCCCATTCCCACCCGAGCTTGCTGATCCGAATCCTGGATGCGAATGCAATTCGCGCAACGCCGACTCTTCATCGCCGAGGGCCAGGAAGCGTTTGGCGAAGTTCTCCAATTCGCGCAAATTCCCGGGCCACGCATAGTGCTGGCACGCATCCAGCAGCACGCTGGAAAAGCGTGGGGCGGGCACTCCATAGCGCCGGGTCAGGCGGTTCATCAGGTGCCCCATTAGAAGCGGGATTTCTTCGCGGCGCTCTCGCAGCGGCGGCACGCGCAACTCGAAGACGCTCAAGCGGTAGAACAGCTCTTCTTGGACCCTTTTCTCCGCCGCCGCCAGCTCCAGATCGCCGCTCGTGGCCGCGATAATGCGCGCATTGGCCCGGATCGGATTCTGCCCGCCGCGGCGCACAAACTCTCCCGTCTCAAGCAATTTCAGAAGCCGCCGTTGCACCGCGTCCGGCATGACATCGAATTCATCCAGCAGGATCGTTCCCTTGGCGCATTGTTCAAACTTCCCGGGCGTCGATTCGGGCCGTCCGCTGGCGGAAGCGTGCTCGTAACCGAACAGCTCGTTTTCCAGCAGGTCCGAGGTCAGCACCGCGCACTTCACCCGCATGAACTGGAAGCTGGAACGGATCGAAAGCGAGTGGATCAGCCGGGCCGCGGTTGTCTTCCCGCTCCCCGCTTCTCCTCGAATCAGCACCGGCACGTCGGTCTGCGAGAGCAATTCCGCTTGCGTGCGCAGCCGGCGTGTGGCCGCGCTCGCCGCAATGAAATACAGCTCGTCTCCGATTCGCTCGATTTCTGGTTGATACATGATTGTTAATGCCCGACGAAATATGGTGAGAAAACTGCGGATCACTCGGAAGTTGCGGGATTGACGGACTGCAACGATTCCTTCCGGTTATGCTATTCCTGGTTTGGTTTTTCTGAGACCTGAGACCTAAGGCCTGAGACCCGCTCTTCAGACTGGCTCGACGTCGTACCCATCGATGCGCACGGCCATCGAGCGCTGAATCGCCTCGATGGAAATGATGAGGCTGTGGTCTCCGTTCTCCGACAAGAACACGCCTTCCACTCCGTCCATCGCTCCGCCGCGCACCCGCACTCGCTGCCCAACTTTAAGGAAAGGGTGCGACCGCCAGGGCGCAGTCCCGGCCAGGACCTTCTGAATGCTCTCGATCTGTTCGTCGGGAATCGGCAAGGCGACCCCACGACTGCCCACAAATCCATGCACGCTCTCCACCTGGTACACGCGCTTCCGGTCTTCTTCGCTCAGAGCGCAACGCAGGAACACATAGCAGTTGAACAACGGCACTTCCACTTTCTTCTTGCGATCGCTCCAGCGATGCACTTCCATCGTGGTCGGCACGAAGGTTTCCATGCCTTGATCGCGCAGCCGCCGCTCGATCGCTTTTTCGTGGCGAGCGCGAGTGTGCAGCGCGTACCAGCGCAAATCTGCCTGCGATACAAATGGGATCGGTTCGTGGCTCATTTCGTAGCTTTGATTGGCGCTGCTCATATTTGAACTATTCACAGCTTCGCCCTCTGGGTCCCATCGCACTGGGTCCGCCTGGAAGGCACGGGACATCTCTTCAGCATTTTCGGGGGGAGGATTAACAAGTAGAACTGGGGGGAGTTACTAGTTAACCGAAACTAACGTCATTTGCAACGGCGTGCAAGTGGTAGAAGATCCCAGGCCGTAACGACTCCTTTTGTACATGAGCTTATTTTCTCGTTAAGGAGTTGGATAGACTAGAGATGTTGTTCTTTGGCACAGGGGTGGTACAGCGCGCCAACGACATGGTACCTAGGCATTCGTAACCATCATATACAAGTTTAAATATTATGTTTAAATCATTGTTTATATTGTAATTATAGTATATAGATATACGAACAATAAAAAGTCACAACCAGGGAGAAGCGACAGCTGGAGCTGGCGATGATCTTGGAATTGACGAGGCCGTAACAATAGGTTGGAAGGTGTATGCATTTCTTTGCACTAGTTGCAATCCTTTGCTTGCCGGTTAACAAGTTTAGTGGTACATTTTCAACTGTAGCCAGAGGCTGTGGTTGGCTTCTTGTACGATTGTCCTTCTCCCCCGCGACCATCGCCTTTGCCAGCGGGAATGCTTCCCGCTCTCCCGCAAGGATCGCAAGTATCTAGCGTCAGGAGACTCGATGCCATCCAATGAAGAACTGGGCTCGGACTTTGTCAGTGTCGTGGTTGCCGACGGCACCCGCATCCACACCCAACTCTTAGCCGAGGCTCTGCGCAACGACCGCGGTCTCCAGGTCGTGGCGGCGGCGCTGAACTCCGGGGAACTGCTCGCCGCCATCACTCGCGTGCCCATTGACGTCGTGGTCATCAGCAATAACTTGGACGACCAGCCCGGCCACGGGATTCAGGTATTGCGAGAGATGCGCGCGCTCCGGCCCCAGATCAAGGGCATCATCCTGCTCGATTCCTCCAATCCGCAGGTAGTCCTCGAGTGCTTTCGCGCCGGAGCCAGGGGGATTTTTTCCAAGCAAGAGCGGCTGGAGAGTCTCTGCAAGTGCATTCGCGCCGTCCATGAAGGACAGGTCTGGGCACGGAGCGTCGATCTGGATCACGCGCTCGATGCTCTCGCCAACTCGCCGCGCGTCCGCTCCACCAATCACAAGGGGATCGAACTGCTTTCCGCGCGGGAACGCCAGGTCATCCAACACCTTGCTGGCGGGATGTCGAACCGAGAAATTGCTCAGACCCTTGCCCTGAGCCCGCATACGGTCAAGAACTACCTGTTCCGCATATTCGACAAGCTGGGCGTCTCCAGCCGCACCGAATTGCTCTACCTGACGATGCACGGAGCGCCGGTCGAGTCACCACTCACCAACGGGGAAAACAGCGGATTCCCGGCCATGATGGAAGCCGCCGAGGCCGGCGACCCCTCCGCACAACTTCGCCTGGCCGAGCATTATTGTCAGGCGAAAGACCGCCAGACGAGTGCTGGCCCGACCCACAATGGCCAGTTCGCGGGCGGGCGACCCGATCCGGTTTCCGCCTATACCTGGTATTTGCTAGCGGAAAAAGCGGTCGGTCCGATGCTTGAGCAAATCGAAGAAGGCAAGAAGAACGTCAGCCGAGCCATGTCTACTCAACAACTGGCAGAAGCCGAAGCCAGAGCAGCCGCATGGTTGGAAAACGCCAGCAAACAGGCAAGATAGTTGGCGGCGCTCACTAGGCCTGGCGAACAGAAGGCATGGGCTGGCAACGTCGCAAGGAAAAATCGAACCCAATCGTAAGCGTTTCCCCCACGCCCCCTCCGGTACAGCCCTTCTTTCTACTTCCGAGCCCGGACGCTAGTAGCCGAAACCTCAGTTCTCTCCCGGGTAAAGGCAAACAGCAGCCTCCACTCCCGCTCGCCACTTTGTGCTGGAACAAATTTCCACTCCCGCGCCGTTTCCAGTGCAACCCGCGGAAAATACTTGCTCGACACCTCATTTTCCTGGGTTGCGTCGGTCACATTGCCTGCGGCATCCACGCTGACTTTGATTCGAACCTTGATCGTGCCTTGAATCGTCCCTTGCGCGGCGGGCGACACCTTTGGCATCACCTGGCGGACCACCTCGTTCTCTGGGGCGGCCTTCGCAGCGCCTCCGGTCACCCCTGACTCAGGCTGCGGCGAAGCCTGCTCCGACCGAGTTGGCGTCGATTGCACGTCTGCCGCAGGTCCCGACGATCTCCAATGCACGACCAAAACAACAACCAGCACAATCAACGCCGCCAACCCCAGAGCGTAAGGCCATTTTGCGGATGCCTTCCGCTTTCCAGAAATCGCCGACGAAGCAATCACATCCCGATCCCGGGCCGTTCTCGGCATTGACCGCGCCTCTCCCAGCCGCTCAAAAACCTGCGCCACCGTCCATCGTTTCCCTGCCTCGACTTGCAAACAATGTGCGGCGACCTCGCGGAATGGTTCCGGGACGGTCGCCGGTATCTGCGGCGCACTCGTCTGCGTCCGCTCCCAAGTCGGCAAGTGCTGCGTCAGCACCTCAACGATTGTCATCCCCAACTGCCAAACATCGCCAGCCGTCGAATTCACTGCTTCCGGAGGCCCGTAGGCGCTCGCCGCCCCGCGCCTCTTCTCGCCCGGAGTTCCCAGAGAATCGCTCGACAGCTTCACCTGGTCCCCAATGGCCAATATGTTCGACGGCTGTATATGTCCATGCACGAAACCCTTGCCGTGCAGGTATTGCAGCGCCCGCAGGACCGGTCGCAGCATCTCCCGCGCTTCCTCTGCCGTCAAGGCCCGCTCCGGCAGAATCTGGGCAAGATTCTCTTCCGCATACTCCTCGACCACAAAGAGCAGCGCCGTGCCCTCCAGTCCCGCCTCAAAAATACGAATCAGATTAGGATGGCTTAACTCTCGGGCCGCCCTGCACCGCCGCAGTTGCTGCTCCGCGTCCGCCGCGTCGGCGGCAATCAACTTGATCACGGCTTTGCCGGCATCGCCCCCGCCTTGCTTAAGGGTGGTAAACACAGCGCTGTGGTCGGATTCGCCCAGGTAGCGCTCCACCGGAAACTTCCCGGCCACAATGCGCCCTTCCCATCGCTTCAGTGCCTCGCTCATATGCGGTACCTCAGTAGTCCGCTACAGTATGTGACCGCAAGCACCAGCGGTCAAGATAGAACGGGCAATGGGGAAGTTGCATGGGATATTCCGGCGCCCTTCCCCTGCAAAAACCCCTCGCGGCGCTTTACAATATCCGCATGGCTACCGTTCCCGCAGAAATCCACGGTCAGCGCTACATCAGCCTCGCCACCTTCC